>CAMQYY010000001.1 GCA_947039515.1 uncultured Ureaplasma sp.
AGAGAGAGAGAGAGAGAGAGAGAGAGAGAGAGAGAGAGAGAGAGAGAGAGAGACTTTCTTCTAATCTAACCCCATTTGTTAAATGAGTTGGTGGAAAAAGAAACGTAATTAAAAATTACTTGAATGAATTACTACCTAATATGTTGCAAAATGAAGAAATTAGTTCTTATTATGAACCATTTGTTGGTGGTGGGGCTATGTTTCTTCATATTCAACCACAAAAAGCTGTTATAAATGATACTAATTCAGAACTTATTACAACTTATAAAGTTATTAAAAATAATGTAAATAAACTTATAAAATTACTAGATTCTTATAAAGAAAAACATAGTGAAGAGTTTTTTTATAAAATGAGAGATGAATTATTTGGAAATAATATTGAAATTGCTGCTAGGTTTATTTATTTAAACAAAACATGTTTTAATGGTCTTTATCGTGTTAATAGTAAAGGAATATTCAATGTTCCTTATAATGGAGTATCAAAGGAAAAATTAAACCTTTATACTAAAGAAAACCTTTTAAATTTAAGTAAATATTTCAAAAGTAATAAAATTAAATTTCAAAATATAGACTATTTAAAATCGATATCAAATGCTAAAAAAGGTGATTTTGTTTTTGTTGATAGCCCTTATGACTATGAAATTGGAGTAAATGGATTTACAAGCTATAGCAAAGGTGGTTTTAACCAAGAAAATCAAAAAGAATTAGCTAATAAATTAATTAATTTAGATAAAAAAGGTGTGAAGTGAATGGCTACTAATCACAATACTAAATTAATTAGAGAACTTTATAAAAATTTTAAAATAGATTCTATTAAAACTAACAGAAGTATTAATTCTAATGGAAATTTAAGAAAATTAACAGGAGATGAAGTTGTTATTATTAATTACTAATAAAGTAATTGAAAATAATAATGACCTGATTAATTATGAATAAAAAATTAGAAAAATATATTGAAACTTTAACATTAACAAATAGAACATTAGATCAACTTGTTGATGTTTATAAAGTTCAAAATAATATGAATAAAATCCAAATGGATTTAAATGCTTTAAATTATATTTTAGGAAATTCAGTTGAAGAAACTATGAATAAAATAGATCACTTATGAGAAAGCAATAAAGAATGTTTTAAAACACTATTATTAATTCTAGCAATTAAAGAAAATAAGATGCTTGTTGTTGAAGATGGTATTGATGTTGAAATCTTAGAATTTATCAAAACAAAAGAAGGTGTTAAAAATTTACTTAATAAAACTAATATGATTAGTTTATTATCAAATGGAAGTATTAAAAATTTAGTTGATTATTGTTATGGTATAGAAGTTGGAATGGATACTAATGCTCGTAAAAATAGAGGTGGTTTAAAACCTGAATTATATATTGAAACTGAATTAAGAAATATATTTAAAGACCGAAAAGAAATAATAATAAACACTCAATCTATTGTTTTAAAAAATGGTGAGATTGAATTATTAGATAATAAAAGGTTTGATTTAGTAATTAAAAATATTGAGACTAATAAAATAATCTTAATTGAAAGTTCATGATTTAATGCTGGTGGTTCTAAAATAAATTCAAATGCTAAAGAATATAATGAATATAATGAATTAATTAAAAAAATTGATAATTTAAAATTTATTTGATTAGCAGATGGTAAGGGAATGACTAGTATTAAAAAGAATTTAGAGAAATTTATTGATAATGATTTCATCTATAATCACGATCAATTCTTAGCTAAGATTAAGAAATTAATTTAAAATATAATATTAAAAATTGAAAAATCTTGCTTTTTTTCATTTTTTTTATTTTTTTAATTTTTTACAACTATAATTATTTTGTTTAATATTTAAATAAAAAGGAAAAATATGAGTGAGCAAATAAAACAAGATAATTCTTTTTTTGTAAAAAAACTTCAAATTATTATGATACTATCAATTATTTCAATAGTTGGAATCCCTTTTGGCGGAATACTTTTTTTATTCTTACCAATTATGTTAGCATGATTAGGTTGAGTAGTATTATCAATTTTTTCTATTATTCCATTTATTTTAGGAATCTTGATATTGGCTACTGATTGAAAAAATGATGTAGTTAATAATAGTAAAATTCTATGAGGAATTTTTTCAATAGTTCTATTAGGACCAATAGCTTCATTAGTATTTTCTGTTCAATCTAGAAAAATATATCTATATGATGATAGTATTATTGTTGATGTAGAAGATGATGATACTGAAGAATAATTAAAAGATTATAAAATAAATAAGTAAAAAAAAAAGAATATAGGTAAAATAGATTACTTATATTCTTTTTTTTTACTTATTTATTTTAAATATTTTTAGAAGTATAAAAGATAGGAATTTAAATAAATGAATAACATAATCATAATCAAGGAAAAAGAAACATATGAATAATCTTAAAAATAAAATAATTATTTATATTATAATTGATAATGTTTATTAAGAAAATTGAATAATACATTTCAATGCATTATTTTAAAAAGAAATGATTAAAAATGAATCAAATTATAAATATTAAAAAAGAATCTTTAATGAAAAAACTTTCTATTTTTATAATATTATCGATTATTTCAATATGTACAATTCCTTTAGCTATAGTACTTATGATTGTAATTATTGCTGTTGTAGATCATCCTGATTATATGTTAAGTCCACTACTAATGATAATACCTTATTTCTTATTTTCAATTACTCCACTTCTTAATTTTATTTTAGGAATTATAATTTTAGCTACTGATTGAAAAAATGAAGAAATTAATAGTAAAAAAATTCTATGAGGAATTCTAACGTTACTTTTATTAGGACCAATAGCTTCATTAGTATTTTCTGTTCAATCTAGAAAAATTTATAAATCTATTGATGGTATTTTAGATGATGAAACATATAAAAAAGAAGAACCTAAATATAATCAAATAATCGAAAATGATGAAGAAGATTATGAAGATGAATAGAGTTAAAAATAAAATAATTATTATCAAAATTCATTACTTATTAACTTTTTTCTAATATTGCTTTATATAAATTAGATAAAAATACTATAATTTATAAGTTAAATAATTTAATAATTTCATTATTTTATTTTTTTAAAAAGGATATATAAATGAGCAGAATGACAGAAGATGAAAAATCATATTTATTAAAAAAAATTATTATTATGTTAGTAATATCAATTTTTTTAACATTTACGCTTACATTAGGTTGAATATTGTGTTTCTCTTTTAATAAATCTAATATTCCTCCTGGTGGTGATATTTATACTTATAATCCCGGTTTTATTACAGGTGCTTTTTTTGTAACTATTTCTGCTATTATTAACTTCTTTGTTTTTGGAATTATAATTATTACTACTAATTGAAAAAATAATGAAGTGAATTATTTAAAAAGAGCAAGTTTTGGACATGTATTAATTTTTCTTATATTAGGTCCCGTAGCTTCTTTAATATTTTGTATTAAATCTATGAATATTTATAAATCTATTGAAATTGATCGATCTATTGATGATTTCTTTCCTGAAGATTTTGAAAGAATCTAATTATATAATAAAGAAAATAGTTTTTTAATAATATGAATATGAGGTATTAAAATATGGAATCAGAAAATTTAGAAATAGTTGCTAATCCACTTATTGAGGAAGCAACTAAAATAAGAACTTTATCAATTGTTGGCATTGTCCTTATTTTTACAATTATTGGAATTTTTGTAACAGTTATTATTTCTATAGTATTAGGTATTAAAATAATATCTATTGACTGACAAAATAAACAAATAAATGATGATAAATTACTATGAGGTTTATTAACATTATTATTATTGGGACCAATATCTTCTTTTATTTTTGCTACTACTGCTTTAGATAAATTAGAGAAATAAAATGGATGTTATTAAAAAAGATCTTAATAAGATTAAAAATATTTCAATTATTTCAGTAATTTTTATGATTGCTATTTTTATATCTGCAATCGTTAAAATAAGTCTTTACTTTGTTGAATATCCAGAAACTTGACAAAGTTTTACAATTTATTGAACAATAATAGGATTTTTTATTTTAATGGGTACTATTTTTGATATTTATTTAGCTGTTAAAATAGTAAAAACAGATTGAAAAAATGAAGAAATTAATCTTAAAAAAAGAAAATTAGGATTAATGAATATATCAATATTGGGACCTATACCTTCTTTTATCTTTGTTAAAAAAAGTAATGAAATTTTAGAAAATAATACAAGTATTGATAATTAATAAATCATTGAATTTAAATTATAAAAGAGATGTAATAAAATGAAAAATAAATCTATTAAAGAACAACTAAAAAATATCAAAATAACATCATATATTATGCTTCCTATTATTCTTATCTTTGAAATTACAGGGGCTATTTTAACCGCATTTGCTAATACTAATACTGCTGGAACTATTCTTATAGTAATTGGATTAATAATATTATTTGTTCATGATATTGAATTAGCTTTTAAAATTATTATTACCGATTGAAAAAATGAAGAAATCAATAAGGATAAAATGCTTTGAGTAGTAATGACTATTATTATTCAAGGAGCAGCAGCTTCTATTATTTTTGCTATTAAAGCTGAAAAAATATTAAAAAAATTAGAAGAAAGAAAAGAAGAAGTTTTAGAGGTAGAAAATAATCTTTAATTTTATTATTCTTTATTTTATTGATTAGATTTTGATATAAATAAACATGGCTCTTTCCGACATTAAGAAAAAATTTTTCTTAGAAAACTATATTCATTGTCTATAAAGGAGTAAAAATAGTTATTTATTTTTTTAAAAATGAACATGAAAAATATGATATTGAAAAAGAAATTATAGAACTTAAAATTATAAAAAAAGGAATAAAAATATGAACAACGAAGAAAATAATATTTTTGATTTAAACATTAAAGACATTTTAAGTGATTGGAATGTTTGAGACGCTTTGAGAGAATTGATAGCAAATGCAATTGATGAAAGTGTAATAACAAAAACAAAATTTCCAATAATTGATTGAAATAAAGAAAGTAAAATTTTAACTATCGAAGACTTTGGTAGAGGTTTAAATTCTAATGATTTTATTCAAAATGAAAATAATGAAAAAAAACAAACAAAAGGAATAATAGGTAAATTTGGTATCGGACTTAAAGATGCTATTGCTGTTTTAACAAATAACAAAAAAAGTGTTGTTTTTCAAAGTAAAAATGGATTTTTTTCACCAACATCAGAAATTAAAAAAGGTATGGTTGAAGAAATAAAAACTCTACATATTCAGCGTGATATAACTAATAAAATTGAATTTGGAACAAAAATTATTATTGAAAATATTAGTGAAGAAGAATATAAAAAAACATTATCTAACTTTTTAAAGCTAAATGATAATATAAAACTTTCTTCAAGTGAAAAAGGTGAGGTTTATTTAAAAAAAGAAATTGCTGAAATTTATGTTAATGGTATGAAAATATCAACAGATGAAAATTTTTTATTTTCTTATAATATTATAGAAGTTAATAATAAATTAAATAAATCTTTAAATAGGGAAAGAAAAAATGTATCAAGAGATGCTTTTAGGGATAATGTAATTTCAATTTTGAAATCAAATATTAACAAGAGTAGTCAAGATTTAATTGATCGATTAATAAATACAAGAGATGATTATGATAAAGGTGAGTGAAGTTTAATTGATGTTAAAAAATTAGTTTTAAAAAATTCTAAAAGAAAGTTATTAGTAGGTTCAAAAGATAATTTAAAAAATCCTGCTTTTGAAAGTTATGCACTTGATAAAAGTTACGAAGTCATTTGAATTAATTCAAATGATTATAAAAATTTGGAAAAAGATGGAATATATGAAAAATATACTTTAAATAATTTTGGAAATGATTTTATTAGTAATTATAATGTTGAAGAAGTTGAAAATAGTGATTTAGGGAATGATGAACTTAAAAATTGAGATTGAGTTATTAAAAAAACAAAGGAATTAAGCATTTATTGACCTGAGTGAAAAAAAATATCTTCATCGATAACATTTGAGAAAATTAAAGATCATCCGAACGCTATTGGTTTGTATTCACCAGAAGAGAATAAAATAAAAATAGTACAAAAAATACTTCATAGTAAAAAAGAATTATTCAATACAATTATTCATGAAATAGCACATGTTATTAGTGGAGAAAGTGATGCTACTATTAAATTTGAAAATACTTTAACATCTGCTTATTACCATGTTCTTCAATTATCTCAATTTGATTAAAAATAAGAAGAAATAATCAATTATTTTTGAATACTTAAACAATGATTTGAATATATATACTTCATAAGTATTAAAATATAAATTTGATTTAGTTAAATATAAAATTACTAATCTAATAGATATTGATGAAAAATAATAAAAACTAAATTCTTTATAAGAATTTAGTTTTTATTAATATTGGTTTTTTAAAAGAATTAATCTAATATATCTTCCTTATTAAAAAAATTAACTAAAGAAAAATCAAATTTCAATATTTTATCAATAATTTTTTCTAACTCTTCTTTATTCTCTAAAGAAATTTCTTCAGTTTTTTCAATTGTTTTTTTTCATTGATCATCAAAAGAATCTCAATTTTTTTCTAATCTTGGAATTGATAATTTTTCATGTAAAAAATATTTTAATAATTCTTTTATTTCTAAAATATTTGTAACTTGATTTTTTTCATCTTTTTTATCTTTTTGTTCTTTCTTATACATATATAAGAAAAACAAATCTATGTGAGAAATCCAATTTCTCAAATTTATTATTTTATCTAAATAAATTTTATATTCTTCAATTGATTTAAATGTGTTTATTTTTTTAATTTTATTATAAATATTAAAAAAATCATCTTTTTTAAAAAAATATTTTGCTTTGTCACTGAATGATTTTTTACAAAGTATTTTTTTTAATGATTTACTTTTATTTTTAATATTATCAACATAAATACCTGTTAAATTATCTTCAATATAATTAGTTCATTTAAAAATAAAACGTCTCATTCTAATAAAGAAAATATAAACTTCTAAATAAATATTTGAATCATCACTTTTCATTTCAATTTTATTGTCAATCAAATCGTATATAAAACATAATTTTGTTTCTCCTCTTGAAAGAAAAATATTTTCTAATTCACTATTTTTCTTTCAATGTTCATTTATTTTATTTAATAAATCTGTATTCTTTTTTTCCATAGTTTATAATTTTATATTAATAAAAAATTAAAATAAGGAATATGTATGTTTAAATTATTAACTAATGAAGAAACAAAAGTAGCAAGAAATGAATTTATCCAAATAATAAAAGAAGTTAGAGAATTATTAAATAGAAAATATAAATTTATTATAAAAAGTGCTGGATCTGATAAATATAATTTTAATATTAAAAATAGTAATGGAGAATATGATCTTGACTATTTAATGATTCTGACAAAAAATTCTGAATCTGAATCTTATCCAAAAAACCCAACAAAAATAAGAAATGAAATTTTTAAAGTTTTTCAAGATGTCATACAAAGAAAAAAATATCAAACTTATAATACTGAAGAATCAACAAGTGTTATAACACTAATTAAAATGAATCAAAATAAAAGAAAATGAAGTTATGATATTTGTATTACAAAAGAATTTTCAAATAATAAAGATGCTAATATGGAAATTATAGTAAGAAACTCACAAGGAAATGATAATGATGGCGGGAATACTTATACTTGAAACCAATTAGGTTTGATTAATAAAGGTGAAAAGTGATTTGATAACCTTAAACCTGAGAAAAGAAAAGAAATAGTAGATGAAATTATTAAAAAGAAAATCCAATCTAAAAAAATAAGTAATAAAAATGATTCTCAATATAAAACTACTTCTCAAATTTTCTTAGAAGTTTATAATGAAAATAAATAAATATTAAAATGAGGATTAAATAATTTATTAAAATTAGGTTTTAGACCTTTTATTATCTTTGTTATTAAAGCTAAAAAATATCAAAAACAAAAGAAAAATTAGAAATATAAAATAATATTAACTAAAAAATAAAGAGTATAGAAAATATGAATTTTTAATATATTATAAATATAAAAAGGATTAAAAAAATAAAATGATAAATAAAAATAATGAAATAGTAATTACTACATTATCTGATATTCCATATAAAGATTATAAAACTATTGGACTAATAGGAACTTCTATGCGTTGTTCTCCTGGTAATTTTTATTTAACTTTAAAAGATCTTAAAAATGAATTAAGACAAATTGCAAGTGGAAGCAATTATAAAACTATCGATAACTTTGATTGTAATGCTATTATTGACGTTAAAATATTTTTTGAAAATCAAGAATTATATATTACTGGTATGGCGATCTATATGCTAGGTATATACAATATATAAAAAATATTGGGATGATATTTAATAATGAGTTTTTAAAAAATAAAATACTTAATTTTTTGAGAATTTCTTCATTTACCTCAATTGATAAACATAATTATATTATGAAATAAAATATTAAAAATAATAATAGTGATGAATATTTAAATTATATAAAGGATAATTTTTTTTCATAAATATTATCTAAAATTAATCAATTTTTTTTCTTAAAAAATAATAGTAAGAATTTAATTATTAAATTCATAAAAATGGTGATATATTTTTTATATATAATTAAATTTTTAAAATAAAAATAAAGGAATAAATATGAGTAACTTAAACGTAGTATTAGCAAGAAATACTGACAAAGCAGCTAAGGGGATTTGTGATTTTTCACAAACAGTAGCTTTTAGTCATTATAACCATCTTTCAGCTCAACTACCATTAGATTCAAAAACAAATGAATTAGTAAGTGGTGGAATTAAAGAACAAGCAATTCAATCATTTAAAAATCTTGAAGAAGTTATTAAAAGTATTAACCATGTAATGGATGATATTATTAGAATTACAATCTTTACTAAAAATATTAAAGATATGGAAGCTGTTGAAGAAGTTTATAAAACAATCTTTAAATCTCATTTACCAACTTTAACAGATGTAATTGTTAAAGATATCCCATTAAATGCTTTAGTTCAAATTGAAGCAGTTATTACTTGTGGAGAAGGAACTATTCCTAATGCACCTCAAGCTGGTGATCTTGTTCAAGTTATTACTAATACTGAAAACGCTCCTAAATGTGAATTATCTTCACAATCAATTGCTTTTAGTCATTATAATAACATTACAACTCAATTTCCAATTGATTCAAAAACTGGAAAAATAGTTGGTAGTACAGCTAAAGAACAATTAAAACAAGCTTTAACAAATGTTAAAAATGTTTTATTAAACATTGATGTTCCATTTGATGACATTGTAAAAGTAAACATTTATACAAAAGATTTAAAAGAAACAGTTGCTATTAAAGAAATGTATAGAACATTCTTCCCAGATTCAGCTATTGCAAGAGCAGTTGATTACTTTCCTGCATTATCTATTATTGAAGTTGTTGACTTAGCTCATGGTGCTTTAGTATCAGTTGAAACAGTTATTTCACATGGTGATGGAACACCTCCTCAACTTGTAGAAGACCGTCACGGAATTATTATTGAAGCTACTAATTCTAGTAAAGTTCATAGATGTAGACATTTATCTCATTCAGTTGCTTTTAGTCACTATAATAATATTTCTTCTCAATTTCCAGTTGATGCTGATAATAAATTAGTAAGTGGTGGAATTAAAGAACAAACTACTCAATGTTTAGAAAATATGAAACATATTGTTGAAAATATTGAACATGAAATGGCTGATGTTGTTAAATTAAATATTTTTGTTAAAAATATTTCAGATGTTGATGCGATTTCAGAAGTTTTAAAAACTTTCTTCCCTAAATTAATTCCAGCTGGAAGAATTGTTGAAGTTGCTAATATTGCTCATGATGCATTAGTTCAAATTGATGCTGTTGTTGGTAATGCTGAAGGAACTCCTCCAGTTGCTAAACAATGTTGTAAATAATTTAATTATTAATAATTAAATAAAACTTAAAAATCACACTAATTATTAATTAGTGTGATTTTTATTTATATTATAGATTGAGTTATAATAAGTATAAGAAATTACATAAATTTTTTTATTAAGGATCAAAATAATGATAATACCTTTAACAAATGAACAAATTAATATAAAAATATCTCAAACTGAAGATTATTGTATTTTTAGTAATGAACTTAATAAAAGAATTAATGATTGGAAGTCTGAAAAAAAACATCCTAAAAAATCAATTATGTCAGGTTTTTTAGATTCTAATCCAAATCATTTTTATTTATGAGGAAAATCAGGTTCTGGCAAAACTGTATATCTAGAAATATGAAAAAATAATAAAGACAATATTAAAGAAATTAAAAAATTATCAGAAATCGAAAATGAAGGCATTTATATATTTGACGGTGTTAATGAATCATCAAATTTCTCAGAAGAAGAATTAGAAAAAAAATTAAATAATAAAAAAATTTTTATTATTTATGCAGGATGATATTCATCAAAAAAAAATTTTGGTCATAATATTAATCCTTCTGAAGAAATTATTAGGTTAAGTGGATGGGATAGATTTAAGGAATTTTATGAAATTAATGAATATTTTTCAATTCGTGAAAAATATTTAATGTGTTCAATAGAAAATTTTAATAAAATAAAGAAAAAAGAAAAACACTCATTAATTTGAAAGGCATTTGAAAACATAATGACTTCTGAATATTTAAATTATTATAAAGAAATAATAATAAAAAATCCGATATCAATAAAATGAGAATCAAATGCTGAATTTGAATATTTATTAAAAAAAAATATAATTCAATGAAATGATGAAAATGGTAAATTTATATATTCTCATCCTAATATTGTTGCTCATTTGTATCTTAGAAATCATGTTGAAGAAATTAAAAATTTATCTTTTGAATTAAATACTACTATTGACTTAATAAAAGAAAATCCAACACAATTTATTTATTGGTGATTACAAGTTAAAAAAGATGGTGATATATTTTATTTTTTTAAAAAAAATAAAATATCAATATCAGTTGAAGATCATCAATTAATTGATGAAAAGTTAGATGATGATGAAATTTTATACTCAAAATTAACTTTTAATGCTTTAAAAATATTATCGAATAAAGAAAAATATCAAAGAATTTATATTGAATATCTTCAAGAAAATATAGATACAAATAAAATTTTAAATAGTAATGATTTATATGAAAAGGATATAGCATATTTTGTATATTCAATTATAAGTCCAATTAGAAATGGTGGTGATGATTTATACCCTTCTATAATGAATTCTATGAAAAAATCAGGATTTGAGAAAAAAATAAAATGATCAAATAAAAATTATAGACATAGAATGCTTAATTACATTTTAGGACGTTATATTCAAGGATATATAGATAATAATTTTTCCTCTTTAGATGTTTCAGAACTTCATGATATTATTTTTTGTAATTGAGATCATAATAATCATTTTCAATTTTATGATTTTGTAAATAAATATTGAGAGGAAATTGAAAAAAAATCTTTAAAAAGAGAAGCAGAATATTTTGATGGTGTTTTAAATTGCGGAAAAGGAAGAACATCAATTTTAGGAGCTTCTCGTAAATATAAAAATTTTGATAAAAGATTTAATACATCAAGAAATGCTTCTGGATTAGGTATTTTTTCAAATGGTCATAAGAGTATTAATTACTCAATGTATTTAAAATTTGAAGATGAAAAAAATAAAATTGAAATTGAAGAAATGAAAATATATTATGAAAAACAATATGGTATAGGAACATTTTATTCTGGAAAAGATATATCTGATATTTTTCAAAAATTTATGATTCTTCTTTTAAATAGATATATCTATCATTTTAAAAATGAGCCTGTTTATATAGATAAATTTGATTATAATATAAAAACCTTGCCAAAAGAATTACAACAGATATTTATTGAAAATAAAATTGAAAAAATATATTCTGAAATAAAAATATACCTCTCAGAAAACAAAAATTTAATTAGTCTTGAATGAGATATTGATAAAATAATAAGCAAAAATAAATCAAATTATATTTGAATAAGAAATCATGAATCTTATTCTATTTATGACAACAATGCTCCTAAAAATTCAATACTTCAAGCTCAAGATATATATGATTCAAGTGGTACAAAATATACAATTAAAGATGGACAAACAATTATTTTATCAAATCAAAAAAAATTTGATAAATTTATTATTTCATATAAATTAGAAGATCAAAATAAAGAGAGAGATTATGATGCTTCTTTTATTATAGATTTTAATAATAAAGATGAAAAGTTAGAAACTATAGAATATGAAGATATAACCTCTTGACATATATCTGATGAAGAAATAGTTGAAAGAGAATATGAAAAACATGAAGATGAATTATTGAATATTATAAAAATTACTGATTCTCTTGATAATTTTTAATAAATTCACTCAAATATTGATTTTTTTCTAAAATAATGGGTTTTATATTAAAATCTTTTGCTTGATTATATGAATATTCAAAAGAACTTTCAGCCATTTCTTTTGTTAATGTTATTTCTCCTTCTGATTTTCTTTTATTTCATTCTTCTGCATAAGATTCTGGGTCCCTAAGAATATAATTAATATTATGTCCATCAAGTATTAAAGAATCTATTTTTTCAATAAGTTCATTAGGTAAAATAGAAAAGAAAATATATTCATAATCTGATTTTATTAATTTCTTAAAAGAAATATTTATTAATTTTCTAGCAAGTTTTGGATCTTCTTTAAAAGAATTTCATTTTTCTTTATTTAATTCTGAATTTAAAGAATAAATACATTCTGAATCAAAAACATTATTATTTTGAGAAAAATATGTTTTACCAACAGTTGGCATTCCAAAATATATATTTTTTACTTTTTTACTTTTAGGTTTTATAATAAAATTAATTTTTGTTCTTGTTATTATTATAAAAATAACAGTATTGATAATAAAACCAATTAATAATGTCATTCCGAACATTATTGCAATTTGCATAACATCAGGTACTCAAATATTAGACATTAAAGCTGAAAAATAAGGAATATAAACTAAAATATTAACTAGTATTGATTGATATAATGTAATATCACTTCTTCCTCAACCAATAATCATCGAGTTAATAATATTGTTTAAAGCAAAACAAATATAAAATGGCAATAATACTAGTACTATATTTGTTACTAAATCACTATTTTTAACATTTAAGATATTATGGATAAATAATTCATATGTTGGAATTGTAACTAGTCAAATTAAAATTATTCCTAATGTAACTAAACCATAAATAAAAAGATATTTCATTAAATTATTTTTAGTTCCATCTCCTTCACTTTTTATTACATTACTTAGAGCAATAACAGGTAAAAGCATTCAAGTTCAAATAAAACCATTAGCTAATCAATAATCTCCAGCAGCACTTATTCCATTTAAAATTTTAAGAACCATAAATACAAAGAATAGATTTCTTATTAATGATTCTAATCCTGAAAAAAAACCAATTTTTCAATAACTATAAGCTCATTCAAAATTTAAACCTTTCAAGTTTCATAGTTTTATTCTTATTTTTAAAAATAAGAATATTATTAAAATTGATAATAAAATATTTGTTATTATATTTGAAATTCCAATTCCTTCTATAGATAATTTAAGCGAAAAAGTTAAGTTACTTATAAAAAAAGTATCAAAAAAAATAATTAAAATTGCTTGTGCCAAAAATATTAATCCTACAATAAGATGTTTTTTTAAAATAATAAAAATAACAATTGAATATTGAACTATTGAGAAGAAAAATAAACTTGTTGTTTCTAGATACATATAACTTAAGCTTCTATTTAATAGATTAGGATCACTAATCATTAAACTGGCTAATCAATTAAGAGAAACAAAAACAATTATTGTATAAATTAAATAAATTCCTATGTTGATTAATAAGCCAGATTTAATACGATTATCTGAAATTAATTTGATATCTTTTCTTCTAGAAATTAAAAAAAATAAAGGTACTAAGATAGCTTCATTAATAATTTCATAAAAAATATTAAGTCATTGAATTTGAGCAGCAATACTATATGCATAAGGATCATCCATTTCTCCTAATCAAAAAATTCTAGTTGTGGAATAAATTGCTGGTATTAAAGATGTTAATATTAGTATAAGAAAAAGTTTTCAATTAAATAATTTAAAAGATTCTTTAAATCAATCTTTAGATATTTTCCTTTCAATAGATAAATTATTTATTATTTTAAACCTCTTTTATTAAAAAATATTGATTGAAAAACCCTTTCTTTTTCAAGAAAGGGTTTTTTCAAAATTAAGAACATGGCCTAATTTTTTTTACATAAATAATTATAATATTTTTTTATATAATATAAATATTATAATTATTTATATGAAAAAAGATAGTGTTTGAATAAAATGTTTTGGCCAAGAAGAGAATGGTGAAGATGCATTTGGTGTGATAGTTAATTATTATGAGTATCAAACTAAATCTGATAAATCTTGAACTATTGATCATATTTGACCTTTAAGTTTAGAAGGTTCTAATGATATCAGAAATTGTCAAGTTTTAGCTTATTCTTCTAATCAAAAAAAGAAAAATTTATTACAAGGTAAAATTAATAATTTTCCTTTTTCTGTAAAAAAAATTACTAAAGATAAGAATAAAATAATTGGAAGAACAAAAATAAAAATTAATGGCGAGTGATATTGAGCTTATAATGAGTAATTTTGATATTAATGAAAAAAAATTGAATAAAACAATTAGGAAATTAGTAGATAAAAAAATTTTATTAGTAAGAACTTGTTTAAATTTAGAATATCTTCTTGATTTAAAGATAGTTTATTTTTTTAATAATAAATTTAATAAAAAAATAAATATTCAATTTGAAGAATTTTGATCTATTTTTGATAGAAGGGTTAACTTAGAAGAAGTTTTTAATGAAAATTTTAGAGAAAAAATAATTAAAAATAAGGAATTTATTATTGTTGAAGAATTAACAAATTTAAGTTTTTATGAAAAAATATTGATAGTAAAAAATATTTATACTTCTGATTTAGATGAATTATTTAGTGAATTTACTAATAAAAATGTTAATACTTATCTACTTATTGATTTTTTTGATAAGATGAGGAAAGTTAGAAATAAAGCTTGTCATACTTCATCAATATCAAAAGAAAATTTTGATTCCTATTTTTTACCAATTAATAACAATATAAAAATAAAATATAAATATTCAGAAAATTCAAAATTAAATACATGCATTTATTTATTATATACAATTGATTCAAAATTCTCAATAAATTTTAAATTGGAAGATTTCAAAAAAATATTTTAAAAAAGAGAGCGAAAATTATAGCAAATTTACTCAATTAATTGATTTAATATAAAAGTCTAAATTATATAAAAAAATTAATTATTATCTTTTATTATTTATTTTTGATTTTCAAAAACTATTATTATATAATTATAAGAGTTAGAACTTATAGCTTGAGTTCTAACAAAAATTTTTAGCTTGATTAAGAATCTGAAAAATTAAAAATAAGGGTTTATCCCGTAAGTGCCTGTCTGAAATAAGATAGGTTTTTTTATTGGATATTTTCTTTATTTTATAAAAATAATGATGAAAATAAAGGAATAAATTAAAATGGGTTGAAAGATAATAGATATTGAAAAAGAATGTTATTTAAAAATTTTTTTAGATAATTTAATTGTTATTAGAGATAAAAAAATATCAATTCCAATTACTGATATTGATACTATTATTATTTGTAATAATAGAATCAATATTTCTGTTAATTTATTAAATGAATTATGTAGCAAAGGTGTTAATATTATTTTTTGTAATGATAAATTCATTCCCAAATCATGTGTAGTTGGATTTAATGTAAAAAAACAAAGTCATAAAATTTTCTTAAATCAATTAAAATGAACAGATGACTTTAAATTTCAATGTTGAAAAATAATTTTAATTAAAAAGATTTTAAATCAAATAAATTTTTTAAAAAAATATGGTTTAGATACTAATAATTGAGAACAAATCTTAGAATCTAAAGATATTGTTAATGATAATACAGAAAGTCAAGTTGCAAATTTATTTTTTCATAGTTTATATGGTAGTCAATTCAATCGTGACTTAGATTGTGAAATTAATTATATTTTAAATTTTGGTTATACTGTTTTAACATCAATGGTAACTAGAAGTATTATTAAAAAAGGGTTAAATCAGCATATTTCTTTTTTTCATGGAAGTGAATATTCACAATTCCCTTTAGCTTATGACATAGTTGAACCATTTAGAATTATTGTTGATTTTTTTGTTAAAGAATTATTTGATAAAAAATATATTAGTATGAAAGATGTATTTTTATCAAAACAAACTAAAGAATGTTTTTTAGATTATATAGCTAACTTTAAAATTATGATTGATGATAAATATCAATATTTAAATAATGCTATTGATATTTATGTAGATTGAATTATTAAAGATGAATTGAAATTACATGATTTTAAAATAAACTTAGATGGAGAAATTATCTAAAATGAGGAGCACTTATACATATATGAGAATATTATTATTTTATGATTTACCCTTTGATAATAAAGCTGATACTAAACAATATACAAAATTTAGAAATAACCTTTTAAAACTTGGTTATACGTTAATTCAATATTCAGTATATTCAAGAGTAGTTCAAACTAAATCAATGGTTGAACAACATATTAATAAAGTAAAGAAAATTTTACCTATTAATGGATCTGTTAGAGCTATTGTCTTAACAGAAAGACAATATAATGATATGTATATATTACGTGGAGAAGTTTTAGATAATGAAATTATTAATGATTGTAAAAGATATCGAAAAATATAAATTATGAATAAAATAAATTTTAACTATTTTAATGAAGAAGAAATTGAAACTATTATTGAAAAATCAAAAATAAAAACAATGGACTATGCAACTACTATTTCATTTAATTATTTAGATAACTACTATAATTTTGATTATCTTGGTATTAAAATAATAAAAAATGTTAATACAAATAAGTTAATAAGATCATTATTAAATGATTATGAAATTAATAGCAATATCTCAATTAATAATCATCACGTTAAAAACAAAGATATTATAATCATTTCTCCATTTACTAAAATTAATGATATTTTATCTTCTAAAACAAATGGTAATCTACATAATTTCTTAAAAGATGAGAAAGTTATTGATAGTAATTCAATCATTGAAAAAGCTATTACTAATGAATTTAACAAATTTACAATGATTGATGAACTAACTGATCTCAATTTATCAAAAGTAGATTTAATTAATTATTTAGATATAAATGATAATTTTGTTTCTGAAAAGAATATTAAATTAATATTGAATATCTTAAAGAATACAACAAGTAAGAAACTTATCATTTTTAATGATGTTGAATATATTAAAATATCAGAACTAGATGAATATATTTCATTTTTTAATTTTTTGTATGTTGTTAATGAATATGAAGAAAATTATAAAAATTTAATCGATTATAAATATTTCTTAATATTAGTTAAAAATAATTTAATGTATGATCTTTTTTCTAAAAAATAGATAGAAAAATATGTTAAAATATAGTACTTTTAGCTTTATTTTGAAGAAGAAAAATTAAAAATTTCGAATTTTGGGTTTTTAATAAGTCAGATTCTTAATCAAGCTAAAACTATATATATAAAGAGTATTATAAAGGTATAGTTTTTAATAAGTCAGATTCTTAATCAAGCTAAAACATGAAAGGGCTAAATTAAAATGGGCAGAATGTTTTTAATAAGTCAGATTCTTAATCAAGCTAAAACAAATAATATATAAATATAGTAAGCAAATGAGTTTTTAATAAGTCAGATTCTTAATCAAGCTAAAACCTAAAAATTGTTTACTATCTTTTAAACAGTGTTTTTAATAAGTCAGATTCTTAATCAAGCTAAAACTAGATTTGTTAATGTATTAAATCCAGCACAGTTTTTAATAAGTCAGATTCTTAATCAAGCTAAAACATTTAATAAAAAATATATTAATACTTCTGAGTTTTTAATAAGTCAGATTCTTAATCAAGCTAAAACTTTCCTTTAAGTTAAATACTTATATTATAAGTTTTTAATAAGTCAGATTCTTAATCAAGCTAAAACTCTAGAAACCACAACTTTAAAGGTGCTAGGTTTTTAATAAGTCAGATTCTTAATCAAGCTAAAACAACGAAATAGACGCATATATTCAATATGATGTTTTTAATAAGTCAGATTCTTAATCAAGCTAAAACGGAAAAGAAAAGGTATTTATGGATTTTAATGTTTTTAATAAGTCAGATTCTTAATCAAGCTAAAACCGTCCTTATCTTCGGACCTTGTTCCACATAGTTTTTAATAAGTCAGATTCTTAATCAAGCTAAAACTCATATTCTGTTAGAATCTAATGTAATATTGTTTTTAATAAGTCAGATTCTTAATCAAGCTAAAACTATTTTAATTTTATCTTTTGATAATTCAACGTTTTTAATAAGTCAGATTCTTAATCAAGCTAAAACTAATTGGATATGTTGCTAGCATATCAACATGTTTTTAATAAGTCAGATTCTTAATCAAGCTAAAACATAATACATTTACAGGAGAAAATACATTTAGTTTTTAATAAGTCAGATTCTTAATCAAGCTAAAACAAATGTGCTTAATGTAAATTCTCTATATTCGTTTTTAATAAGTCAGATTCTTAATCAAGCTAAAACTATATCTATGATATACCAACATAGCTCCACGTTTTTAATAAGTCAGATTCTTAATCAAGCTAAAACTTAAGGTTAGTAATACAATAATGTATATGTGTTTTTAATAAGTCAGATTCTTAATCAAGCTAAAACATTAAAAAAGATTTACAATTTTTGATTAAAGTTTTTAATAAGTCAGATTCTTAATCAAGCTAAAACATCTAGAAACCACAACTCTAAAGGTGCTAGGTTTTTAATAAGTCAGATTCTTAATCAAGCTAAAACATTTTAAATTTGATTTTGATCCTTGCACTAGTTTTTAATAAGTCAGATTCTTAATCAAGCTAAAACACCGATGCTCTTCATCCCTAAAGCTTTACCGTTTTTAATAAGTCAGATTCTTAATCAAGCTAAAACAATAAAATTAAATATCTTTTAGGTAATAGCGTTTTTAATAAGTCAGATTCTTAATCAAGCTAAAACGAACTATTTTATTACCAGATTATTCAAGTGTTTTTAATAAGTCAGATTCTTAATCAAGCTAAAACAAATAAAAATTTATTTACAGAGGATGATATGTTTTTAATAAGTCAGATTCTTAATCAAGCTAAAACTATGTGTATCAGTCATAATCTCGTCATATCGTTTTTAATAAGTCAGATTCTTAATCAAGCTAAAACTAGCGAACTTAAATACAAAATATCGCAATTGTTTTTAATAAGTCAGATTCTTAATCAAGCTAAAACTTAAAAACATTCAGCCCTGCTATTGAATTAGTTTTTAATAAGTCAGATTCTTAATCAAGCTAAAACCTATTGTCTCCATTTTAAAATATCTTAATCGTTTTTAATAAATCAGATTCTTAATCAAGCTAAAACTGTTATTAGAAATAAATTTTGTTGTTCCACGTTTTTAATAAGTCAGATTCTTAATCAAGCTAAAACTATAGAAAGTATATTCAACTTTACCCCTAAGTTTTTAATAAGTCAGATTCTTAATCAAGCTAAAACATTCATAATGTATTTATTGTTTATATGTTTTTAATAAGTCAGATTCTTAATCAAGCTAAAACGAACATCAATAAATTGTCTATGTCCCCTAAGTTTTTAATAAGTCAGATTCTTAATCAAGCTAAAACATCTATAAATGAAAACTGAATTTGTATTAAGTTTTTAATAAGTCAGATTCTTAATCAAGCTAAAACGCCTCAACAACGAATATCGCATTTAAACGAGTTTTTAATAAGTCAGATTCTTAATCAAGCTAAAACTTATGACGACCAAAAAGAGAAAGCGTTAATGTTTTTAATAAGTCAGATTCTTAATCAAGCTAAAACTTTAATCATTAATGATAAAAGAGATAAGAAGTTTTTAATAAGTCAGATTCTTAATCAAGCTAAAACTGTAGGACTTTATTTAGAGTTAGAAATAACGTTTTTAATAAGTCAGATTCTTAATCAAGCTAAAACAAATTTAACAACTGGAACAAGTAATTATATGTTTTTAATAAGTCAGATTCTTAATCAAGCTAAAACATTGTTGATACTTACCGAGTGAGTGATAATGTTTTTAATAAGTCAGATTCTTAATCAAGCTAAAACTATTTGATACATATTGTAAATATTCACTGGGTTTTTAATAAGTCAGATTCTTAATCAAGCTAAAACTTTAGGTGTTCCTATTCCTATTCCGTTAAAGTTTTTAATAAGTCAGATTCTTAATCAAGCTAAAACCTTGAGTAAGGTATAAATATGAGTAATGTAGTTTTTAATAAGTCAGATTCTTAATCAAGCTAAAACGTTCATTTAATGAAAAGATTAAAAAAGAATGTTTTTAATAAGTCAGATTCTTAATCAAGCTAAAACAACTCCCGGAAAATTCTCGTTAATATAATTGTTTTTAATAAGTCAGATTCTTAATCAAGCTAAAACGTTGAACGAATGAAGTTATTACCTGATGATGTTTTTAATAAGTCAGATTCTTAATCAAGCTAAAACTTTATATCCTTGTTCTTTTAAAACAACTACGTTTTTAATAAGTCAGATTCTTAATCAAGCTAAAACTAGAATCACTTTAAAATGTCCTAAATGACTGTTTTTAATAAGTCAGATTCTTAATCAAGCTAAAACTAATAAATATAATATTAATACTGACGTTATGTTTTTAATAAGTCGGATTCTTAATCAAGCTAAAACAGTCCATGAACTCTTATATCACTATGACTATTTTTTAATAAGTCAGATTCTTAATCAAGCTAAACTACATACTCTCTTGTTAATTATGTAATTACGTTTTTAATAAATCAGATTCTTAATCAAGCTAAAATATTGAAAAGTAAAAATGTAATTTATTTTAACTAATTTTGACAATATTTATTTTTTTAGAGTCCAATTTTGAAAAACTACTAAATGGTTTTCCTAGAATTTCTCTTTCTCCATCTATTCTTGTAAGAAATAATCTTTTATCTGTTTTATGACAACCTGTTATTCTATATAAAGAACCATCAATAGAATATATAGTTCCTATTTCTATAATATCAATAATTTTAGAACCATCATTATCAATTATTTTTTTACCTTCATTGAATCAATTTTCATTACGAAATTCTTTTTTACCTTCCTTGTTTTCAATTAAATAAATACATTTAGGAGTTAATCCTGTTATAAATGCATTATGAGAAATTTTTGATAAATTTATTCCACTTGATTTATTTCCATAAAATGTAAGTCTTGAAATATCTGCTTCCAAATTATTATCAATTATTTTTACACATCCTTTTAATCTAGCTATATTAAATTCTTTTTCATCACTATGATCATCCATATATCTTATAAAGGGATTTGCTTTTGTATTGTTTTTATCATAATATTTGTTTCATATTTTTTGAAGTGATTCAAAATAATTATTAGGATTAAGACAAATGTTCTTGTCATATGGTTTTTCAAAAATAGCTTTTAATTGTGATATTTCAACATCTTTTAATTCCAATAAATGATAACGATCTTTAGTTCTTCCGTGTATATGACCATATATTGTTTCATTAGATAATTTTTTAGGTGTTCATTTTTCTATTTCTTCTAATTTATCTTCAACTGTTTTTAACTTATTTAATTTACAAGAAGATTTATGTGATAATCATCAATTAGATTTTGAAATACTTTTTGAAAGATTTTCTCATATTTCATGTTTAACTTTCGATTGATCAAAAATATCTATAGGTTTTCTGTCATTATAAAGTCATTTAGCTTCACCAGTTTCATCATCTATTGTTCTAATGAATGATTTTATTGTTTCTCTAAATTCATCTATTGTTCCTAAAACAGCACAAATAGAAGCATCGATACTATGATGTTCTGCTGAAATATTTCTATCTTTTTCTGGAAGATTTAAATATTTTTCTTTTCTTAATCTTTGAGTAACACTACCACTTACAGTTATAATTTCTAAATCTTTTAACTTAATATAAATATTATTATCACTAATAAAATTTTGTTCCATATGAATTTTTCATGCTTCAAAAGCAATTTTAATTCTTCTCATAATATATTGAGTTTCAGTCAAATTACGAGCTATAAATGATCTTTCCTTCATAGAAAAATTATCCATTTCCATAAATTCTAATTTTTTATGTTGTTCCTTTAGTATATCTTTTCATTGAATTTTCAAATCATTAAAATTAGATTTAGAAGATAATCACTCAATTGGTGTTTTATTTCCTTTACTACGATTATTTTCAGTTTTGGTAATAACTTTGTTATCTTTACTATTATTTTGACTTCTAGATATTGGTAATATGTGATCAATTTCATAATTTGCAGGATTATTAATAACATCTAATTCATTAATTGATTTACCATCATATAAATCTACACCTTCTTGTTTTCTTAGTAATATAATTTTTTCAATATTTACATCTTTAATAGAAGGATGTTCTTTTTTAATTTCTTCTTTTTCTTTTTGGTTTCTTGTTTGTTCTTTTATAATTGTTTGATTATTTTCTAAACCATTTAAAGCGTATTTAGCATCATCAGTTGTTTCAATGATAATTGCATCTAAATCATACATTGAACCATTATAAATATATTTTTTTAATACTTTATTTATTAGTTTACAACATTCACTCATAGTATTTTTAATATTTGGAGAAATAAAATCAACATTATCCATTAATCTGTTGTTTATATATTTACTATTATCTTTAAAGCTATATTGCTTCATTTCAAATGAATTAGTTTGTTTTCTATAAAATGTTGACATTGATTTTGTATCATTAACATTCTTGTTGATATATTCCTTAAGTGCTAGTAATGAAAAAGTATGTGTCCCACTAATATTATTTTTTTGGTAATTTTCAAGTTCTTTTGATATTGCTTCTTGACTCTTATTAGTATCATCTATTGGATTAAGACGACAATAAGCTTCATAATTTTTAATTATTTTCTTTGTATCTTCTTTTTGAATTTTTGATATTGATAATTTATAGTCTTTATTAGCATTGATGATTTCATCTTTATTATAAAAGTGGATTAAATGTTTCGATGTTAGTTTATCTACATAATAAATTTCTTCAATTGCTTTAGCAAAAGTAGTAAATATTAATATTTTTCTTTTATAAAGTCTGATTAAATTTTCACATTTTTCAATGTTATGTTTTTTTCCATCTTTTGATTTAGGATAGTGTGTCAAACTATTTTTATCTAACTTTAATCAATTTATTATTCTAGTATCAGTAGGTGCAGCAAGGTTTTTAATAACACATGCTATTACTTTTTCTTTTTGTTCAATTGTTAATTTTTCACCATGTATTTTCATTGAATTTAATTGTGATAATAAATTAGCAATTTCTGGTAATGATTGGCATTTTAATGATCTTTGTTTTTCTGGATAAACTGGACATTTGCCAATAGATTCTTCTCATAAATTATTTACTTGATGACCATCTTTTTTATATACACCATAATCAGTTTTTGATTTTTCACTTCCAGGACCTTGTGAAAAATCTCTTACTCTACTGAAAATACCATATTTGGTTTTAATATCTTCAGATTCATCATCTCCTAAAAAATCATTTTTAAAATTTGTACCTTTTAGATAAGAACAATTATCTATTATTCTTGCTAAGTCTTTTTTATTACGTTTAAGTGAAAACTGCAATGGAATTTTATTTTCACTTTTTTCTTCATCTTCTGAAATAACTCTTGCAGAAGGAGATCTTACTTTCTTATTTTTATTTAAAATATCTAATAATTCTTCTGCTACTGATATTTGTTTTTCATCTTCATTTGGCAAAGTAAAAGATACTCCTCTAAATGATAATTTAGAATATAATACTTTAAATAGTTCTTGGGGTGTTAATTCACTTGTTAATCCTTTAACAGCTAATTCATAAATTGGATATGATATATTTTTTTCAATATTAGCATCAAAATTAAATATTTCTTTATATTTTGGATTTGCTTTTCTAATTTCAGCTTTTTTATTTCCACTTTTTATTTCAGTGTCATTAATTAAAGATATGAAATCAAGTCTTCTTTGTTTTCTTCTTTGAATAGTTCTTCTTTGACGTCTTTTTTCACCTCTAGCACCTTGACCATATCCTCCTGGACTAGTTGGTGATTTTGGTTCTGATAATATTTGAAATAAATGTGATTGACGATGAATAATTTTTTTAGTTTCTTTATCAACAACACTAATACCTACTGATGCAATACCTAAATCTAATCCAATTATTAATTTTTTATTATTTTCACTCATATTATTACCTTATATTTTTCATATTTTATCTCTATATTAAGTATATATTATTGAGATAAAATAATTTATTATTTAAAAAATTTATTCAAATATATTACTATATGTAATAAATAAAAAACCTTCTTTAATTAAAGAAGGTTTTTTATTTTTAAACATTATTTTAAATACAACTATTAAACAAACTTTACAGCAGTTCCATACATAGCAGTTGAGTTATTAGATGTAGCAAAAAGTCTAACAGCAATAATAGCATCAGCTCCTAATTCTTCTGCTTCAGAAATTAGTTTATTTTTAACTTTTCTAATTTCCGTTTTAGCAAAAATACTTATAGTTCTATTCGCTGATACAAATCCAATTATTTCGTATTTTTTTCCTGGTATATTTTCAGATGTTATAACTAACATGTATTTCTCCTTGAGGTTTATTGATTACCTTTATCTTTAATAATATATTACATATATTTAATTTTTTTATATTTAAAATAAAATATATTAATTATTTATCTAACATTTTATATTCGTTGTATTTTATTAATGCATTAAAAAATGTTTCAATAATTTTAAGAATTATTTCTATTTCTTTTTTATGAATTCATCATCCTTCAAAATTTTCCAAATCATAATTATTTTTATGAATTGCATTATTTGTTATTGCACTACATAAATCTCAAACCTTTCACTCTTCTTTTGATAAAATTTTATTTTTAATAAAATCAATAATTTCACTATCTTTTTTTTGAAATTTAAAATTTTCAATATCTAAATCTTCAAATTTAGTATCCATAAAATAGATTGGGAGAGAAAAATATTTTTGTTTTTCATCAACTAATTTTATAGCTAATTTTATATATTCTTTTGAGGATAAATATATTTTTTTTATATTTTTTTTTATCTTTTCTTCAATTTCTTTCTCAATAGTTTTATTTGATTCATCTGGAATATTTATATTATTATTTTTTTCACATTCTAAACGGCTCAATAATAAATCTAATTCAGAAGAAATAGGAATAAAATAATCATCATATATAAAATCTAATATAGAATTTCTTAATATCCTCAAAGATCTTAATGCATTTACAAAATCAGATTTTTTTATATTAAATTTAATAATTTCTATAACATCATGAATTCTTTTAGATGGATCTTTACCTAAGTTAGAAAAAATTTCTAAATTAAAAATTTCCTTTATTTTCTTTTCGATTCGAATATTAAAATCATTACTAAATGATTTAGAATTTAAAAAAATATTTTTGCTTTCATTGAAATCAAATTTATAACTTATAAAATCTATAATTTTATTTTCAATCTTTTCTAGTTTTTCAATAATTTCTTGTTTTTTTAGAACACCATTTTCTATTTCAATATACGTTGATATACATTTATTTTCATCAATTTTTTTATCAAATTCTACACAAAAAGAATTTGAAAAGGCAAAGGTCGATTTAGGACAATGGTATATATATTGTTTTGATTCATCTATTCCTAAATAATTATGATTTTCTTTAAAATAGTAAATGATGCCTTTAAAATTAAGAAGTTCACATTCTTTTAAATCTTTTTCAATCAGTTGGTATCTATTTAGAAATCCATTTTTTTGATAATTTGAAATATTATTTATAAATATTCATGAAAATATTATAAATTCTTTCTCTTTTCTTAAATCAGGATATATATCTGAAATATAGCAAACTACATCGTTTATTTTTATAAATTTATTCTTAAATTTTTCTATTTTCATTATTTTCTATTTAGTTGTTCTTTTCAATTATTTTTTAATTGATAATAATTTTAATTATTACCTTGTGTTTTATTATATCCTCTAAATTTATTAGAACTTTTATATTTCTCTATAAACATTTTTTCTTTTTTGATTTAATTCTATTTCTGAACATTTATGAATAGTAACTTCAAATTGATCATTATATTTAAAATCAGCATAAACATCACCATTACCTTTTCCAGTAAAATGACATTTTACCCTTTTTAGTACAGTTTTTGATTGCCCTACATAGTAAAGCTCTTTTGTTTTATTTAAAATAATATAAATACCAGGGGAATCCATGCTTACAATAGAACCATCTCTTCTTTTGGCTAAAGAATTATAATGATCTAGAAATTCATGAGCACTTTTAGTTATTGATTGATTTAACATTTCATCAATTTTTTGTTCTTGTGCTGCTTTTTCCTTGATATTATAAATAGCAAATAAAATAGCCCCTATTACAAATATAATAACAATGATAATTATTACTGCAGTCATAAATATATAATCCTTCTTATATCATTAATTATTATTTAGTATTATTTCAAATTTTATGAGACTTATTTACTATTAAAATTGCTTCAGCTTCATCATCATTATTAATATCAGTTAAATTATGAGATATTTTTTTAATCTTATTTGTTTTATCAAGTGAAAAAATATTATCTTTATTAGATTCATCAAAGATTGAATCATATTCAATATAATAAACTCTTCAATCATGAGCATAGATAAGTTTTATTTCATATTTATTTTTAAGTTCATCTAATAAAATATTAAAAGTCTCAATAATAAAATCTCTTTGAATTATTTCTCTTTTTTCATCTTTCTTAAATTGAGGTATTTCTATAATAATTCTAATGAATGAATCTTTTTTAATATATTTATTAAAAAATTCTTTAATTTTTTCATAAGGTTCAGAATTAGGTTTTAAATCGTTTAAATCATATCTTAGGTTTTTGCTATTAATATGATCAAAATAATCGATATCACTATTATCATTATTAGGGTAATTTAAAAAAGCAAAACCTGTTTTTTTAAGTCCTAAGTCAATTCCAACATATGTAATATTATCTAAATTATCTTCTTCATCATATATTTTATCTTTATAGGTGTTTGATAGCAAATTTAATATTTCTGCTTCATTTGGTTCTGAAATATTTTTAAATGTTCTTCTAGTATTATTTTCATTTAAAAAGAATGGATTCCAAGCATTAGTTCAAATTAAATGAGCTTTATTAACTATTAAAGTTGCTTCATTATTCTTATTATTAAAATTATGATTATTATATCCATAATGGTTGATTCAACTATTATGATTAATAATTTTGATTTGATTATTAATATCAATTTCATTTAATAAATTTTTAAAACTTTTAATAATTGTTAAAGTTGCTGCTTTTTCTTTACTTTGATCATTTTTTAAAGAAGGTAATTCTATTACTAATCTAATATTTGCATTAGGTTTAATATTCTTTTTAAGAACATCTTTTATTAATTCATATGGAAGTGAATTAGAATTGAATTCACTTCTAGTATATTGAATATTTTCATTAATAATATTATTGAAATTATCGATATTATTATCAATTATCTTATTTTGATTATTTCAAAAAGCAATATCTATTTTTTTTAATCATAAATCAATGGCAATATAAGTAATATTTTGGTTTTGATTTTCTTCATTAGTTAAATCTCTTATTTTAAGATTTTCTTGATTCAATAAAAATAATGGATCAAAAGTAGAATTTAGAACATAATTTCTAAATTCTTTTTCTTTACCTACTAATTTATTTTTTTTCTTTTTAGACATATTAATATTATAGATAAAAGGATTAATATAATAAATCAATTTATTATTAATTTATCCAATTAAAAGATAAAAAAATATCATAAAGACACATCTTAATATCATTTACTATATTTTATTCAATATCTTTTATCTAGTAAATAATTATCTTAAAAGATAATATCATCTTCATAGTTTATGATATTTCTTGTTTTTCTTACAATAATAGATTTTCTATTACTATTTCCTTTAGGTTTTTTATTCTTTAAATCTTTTCAAATATTTTCAGCTTCATTAACTATTAATCAAGCTTCAGCTTCATCATCATTTTCTATATTAGTTATATCTTGAGCAATCTGCTTTAATTTCTTTCTATTCTTAGGAAAATTAGGATCATAATCAGAATTATTAAAAAACAAATCATATTTTTCATAATATTTTCTTCAATTACTAGCTGGAATAGATTTTATTTTATTATTAAGATTAATTTTATTTAATAATTCTTTAAAGAATTTAAGAATTATTTTACGATTTAATTCATCTTCTTTATTCTCTTTAAATTTAGATGTTTCTATAATAACTTTAACTGATGATTCTGGGTCAATATTTTCTTTAAGAAAATCTTCTATTTTTCTATAAGTATAATTCTTAGGATTTAATTCTTTCTTTAAATCATTATGGATAAAGTTAGTGCTTTCTATTTTCTTATATTTAGGTTTATCTGTTCTATGGTTTCAAATAGCAATACCAGTTCTTTTTAAACCTAAATCAATTCCAATATAGGTAATATTTTTATATTCTTCTTCTTGGAAATAATCTTTATAATTTAGAGATAATAAATTATCTATTTCAACTTTAGTTGGAAAAGCAATATTTTTATAACATCATTTTGAAAATCTCTTTTGATATTCAAAAAATGGATTTCAAGGATTAATTCAAATTTGATCAATACTATTAGCTATTAAAACTGTTTCTGCTTCATTAACATTTTTAATATCAGTTAAATCTTTTGCAATTTTTTCTGTTTCTTGTTTTCTAATTAATGATTCTTCATCAAATCCTTGTTCATCTCATCATGTATTATAATGAGAAGGATAATACATTTTTCAAATACCAAAATTAATAACTTTAATTTCATTATTAGTATTAATTTCATTAAACATTTTTTTAAATGTTTCAAGAACAGGAATAATAGTTAACTTTTCTTTTTCCTTCTTTTCTAAAAGTGGTCTTAACTTCTTTTCAAATAAATGAATATTAAGATTTGGACCTATTTCTTTAAGTTCATTACTTTGAGGATTAAAAGATGGTAGTTCTATTACAACTCTTGAAATTGAATTTGCAGGAATGTTTTGTTTTAAATAACTTTTAATATGTTCATAATAATTAGAATTTGGTGTTAAATCATACCTATTATAATGAAAGTTTTTTTTAGTAATATGATCAAACTTTTCTTCATCATTATCAGATATTTCATCATTATCATTTCAAAAAGCAATATCAGTTCTTTCTAATCCAAGACGAATACCAATATATGTAATATTTTTACAATTAATTTCTTTTTTTGTTAATTCTCTTATTAAAAATTTTTCTTTGTTGAAAGAAAAAAGCGTATCAAAATTAGAATGTAAGAAATACCTCTTAAGCTCTTTTCCTCTTTTAATTATTTTTTTCTTATTTTTAGACATATAAAAATTATAAATAAAATACATAAAAAAAATAAACTTATCTTGAGATAAGTTTATTTAAATTTAAATATAATTATTTAATTATTTTAGTAATAGTTCCAGCACCAACAGTTTTTCCACCTTCTCTAATTGAGAATTTAGAACCTAATTCAATAGCTACTGGTCTAATTAATTCAACTGTAATTGATGTATTATCACCAGGAAGAATCATATCTGAACCTTCTTTTAATTTAATAGCACCTGTAACATCAGTTGTTCTAAAATAGAATTGTGGTCTATAACCATCCATAATTGGAGTGTGTCTTCCACCTTCTTCTTTTTTAAGAACATAGATTTCAGCTTCAACAATAGTATGAGGAGTAATTGATTTAGGTTTAGCTAATACTTGACCTCTTTCAACGTCTTCTTTTTTAACACCTCTTAATAAGATACCAGCGTTATCACCAGCTTCAGCATAGTCTAATTGTTTTCTAAACATTTCAATACCAGTTACAACAACTTTTTTAGTATCAGTTAATCCGATAATTTCAACTTCTTCATTAAGTTTTAATTGTCCTCTTTCAACTCTACCAGTTACAACAGTACCTCTACCAGAGATTGTAAAAACATCTTCAATAGCTAATAAGAATGGTTTATCTTTTTCTCTTTCAGGAGTTGGGATATATGCATCAACTGCATCCATTAATTCATTAATATTTTTTTCATAAGCTTCATCACCTTGTAAAGCTTTAAGAGCAGAACCTCTAATGATTGGAGCATTATCACCATCAAATCCATATGATGATAATAATTCTCTAACTTCCATTTCAACTAATTCTTGCATTTCAGGGTCAGTCATAATATCACATTTGTTTAAGAATACTAAGATTTTAGGAACTCCTACTTGTCTTGCTAAAAGAATATGTTCTCTTGTTTGAGGCATAGGTCCGTCAGTTGCAGCAACAACTAAGATAGCTCCATCCATTTGAGCAGCACCAGTAATCATGTTTTTTACATAATCAGCATGTCCAGGACAATCAACGTGTGCATAATGTCTTGGTTCTGTTTCATATTCAACGTGAGCAGTATTAATAGTAATACCTCTTGCTTTTTCTTCAGGTGCTGAGTCAATAGCTGCATAACTCATTGCTTTAGAATTCCCTTTTTTAGCTAAAACTGTACATATAGCAGCAGTTAAAGTAGTTTTACCATGGTCAATATGTCCTATAGTACCGATATTAACGTGAGTTTTACTTCTATCGAATTTTTGTTTTGCCATTTTTTGTCTCCATTTTTACTTATCAATAAGTATTATAATATATTTTTTATTTTTTTTATTTTTAAAATAGTAACTATTTTAGTTTGTCAGAAGCAATTTTTTCTGAAATAGATTTAGGTACTTGTGCATAGTGACTAAATTGCATAATATAAGTCCCTCTACCTTGAGTATTACTTCTTAAATCAGTTGCATAACCAAACATTTCACTTAAAGGAACTTTAGCTTTAACTGATTGAGCATTACCTCTTTGTTCTTGTCCTTCTAATAATCCTCTTCTTTTAGATAGATCACCTAGAACTGTTCCTAAATATTCATCAGGAGTAGTTACATCAACAGCCATCATTGGTTCAAGAAGAACAACTTTACAATTTTTAGCAGCTTCTTTTAAACACATTGATGCTGCTATTTTATAAGCCATACCAGATGAATCTACATCATGATAAGAACCATCAAATAATGTTGCTTGAATATCAATTAAAGGATAACCAGCAAATGGTCCTGCTTTCATAGCATCTTTAAGACCATTTTCAATTTCTTTAATATATTCACCAGGGATTTTACCACCAACAATTTTATTTTCAAAACTAAAACCTTTTTCATGGTTAGGAGAGAACTTGATTTTAACATGTCCATACTGACCTTTACCACCTGATTGTTTAATATATTTACCTTCAGCTTCATTTTCAACTGTAAAAGTTTCACGATATGATACTTGAGGAGCACCGATATTAACATCAACACTAAATTCTCTTCTCATTCTATCAACTAGAACATCAAGGTGAAGTTCACCCATTCCAGCAATAATAGTTTGACCAGTTTCTTCATCAGTAAATGTTTTAAAAGTTGGATCTTCTTCTGCTAATTTTTGTAAAGCAATTCCCATTTTTTCTTGGTCATTTTTTGTTTTAGGTTCAACAGCAAGTGAAATAACTGGTTCAGCAAATTGCATTTTTTCTAAAATTATATGATTTTTTTCATCACATAAAGTATTACCAGTAGTTGTATCTTTTAAACCAATAATAGCACAAATATCACCAGCTCTTATTTCATCTATTTCTTCTCTTTCATTAGCATTCATTTTAACTAATCTAGAAACACGTTCTTTTTTTTCTTTTGAAGAGTTATAGATATAAGAACCTTTTGTTAATACACCTGAATAAAGTCTAATAAAAGTAAGTCTTCCAACAAATGGATCAGTCGCTACTTTAAAAGCTAATGCAGATAATGGTTCATTATCATCATTATTTCTAAAAGTTTCTTCTCCATTATCAAGAATACCTTTAATACTTGCTACTTCAATTGGTGAAGGTAAGTATCAAACAATAGCATCTAATAAAGCTTTAACACCTTTGTTTTTAAAAGCAGTTCCACATAAAACTGGGAATAAACCAATTGTTAAAACACCTTTTCTAATACAAGTTTTAATTTCTTCTTTAGAAATTTCTTTACCTTCAAGATATTTTTCAATTACTTGTTCATCGAATTCAACAATGTCATCAAGCATTTTACTTCTTCATTCTTTTGCTTTTTCTAACATATCTGCTGGAATAGGTTTTATTTTGAAATCTTCATTATGTTCACCATCATAATAGATAGCATGCATTTCAATTAAATCAATAATTCCAATAAAGTCTTGTTCAGCACCAATTGGTAATTGAATTGGAGTTGCTTTAACTCCTAATCTATCTCTAATTGTTTTTACTGAATATTCAAAATCAGCACCTGTTTTATCCATTTTATTAATAAAGATAACTCTAGGTACATTATATTTACTTGCTTGTCTTCAAACAGTTTCAGTTTGTGGTTCAACACCATTTTGTCCATCAAGAACTGTAACAGCTCCATCAAGAACTCTTAGTGATCTTTCAACTTCAACAGTAAAATCAACGTGTCCTGGTGTGTCAATAACATTTAATTGATAAGCATTATCATCACCTTGAACTTTTCATTCAACATATGTAGCAGCTGATGTAATTGTAATTCCACGTTCTTTTTCTTGAGCCATTCAATCCATAGTTGATTGACCATCATGTGTTTCACCAATTTTATGTTTTTTACCTGAGTGAAATAAAATTCTTTCAGTAACAGTTGTTTTTCCAGCATCAATATGAGCCATAATACCAAAATTTCTAAAGGTATTAATTGAAAATTTTCTAGCCATTTTAAAATCCTAACTTAAAATTATCATCTTAAATGTGCAAATGCTTTATTAGCTTCTGCCATTCTGTGTGTGTCTTCTTTTTTCTTAACAGAAGCTCCATTACCTTTAGAAGCATCGATAATTTCACCAGCTAGTCTTTCAACCATAGTTTTTTCATTTCTCAATCTAGCATATTGAGTTAATCATCTTAAACAAAGTGTTTTTTTTCTAACTGGAGAAACTTCAAGAGGAACTTGAACGTTACTACCAGCTATTCTTCTAACTTTTAATTCAAGAACAGGTGTAATGTTTTCAATTGCTTTTTCAAAAACATCAATTGCTTTTTGACCTGTTTTTGCTTCAACTATTTCGAATGCATCATAAATTATTTTTTGAGCTTTTGATTTTTTACCATCTAACATAATTGAACTAATTAATTTAGTAACTAGTTTTGATTTATAAATTGGATCTGGCAAAACATCTTTTTTAATTGGTTTAGACTTTCTCATTTTTTACCTTATTTCTTTTCTTTCGGAACTTTAGCACCATAAAGTGAACGACTTTGTTTTCTATCTTTAACACCAGCAGTATCAGCAGTACCTCTTACGATATGATATCTAACACCTGGTAAATCTTTAACACGTCCGCCTCTAATCATAACAACGCTATGTTCTTGTAAATTATGACCTTCACCTGAGATATATGCTAAAACTTCTTGATTATTACTTAATTTTACTTTTGCATATTTTCTTAAAGCTGAGTTTGGTTTCTTTGGTGTCATCGTACCAACTCTAGTACAAACCCCTCTTTTAAATGGAGCTGGATTGTATTTTGTTTTTTTATCTAATGAATTATAAGTATTTAACAAAGCTGGTGATTTTGTTTTTTTAACTTTATCTTTTCTTTCATGAATAATTAATTGTGAAATTGTTGGCATTTTTTTCTTTCTTTACTATTAAATTTTTAACTCTTATCAAACAACTTGTATGAGTGGATTTTTTTATTAAAAAATACCAAAAAAATATAACTTTTTTATTATACCCTAATAATTAGAAGATTAAATAAAAAATTATCTTTCCATTAGATAAAAAACGGAAAGATAGAGGCTCTAATCATTAAAACAGCAACACAAATTGCTATTAAAAATACAAATAAATAAATAGCTCACATAAAGATATGAAAGTTTTTATCACTACTAACCCCATTAACACCAGTCATCCACGATGAGAATAGTCAAATTACTGGGGCAAATAATAAGGCAAAGCCAATAAATATTAAATAAGTAGCAGCATCAATATAACTAGCATTCCTAACAAAAATTATTTGTAGTTGCTCATCAAAATTTCCATAAATAAAAATTAATGGGATTGAAAAACCAATGATGCTTAATATTAATAAGATAAAAGAATATAATCAAGATTTTTTAACACCATTTTTTGATTTTAAAAAACTATCAACAGATTCAGTAAAAGTTTTTTGTTCCATCTATTTTTCCTTATTATGAATGTCTTTTATAATATTATCAATTTTTTCAGCATGTTCAATAGATAAGTCATGAAAAAATGTTATTTTAGGTGTTTTGAAAATATCAAGTTCACTAGCAACTTCAGCTCTGAAAAGAGCAGTTAGTTTCTGAAAGTTTTCTAAAATTTGAGTTTTTTCTTCTCTTTTTTGACAATCAAGATAAACTTTTGCATTATTTAAGTTTCGATCTAGTTTAACATAACTAACACGAGCCATTTTAATATATTTATTATTCACTTTAAAAACAATTGTTTTATTTATTTTGTCTTGAATGATTGATTCATATCTTTGAATTTTATAATTATTCATATTGCTTTTTTTCAACTACTTCAAAAATTTCAATAACGTCATTCTCTTTAAGATCATTAAAGTTCTTAATAGTAAAACCACATTCTCTACCTTCTTTAACTTCATTAACTGGATCTTTATTAGATCTTAAAGTTTTAATTTCAGAAGTATAGATAATAACGTCATTACGGATAACTCGAGCTTTAGCTCCTCTAACTATTTTTCCACTATCAACTTTAACACCACATATTGTTCCAATATCACTATGTTTTCAAATTTGTAAAACTTTAGCTTCACCAATAATTTTATCAATATAGATAAGGTCAAGAGAACCTTTTAAAATATTCTCTACTTCATCTTTAAGTTTATAGATAATATCAAAAGTTAAAATTTCTACATTACTTTGTTTAGCAATGTCTACTATTTTTTTATTTGGTCTAATATTAAAACCAATAATAAATGATTTTGTTGATTGAGCTAGTTTAACTTCACTTTCAGTAATTCCACCAATAGCAGCTCTAATAATACTTGTTGTTGCTCCATTAACATCAATTTTACTAATAATGTTTTTAACAGCTTCAAGTGAACCATGAAAATCTGTTTTAACAATTAAATTAATATTTTTATATTCACCTGAAATAATTTTTGCTCTAAGTTCATTACTTTGATTATTTAAATTAGCTTCAAGATTCTTCTTATTTTTTTGAATATCAGCAATTTTCTTTGCTTGTTTTTCATCTTTAAATGCTAAAAGATTCATTCCAGATTCTGGAATGATATCAAGTCCTGCTATTCTCACTGGTTTAGATGGTCCAGCTTTCATTAAAACTTTTTTATTTTCATCATGCATTACTTTGATTTTTCCAAAACTAGAACCAACAACAACGAAATCATCTTTATTTAAAGTTCCACCTTTAATTAAAACAGTAGCAACTGGACCAAATCCTTTATCAAGATTTGATTCAATAACAATACCATTAGCAAAACGGTCTGGATTAGCTTTTAATTCAAGCATTTCGCTTGTTAAAATAATTGCATCTAGTAATTCATTTAAACCATCACCTGATTTAGCTGAACCTTTAATAACAATAGTATCACCGCCTCATTCTTCACTAACAACATTTTTTTCACTAAGTCTGCTTAATATTTTTTCAGGATTAGCATTTTCTTTATCCATTTTATTAATAAAAACAATTATTGGAACATTTGCTGCTTTAGCATGGTCTATTGCTTCTTCTGTTTGGGGTTTTAAACCATCATCAGCACCTATTACTAAAATGATAATATCAGTAATATTAGCACCTCTAGCTCTCATTTCACTGAATATTTCATGACCAGGAGTATCAATAAATGTTATTGTATGATTTTCTCTTTCAACTTGATAGGCACCAATATGTTGAGTAATACCACCAGCTTCAGAATCAACTACTGATGTTTTTCTAATATTATCTAATAATGTCGTTTTACCATGATCAACATGGCCCATTATAGTAACAATAGGACTTCTTGGTTTCAAAGTTTTTTCAGTATCTTCTTTTTCAAAATTAATTAAATCAAGAATATTTTCATAATTTATTTCTTCATCTATTTGAAAATCAAGATCATTTTCAACACAAACTTCTGCAATTTGATCTTTTGTTAAGATTGAATTTACATTTAGGACAATTGATGGACTTGAAAGAAAAAAGTATTTTAAAATTCTACCAGAAGGAATAGATAGTTTTTCTGATAAATCATTAACTGAAAGTGGTGATGTATATATGAAAACTTTATTTTTAATACCAATATCTACTTCTTTAATATAGTCATTAACATTAATTGATTTTCTATTGTCAAGTTTATTTTTATTCTTTTTCATATATAACCTCACACATTTTTAGCATTTTATCAAAAGTTTCATCTTTTGTTATAATTTTAAACTTTTTTAAAAGCAAATCACTTTTTTTTAACTTTAAAATAAATGATTTATCTTTAAGGATATAAAATCCACGATGCTTCAAGGAATTATTATCATCAATAACAATTTCATTTTCATGAATTGTCAATCTAATTAAATTCTTTTTTTCAGTTTTAGTTCTTGAAATAATGCAAGTTCTATTATTCGTCTTTTTTATCATTATCAATGTTATTGATTTCACTTAAAAATTCATCTTCAAGTTCTTTTAAATCATCTGAAAAGAAAAAGTTTTCTTGAGAATTATTATTAAAATCATTTTCATAATTTGAATAATCGACATTATTAGTATTTAAATTTGTTGCAAATATTTGATTTTTTTTATCATCTGAAAGTTCATTGTATGAATCCATAGCATCATTATTATTTTGATAATCATATTTTGGTGGAACATAATTTAAATTACCAAATGATTCAATTGATTCAAATTCAATTCCTTCAAAATTAGCATCTTTTAAATTCTTTAAATCAACTTTTAAATTTAATAATTGAGCAATTAATTTAATGTTTTTACCTTCTCTACCTAAAATAACAGGGAAAGATTCATTACTAACAATTACAATCATTTGACTTTCATTAGGATTTTCTTTATCTTCAAGGTATTTTAAACCAATAACATTTTCAATACCACAAGCTAAAATTGTCATTTTTTTAATATCTTCATCATATCTAATGATTTCTATTTTTTCACCATTTAAAGCTTGAGATAGTTGTTTAACTCTACTACCGTTTGGTCCAATACAAATAGCTACTGGATTATGTGATATAAAGCTTGAACTAACTGCTATTTTAACTTTAAATCCAGCAATTCTACTAATTGCATTAATAACAATATCTCCATTTTGAATTTCAGGAACTAGTGTTGAATAAATTTTCTTAACATAATTTTTATCAGCTCTTGATAAAATAACTGGTCAACCTTTACTATGTTCTTTAACTTCTTTTATTAAAAAGTTATAAGATTCACCTTCTTTTAAAATTTCTCCAGGAATTGCATCTTTCTTAGATAAATAACCAAATGTTTTTACATATTTTTCTCTATCTCTAACATTACTAGCTTTTGTTAAGTCAATTAAAAATCCACTTGAACCATCTCTTCTATCAATAGAACATTTAATTATTTCACCAATTTTATCTTTTCATTCATCATAAACATTTTGGTTATTAATCTCATTTATTTGTTGTTTTAATTGTTGAAAAATATATAGAATATCTTTCTTTTGAAGATTTTTCTCATCATTAATATCATATAATTCTCGATATATATCACCAACTTTATAATCTTTTGAATGATCTTTTTGTTTCATATCAGAAACTTGGATTTCAAATAAGTCATCAATATCATTACCATCAGCAACAACATTATATAATCTTTTACCATCAATAGAACCATTTTCATGATCTATTTTCATTTCTAAAATACATCTTTCTTCATTCATGATTTTATCGAAATTTTTAATAAAAATACTTTCAACAAGTTCACTAACTTTATTTCTTGAAATATTATGTTCCTTACTTAAAAGATTAATATAATCAACAGTTTTTTTATTTTTATATTCAATAACAGCTTCTCTAACATCATAGTTATGTTTTTCTAATAATTTTAGAGCAACATTATCATTAGTAATATCTGGTAATTTGATTTTTAGTTCTTTAATTATTTGTTTTAATTTTGCATTTTGCATAAACATCTCCGGTAAATATAAAAAAATTAACACGGGTGTTTGAAGCCCATATTAATTTTTTACGAATATTAAATTAACAATTTAATATTAACATAATTTTTAAAAGTTTAATTTTAATAATCAAACAAGTAAGCTTTATGTTTAATTGCATCAGGTGATTCATCAATTAAGTCAAGACCAGTTCCAATTGGAACTAAATGTCCTAAAATAACATTTTCTTTAATTCCAATTAATTCATCAACTTGACCTTTAACAGCTGCACTTGTCAATATTTTTTTCGTATCTTGGAAAGATGCTGCTGAAAGGAATGAATCTGATTTACCAGGAACATCTTCTAAACCAAAGATTTGATAAACAGCAAAGATTGGTTTCTTATTCTTATTCAATAACATTGTGTTTTGATTTTTAAGAGTATTAATATTAATTGGTGAACCAATGAAATATTTAGAATCTCCAGGATTAACAATTTTTAATTTAGATGTTAATTGTCTAATAATTACTTCAATATATTTATCTGAAATATTAATCCCTTGAAGACGATAAATTATTTGAACTTCTCTAATCATATATTCACGCACAGCATTAACACCAGCTATTAATAATAATTCATGTAAGTCAATTGAACCTTCAGTAATTTTATCACCACAGTAAACTACATCACCAGTTTTAATTCTAATTTTTTGATTAGAGTTAACAGTATATTCTATTCTTTCAATATCATTTTCAACTATAACAATTTTTTGGTTTTCTTCTTCATTAAAAACAATTTCAACTACTTTTCCACTAATTTCAGAAATAATTGATTTTTCTCATTCTTTTGGAGGAATACAATCAAATAATTGTTTAAGTCTTTCAAAACCTTGAGTAATATTACTACCACCAGCAACCCCACCAGTATGGAACGTTCTCATTGTAAGTTGAGTACCAGGTTCACCAATTGATTGAGCTGCTATAATTCCAATAGCAGTTCCTGTTAAAATTAGTTTATTAGTAGAAAGATCAATACCAAAACATTTTTGACAAACACCATGTTTGTTTTGACAATGAAGTGGAGATCTTACTACAACTTCTTCAATATTAGCATCTTGAATTTTTTGAGCAGTATTTTCATCAATTATTTTCCCAGCTAAAACAATTTTTTCATTAGTTAATGGATCAATAATATCTGAAAAAGAAAATCTGTTAAAAATTCTATCATGTAGAGATTCAATTACTGAATTATCAACATCATTAACAATTTTTCTAACAACTAAACCAGAATTTGTAGAACAATCAATGTTATTAATAATAACTTCTTGAGCAGCATCTACTAATTTTCTAGTCATATAACCAGCTTTTGAAGTTTTAATAGCAGTATCTGTCATCCCTTTTCTAGCACCATATGATGAGTTGAAAAATTCAGAAATAGATAAACCTTCCATAAATGAATGTTTAATTGGAATTTCAATAGTATCTCTAATGATTGATGTTTTTTGTTTTTGGTCATAGTTATATGACTTAGACATTAACCCTCTCATCCCAACTAATTGAGTAAAGTTAGAAATATTACCTCTAGCTCCTGATTGAGACATAATAATAATTGAATTATCTTTATATTTATCACTAGCAACTAAATTTTCTATATCTGTTGTAACTATTTTTTTAATATCTGTTCATTTATCAATAACTTTTTTATATCTTTCATCTTCAGTTAAAAGACCTTTATGATATTGTTTTTTTAACTTAGCAACTTCTTTATTTGCTTCTTTGAAATATGCTTCTTTTGTATCTTCATATTTTGGAATATCAAAAAGTGAAATCGAGATTGAACTTTTTGTTGAATATTCAAATCCTAAAGATTTTATTTTATCTAAAATAGCTGGAATATCTCTTTTATCAAGTTCAAGATAAAGTTTGTAAATTAGCTTTGAAAAAGTTTTTTTATCAAAAGCTTTTTTGTTTTCTCTTTTTTCAATGAAATCTTTAATATTTGTTCCTGGTTTTAAAATATCTTCATCAATATTTAAAGTTGAAACATCAGCATTATTAATAAAATCAAAATTACTTGGGAAAATGTCATTTAAAATTAATTTTCCAGGTGTAGTAATTAATAAACCTCTAGTTTTAATATTTTTATCTTTTAAAAATTCAGATCTAAAACCAATTACTGAATGAGTATGAACTCTTTTATTCAATAAAGCTCTTTGAACTTCATTTAAATCATTAAATATTAAACCAGAACCTATTTTGTCTTTGTTTTCAATTGTTAAATAATAATTACCTAAAATCATATCTTGAGTAGGTGTAACGATAGGTTTACCATCTTTTGGACCTAAAATATGTCAAGGAGCTAATAAAATATCTCTAGCTTCATCAATTGCTTTTTGACCTAAAGGAACGTGAACAGCCATTTGATCTCCATCAAAATCAGCATTAAATGCAGGTGTTACTAATGGATGTAATCTAATTGCTTTACCTTCAATCATTCTTGGTTCAAAAGCTTGAATACCTAATCTATGTAAAGTTGGAGCTCTGTTTAAAATAACAGGTCTTGATTTAATTACTTTTTTAACAATATCTCAAATAACATCATCTTGTTTTGCAATTAATTGTTCAGCATCACGAATATTTTTAGCAATTGGAGTTTGATTAATTAAACTATCATTTTCTCTTCTTTTAATTAATTCATGAATAATAAACGGTTTGAATAATTTTAAAATCATAATTGTTGGAATACCAACTTCATACATTTTTAATTCAGGACCAACAACAATAACAGAACGACCAGAATAGTCAACTCTTTTACCTAATAAATTTTGTCTAAATAAACCTTGTTTACCTTTTAAGTAATTTGATAAAGATTTAAGTGGTTTTTTATCTTTTGATAATTGTGGTTTTTTCTTTGAAGAATTATCAAACAAAGCATCAACAGCTTCTTGAAGCATTCTTTTTTCATTATTAATTAATGTAGATGGAGCTTTTGCTTCCTTCATCTTTTTTAAACGATCATTTCTGATAATTATTTTACGATAAAAGTTGTTAATATTGCTAGTTGTAAACTTACCACCATCTAATTGGATAATAGGTCTAGTATCAGGTGGAGTTACTGGAATTACATCTAAAATCATTCACTCTGGTTTATTTTTTGAATCCATGAAATTTTTAATAACTTCAAGTCTTCTTAAAATTTTCTTAGCTTTAGGATCATCTAAAGATTTGTATGATTCTAAGATTTTTCTTAAAGTATCATTTTCTTTTTTAAGATCTAATTCTTTTAAAAGAATTTTGATTGCTTCAGCACCAATAGCAAATTTTATACCTGTATATTTTTCAATTAAATCAAAAACATCAGCAATTGAGAAAGGTAAAGTAGAATGTTTTAAATGGTCATAATAAGCTCTTGCTTTATCATAATCTTTTTCATTAAAATTTTTCTTTGATTCAATCATTTCCATGATCATTCTCAACATTTTTCTTAAATTTCCACGAGATTTTTTAGATTTTTCAGCAGATAAATCTAAAATATCTTTCTTATTAAAAATTTTGTTTTCAGCATCATTAGCATAAATTCCTTCATCAATTACAATGTAATTAACAAAGTAAACAATTTGATCAACTTGTTTATATGAAATGTCTAATAATAAAGAAATTTTTGAAGGTGAAGGAAGTTCTTTTGTCATTCAAATATGAGCAACTGGTGCTTCAAGTTCAATATGACCCATTCTTTCTCTTCTAACAATTGATTCAGTTATTTCAACTGAACATTTTTCACATTTGATTCCTCTATGTTTAACTTTTTTATATTTACCACATGAACATTCATAATCCTTAACAGGACCAAAAACAACTTCATTAAATAACCCATTTTTTTCTGGTTTTAATGTTTTATAATTAATAGTTTCTGATTCTGTAATTTCACCAGAAGATCAGTTTCTGATTTGCTCAGGAGATGCTATATTAATTTGAATTTTACTAATTTTGCCATTAAAATTGTTAACTTTTTTTTCCATTTTAATTCCTTAATTAATCTTCATAATTAGAATCATTTGATTCTTCTTGACTATTTGAATTTAATTCAGATTGTTCTGAATAATTTTCAAAAATTTGTTCATTAAAAATTTCTTCTTTATTTATGATTTCTTCATAAGTATTAGATTGATTATTATATTTCTCAATCTCAGGCTTTTTAAATGTTTCATAACCATATATTGAATTTCTTAGATTTTGGTTTTTAATGAAATCATTTGTATCTTGTTTAATTCCATCAGAATCAATAACAGTTGTATGAAGACATAAACCTTGCATTTGTTTAATTAGTAACTTAAATGATTCAGGAATATTTCCACTTGGAATTTCATGACCTTTAATAATTGAACTATAAGCTCTATTTCTACCACTAACATCATCAGATTTAATTGTTAAAATTTCTTTTAAGTTATGTGCAGCACCATATGCTTCAAGTGCTCAAACTTCCATTTCACCAAATCTTTGACCACCATTTTGGCTCTTACCACCTAATGGTTGTTGAGTAATTTTTGAATAAGGACCAACTGATCTTGCATGGATTTTGTCATCAACCATATGGTCAAGTTTTAACATATACATTAAACCAACAGAAATATCACCATCAAATGTATCACCAGTTTTACCATCTGTTAATTTGAATTTACCTTTTGTTTCAACAGGGTCAATTCCAGCTTCTAACATAGTCTCTTCTAAATCTTGACGAGTAGCTCCACAGAATACAGGTGTTGCCATTTTATAACCTAAATCATCATAACTAATTCCAACTTTAGAAAGAATAATATTAATATCAATTGTTTGAGTTTCACTTAATGCTTCTGCTTCAGTTTTAAAACCTCTATCTTTTATGTATGATTTAATTTCATTCATTAAATTTTCTGCAGTTGCATAATGTAAATCGAATAATTTTCTATAATCTTCTGATTTTGTTTTTGGGTCCATTGCTAAAGAAATAATTTTCTTTTTAGCGATTTCTCTAGAACTTATTCCTAAATGTAATTCAAAAATTTGTCCAATGTTCATTCTTGAAGGCACACCTAGTGGATTTAACATAATATCAATAGGAGTTCCATCAGGCATAAATGGCATATCTTCACTCGGAACAATTATTGAAACAATACCTTTGTTTCCATGACGTCCAGCCATTTTATCACCAATTTGAATTTTTCTTTTTTGAACAACATAAACTTTAATGATTTCAATAATATCATCACCAAGATTATGGAAAAAATTATCACTACTTCTAAATCTTTTAACATCAGCAACAACACCAGCTCCTGAATAAGGAACTTTTAAAGATGAATCTTTAATAGGTTTTGTTTTTTCACCAAAAATAGCTTCTAGTAATTTTTCTTCAGGACTTAAATCTATTTTTCCTCTTGGAGTAGTTTTACCAACTAAGATATCATTTTCTTTAACTTCAGAACCAATCATAATGATTCCATCATTATCTAAATATTTTTTAGCAGCTTCTGAAACATTTGGAATATCTCTTGTTATTTCTTCATCTCCATTTTTAGTACCAGAACATTTAATAGTATATTCATCAATACTAATTGAAGTATATACATCATCTTTAACTAATCTATCAGAAATAATAATAGCATCTTCATAGTTATAACCTCTTCAAGTAGTAAAGGCTACAATAACATTTTGACCTAATGATAATTCTCCACTTTTCATAGCAGGACCATCAGCAATAATATCATCTTTTTTAACTTGTTCACCAACACGAACAATTGTTTTTTGATTATTACAAGTACTTTGATTTGTTTTTACATATTTAATCAATTTGCTTTCATGATCAACATTATCTTTATCTCTAACAACAATCTTAGTACTATCACTATAAACAACTTCACCATCAAATTCACTAACAACAGCCATTCCTGAATCATGAGCAATTTTATATTCACTACCAGTACCAACTACTGGTGCATATGGATTTATCAATGGAATAGATTGACGTTGCATATTAGCACCCATCAAAGCTCTATTACCATCGTTATTTTCTAAAAATGGAATAATTGATGAAGCGATTGAAACAACTTGTTTTGGTAAAACATCAATAAAATCAATTTCTTTTGGTGAGAAAATTTCAGAAGAACCACGGTATCTTGCAACAACTTCATTTTGAATGATATTTTTATTTTCATCGATTTTAACACCTGATTCAGAAATAATATATTCATCATCTTGTAATGCTGTAAATCAATGAATTTCATCTGTTATTCTTCCATCAATAACTTTATAATAAGGTGTGATTAAAAACCCTCTATCATCAACTTTTGTAAATGATGACAAAGACATAACAAGACCAATATTCATACCCTCAGGTGTTTCAATTGGACAAATTCTTCCATAATAAGAATAATGAACGTCTCTAACATCTAAGTTAGGATCATCTCTAGATATCCCATTAGGACCCATTGCTGAAATTCTTCTTTTATTTGTTAATTCAGAAAGTGGATTTTGTTGATCAATAAATTGAATCAAAGGATGTGAATTAAAAAATTCTTTAACAGCTACTTGGAAAGTTTTAGTATTAACTAAAGTTTTAATAGAATGAGTTTTAACAACAACTGGAGCATTTTCTTCTTCAGAATTATTAATATTAGTTCCACCATCAAGAACGGCTAATTTTTCTTTAACATATTTTTCAATACGAATCATTCCTGCATTAATTTTATTTTTTAATAATTCATGAACTAATTTAAGTCTCTTATTACCAATATGATCAATATCATCAAATTCACCAATATTAGAATTCATACAAATATTGTATGAAATAATAGATAGTAAATCAGCTATTTGTAGAGTAGTATTTTCAACACTATTAACAACACCAATTATTTTAATTGTTTTATTGCCTTCATTATTTTTTTCATTATCTTCATAAATAGAAATTGATTCATATTGATATTTTAATTCTTTAAAATATTTTTCATCTTCTTTTATTAAAGGATTATTAGCTAAATTAATCGTTTTAACTATATCTAATTTACCTTCTTTTGATAAATTTTTAAAGTTTATTAATTGGTCATGGTTAATATATGTTCCACGCGGGAATTTAATTTCACCATCAGTTCCATAAATATCTTCAGCAATATATTTTTCAAAAATACGTTGAGAAATTCTCATCTTATTATTTATTTTATATCTACCAGCACTTGTAGTATTATAATATCTATCACTGAAAAAATGTAATCATAATAAAGTTTGATATGAAATATTTTCATCATCAAAATGTTTATTATTATCAAATACTTTTGAACTTATATTAGTTTTAATAACAACTATTTTTGCTGATTTTTCAACAACTAGTTTTTTGATAATTTCATTATATTCACTTTGAACACTTTGGAATTCATTAGATTTTTCTTGATTACGAGCAATTAAATCATTTTTAATATTTTCTAAATAATACAATTGAACAAATAATTTTTTAATTAGTTTTTCAATTTTATGCCCACGATTAATATAAAGATCAAAATCTTCTCTTGTAGGTTCTGATAGTTTCATATTTTTGATATATAATTTTAATTCAACTCATTCATCAGAAGATTCATAGTTATCAAAATTTTCATTAATATGATCATTTTCTAAACAATCTTCAATTAAAAAAGAATCTCCATAAATATTTTTAATTTCATTTGTTGAAAGACCAAAAGCTTTTAATAAATGTGTAACAGTAAAAATAGGTGCATTATCACCGATTGAATCTCTAAAAATTACCTGTAATTTTTCCTGTTTAGTTTTAGACCCTTGAATAGCGTCTTTCATCATAGCAATGATCATCAAAGAACCTTTATATGGTAAAACTTCACAAACTTTACCTTTGATAATTCTTTTTCTAGCATTTGATAATCTAATTTGAGCTTTTGATAAAGCATATGCTCCTGGTGATCTTACAATCTGAGAAACAATTACTTTTTCAATTCCGTTAATAATAAAAGTTGCTTTTTTAGTCATTAAAGGAATATCACCAAAGAAAATTCCATCAGATTTCTTTTTACCAGCTTTATCTAATTTAGTAACTTCACCTGTTTCAGAGTCATATAATTCAACATCTACATATAAAGAAGTTGAATAAGTAATCCCGTTGTTTAATGCTTCTTCTTCTGTATATCTTGGTTCTTTTAAAGAAATTCCATTTATTTTAAATTGATATTTACCATGAATAATAGGAGAAATATTTTTAATAACATTTTCTAATTCATATGATAAAAATTTTTTATAAGAATCAATTTGTGATTGTAATAAATCTGGACCAATGAATTTACTATCTATTTTTGAATAATTTCTTCTAACAACTCTGTTTGTAATTTCTTCAATTTTAAAACTGTTTGTTTTATTGTTCATGATTTTCCTTATTGATTATGTTAAATACATAATATCGATATTGTTTTTTTGTTTATATAGATGAAAAATATTTAATATTCTTTTACGAAAATTAAATTATTTTTTTTCAGTGGGTTTATATTCTCTATTTTTATTATAATTATTGTTATTATTCTTTCAGTTATTATTGTTATTTTTTCAAGTTTTTTTAACAGCTGGTGGCGGGAGAATTATTTCACTATCTTTTTTACCAACAAAATTTAATGGTTCTCCAAGAACGCTACAAATAGCATCATTTAAAACACCTAAAACAAAAGCAATTGAACGAATTGAATTATTGTTTAAAGGAACAATATAGTCAATTAAATCAGGATCAGCATTTGTATTTGCAAAAGCAATTATTGGAATATTTAATTTTCTAGCTTCAAGTACAGCATTTAAATCATGAACTGGGTCTAGGATTAAAAGAACTGAAGGAAGTCTTCTCATTGTTCTAATTCCACCATAAAATTTTAATAATTTATCAGTATCTTTATGGATTTTGATTTGTTCATTTTTTGTATAATTATCAATTGAATTATCTTGAATAGTTTGTAAATTATCATTCATTTTATTAATTGAATTTTTAATAGTTTTAAAATTAGTTAGAGTACCACCTAATCATCTTTGATTAACATAATAAGAGTGAGATCTAGTTGCCTCATCTTTAATTAAATCGTTAATTTTATTTCCTTTAGTACCAACAATTAAAACTTTTCCACCTTTTTGTGTTGTTTTAATTAAGAAATTATAAGCTTCATTTAAAGAACTTGCAATTTTTGGTAAATCAATAATATGATTTGAAGGTTTACTATAATTTGAAGGTCTTCTTTCAGAATTATTATCATCTGTTTTTGGACTTGGTTTTTTTGTAAAAATGTACTCAGCCATTTTTGGATTTCATTTTTTAGGTTGAAGACCTATTGTTGCTCCAAGATCAAGTAACTTAGTTGGGTTTATAAGTTTTTGAACTTGTTCTGGTTTTGTTTCTTTGTTTGAATTAGCACTGACATTGTTATCTTTGTTTAAAGACGGTGTAATATTTGCATTTGCTATTTCGTTTGCGATATCTTGATCAATCTCAATTTCAATAGATTCAAACTGTTTTTTGTCATTAAATTTTTCCACTTTGGAATCACCTTTCATGTGTTTTATAATACTTTGTAATTATACAATCATTTATTTTTTTTTATAATAAATAATTTTATAATGATAAATATTATTTGTTTGGAGACATATATGAGTGATAATTGTATTTTTTGTAAAATAGCTAATAAGAGCATAAATGCTAAAATAATTAAGGAAAATGATTATGCTATTGCTTTTTTAGATTTAAGCCCTATTAGTGAAGGTCATTGCCTAGTTATTCCAAAAAAGCATCATTTAGATTTAGTTACTTGTTTCAAGAAAGAATTAAATTCAATTATTGAATTAGTTCAAGAAACAGCAAGATTATTAGAGAGTACTAAATTAGAACCGTGAGGTTTTAACTATCTTTCTAATCAAGGAAAAATAGCAGGACAAGAAATAGGTCATTTCCATTTCCACATTATTCCTAAATATGAAAAAAATAGTGGTTTTATTCAAAATAACAATATAAATAAAAATGACCGTGATATTGAGGATATTTTTAGCATAATAAAGAAAAAACTTTAATTTATAATACAATATTAATTACCCATTTATTATAAATGAATAGGAAATTTATGTTTAATGAACTTTTAAAATTATTGGATAATGCTCACGCTAAATATTCGAATTATAAGGTAGCTGCAATTTGTAGTTCTGAGAATAAAGAATATCGTGGTGTAAACATTGAAAATGCTGCATATCCTTTTACAATTTGTGCTGAAAGAGTTGCTATTTTTTCTGCTATTACAGACGGTAGAAAAAAAATAGATTCAGTATCACTTATTACACCAACTGAAACATTTACTTCACCATGTGGCGGATGTAGACAAGTAATGGCGGAATTTATGAATGAAGATGGTGAAATTACTATTTATAATTCAAAAGGTGAATTTAAAAAATATACTTTAAAAGATTTACTTCCTTATTCATTTGTATCAGAAATATTAGAAAGTAAATAATCACGATAAATATGCAAAACAACGTAAAATATTGATTAGAAAATGAAAATGTTTCTAAAGAATTAAAAGATCAAATTTTAGAAATGAATAGTGATGATAAATCACTATCATTTAGTGATGATTTGATTAAATTTGGAACTGCTGGATATCGAGCAATTATGGGACCTGGTAATAAGTTCTTAAATGAATGAACCTATAAACAATTAACAAATGCATATGCTAAATTTTTAAAAGAAAAATTTCCTAATAAAGAAACTATAAAAATATTAGTAGGACATGATAATCGTGAAAATGGAGTATTCTTTTCTGAAATCATTGCAAGTACATTAATTAAATTAAATTTTGAAGTTTATTTTTATGATAATAATAATCCTATTGCAACTCCAATCATTTCTTATATTATTAAAAAAAATAATCTTGATGGTGGGATTAATATAACAGCAAGCCATAATCCTAAAGAATATAATGGTTTTAAAGCTTATAACAATTTAGGTGGACAATTATTACCAACTGAATCTGATCGTGTTTCAAATCTTTTAGAAAATTGAAAAAGAAATTTAGATGAACCTATTATTAATTCAGTTAATGAAGTTAAATACATTGATAAAAGTATTATTCAAGATTATTTTAATGAAATAATTGATAAAACAATTTTTTCAAAGGATTTCAAAGATAATAATAAAATAAAATTAGTCTATACAGCGCACCATGGTGCTGCTAGTTTTGTTGCTGAAGAATTATTAAAAGACAAACTTAATTATGATGTTATAAAAGTAAAAGAACAATGCTTCTATGATAATTATTTTATTAATTCTCCTTATCCAAATCCAGAAGATGAAAAGTCATTTGATTTAGCTTTAAAATATGCTAAAGAAAATAATGCAAATATTATTCTTGGTTTTGACCCAGATGCTGATCGTTTAGGTATTGTAGTAAAACATAAAGATAAATGAAATTTCTTATCTGGGAATCAAGCTGGAACGCTTTTAAGTTATTACATTCTTAAAAATAAAGATTTAGAAAATAAAACTGCTGCTATTATTTCTACTTATGTTTCAACTAATATTATTGATGAATTGAAAAAAATTAAAGATGTTAAAGTAATTAGAACAGGCACTGGTTTTAAATTTATTGCTGAAGCTATTGATTTATTAGATAAAGACAAACAAATCTATTGCATTGGTTTTGAAGAAGCTATTGGTTCATGTCCTAGTGATTTAAATCGTGATAAAGATGGATTTCAAACTGCTGCTTTAGTTATGGAAGTATATAAGAAATGTCAAGAAAATAATATGACATTGATTGATTATTTAAATGATGAAATTTATCCTCAAATAGGTTTTATTGCTAATAGAACTATTTCAACAGTTATTAAAGGAAACGATTGATTAGAAAGGGCTGAAAGCTTAAAACAATTAGCTCTAAAATATAATAAAAATGAACTTTTAAAAAGAAATATTATTGATATTAAATATAATGAAGCTGGTGAATGTATTGAATGACATTTAGAAAATAATTCTTGAATTAAATTCAGAACATCTGGAACTGAACCTAAATTTAAAATGTACTTTAATTTAAGAAATGAAAACTATGATGGTGATAATGAATATATTATTGAACAATTAAATGATGAAATAAATGAATTAAGAGATCATATTATCAATGAACTTAAAATCTAAAATAGATCTAAGACTTTATCAAAAAGAAGGTTTAGAATTAATTAAAAATAAAAAAAACTTTGGTCTTTTTTGACAACAAAGATTAGGCAAAACTATTGTTGCTATTAAATCTGTTGAAAATTATAACAAAGTTATTTTTTCAGTACCTAACAATGTTTCTATTTATTGATATGAAGAAATTAAAAATAATCTTGATTTAGATTTTGATTGTAAAATAATTAATTCAAATAAAAAAAATCGTGAAAAAATATATCAAGAATTTAATGAAAAAGAAAAAATGTGAATCATTGTTTCTTATGATATATTATCGAGAGATTATTTAGAAAATCCTAATATATTAAATGAATTTGATTATTTAGTATTAGATGAAGCTCATTTTTTAAGAAATAGAAAAACAGTTAGAAGTAAAAATATTTTAAAGGTTCGAAATAAAGCTAAATATGCTTTAGCTTTAAGTGGAACTCCTGCTGTTAATGGATCTTTAGATATTTTAAAAATATTTCAATTTTTATTTCCCCAAGCGAATTATGGATCAAGATATTATTATAAAAAGAAGTTCTTTCATCCTGAAAAAAATTCTAAAAATCAAAAAATTTGAGTTTTAAATGAAGACAAAAAAGCTGAATGAGAATCATTTATTAATGGTTTCTGTGATATTAAAAAAACTCATGATTACTTAAAATGATTACCAAAAACAATTGAAAAAACAATTTCACTAGAAATGACTGGTCAACAATTAAAACATTATAAAAAAATGTTACTTGAATCAAGAAGATTAATTGAAAATAGAAATACTGAAAAATATGAAAAAAATAAATTAGTTCAAATCAAAAGATTACAACAAATTTGTTTAGATCCTAAACTTTTAGATTTAAATTCTAATTCAGTTAAAATTGATTGATTAAAGGAATATTTAAATAATACTCTTGAAGATGAAAGCGAATATATTATTGTTTTTACAAATTTTACAAGTTTATATAATAAAAATGATTTAAGTATTAAAAATCACTCATATGATTTTTTAACAGGACAACAAAATAGTATTCAAAAACAAGATGTTATAAAGAGATTTCAAAATAAAGAAATTAGAGTTTTATATGCAAATATGAAAGTAGCTGGTCTTGGTTTAACAATTGATACAGCAACAACAACTATTTTTCTTGATAAATCATGAAGTCCTGTTGATAATGAACAAGCTAGTTTTAGAATGGTTGATACAGTTGAAAGAAAAAACTTAGAACCGAAACTTTTAATTAATGTAATTTGTAATAATTCTATTGATGATAGAATTAATCAAGTTTTAAGTAATAAAAAATCAAATACTTCTTTTGTCTATGAAATGGAAGAATATATTAAAAATAAATAATAGAGATAATTTTAGGATTACTATTTAGAAATAAAATAATCTAATTCCTGTTTTATAGTATCAATATCTACATTTTGATGATCAGAATTTATTTTTATTTTTATTTTTTCAATCTTTTTTTTTGCTTCTTCATCATTTGTATTTTTAGATAATTTATCCTTAAGATGAGATAAAATATTTTTTGGAACACTATCTAATTCTATTCCTGTTTTATCCTTCACTATTTCAATTATTACATCTGGTAAAAAATAATCTTCTAATGTACCTTTTTTTAAAATATGCACATATATCAAGGGGTTATTAAGTTCGGAAATTTTCTTTTCATATGAAGTTCCTGCATTATCACCATCTACAATAATTTTAATAGATAGATCATCTTCGAATTCATTCATCTGTTCTACAAGATATGGTAAATTACTACCACCACTAGAAATAAATAAGGTTTCTTTCCATATTTTTTGAAAAATATTAGTATCTGATTTTCCTTCACAAATTATTGTTTTATTATTTAATAAAAAAATTGAAGGTATTTTTTCACCTATATTAAATACTTTTACTTGTGATGAATCTTTTTTTATTAATTTTAAAATTTCAGGTGAATGAGATGAAAAAAAATATTGTGTATTCTCATTTTTTATAAAATTATGAATAATTTTTGATAATGAATTAAGAGATAAAGAATTTTCAATTTCATCAATAACCAAATAATTTTGATTTTGTTCATTTGAAGATAGAGAATAATTATTCATAATAAATTCTTTTTGTTGTCCTAAACCTTTGTTCATAATATTAAATGGATTATTTTTATCAAAATCTGATTTAACTAATTTAGATCAATCTATATCGAAATCAAATTCATAATTATCATTATCTTCATTTATAAAAGTTGTTTTTTTTATAATATCTTTTAATTCTTCTTTAAAAGAATTTATTTTTTTATCTAACTTATCAACAATTTCTTTATTTTCTATAATTTGATTAATAAGTAAATTTTTAATTGAACTATTAATCTCATTAGCATTTGGGTGAGCTGATAAAAAACCATGGAAATTTTTTTCATGTTTATTAGAACTCTTTTCACTTGATCATTTTCATGTTTTTAAAGTTGTATCTAGAAATCAAATATTATTCTTATAATTAATTATTATTTTTGGTTTCATTTCACAATCTTTTATAGAATCAAATATTTTAATATCATTATTTAAAAAAGAGTTAATAAGTTCTAAAATAGTTGTTTTACCTGAATTATTTTCTCCAATAAAAATATTAATTCCTTTTTTAAAATTAAATTCTCTATCAACTATTTTTTTATAATTTTTTATGTAAATACTTTCAATCATTTTATTTCACCTTCATAACATTAGTATTTTATATTTTATTTAACCAAAATCATAATAATTATTTTTATGTTTTTATGATATATATATTAAAAAAATAATATATATAAATTTTTAAATTATATGAATATGCAAATGGATTAAAAATATTCTGATTTTAAGCAAGAAAAATACTTCTTTTATTTATGAAATGGAGTAGCGTAATGAAGAAAAACAATAGTGAATTCACTATTGTTTTTCTTCATCTATTTTTTTAATAAAATCTAAAACTTTATTTTCTCTTTCTATTCTGTTTTCACCAAAAAAAGATTCTATTTTTTGTTTATTATTTTCATTTTTATAAGTAGAATATTTTTCAGCATGTTGATAAGCTATTCTAATATATGGACTAAATCCAAAATTATTTTTATTTTTTAATAGTTTTTTATTAAGTTCATCTTCCATATCATTAAGATTTTTTATAACACTAAAATAATCTATTAATTCGCTTCTAGTTTCATTGTCTAAAATATCATCACCTTTAAAAAAGGTGACATATTTTCCTGAAACTCCATAGATATATATTGCGTTTGCTTTTGGTAAATTAGAATTTCACATAGGTTTTTCATTGTTACTTCTGCTTTTAGTTTTTGAAAATTTAATTTCTATTGTAATTATATATTTCTTATAAAAAACTAAAAAATCAGGAAATTCTTGACTTCCATTAGGTTGATAAATATAATTAGACGTTATATTTTGAAAATCATTTTTTAATATTTCAATATCATTTTTATTTTTTATTTTTTTCTTTATTGATGAATAAAATTCCTCGGCATCAATTTTATCAATATTTTCTTTATCAGCAATTACTTCTAATATTTTATCATTATTAAGAATTTGATAAATTCCATTTTTTCTGAATAAATCAAAAAATATTTCTTCAAATTTTTCACCAGAATCTGCTGCACTATATTTGGAAGGATTATTTTTAATATCTTGAAAGAATAAAAATAAATTATTAGATAGTATCATATATTTTTTCCTTAATATTAATATATTCTTTTACAAAATCAGAAGTAGAAAATCCTAATATTTGAGTGTTTGTTTTTGATAATTTCTTAAAATCAATTTTTTTGATAATTTTTAAAGCGTCTTTATTTTTTACTTTAATGAAAAAATATTGTCTATTTTCTATTAATTCTTTTTCATCACGAATTCGAATAGAATAATCATAATAACCTTGTCTATGAACAGCAAAATTTCACTTATATTCTTTTTTATTAAAATATTTTAAAGTTTGTTTTGTATTGTTGTGAATATAAGTTTCGAAATCATCATGTCTAATAACTGGTGGTTTTTTTATTCTTTTATCAGATAATTTTGTTGGTGTTTTTACTCATATTTGAAAAACACAATTAACATTGTATTTTTTATTATTAAAAATAAAAGAATTTAAATCTAATGGTTCTGAAAATACTAATTTTGCAGATTCATCAATATTTTTTTGAATAGAGTATCTATTGAAAGTATTTGGCAATATAAAACAAACAATGTTTGATTCTTTTAAAGATTTATTAAGAAATTCTAATGCTAATTTTGCTCTTTTACCAAATGGTGGATTGCCTAAAACAATTCTCTTTTTATTAAATTCAATATTAGTTTTTAAATAATCAGCTTTTTCAATTAAATTATTTTTAGGGTCTAAATCATATCCTTTAATATTTTCAATATTAATACCCCTCTTTTGAAGTGATCATAAAAAATTTCCAGTTCCGGCAGATGGTTCTAAAAATATAGCTTTTTTAAATTCAATGGGAAATAATTCACTTATTTTTTCAACTAATTTATCAGAAATTATTGGATTTGTATAAAATTGGTCTAATTCACACTTTTTTTCTATTTTTAATTCCATAATTCTCAATCTCTATAATAATTTTAGAATAAAATAATTAATATGCCCAAATTTTTTATATTAAAGCTTTTAAAATTCATCAATACATTTATAAAAATATGATAATTACTGTCATTATATGGTCTATTGATCCTATTTTTTATTATTTTATATTTTATTGGATCAAAACTCATAATAATTATTTTTAGGATCTTGTAATATGTTAAAAAATTAATGTAATTAAAAAGGATAATATATGGAAATTTTTAAAATATATGAATATGTAAATGGCAGAGATTCTGGAATAATTTTTAATAATGAAATTGAATTAGGAGATTTATCTGCTCTTGATAGATATAAATGAATTAAATATAGAGATGATATTAAAATTGAAAATAAGTTAGATCTTTATCAGGGAATAGCATTTAATAATGTTGATATAAGCTCTATTGAAATGATTAAAAATATTTTTAATAATAAATGATCAACAAAAAAATATTCTAATTTTACTGACTTATTTATTGATGTTGCTGATATTTTCAAAGAAATAAGAAGTAGTGAGGTTATTAATAAATATTTAGGTTTATTAGGTGAACTTGCGTTTATAAAAAAATCTCAAATGTTAGGAATAAATAACATATTAGATTTTTATTCAAATGGTCATATTGACCGTTTTGATTTTCACTTTAAAGATAATCATCATTTAGATATTAAAATAGGAAATATTTTGAAAAGCTCTTTTAAATTAGGATTAAAGCAATTAGAAGATTTAACAAGTGAAAATAAAAAACATGATATTAGTATAATATTTCCTAATTGAGATTCTAAAAACGGAATGAACTTATTAGATTTATTTAATAGTATTGATGGCATTAAAAGCTTTCAATATAAAAGAGATATGATTGATGAATTAAAAAATGAAAATATTGAAATATTTGAAAAGTTTAAAATTGTAATTGAGAAATCAAATTTTATTTTTTTTAATAAGGATTTATTACCTAAAATATCTGTCATTGAAAAAAATGTATTAATAAATGCTGCTTTTGAAATTTTTGCAGCTGAAAATACAAATATAGATTTTGAATTTAAAGTGAAGGAACTTACAAACAATGAGTAAATTAATATCAAACCAAATTTCTCCTTTTGAAAAAGAAAATCAAAATTTAGTTGAAAATATTTCTTTAAATAATGATGTAAAAATTACAGAAAATTTCTTTGAGAATCCAACAAAATTTTATGATAATTTTAGAAATAATTTAGAAAGAAAAGGAATTCCTAAACTTAGTATAGAAAAATTAGATCGAAAAATATCTAAAATTGTTAAACATCTTGATGGCACTGATAAAAATATTTTAATTGTTGGAAACGTTCAATCTGGAAAAACTAATTCATTTTTAGGAACAGTATCTAAATCTCTAGACCAAACTTCTAATTTAGTTTTTATTATGGGCGGAGTTGATAATGATATTTATAATCAAAATTATGAAAGAGTTTTTGCTTTATTTAATGATTTATCTCTTAATAATGAAATAACTGTTTTTAACAAAAATGATTATAAAGAAGAAAATAAAAAAGAAGAAATTATTAAATTATTGAAAAATAATAAAAAAGTAATTATAGTTTCAATTAAAAATCATAAAGTTATAAGTGCATGAGCAAGTTTTTTAGAAGAAATTAATGAATATATTAAAAACTCAATTGTTGTTGATGATGAATCTGATCAATTTACTCCTAATAATATTAATCAAGAACAAAAAGGCGAAAGAGCTTCAACCAATAAAGCAGTCTATTCTTTATTAAAAATATTAAAAGATAAAAATACATTTGTTTCTGTAACAGCAACACCATATGTCCAAATACTTTTAGATGAAGAAGATTATTTAAAACCTGATTACGCTTTTTTAATAGAAGCTGGAAAAGGATATACTCCATTATCTTATTTTTTAAATGAAGATATCTACGATAGAGATGATGTAACTAATGTTATTGACGATAATGAGATCGAACAATTTAAAGAAGGACAATATTTAGGAGAGAGTTTTTATGAAGCTATTCTAACTCATATAATTCATTCAATTTTATTTTATTATTGATCTTTAAAAAATGAAAGTATTATTGATAAAATACCAAAAATGTTAATTAATCCTGGTAGAAAAAATGATTCACATGATCAGGCTAAAAATAACCTTTTAAAGTTTATAGATATTAATATTTATCCAAAAATTGTTGAAAGAAATCCGAAGATTATTCATTTTATTCAAAATAAATTAAATGATTTTAATAATTTTTTAATAAAAACTGATAATCCTATTGCGAATAAAATTTCTCTTGATGATTTAATTAATAAAATTGAATCTGAGTTAAAGAGTAATGACAATATTGATGTGCAAGTAATTAATAAAAATAAAAAAATAGAAGATAATAAAAAACTATTTACATTCTATATAGGTAGTAATAAATTATCTCGTGGAATCACAATAAATTCTTTGATAACAACATTCTTTTTTGGAAGAACAAAAAGTGTTTCAAATGCTGATACTATTTCTCAAGCGGCAAGATGATTAGGTTATAGAAATGATTATTTATTCTTTTTAACTATTTATTTATCAAGTGAATTATTAAAAGATTATTACAATATACAACATATAAATGAACAACTTTTTAGAGAAATTTCAAAATATGAAAAAGATGGAAAAAGCATTAAAGAACTACCTTATAAAATTTATTTAAATAGAGACCAAAATTTATCTATAGCAACTAGAACATCAGCAGTAGCTCAAGAAATTATTTTATCAGAAGAAAAAAGTATTGAAACATTAGCAACTCTTAGATCTTTTTTCATTTCTCATGAATTATACAAATCGGGTTTGGATAAGGCTGATAATCAAACATTATCAAAATTAGTTAATGAAATTATTTTGAAAAAAAATGATAAATATAATAATTTAAATAATTTATCAAAATCAAAAAAATTAAAAGATTTTCCATTTCTTGAATTTGAAAATATAGAAAAATTTAAAGAAACTATAGGATGAAAAGATTTTGCTAACTTTCATAGAATGTTGGATATTGAAAAAATATTATTTGATAAAATGATAGAAAATAACAAAGATAAAAAAATATTATTAGCCTTCATGCAAACTGATTTAAACTCAAATAGTATTAAAAATAAATATTATAATCGTATTATTACAGATGATAAAATAACTGAAATTCCAGTTGGTAAAACTCATAATTATACAGGAGATAAATATTGATTTGATGATTTAAAATCTAGTGATTATTTAATATTTCAAATATATTTAATAAAATTACGTAATAATGATGAAGAACCATTTTATAAATTATCTGTAGTACAAAAAAATAGTTCTAACAATAAAATTATTGATAATAACTATTATATAACAAGAAAAAATTCATATTAATTATGAATTTTTTCTTTTATTCAAATAAAGCGTTTAATAAATTTTCAATATCTTCATTAAATTTTGATTTTTTATCATATTCTTCAATAATTGCTTTTGTTACTCCTTGAAAGTGTTTATCTGTTTTTGAATAATTAGCAAATGTTCCACTTTTAGAATAAAAAGAATTTAGAAATGTTGGTTTAATAAAATCTGAAATTAATTCCGGTACTATATCTTCCAAATTTTCTATGATATTTGAATTTCTAATTTTTAAAAAATCTTTATTTTTAGATTCTTCAATTAAAAAAGATTTTAAATTATTTTGTCACTTATTAAATTCATTTTCTTCTCTTATAAGCTCTTTGAATTTATCATTTTTTCTAATCAATTCACAAACTAATAAAGTATTAAAAATAATTCATTGTCCTGTTGAATAGTATTGAATAAAAGAATTTGTCTTATCCATCCTTTTAAGTTCAGCATATTTATTTGATCTAAATTCATTTAATAAAAATCAAATTTTTCTTAAATTAGAATATAATTCTGCATATTCTTTATTAAAAATAACTTCAAAATTATCATCATTTCAAATTGCTTTTTTAGAACTTTTTGCACTACCTGGTGAAAATAGAATAAAACTTAAACCAAGTTGACCCACTTCAACAAGTGATAAATTTCTTCATTTTTCACTCTTCTTTTTCAAATCATCAGGTATTTTTGCACCTCTTCTTGAATTCAAATTAAGAAATGGCTTTAAATTTTTAAAAGTGGATTCCAAAATTTTTGTTTTTGGTTTATTAGCTTTTAAATCAGCTTCATTTATAGGTTTTTGCTTGTTTGTAGATTCTCCTATCTTAAAAGTAAATTCTAATTTATTTTTAGGATCTAAATTTTTAGTTGATATTATTTTTACTAATATATAAAAGTCTTCAAAAAATTCAGTTTCACCAATCATATATGATGTTTGACCACCATTAACAAATGAAAAATTCTTAATGGTTAATTCATTGCCTTTAACTTCCATGTCATCACAAACAATCACAATTCCATTATTTCTAAATCAAAATTCTTTACTTTGATGTTTAATACTATATCTAATATCATCATCTATTTTTTTATTATTAATGTGGTATCTTAAATTACTACCATATAAAGGACCGCAATTCTTTCCATATTGTTCATAAACTGCCTTTATAGATTTAGCAGAAATATTTGCAACAAATGATAAAACATCATTTGATTCAAACTCTAAAATATTATTACCTTCATCTAAGTCAAATTTAAATTCAGAAACATATGGTTTTTTATTTTTATTATTTTCATATGTTTTCTTCATGTCAGAAAAAATTACACTTTTAATATCAGTAATTTTAGTACCATTCTTTTTTAGATGATTAAGTAATGTTCTTCTCGTATTTTCTTTAATCTCTTTTGATGAAAAAATAACAAGTACTACATTCTCTTCATATAAATCAATATTTTTGATATTTTCATTGACATAGTTATTAGCTTTTAAAATCAATTCATCTAATTCGTTTTGATTAGATGAAATATTGCCATAATATATGATAGAAATTTGCGTAATATTATCATCATCTATTTGTTCTTCGTTAATTGCTAAAAAATCTTCACAGTTATTTTTTATTTCTTCAAAATTTGATTCCAATGGTTCTTCATCTTCATAATTTAAAATTGTTAATAATAATGACAAATAATCTTGACCAGCCGGAATCTCTGTTCATTTTTCTAAAATACTATCTGCTCATTGTTTAAGTTCTAATTCATTATTATTTTCCATGAAATTCCTCGATTTAAATATTTAAGTTTCTTCTAAAACCTTTTTAATTATTAGATCATAAAAATAGAGATTTTTTTATAATATATGGGGTGTTGCTAGAACAACAATAGTTGTTCTTAAGTAGAGAATAAAATTTTAATAAAATTAATAATAATTATGAGTTAATTTTATGAGTAAACTATTTTTTGAATATCAAAAATATTATTTGAATATTTTTTAGATATTTTTTTAGCAATAAAGTAATAGAAATAGAAGAATATTGTAAAAACAATAAGAAGTAAAAAAATGAAAGAGAATGCTCAATATTCACCATTTTGTTCAAGTAAAATAATTCCGTCTTTAACAAAAAAATAAATCATTTCTGGATTTGCATTTGTTAATGTTGCATAAGGAGTAAATCTAACAAGAAATGGAAGAATGAAAACAATTACACCATATATTGCTGGATATACATAACCACTTAATGATAATGTTTTGAATTTAATTGGATTATATAAATTAGTTCTAAAACTTGAAATTGCAAATCAAGAAAAAGTAATTGGAACTAATGTATGTGCTCATATTAATCTAACATCTTGAGCTACTGATCTTGCTTCAATGTGATAAACAGGGAATAAATATGCTCAATATATTAAACCTACAATTGTAATGTATGCTGATGTTGTTATTAAAATTGTATTGTTTCTAAAGATATTATTTTTAGGAGAAAATAACATAAATAATAATATAAAGAAACAAAGCATATTAGTAGTATTAGTAAAGTAACCAAATTTAGCAAATAAAAATATATTATTTGTTTCTACTGGATTATATGGAAATTCAATCATAATAAGACAAAATGAAGTTAAAGCAACTAGGAATGAAAAATAGAATAATAAAGTATTTCAAAATAATTTATCTTTTTTTCCTCTACTACTAACAAGTTTAAAAAAATGATTATGTGAAACAGTTGAATTTAAATCTGGATGAATATTTAATTTTAAATAAATAAAATATTCTTGAAAATAATTATTATTGATACTTTTTTTGAAAAAATAAGGAACTAAAAATAAAGAAAAAAATCCAAAAAAGGAAATTGCTTTAAATGATTCATCCTTTATTTTAGGAATTAATCTAAATTGAATATAAAGAGAAATAGATATATAAAAAATTAATACATATACTAAAAAACCTCTAATAAGTTGAGCATGATTAGTAATAGAATCATGATCGATATTATTAATTCCCCAACCAAACTCATTAAATGTTTGACTTGTTAAAACAGCAAAGCTGATTAACAAAATAAACATTATTAATTGCAATAATGAAAAAATACTTATTTTAGATCATCAGATGCTTGTATAGTCATTTTTATTTTTTATCAAGTTCATATTAAAAATAATTATATATTAAAAAAAATATATATTAAAATGATGGATATATTAAAACAAGGAATTCAAAAAATATAATGTTTGAACTAACGTCTTTAAAATATGAATTTAATGCATTAGAGCCATATTATAATGCTCAAACATTTGAAATCCATCATACAAAACATCATAAAGCTTATGTTAATAATCTAAATAATGCTCTTGAAAAATTAGATCAATTTAAAAATTGAGATTTAAATAAAATTTTGACTTCATTAAATGAATTTTCCAAATGAAATAAAAACTACAATTAGAAATAATACTGGTGCTATTTATAATCACGATTTATTCTGAGATCAATTTAGCAAAAATCCAAAATTTATTAGTGATAAATTTTTAAATTAATTGAAAAAGATTTTAAATCATTTGATAATTTTAAAAATGAATTTGATACAAAAGCAAAAACAAATTTTGGTAGTAGTTGAACTTTTTTAGTTTTAGATAATGATGAACTAAAAATTGTAAATTTACCAAATCATGATTGTCCTATAAGTAATAACCAAAAACCTTTAATGGTTATTGACATCTGAGAACATGCTTATTATTTAAAGTTTCAAAATAGAAGAAATGAATGAATAGATAGTTTTTGAAATATAATTGACTGGGAAGTTGTTAAAAAAAATTAGATAGATAATTAAAAATCTTATTATATTAATCAATATAATAAGATTTTTAATTTCATAGGAATTAATCGCTAATTATTTATTAGCTATTTATCTTTTTTTATGTCTATGAAATTTAAGATATAAAAATTAATCTTCTTAGACTTCTGTATGTAAAACAGTTCTTGAAATATCAAAAATATTATTTGAATATTTTTGAGATATTTTCTTAGCAATAAAGTAATAGAAATAGAAGAATAATGTAAAAATGACAACAAATAAAAACATAAAAGAAAATACTCAATATTCGCCATTTTGTTCAAGTTTAAGAATTCCATCTACAACATGAAAATAAATCATTTCTGGATTTGTATTAGTTATAAATCCATAAGGAGTAAATCTAATAAAAAATGGAAGAATAAAAATAATAGCACCATATATTGTTGGATATACATACCCACTTAATGATAATGTTCTAAATTTAATTGGATTATATAAATTTGTTCTAAAACTTGAAATTGAAAATCAAATAAAAGTAATTGGAACTAATGTATGTGTTCAAACAGATCTAGCATTTTGAGCAGGAGGTCTAGAATCAAAATCATTAGCAATAGGGAATAAATATGCTCAGTATATCAAACCTACAATTGTAATGCATGCTGACATTATTATTAAAATTGTATTATTTCTAAATATATAATTTTTAGGAGAAAATAACATAAATAATAATATGAAAAAACAAATCATATTAGTAGTATTAGTAAAATAACCAAATTTAGCAAATAAGAACATATTACTTGTTTCAGCAGGATCAGATGGCATTTGTATCATAATAAAACAAAATGAAATTAAAGCAACTAGAAATGTAAAATAAAATAATAAAGTATTTCAAAATAATCTATCTTTTTTTCCTCTAATACTAAAAAGCTTAAAGAAATGATTATGTGAAACTGTCGAATTTAAATCTGGATTAATATTTAATTTTAAGTAAAGAAAATAATCTTTAAAATAATTATTATTAATACTTCTTTTGAAAAAATAAGGAACGAGAAGTCAAGAAATAAATCCTAATAAAGCAATGCTTTTGAAGCATTCATTTTTTATTTTTGGAATTAATCTAAATTGAATATAAAGAGAAATAGATATATAGAAGATTAATGTATAAACTAAAAAACCTCTAATAAGCTGAGCATGTGGACTAATAGCATCTACAAGAGGGCTATTGATTCCTCAACCAAATTCATTAAATGTTTGTGCTGTTAAAATAGCAAAACTTATTAATAGAATAAACATTATAAATTGTAATAATGAAAAAATACTTATTTTAGTTCATCAAATACTTGTATAGTCATTTTTATTTTTCGATAAATTCATATTAAAAATAATTATATATTAATATGATGTAAAATATTAAAAATAAGGAATCTAAAAAATATAATGTTAAAACTAAACCCTTTAAAGTACGAATTTGATGCATTAGAGCCATATTATGATGCTCAAACAGTTGAAATCCATCATACAAAACATCATCAAGCTTATGTTACTAATCTAAATAATGCTCTTGAAAAATTAGATCAATTTAAGGATTGAGATTTAAATAAAATTTTGACTTCATTAGATGAATTTCCAAATGAAATAAAAACTACAATTAGAAATAATGCTGGCGGTATTTATAATCATGATTTATTTTGAGATCAATTTAGCAAAAATCCAAAATCTATTAGTGATAAATTTTTAAAATTAATTGAAAAAGATTTTAAATCATTTGATAATTTTAAAAATGAATTTGATACAAAAGCAAAAACAAATTTTGGTAGTAGTTGAACTTTTTTAGTTTTAGATAATGATGAACTAAAAATTGTAAATTTACCAAATCATGATTGTCCTATAAGTAATAACCAAAAACCTTTAATGGTTATTGACATCTGAGAACATGCTTATTATTTAAAGTTTCAAAATAGAAGAAATGAATGAATAGATAGTTTTTGAAATATAATTGACTGGGAAGTTGTTAAAAAAAATTAGATAGATAATTAAAAATCTTATTATATTAATCAATATAATAAGATTTTTAATTTCATAGGAATTAATCACTAATTATTTATTAGCTATTTATCTTTTTTTATATCTATGTAATTTAAGATATAAAAATTAATCTTCTTAGACTTCTGTATGTAAAACAATTCTTGAAATATCATTAATGTTATTTGAATATTTTACAGATATTTTTTTAGCTATAAAATAATAAATAAAGAAAAATATTGTAAAAATAATAACAAATAAAAATACCAAAGAGAAAACTCAATATTCACCATTTTGAGAATGTTCAAGAACTCCATATTTATTAATATGAAAGTAAATCATTTCTGGATTTGGATTTGTTATTATTCCATAAGGAGTAAATCTAACAAAAAATGGAAGAATGAAAACAATTACACCATATATCAACGGATAAACATAACCACTTAATGATAATGTTCTAAATCTAATAGGATTGTATAAATTAGTTCTAAAACTTGAAATTGCAAATCAAGAAAAAGTAATTGGAACTAATGCATGTGTTCAAACAGATCTAATATTTTGACCAATATGACCTATTTCAAAATTAACTGAAGTTGGGAATAAATATGCTCAATATATTAAACCTACAATTGTAATGTATGCTGATGATGTTATTAAAATTGTATTGTTTCTAAAGATATAATTTTTAGGACTAAATAACATAATAAACAATATAATAAAACAAAGCATATTAGTAGTATTAGTAAAATAGCCAAATTTAGAAAATAAGAATATGTTACTTGTTTCTTTTGGATCATATGGAAATTGAACCATAATAAAACAAAATGAAGTTAAAGCAACTAGAAATGTAAAATAAAATAATAAAGTATTTCAAAATAATCTATCTTTTTGTCCTTTATTTTTGATAGATTTAAAGAAATGACTATGAGAAACTGTTGATCTTAAATCTGAATCAATATTTAATTTTAAATAAAGAAAATAATCTTTAAAATAATGATTTTTTATAGTTTGTTTAAAAAAATAAGGAACTAGAAGTCATGATAAAATTCCAAAAAAGGGAATGGCTTTAAATGATTCATCCTTTATTTTAGGAATTAATCTAAATTGAATATAAAGAGAAATAGATATATAAAAAATTAATACATATACTAAAAAACCTCTAATAAGTTGAGCATGATTAGTAATAGAATCATGATCGATATTATTAATTCCCCAACCAAACTCATTAAATGTTTGACTTGTTAAAACAGCAAAGCTGATTAACAAAATAAACATTATTAATTGTAATAATGAAAAAATACTTATTTTAGATCATCAGATGCTTGAATAATCATTTTTATTTTTTATTGAATTCATATTAAAAATTATTATATATCAAAAATGATATTTTATAGATATCATTAAATAACTTTTTATAAAATGTAAAACATATTAAAAAGAACATCGAAAAAATAATGTTTAAACTTAAGACATATTTAAAGTATGTATTTGATGTGTTAGAGCCATATTATGATGCTTAAAAAGTTAAAATTCACAATATAAAAAAACACCACCAATTTTATGTTAATAATTTAAATAATGCTCTTGAAAATAGATGAATTTAAGATTGATATTTAAATAAAATTTTGACTTAATTAGATGAATTTTCAAATGAAATAAAAACTACAATTAGAAATAATGCTGATGGTATTTATAATTATGATTTATTCTAAGACAATTTAGTAAAAATTTAAAATCTATTATTGATAAATTTTTAAAATTAATTAAAAGATATTTTAAATCATTTGATAATTTTAAAAATGGATTTGATACAAAAACAAATTTTATTAGTAGTTAAAAATTTTTAATTTTAGATAATGATGAATTAAAAATAATTAATTTACTAAATAAATTCCTTTAAAATATAAATAGATGTTATTTTAAATATTAAAATATTAGGTTTTGTATATGGGTTTAAAGAAATTAACAAAGGGAATATTAATTACTCTTGGTTTAGCAACAGCTGTTACAGCAATAGGATTGCCAACTTTTGGTTTTGTTGAGTATTTTAAAAATTTAATAACTGGTGCATCACCATCAACACCTGATGTTCCTTTAAGTGAACTTCAAAAAGGTGGTAATATTTCATATGTTTCAAATAAGAATAATAGTTTAAGAGTAAGTAATTATTTAGAAATAGTAAAACTATTAAAAATTAATGAATATACAAATTACTCAACATTTACAGATGCTTCAATTAATAAAACTTTACATAATATTGATGCAAAGTATCAAAATTTAAACTTAAAAATTTTAAACTTTGCTAATATTTCAAATAGAACAAGAACTTTTAGTCTTTCAATTGCTGGTGAATATCTTGGAACTACTATTGAACCTGAACAAATAGTAATAAGTAATATTCCAAATTTTTCAAATCATTTTTATATTAATAACAATCCAAAAATTAATAAATCATTATTTATTAATGATAAGCAAAATAAAATAACAGCAAAATCTTGAAATATTGAAGAATTCCTAAAATATAATAATGATATTGAAATAGGTTTTACAACTGATAATTCAGATAATAATCAATTTAGTTTACTTGAGCTTTATAAAAATAAAATAATTAATTCAATTACTATTTTATCTAGTGATTTTGGATCAATTAGGCAATGAAATATTCAATTAAATGTTAACACTTATACATATAATTATGCTAGTAGTACATGGGTTCCAGTTTCAAAAAATATAAATCTTAATAACTATATTACTATAGATGATAATTTCAATCAATGAGCTCTTGATTTATTAGCTAATGATATTATTTTGGTTAACAACCAAAATCCAACAATTTATGCTTCTACTGAGTTTTTAAATTGAAAGAGAAAAACAGCGAACTTTAATAAATATTTTAATTTTGAAAATAGTTATTTAAGTTATTTAAATCCAAGAAACCTACCGGTTGAACAAGTTATTAGAATCGATGCTATAAAAATTGAAGCAAATGATGATAGTGGTTTAATTTATGGTGATTTTACATTATTTCCATTGTTACCAACAAATTTATTATCTAGGGGTTTTAATGCAGTTATTAGTGATTTTGCTGTTGTTAATGAATTATTTAATCAAACTGATTTAAATCAAAATAATAATTTAGTTAATATAACTAGTGGAAGTCAATTTGTTAATAACATTATTGCTGATTTAAAAATACCTCAAAATAAAACTTCAATTGAACAGCAACTAAGTAGTCAAAATTTTGCAGATATAAAAAAATCTGACTTTATAAATTCATTTGCTATTCATTTAGCAAATAATAAAATTATTTTTGATAACTTTTATAATAATTCAATTTTAGATGGTCAAGAAAATACATCATTACATACTCTTTCTGATTTAAATCTATTAGGAATTAATTTTCATGCTTTAAATAATCCGATAAAATCATTACTTATGATTTTATCGGAAAATAATAATGCTGGGTTATTTAATAATCTCTTTATTAGTTCAATAAAGATTAGTGAAGATAATAATCAATTATTAAGAATTACTAAAAGTGAAAATGGAGCTGATTACATAATTAGTTCTGATATAACTTTAAAATTTTCATATCAAGCAGGTAAATCTCTATCTCATATAGATATTAATTTTAAAACTCAAGATGTTTCTATTCCAATTATTTCTTTATCTAATTAAAACCAGGATATTAGAAATTAATATTTAATATCTCAATCCAAAAATTATTAACAATCAAGAATTTAAGATATAAAAAAAGTAACAATCATACATGTTACTTTTTTTTATTAATTAATATAGGTAATAATATTAGGTTCTGTTCATATAGTTTCCAAAATTGTTTTGGCTGATCCAGATGCAGATATTTTATTAACTATTGGAAATGTAGCTGCAAAACCTCCATATTGATCTGATGTCCCCGTTGGAACTCATTTATAAGGAAAGTCTAAATTTGTTAGAGCTGTAAATATAACACTTTGTCCTGTTGCTGGAGTAAAAGATGCTGAAATAGAAACTTCTGAAGTTGGAAATTTTAAAGTTTTTAAAACTGATGTACTTCCCATAAAACTTTTAGAAGTAAATTCAACATTTAACCCACTTTTTTGCATATCAAGAGATTCTAAATTAGGAATATCTTTAAAAATATTAGGACCAATACTTTTAATATTACTAGAAAGTTCAATACTTTTTATTCTTGCTTTAACTTCAGGAGTAAAAGCATTATCAGGAATTCCGGTAAGTTCAGTTAAATCACTAGCTCTAATAATACCTTTTAATTTCTCATTATTACCTGCTGCTGCATCATTCTTATCTAAAATCTCTGTAATAATTTTAGATGTGAATTGAAAATCACTATTCCCAGGATCATTTAAATTAGGTTGATTTATTGAATCATTAATAGCAGTAATTTTAGTTTGATCAAAAACTCAAAGAGTTACAATTGAAGTTGTTATAGGAATAGCAGTTAAAAGAAGTACACTAAATATAGTAAAAATTGTTTTTTTCTTTTTATCAATTTGATTCTTTTTCTCAATTTGATTCTTTTTCTCAATTTGATTATTTTTCATTTATTTCATAATCTCCACTTTTATTAATATTAACATAATTTTTATATAAAAATTAAAAAACAAAATGCTAACGCTTAGTTTTATCAAAAGGTAAACCTAATGCTGCAGGATATAAGGATTTTTTACTAAAGATTACTAAAAATAATAATGAAAGCACATATGGTATTGTTCTTAATAATTCTCTAATATAAGTTAACCCTTCAATATTAATTAAACTGTTTGAATCAAAAATTTCAAAAATAATTGCAAATACAAATGATGAAACAATTACTAAAGGCATTTTTCAAGACCCAGCAATTAAAATCGCTATTGCTAAGAATCCTAAACCATTAACTTCACCATTAAAAGTGATAGGGCTTCTTAACATAAATATAGACCCAGCTAAACTAGCTAATGCACCTGAAATTAAAATTCCAATTCATTTAATTTTATCAACATTAATCCCTTGAGCATCAATAGCATTAGGATTTTCACCAACAGCTCTAAATCTTAATCCAAAAGCAGTTTTATGAATAAAGAATCATAAAGCAATAAATATTAAACCAATAATAACGAACATAATTAATGTACTACCAAAAATGTTTGTATCTCCTATTTGGAAAATAGGTACATAATCTGATTTTAATTTATTGGAATTACCATTTGAAATAATTGGTCCCAAAATTGGACTTAAGAAAGTTGCTAATCCAGCAAATAATAAATTAATAGCTACCCCTGAAATAACATGATCACTCTTAAGCTTAATTGTTAAGAAGCCGAATAAACCACTTGATACGACTGAAAAGACCATTGAAAGAATCATAGGAATAACAAATGTTCCATTACCCAAAGGAAAGAATATCATAGCAAAGATAGAAAAGGTTAAAGCACCAAAGATCATTTGTCCATCAATAGAAAGATTAACAATTCCTACTTTTTCAGAAAAATAACCAGATAGTGAAGCTGCACCTAATATTAAAAACATGAAAAGGATACTTTCAATTAAACTTGTAACTGTACTTAGCATTATTGTTCATCTCCATTTCCATCAATAAATTCATCAACATCGTCGAAATCTTTATTTTTAACTATTCGAGTTAATTTTTCACTACTTTTTTTATCTATTTTTAACTTCTCAATTTTATTAAGTCATTTATTAGAAAGATTTTCAAATTTAGATTCATTATTAACATTTCTAGATAATCTATTTTTTAAAAAATTATCTGATGATTTTTTATAATCGTTAGCTTTACGAGTTCTTGAAATCATATCAATTTTTATTTTTTCAATCTTAGCTCTTTGATTTGAATTATATTTTGTTAAATCCTCATCAATTTTTAAATTCTTATTAGTGCTAATAATTTGATATTCTGATTCAGGATTTAATTCTTTTTCAATTTTTATTTTATTTAGATTGAATCTGAAATCATTAAAAATTTCACTTCGTTCCTTTTGATAATTTTCAACAGCATTTTTTTGTTCTTCTGTTAATTCGCCTTCATTTTTCTTAATATTCATTTGAATAAATTTATATTTAGAAATTAAAGAATCCATTCTATTATCAAAATTTTCTAATTCTTCTTTTGATTTATTACCATATTTTTTTGAAAGAAATAAACTCATAGGTTTGAAATCAAAGAAGACAACTGAAACAGCTGCTCCTAGCATAATAAAACCAAGAATAACATTTGTAAATACTGGTGTTGTTGGTAAGAATGGAGATGATGCTTGAAATAAACCTAATAAAGCACTAACTAAAAGTGTTCCAAATGGGTTTCCAGTTGCTATTAATCCAACAGCCATTCCATTAAATCCTTCAAGTGGGACTGATGATGATGTTATTGATATTGGAATAAAAGTATTAAGTGATGTATATAAAACAGCGCCTAACAATCCAGCAATAGCACCACTTATAGCAAATGAAGATAATTTTAAAAGTTTAACATTATAACCAAAATTAAAAGATGCTTCTTCTGACTTCCCTACTGATTTTAATTTATGACCAAATGTTGTAAATTTAAAGATAACTCAAATAAAAATACCAACAATTAAAGTAATAATAATAGCAGGTAGTCATCCCCCAAGTTCACCAGCTTGTAGCAAAGCATTTGAATTAAAATTCTCAGATGATGAAAATTTTGTTGGATCATTTGGAAAAAATTCACCAATAATGAATTTTGAAATAAAAAATAAAACCCAATTTAATAATAATGAACTAATAACTTCATTAACATTAAAATATATCTTTAACAATCCAGTTGAAGTAGAAATTATAGAGGCTGATAACATTGTTAAAAATATTAAGAAAATTGGTCCTCATCCTAATAGCGCTTCATTAGGAATGGAATTGATTATTGCTAAAGCAACCACACCTGACATTAACATTTGACCTGAAATACCAATATTAAAAATACCGGCCTTCTTTGCAAAAATAAAAGAGAAGGCACTTAATGCAAAAATAGATGTATTAATAATTCATGATTCTCATTCAATAGCACCTTCAGAGAATAGTTTTTGAATTAATTCAATTGGATTAATTCCAAACATAGTTGCAATTAAAACAGAAACAATAATTGATGCTAAAATAGAAAGTGAAACAACTATTATTGTTTTAGAAGTTGTTTTTCTACTTCTAGAATAAAGAAGTGATTCAATAGCTAAAGTAGAACTAAGACTTTTCATTTATAATTCCTTTCCAGCGAATAGTTCACCAATGTGAGCTTTTGTCATAATATCTTTATTACCGACTTCAATAAAATGACCATTGTGAATAACTGCAATTTTATCTGCCAAAGCTAATATTTCATCTAATTCATATGAAATTAATAAAACAGCGTTACCTTTTTCTTTTTCACGCATGATTTGATAATGAACATATTCAATAGCACCTAAATCAAGACCTCTTGTTGGTTGAACCATAATAATTAATTTATGTTCATTAGAAATTTCTCTTCCAATAATTAATTTTTGTTGATTTCCACCACTTAATAATCTTGAAGGGGCTGTTCCTCTTGTTGTTCCTCTAATATCATATTTTTGAATAATTTTTTTTGCATATTCATCAATTGATAATTCATTAATAAAACCTTTTTTTGAAAAAGGTTCTTCATCAATTTTATTAATAACAATATTAGTTTTAATAGGCATATCAAGAATCAATCCATACTTATGTCTATCTTCTGGAACATTACTAATGCCCATATTTAATCTCTTTTTAATAGACATATTAGTAATATCTGTATCTAAAAATTTAATAACAGAAGTTTTATCTTTTACAATCCCATTTAAAATTAAGGCGAGTTCTGTTTGACCGTTACCTTCAACACCAGCAATAGCAAAAACTTCACCTTCTCTTATTTTAAAATCTATTGTATGACCATTACTTTGAAATTCTTTTTTAAAATTAGTAATTTCATTAATTTTTTTATCAATTTTCATTTCCAATGGAGATGAACTTTTAACTTCATTTTTTTCTTTCAACAAATCTAATTTCTTTTCAAGATTATTAAAAAGTCTTTTTTTAATATCATCAATTCGATCATCAATTGAATTTAATTCACTAATATGTGTTCTATTATTGTCAATTTGTCTTAATTTTGCTTTTTTATTAATAAGACTTCTAATTTTTTTTACATCTGGAATTAAACTAAATACTTTTGCTGAACTTGATACTGTTAAATTTTTAACATCTAAAACAACATCACCAGGTTCATTATCACTATTATTTTTAACTTCAACGATTTTTTTACCAACCATTAAAGATGCCATTTCATCAACTGTTTTATCTTTAACAGCAAAAGTATCAATTAATTCTCCATGTCTAATAACAGTAGCATTATCAGCTATTTTTTTAATTTCATTAAATTTATGAGTGATAATAATAATTGTTTTACCTTGCTTTTTAAAGTTTGAAAGCATTTTTAAAAATTGTTCAATTTCATCATCACTTAAAACAGCTGTGGGTTCATCAAAAATTAAAATATTTGCATTTCTATATAAAAGTTTTAAAATTTCAGTTTTTTGCTGTTGTCCAACAGATAAATTTGAAATTTTAGAATTAATATTTAGGTTAAAATTATATTCACTAATTAGAGCTTTTATTCTTTTTTTAGAATCTTTTGTTTCTAATAAAATCCCATTTGTATCTTCAACACCAAGAATGATATTTTCAAAAACAGTGTAATTTTGAACAAGTTTAAAATGTTGATGAACCATTCCAAGTCCAGCATTATTAGCATCCATAGCAGAATTAAAAAATACTCTTTTATCATTAATTAAAATTTCACCAGAGTCAGGTGTATATAATCCAAATAAAATTGACATTAATGTTGATTTACCAGCACCGTTCTCACCAATAATTGTATGAATTTCATTTTCTCTAACATTTAAAGTAATATTAGTATTAGCTTTAATTTTTCCATTTAAAAATGTTTTATAAATGTTATTCATTTTAATAGCATATTGAGGTGGTATTTTTTTGTTTTCAACATTCATAAGATTCTTTTTTGCCTTTCTATTTTAGATCTTTAACTAAATTTTTGGAATATTAATTCCGAGTGATTTTAGAAATTCAAAAATACCTTCGTATGTTGATTGAGAAAAGGAAGCATCTTTTAATAATGTTGTAGCGGTCGATAAGGAAACTAATATTTTTTGATTATAAGCTTGATTATCTGGCACTATAAAATTCTTTTTATTCATTGCTGGGATTGTTGCTTCTGGAGAATAGGGAACAAAATTTTGAATTAAAGGAAATTCTGAATCAACACCATATTTAAATGTTGTAGGAACTCCTTTTTCAGTAGCAATATAAATCATACCAGCAGGTGTTGAAAGGAAATTTAATTTCTCATTATAAGCATCAATAACTCCTGGAATAGCTAATGCTTCTTGAAGATATTGCTCACCTGTCTTTGAAACACCAACAGAATTATTTTCTAAATTAGCAACACTATGGCTACCAAATCCACCGATTCCATTTTCATCAATTAGTTCTTGATAATAAATATTGGTTATATCATTGCCATCTTTGTCTATAACTTTTGGAGCTACATTACCATTTTGGATAATTTCTAAAATTTTCTTTCCAACTACATCTAATCTTTTTAAAGATGACATTTGAATAATTTTCCCATTACCAACATGACTACCATTTCTTAAAGGTAGATTAATATTGATATCATTTTCAATAGCTGAATCAGCACCAATTAAAATTGTTCTTAAATTGTTAAATTTTCTAATCGAACTAAGTGCATCACTTATTTGTGGACCTGCTACTGGAAAAAATAGATCAACACCATTAACACCTGGTGTTTTAGGATTAAGATATAAATCAGAAATTTCGATACCACCACCAATTCCAAAATTATTATTTAAAAAATTATTATTATCAATTGTTTTATGTTCAATAGGAAGATATTTATTTGTGTTTGTTGGAATTCCATTATAAGCGGGTAAGATTACTTCATTAAAAAATTCAATCCCTTGTTGAAAACCACCTAAGAAAGATGTAACAGATGAAAAAGTAGCACCACCATAGCCAGCTCATTTAAAACTTTTTCTATTTAGAGTATTTGGATTATCATCAAAATTTTCAGGCATAAAATATTCTTGATTTTTATTTAATAAAATAGCTGATGAAATTGCTGTTTGGAAACTTCCTAAATCACTTCTAAATGAAACTGAAGCAGTATTAGCGCTTGCTAAAGTTGGTATATCACCACCAAATGGTAAGATTTCATCCAAAAAGATGAAACCTATATCTTTAAATATTTTTGAATTAGCTGAATTATAAGCTAATTTAATTGGACTAGAATGTGAAAAACCTGCAGCCATTATTATTTCAGCATCTCTTTTTGCTAAGGTTTTATATGAATCAAGAGTACCTATTGGAGTATTTGCTGTTGGATTTGCATAATAATTAAATATAGCTCCTGAATTCATATTTAGAACATAACCAGTGGAAACTGCTGTTATAGTAGCAATTGAACCTAACGTTAATCCTAAAAATAAAGGCATTTTTTTATTAATCATTTCAGACTTCCAAAAATTTAATATTTAACTTTAATAAAACCATTATAAACATAATTATGAAATAAAGCAATATAAAAAAAAATAAAATAATATTACTATTCAATTCAATAAATAAATTTCATCTATAATATGAAAATTGTGTCTTTAAATATTTTATAATTAATTAACTATAAGACAATTAGATTAGAATAATAAGTATAAAAATTTATTATTTGAGCATGTCTTTTTTTTAAAAATATGTGTTAACTAAGATTATTTTATTTCTTTATTTTCAGATCTTTAACTAAATTTTTGGAATATTAATTCCAAGTGATTTTAGAAATTCAAAAATACCTTCATATGTTGATTGAGAAAAGGAAGCATCTTTTAATAATGTTGTAGCAGTCGATAAGGAAACTAATATTTTTTGATTATAAGCTTGATTATCTGGCACTATAAAATTCTTTTTATTCATTGCTGGGATTGTTGCTTCTGGAGAATAGGGAACAAAATTTTGAATTGAGGGAAATTCTGAATCAGAACCATATTTAAATGTTGTAGGAACTCCTTTTTCAGTAGCAATATAAACCATACCAGCAGGTGTTGAAAGGAAATTCATTTTCTCATTATAAGCATCAATAACTCCTGGAATAGCTAATGCCTCTTGAAGATATTGATCTCCTGCTTTTGAAACACCAACAGAACCATTTTCTAAATTACCAACGCTATGGCTACCAAATCCACCAATTCCATTTTCATCAATTAGTTCTTGATAATAAATATTGGTTATATCATTGCCATCTTTGTCTATAACTTTTGGAGCTACATTACCATTTTGGATAATTTCTAAAATTTTCTTTCCAACTACATCTAATCTTTTTAAAGATGACATTTGAATAATTTTCCCATTACCAACATGACTACCATTTCTTAAAGGTAGATTAATATTGATATCATTTTCAATAGCTGAATCAGCACCAATTAAAATTGTTCTTAAATTGTTAAATTTTCTAATCGAACTAAGTGCATCACTTATTTGTGGACCTGCTACTGGAAAAAATAGATCAACACCATTAACACCTGGTGTTTTAGGATTAAGATATAAATCAGAAATTTCGATACCACCACCAATTCCAAAATTATTATTTAAAAAATTATTATTATCAATTGTTTTATGTTCAATAGGAAGATATTTATTTGTGTTTGTTGGAATTCCATTATAAGCGGGTAAGATTACTTCATTAAAAAATTCAATCCCTTGTTGAAAACCACCTAAGAAAGATGTAACAGATGAAAAAGTAGCACCACCATAGCCAGCTCATTTAAAACTTTTTCTATTTAGAGTATTTGGATTATCATCAAAATTTTCAGGCATAAAATATTCTTGATTTTTATTTAATAAAATAGCTGATGAAATTGCTGTTTGGAAACTTCCTAAATCACTTCTAAATGAAACTGAAGCAGTATTAGCGCTTGCTAAAGTTGGTATATCACCACCAAATGGTAAGATTTCATCCAAAAAGATGAAACCTATATCTTTAAATATTTTTGAATTAGCTGAATTATAAGCTAATTTAATTGGACTAGAATGTGAAAAACCTGCAGCCATTATTATTTCAGCATCTCTTTTTGCTAAGGTTTTATATGAATCAAGAGTACCTATTGGAGTATTTGCTGTTGGATTTGCATAATAATTAAATATAGCTCCTGAATTCATATTTAGAACATAACCAGTAGAAACTGCTGTTATAGTAGCAATTGAACCTAATGTTAATCCTAAAAATAAAGGTAATTTTTTATTAATCATTTCAGACTTTCAAGAGTTTAATATTTATTTTAAACAAAACTATTATAAACATAATTATAAAATAAAGCAATATAAAAACAAACTAATATTAGTGTTGAATTTAATAAATAAATTCTATCTATATTAATTAAAATTCACATCTTTAAAGATTATGATTAAATAAGCATAAAATAATTAAATTAAAATACCATATGAAAATAAATACAAAAATTATTATTTGATTATTTTATCTTTTAATTTTAGATCTTTAACTAAATTTTTGGAATATTAATTCCAAGTGATTTTAGAAATTCAAAAATACCTTCATATGTTGATTGTGAAAAGGAAGCATCTTTTAATAATGTTGTAGTAGTTGATAAAGAAACTAATATTTTTTGATTATAAGCTTGATTATCTGGCACTATAAAATTATTTTTATTCATTGCTGGGATTGTTGCTTCTGGAGAATAGGGAACAAAATTTTTGATTAAAGGAAAATCTGAATCAGAACCATATTTAAATGTTGTAGGAACTCCTTTTTCAGTAGCAATATAAACCATACCAGCAGGTGTTGAAAGGAAATTCATTTTCTCATTATAAGCATCAATAACTCCTGGAATAGCTAATGCCTCTTGAAGATATTGATCTCCTGCTTTTGAAACACCAACAGAACCATTTTCTAAATTACCAACGCTATGGCTACCAAATCCACCAATTCCATTTTCATCAATTAGTTCTTGATAATAAATATTGGTTATATCATTGCCATCTTTGTCTATAACTTTTGGAGCTACATTACCATTTTGGATAATTTCTAAAATTTTCTTTCCAACTACATCTAATCTTTTTAAAGATGACATTTGAATAATTTTCCCATTACCAACATGACTACCATTTCTTAAAGGTAGATTAATATTGATATCATTTTCAATAGCTGAATCAGCACCAATTAAAATTGTTCTTAAATTGTTAAATTTTCTAATCGAACTAAGTGCATCACTTATTTGTGGACCTGCTACTGGAAAAAATAGATCAACACCATTAACACCTGGTGTTTTAGGATTAAGATATAAATCAGAAATTTCGATACCACCACCAATTCCAAAATTATTATTTAAAAAATTATTATTATCAATTGTTTTATGTTCAATAGGAAGATATTTATTTGTGTTTGTTGGAATTCCATTATAAGCGGGTAAGATTACTTCATTAAAAAATTCAATCCCTTGTTGAAAACCACCTAAGAAAGATGTAACAGATGAAAAAGTAGCACCACCATAGCCAGCTCATTTAAAACTTTTTCTATTTAGAGTATTTGGATTATCATCAAAATTTTCAGGCATAAAATATTCTTGATTTTTATTTAATAAAATAGCTGATGAAATTGCTGTTTGGAAACTTCCTAAATCACTTCTAAAAGAAGTTGTAGCAGTATTAGCACTTGCTATAGCAGGTGTATCACCACCAAATGGTAAGATTTCATCCATAAGAATGAAACCTATATCTTTAAATGTTTTTAAATTAGCTGGATTATAAGCTAATTTAATAGGACTAACATGTTGAAATCCTGCAGCCATTATTATTTCAGCATTTCTTTTTGCTAAAGTTTTATATGAATCAAGATTTCCTATAGGTGTATCTGATGTGGGATTTGCATAATAATTAAATATAGAACCGATATTCATATTCAAAATATAACCCGTAGAAACAGCTGTTATAGTAACAATTGAACCTAGTGTTAATCCTAAAAATAAAGGCAATTTTTTATTAATCATTTCAGACTTTCAAGAATTTAATATTTTGGTTTGATAAATTTTAATATTACCATAATTATTAAAGAAAAATAATTCAAGATAATATTATTACATAATGGAATAAAAAAGTTTTATCCATATGGATAAAACTTTACCTTTTATTATTTTTAAAATATTTATATATTTATATTTTAAATTATGATTAAATCTTCTAATTCAATTTCTTTTTTTGCTTTAGATGTTCCTGAATCTACTGAACCTAATTTTACTTTTTCAATATAAAGATCTGTTAATGATTTTTGTTTATCATACTTACCTGTATAAACAATTTTTCCACCATCTAAAATAGTAACAGCATCGGTATACTTTTCAACTTCAGCCAAAATGTGTGAAGCTATGAAAATTGATTTGCCTTCTGATTTTAATTTTAATAATATTTCAAATAATTCATATCTTGCAAGTGGGTCAAGATTAGCAGCTGGTTCATCCATTATCAATAAAGATGGTTCAATTATTAATGCTTGAGCTAAAAGTATTTTTTTCTTTTGACCAGATGAAAAAGTGTGTGGTTTCTTATTAAGCATATTTTGCATATTAAGTTCTTCTAATTTTTCAATACAATATTTAGTTGCATCTTTTTTAGTTAAACCAGAAAGAATTCCCATTGAAACTAAATAATCCTTTGTTGTAAATTCTTTAGGAAAAACAGCATGTTCTGGAATATATCCAATATGTCTTTTAGCTTCAAATTTTCAAATGTCTTGACCATAAACTTTAATTTGACCATCTCATTTTTTATAAGCTCCAACTAAAGCTTTAATTGTTGTAGTTTTTCCAGCACCATTAGCACCAATAAAAACATGAAATTCACCTTCAGCAATTTTAAAATTTATTTTGTCAATAGCAGCTCTATCAGATTTATGATATTTTTTGTGTAGATCAATTACCTCTAGAATAATTTTTTCATTATTTTCCATATTAAACAAAGTCCTCATTATAATAGTAAGCTGATGCTAATATAAATAATAAAATTAAAACACTACCTCAAAAAAGCATAACACCTCAAGTAGGTGAACGAAATCCTTCAACATTAATGTTAATAACACCCTCAGTAGTTGGTAAAGTATAAATAAAAGGTTCTATAGTTTCTGTTGCAGGGTCAACATCATTAAATTTAAATAAAATAGTTCAACCAGCAATAAAACTTTCTGCAGGAATAGTTATTGGTCCAGGACCAATCAACATTTTATTAAAGAAATCAACTCCTAAAATTTTATTCAATAAATTTTTTGGGTTTTTAAAATTATCCCCAAATTCTCATTTTAAATAATCATCTGAACTAATTTCATAAGATCTCATATATAACAATGCTAATGCAGTTTCAACTGTGGTTTGAAGTATTGGGGGAGGAATATTATCAAACATTGTTTCACTATAAGGCGCTTTTAAAACTTCATCAAGTTTTCTTACTATTTCATCTTGCTTTAATAATTTGCTTATAGTTGGTATATCAACAGATATAGCATTGGTAGTATCTAAAGAGCCATCAACATTTTGTTTATATAAAAAATAATTTTTTTGTGAAGAATCGTTTTTAATGACGTTTTCACCTAAATGATTAGAATTAACTGGTATTGATGTGTTAAAGTCAAAAATAGTTTGAGATGCAAAAGATTGAATTTCTCCATTAGATTTTCATGAAACTTTAATTTCAGGTGTTTGTTCACCATTAAATGATTGAGAAATCATAGATGTAGGATTAAGAAAACTATTAAATGCTGATAAAATTCCAGCATCAGAACTTGAATCTCAAGCTTTTTGAAATCTTTCTATTTGAATAGGAGTAAAAGGTTTATTATTAGAATTTAAAAGAACCATACCGTTTGGTGAGAGATTTACAATAGGATTTTTATCAAAAATTGGTTCTATAGCAGCATCTTCAGTAATAATTTTAAATAGAGTTTCTGTCGGTCTATTTTTAAATAAAATTGGATTAGAAAAGATTGTTCCAACTATTGTTAATAATGGAAAACTAATTAAAACCATTGATAAAGTATTTTTGACAGATAATTTAATAGAAATAAATGATGATAATAGAGCAAAAATAAAAAAGATTAATATTAAACCTATTGTTAGACCAAACATAAAATCATGTATGTTTGAATCAATATAATCAAAAAAAATAGGTTGGCTTCTTAACATATATAATGTGCTAATAAAAATTAAAAAAATTCACAACCAATAGACAATACCAATCAATAATAAATATAAAAACTTAGCTAATATTATTGTTTTTCTTGTAATTGGTTTTGAAACAACGAGTGTTTCAATTCCATCCATTTTACCTTCTTTGAAAATGGTAAGAGTAATCATACAACCAAATAAAATCATAAAAGATCAAGCAATACTAAAATTAATTGGGACAAAAATATTTATTGCCGTTAATTTAAAGATTGGATCATTATCTGGTAATAACATAGTTATTATAGGAAAGATTAACAAAAGAATAAAAGCGCCTATAGGAACTATTATTGTTGGTTTTCTTTTTAAAACATACATATTCAAAAAGTATAAATAGTTAAAAAAGGATTGCACTTCATTTTTAGAAGTTCTCATATTAGTAGTATTTTCCATTAATAAATCCTTCTAAAATTCATAACTATTTCTTTTCAGCTCTTAGTTTTTTTAATAATACAGTAGAATATTTACCAATTTTATCAAACACTAATAATTTTTCATCAATAGTATTACCTGGATTAGCTTTTAGTTTATTAATATTATCCTTTAATTCTTCAATAGACATTGATTCTAAATCTTCAACATCTTCATTTATTACACTAGGTGGTGGTTCTTTTGCTATTTCAGCTTCTTTTTTTGATTTTTCTTCTACTTCTCTTAATGCATCTCTTTGAGCATTTTCAATCAAATCTTGTTCTTCCTGTAATCTTATTGCTTCTAATTGCATCGCTTTTTGAGCGTTCTCTTCATCAATTCTTGCTTGTTCTAATTGAAATTTAGCATTTTCTTCAGCTATTCTTGCTGTTTCTAATTCAGCTTCTTTTGCATGATCAAATGCAGGAACAATAGGTTCTGGTGATGGAGTAAAAGAATTAAAATCAGAACTTCCAAATGATGAAGTTGGAGTTGAAGCAAATGGATCATTATCACTACCAAATGATGAAGATGAAGAAGAACCAAATGGATTATCATTAAATGATGAAGTTGGAGTTGAACCAAATGGATTATCATTAAATGATGAAGTTGGAGTTGAGCCAAATGGATCATTACCACTACCAAATGATGAAGATGAAGAAGAACCAAATGGATTATCATTAAATGATGAAGTTGGAGTTGAACCAAATGGATTATCATTATTAAATGATGGAGGCGGAATTAAAGATAATGAGTCTTCACTCACTAATGCTGATGTAGAGCTAAACGGATCGAATAAAACTTCTTCTGCCGGTGGAGCTTCATTATTACTAAATGAAGAATTTTCTTGATTTAAATAAGATGTATAATTTGCATTATAATCATTTTTAATAGTTTTATTATTATTGGATGAACGATCTTTTTTTGCCATAAAAAATTCCTTAGTTAACTATAAAATCAATTTATAGTTATTATACCTATTTAAAATTATAAATTATTTTATTTATATTTTTGTTAATATTCACAAATTTTTTTTCATACTCTGTTTGAATATTATTGAAATTATATTTATTTTCAAGATTTTCATACAAATTTTCAGTATTATAAATCAAATTAATTCTATCAATATTATTTAAAATAACTTCGTTTAAAGTGTATAAATACAATAAATCATTATCTGTTTTGAATTCAATTGTCTTATTTGGTAATAAAATTTTTTCATAAATATCTAAAAATTTTCAATTTGTTAAACGATTTTTTTCATGTCTTTTTTTGGGTCAAGGATCAGAGAAATTTAAATATATTTTATTAATCATTTTTTCATTAAAAATATTTTCTAATTCACTTGCATCAAAAACCAATAATTTTAAATTATTAATTTTACTATCTAACTTAATTAACTTATTAATACAAATAGCTAAAACAGCCGGCATTTTTTCAATGCCAATAAAATTTATATTAGGATTATTAATGGCTTTTTGAATAATGAAATCACCTTTACCAACTCCGATTTCAAGTTCAATTTTTTCATTATCATTATCAAAAATTTTTTTTCAATTTAATTTATTGTTTTCTGAATAATTAATTAAATAATTATCATCTAAATTCATTTGTTCAATTAATTTAGGATTTTTTCTAAGTCGCATTAATTAATCCTTAAAAGTTTCATATTTTAATAATGAAAAATATTTTCTTTGTCTAATAACTTCATAAATGGCAATTGCTACTGTATTTGATAAATTAATACTAATAGATTCTTCATTCATTGGAATTCTAATTGATGTATCTAAATAATTTTTTAAAATTATCTTATCAATTCCTGTTGACTCTTTACCAAACATAAAATAAATATCTTCATCAATATCTTGATAATTATGTTCATCAAGCATTTTTTTACCATAACGGGAAAACATATAAATTTTATTAGGTTTGTTTTTAAAAACGAATTCATCAAATGAATCATATTGCTTAATATTTTCTAAGTCAAAATGATTAGTTGATGATCTTTTAATGTATTTATTATCCAAAAAAAATCCATAAGGTCTTATTAAATGTAAATTAGCATTAAAAGCATGACAAGTTCTCAATATATTACCTGTATTATTAGCTATTTCTGGTTCAAATAAAACAATGTTAATCATCTTTTTTTACTTCTTAATTAAATTCTTTAGTTTTTGTTTCAATCTTTAGTGATTTTAAAGATTCTAAACTTGAATTTAATTGCCCTTTATAATTTTCTAGTTTTGTTTTTTCTTCATCTATTTTATTTTTTGGAGCTTTAGTAATAAAATTTTCATTGCTTAATATTTGATTACTTCTGTTGATTTCATTTTCAAGAAAGATAATCATTTTATCAATTTTAAGAATTTCATTTTCAGAATGGAATTCAACTTTAGCATAAACTTCAATTACAAAGTCATCAACTAATTTAGTATATTTATTAGCTAAAATACCAACATTAGTAACACTTACTATTTTTGCTTTCTTTAAAAATAAATAATCATTAATTTTATCTATTATTTTATAAAATAATTTAATATCTTTTTTAGTTAAAATATTAATTTCTAAAAATTCGCTATTATTTAAATTTTCTTCTGCTCTAATCTGATTTATTGCAGTTATGATTTGAATAGTTTTATTAATTATTTTCTCATTTCCTATTTTTAATTGAACTGGTCATTTTTCTTTTAGTATTGAAATTTTAGGATTATAAAAATAAGAATAAATTTCTTCAGTTAAAAATGGACATTGAGGATGAAGCATAATTAATATTTGCTTTAATACATATTGAGCAACAGCAATTTCATTTTGAGCATACATTTTATTATTAGTATTAATTTTTGTAAATTCAATGTAGTTATTACAAAAATCATTTCAAATAAAATCATAAAGAGTCTTTGAAGCTAGAATAAAATTATATTTATCCATGTTTTTTGAAACATTTTTGATGACTTTGTTTAATTTCTTCAAAATTCATTTACTTGAATCTGAAAGTTCACCAATTTTAATTTTATAATTTTTGTTTGGTTTTGAATTTAGAAAGATAAATCTTGCAGAATTTCATATTTTATTTAAAAAGTTTCAATTAGATCTAATTTTTTCATTACTAAATTTAATGTCTTCTCCTACTGATGAAGATGAAGTTAAAAAATATCTTAGAGCATCAGCCCCATATTCATTTATTATTGAATTAGGATCAATACCATTGTTTAATGATTTTGACATTTTTTTTCCTTTTTCATCACGAATTAAACCATGAATGTAGACATTTTTAAAAGGCACTTTATTGGTAAAATATGATGATAAAGTCATCATTCTTGAAATTCAAAAATAAAGAATATCATGACCAGTTACCATCATATCTGTTGGAAAAAAGGTTTTAAACTTTACTGAAGTGTCCTTTGGTCATTCAAAACAAACAAGTGGTCAAATAGCTGAAGAAAATCATGTATCTAAAACATCTGGATGTCTTGTTCAATTTTTTATTGGTTTGGGTTCTTTTTCACTAACATACACTTCATTAGTGTCACTATTGATTCAAACAGGTAATTGATGCCCTCATCATAATTGTCTACTAATACATCAATCTTCGATATTAACTAATCAATTAATCAAATTTTTATCAAATCTATCTGGATAAATTTTAACTTTGTTTTCAACAGAACCTCTTCTTTGATTATTAATAACATTCTTAACAAGCGGTTTCATTTTAATGAATCATTGTTTAGAAATAATAGGTTCAACAATTTCATCAGTTCTTTCAGAAAAACCAATTTGAGTTTCATAATTTTCATCAATTTTTTCAACAAAAGAATTTTTATTTAGTTTTTCAACTAGTAACTTACGACATAATAATCTATCTAAACCTTCAAATTCTCCAGCTTCTGAATTCATCGTCCCATCATTATTCATAATATTAATTGAAGGTAACTTGTGCTTTTTACCTAAAAGATTATCATTAAAATCATGACTAGGAGTACATTTCATAATCCCTGTACCGAATTCAATTTCAATATATTGATCGCTTAATATCTTTAATTCCTGATTATTAACTGGATTAATAACTACTTGATTAATTAAATGTTTATATCTTTCATCACTAGGATTAACAAATACAGCAACATCTCCAAACATAGTTTCAGGTCTTGTAGTTGAAATTGTAATATACTCATTTTTATCTTTTAAATAATATTTAAAATAATAAAGTTTAGAAATAACTTGTTTATGAATTACTTCAATATCACTAATAGCTGTTTGAAGTTTAACATCTCAATTAACAAGTTTTTCACCTTCATAAATTAAATTATTTTGATAAAGTTCGCAAAAAACTTTATTAACAGCACTATTAACAGATTTATCCATTGTAAAAAGTTCAGAAGAATAATCTAAACTAAGTCCAAGATTTTTTCACTGAGAATGAATGAAATTAGAATGAGATTCTTTTCATTTCATTAATTCACTAACAAATTTCTTTCTACCAAGTTCTCGATAATCAATATTTTTTTCATTTAATAAATATTTTTGAAATTTTGTTTGAGTAGCAATACCAGCATGATCAGTTCCTGGAACCCAAATTGTTCTATATCCTTGCAATTTTTTATATCTAATAATACTATCTTGAATAGTAGCATTTAATGCATGACCTAAATGAAGATGTCCTGTAATATTTGGCGGAGGTAAAACAATTGAAAAAGGTTTCCCTTTTAATGATGGTTTGAAAAGTTCCTTGTTTAACCAATCATCATACTTATCTTTTTCAACTATTAAATGATTATATTTTTTTTCCATAATTAACTCTTATTTATGATTGAACTATTGACTTTATTTTTGATAGAACTAAATTAATATTTATTCTATTCCTTGCGCTTATCATAATAATATTTTCTTTATCAACATTTAAAAATTGAGCAGTTTTTTCTAAGTTATTAACATATCTACTAATATTTTGTTTATCTATTTTATTCATTATAATAATATGATTTGAAAAATTATCTTGAAAATAATTACTCATTTCTTGATCTAAATTAGTTATCACATTCCCATCAACAATTTGAAAGATGGCTTTAAGAGATGTTGAGTTAAATAAATATTCTTCAACAATATGAATTAATTCTTTTCTTTTTTGTTTTGAAACATTAGCATAACCATAACCTGGTAAATCTACTAATCTAAAATTCTTATCTTCAAAATAATTAATTAATTGAGTTCTTCCAGGAGTATTAGAAACTCTTGAAATCTTTGAATTAGAAAGAGCATTTATTAATGAACTTTTACCGACATTAGAACGACCAATAAAACATACTTCACTTAAATTATCATAAATTAATTCACTAGCTTTAGTAGCTGATTTAATAAATTTCATTATTTCTTTTTAACAGCTTTATTATAAATTTCATTGATTTGTTTTTCAGTTGGTTTTCTACCTACTTGTTGGTAGATCATTCTAATAGTATCTTTTGAGATTGGTGGATTTTTTTCTAATTGTTTCTTAAATACTTTCATAGCAATAAAATAACCTAAAGCAGCACCAGCTAATAATGCTAATGGAATTCCGACACTTATACCAACTATTAATCCAATTTCCATAAAATCTCCTTATTTTCTAAATTATACTATTATGTTTTTTATTTTTAAATTGTTCTTTCATATGCAAAATATAATTTATTATTTTTGGAAAAATAATTTGATTGAAGTATTTTGATAAATTAACAATCGGGATTATTAAAAAAGCAAATGCAATTCCATAAAAGAAATTAGTTGGATTAAAATAAATATTAATATCTTCTATTGGGAATTCATTACCAGTTGGATTAAAAAATAAACCTTGAACACCTGGAGTAAAGTAAATAAATACTAATAACATAAATCCTAAAACTAATGAACCTCATAAATATTTATTATTGTAGAAATTTTTAGTAAACAAAGTAGGTTTTGAATCTTTACAATTAAAACTATGAAATATTCTTATCATTCCTAGTGTAATAAAAGAAAAATTTGATGATAAAAGAAATCTAATATCAGGACTAACATTTGGTCCTTCAATTTGAGTATTATTAAAAATAAAGAATCAACTTATAAAGAATGAGATAATAACCACTAAAGCTATAATAATTGCTTCTGATACTAATCGTCTTATAAATTCTTTTGTAATAAAAGTTTCATCAGCTAGTCGTGGTTTTTCATTAATTACACTTTCTTTTGCTTTTTCAAAACCAATTGAAACAGCAGGGAAAAGATCAGTAAGTAAATTTAAAAATAAAAGTTGAATAGCACTATATGGAAATAATTGAGTTTGTGGAACTTGAGACAAACCAAAAATTAAAAGAGTTATTACAACAAAAATTGTTGCTATATTTCCAGTTAATAAGTATCTAATAACATTTTTAATATTATTATAAGCATTTCTACCTAATTTAATAGCTGTAATTATTGTAGAGAAATTATCATCTGTTAAAACCATAGATGCTGCTTCTTTAGAAACTTCCGTTCCCGTGATTCCCATAGCAACACCAATGTTTGCTTCTTTTAGTGCTGGTGCATCATTAACACCATCACCAGTCATTGAAACAATTTTATTTTTAGTTTGTCATGCTCTTACTATTTTAATTTTATCTTCAGGTGAAACTCTTGCATAAACTGAATAATTTTCAACTTTTTCATTAAGTTCCTCTTGAGACATTTTGCTTAATTCCATACCACTTAAATAACTATCTGTTTCAGGATTGAAAATTCCAATTTGAGTGGCAATAGCAACTGCTGTTGAGTAATGGTCTCCAGTTATCATAACTGGTTTTATTGAAGCAGCTTTACATTCTTTAATAGATTCAATAACTTCTGGTCTTGGCGGGTCAATCATTGCTATTAAACCTAAGATAGTTAAATTTTCTTCATCATCAAAAGAAATTTTATCTTTTTTTATTTCTTTAGAACAAATAGCTAAAACACGGTATCCATTATCAGCAAAATTATTATTTACTTCGTTTAATTTTTCAATGTCTTTTTCAGTTATTTTTCTAACTTTAGAATTAGAAACAATATTTGTTGTTGAAAGTAAAATTTTATCGATAGCACCTTTTGTAATCATAATCTTTTGGTTATCATCATTAATCAAAACTGACATTTTCATTCTCACTGAGTCAAATGGAATTTCAGCCAATCTTTCATGTCTATCTCTTAGATAACTTGCATTTTTATTATTATATTTTTGGTAGAAATCAATTAGAGCAACCTCAGTAGGATCACCAATTAATCTACCATCTTCATTAATAGCATCACTAGAGTGTACAAAATATTCCATTAATTTAACTTCATTAGAATTATTTAAATCAATTTCTTCAGCAAGTTTTGTTTCTTCATTAGTATAAAAAGAAACAACAGTCATTTTATTTTGAGTTAAAGTTCCTGTTTTATCTGAACATATTACTGAAATTGATCCTAATGTTTCAACTGATTTTAATGTTTTTAAAATAGCTTTGTTTTTTGATAAAACTTTTGAAGATGTTGTTAAAATAATTATTACAATTGAACTTAATGCTTCTGGAATAACAGCTACAGCTAATGCTACTGAAAAATTTAAAGAACCAGCAATTATTCCTGCTACATTAGATGGATCTGAATGTATTTTTGAAAGATTAATTGAAAAAACAATAAGACAAATAGTTGAAATTACATATAATAAAATTTTTGCTAAATTATCTAAGTTACGTTGTAAAGGAGTTTTCTTTTCTTTAACTTCAGATAATAAAGTACTAATTTTTCCAATTTCAGTATTCTTACCAACACCAATAACAACAGCAAAAGCATTTCCGTTTGTAATTAATGAACTTGAAAAAGCCATATTTTTTTTATCACCAACTGGAATTTGTTCAGCTAGAATAATTTCAGAAGTTTTATAAATTGGTTCAGATTCACCTGTTAATGAACTTTCATTAAGTTGAATATTATTTGATTCAATAATTCTAGCATCAGCTGGTACATAATTACCTGCTTCTAGAAAAATTAAATCTCCTGCAACCAAATCAGCACTATTAATTGTTGATTTTATTCCGTCTCTAATAACAATAGCAACAGGAGTAATTACATTTTTTAAGGCATCAAGAGATTTTTGGGATTTCATTGTCTGAACTGTACCAAGTGTGACATTAATAAGAACTACAGCTATTATTAAAAGAAAGTTTTCTCATCCAGAAATATGGCCTAGTTTTGCAAAAGGAGGTTCACCATTACTAGGAATACCTGAAACTAAAAGAGATACTACTGATGAAATCATTAATACTATTAGAATTAAATCTTTAAATTGTTCAAGCATAACTTGATATCATTTTTTAGGTTTTGCTAATTCAATTGCATTAGAACCATATTTATCACGGTTTTCCTGAATTTGACTAATTGACAAACCTGTTTTTATTGATGTACTAAAATCAGAAACAATTTCATCTATATTTCTATTATGAAATGTTTTTTGTTCATTATTTATATTTTCCATAATTAATTAAAGATAACTTCATAAGAAGCATATATCTTTTTGTTAGGCACCTTTCTGACATTGATATTATATTTATTTCAATCAACAGATTCATAAATCATTAATCATTTTTCTTCAGCATTACTTTGAGTAAATTTTAATTCTTTTGCTGTTTCTTCTAAAGTATAATCATTAAGCATACAATTTAGCATTTTGATTCATTTTTCTTCGCTTAATCTAATCTTGCTAAAAATAGAATTTTTTTTAGGACTAAAAACTTTCTTACAATCTGAACATTTATATTCAAATTTAATTTCATTTTTTAATTCTATATTTTCAGAATTACAAAAAACACATTCAGTTGAATAATGATAAAGATTATAAAAATCATAATATAGTTTTTTACAAATTTGGATGTTATTGTTAATCATAATTCACTCTTTGTTTTTTAAAGAAATTTTTTAATTTTTTCATTGAATATTTCTAATACTATTTTTGGATCAACTTGAGCTTTTGTTTCCTTCATAACCATTCCAATGAAAAATTTAGAAACTCGCTCTGGTCTTTCTTTATATTCTAATACTAATTTATTATTATCATTAAAATAATTATTTAATATTTTTTCAATATCTTCTTTTGTATAAACATTTCCTGTTTGATTTTTTTGAATTAAATTTTTTAATTCATCATTATTAGCAATGATTAATTTATTAAATGATTTAGCTTCTTTAATATTTATCCTATTTGATTGTAGTAATTTAATTAATTCAATTAAATCATTTATTTGATTTTCTGTTAGTGATTTTCAATTAATTTTTGATTTATTTAAATTACCTGAAATTTCATTAGTTACAAAATTAAATAAATTTATTTTATCAACTATTTCAGGAACATTAAATCTAATAAATAATGAATAGAGATTAAAATCATTCATCAAAAGATCAATATTTGATTTAGAAAAATTTAAATTTTTTAGTTCTTCTTCAATTAATTGAACTGATTTATTTGAATTATTAATAAGATTAAGAACATATTCTTCTTTAAGAGAAATAATAGGAATATTCGGTTCTGGGCAATAGCTATAACCAATTGCATCTGTTTTATCTCTCATAGAAAGAGTTATTGATTTATTATCATCATATCTTCTAGTTTCTTGAATGATTAATTCGTTATTATCTAAAAGTTCAGATTGTCTTGAAATTTCATAACTAATTGCTTTAATAACGTTATTAAAAGAATTAATATTTTTGATTTCTACTTTAGTTCCTAATATATTTGTATCTTTCTTTTTTAGAGAAATATTAATATCAGCTCTCATAGAACCATCTTCAAGTTTAGCATCTGAAATATCTTTAAATATTAGAATTTTTTTAAGTTCATTTAAATATTCACTAGCTTCAATAGCAGAATTAATACAAGGGTCAGATACTATCTCAATTAATGGCATTCCTGAACGATTATAATCTAAATACTTAATCTTATTTTTAGTTATTTGTTTAGCAGTATCCTCTTCAATATGAATTCTTTCAATGGTTATCTTTTTATTATTGCTTAAAATAATTGATCCATTTCTACCTATCGGATGATATTGTTGAGTTATTTGATAACCTTTTGGTAAATCATAATAAATATAATGTTTTCTATCAAAAGCAATATTATTATAAAAAATTTCCATGTTTAAACTATCGGCTAGAATGATTGATTTATTAATAACTTCCATATTAACAGTTGGTAAAACTCCTAAAATAGCAATATCTAAAAGATCGACTTGGCTATTTGGTTTTTGATTATGTGAATTAGGTGCATATGAAAACATTTTTGCTTTTGAATTAATATTAACATGGACTTCAATTCCAATAATTACATCATAATTAATCATTATTTTTTCACCATTTTTTTAATATTAAAATCTTCAATAGCTAAAGCAATATTCAACAATGTTTCATCATTAAAATTTTTAGATGTTATATTAATTCCAAGCGGGTTGTTTAAATATTCTATTGCTGGAAGAGTAATAGATGGTAAACCTGCAAAATTTGCTATTTGCAATAAATCATCACCATAATTACTATCTGAAATATTATTTTCAAAATCAGTTATTAAAGGGGCAATTCTTGAAGCTCCTGGAAGAATATAAGCATCAAACTTATCTAATATTCTATTAACTTCATTAATAACAAGAGTTCTTATTTTTTTTGATTTTATGTATATGTTTTCAAAATTTTCATCAATAATACTATATGAACCAATAACAAATCTTCTCTTTAATTGATTACCTAATTTTTCAGTTCTATTTTTAATAATTAAATCTTTTCAATTTTTATAATCATTATTACTATCACCAAAAGTAATTCCTGTTAAATTACTATAACAACTATTAGCTTCTGAATATGAAATTATTTTATAAATTGGATCTATTGCTTCTATTAAAATTTGGTTAAAATCAATTTCAGTAATTGAAAATCCATCATTTTTAAGTTGAGAAATATAATTAAGAAATATATTTTTTTCCCCAGAAAGCATATAATCTAAACTTTGTTTAATAATTGCTATTTTCTTAGTTTTATCTGCTTTTAAATTATTAAAATCATATTTTTTATTCAATTCAATTGAAGTTAAATCTTTTTTATCAAATTTATTCAAAGTGGAAAAAACAATTGCAACATCTGTAATATACTGAGCAATGATACCGACATGATCCATTGAAGGAGCATATGGAAAAACACCATGTCTTGAAATTAATCCATAACTTGGTTTAAAACCAACTATACCAAGAAATGATGCTGGTTTTCTAATAGAATCTCCAGTATCAGTTCCAATTGAAAAAGAAACTAAATTTTTTTTTACCATTACTGATGATCCACTACTAGACCCACCAACAATTCTTTTTTTATCAATTGGATTAGTTAGTTGACCAAACGCTGAAAACATTCCTGTTCCACCAAGACCAAATTCATCCATATTATCTTTTGTTAATAAATTAGCACCTGTTTCTTTCAATAATTTATAAACAGTAGAATCATAGATAGGCATATGATTTTTTAAAAATAAAGACCCACCTGTTGTTATAATATTACTGGTTGTAATATTATCTTTTAAGGAATAAATAATTCCGTTTAATATGTGATTAGTATTTATTTCATTATTAATTGTATTTTTATTTATTCATGCGTTGTAATCATTATTTAAATTCTTTGAGTTATTTAAAAAATAGTTTTCTTTTTCAAGAATACTATTTTTATATTGATTATTAATTTTTAAAATATTACTATTCTTCATCTTTTATTTCTAAAAAATCACCTTTAAAATTTTTAGTATTATTAAATAAATTTTTATTTGTTTTAACAAATTCATCATTATTTAATATTGCACTTGAATTGTTGTTAATAAAATCTGTTGGGAGAATACCATTTGTATCAATTTTTTTAATACTATCTAATAAATTTACAATATAATCAAATTCATTTGATATTTTTTCAATTTGCTCATTAGATAAATTAAAATCGCAATGAGAAGCAATCTTTTTTATTTTTTCAATTTTTGACATTTAAATCCTTAAAAATTAAGGTAACTTACTCACCGCTAGATTAAATGCTTCAGCACTAACTCTTCTTTGAGCAATGACATTTAATAAAGCATCAAAATACTTTTGTGTCGTTGCATCAAATTTTGGTGCTTCATTTTGACTTGCTAAATTAGCTTCTCCAGTGTATTTATAACCTGTACTAGATGTACTATTAGAAGCCAGTTTATTAACAATTTTAATTTCAGAAGTTACAGTAAATGGCATTGCCAAGTTTACAGCTGGATTTGTTGGAGCTGGAGGTTTTGATGAATAAAAAGGTGCTCATACTTGAGCATAGTTACTATTTGCTAATTCATTATTTGTAGCTTTACTATATGTTGACCAAAAATCAAATTGAACATTACCTGAAATTAACATTGAAACATTAAATGATGTATCTATTTCTGGATCAGGTTTTGGAGCTTCTCCTCCTTCTGGTTTAATTAATTCAAGACCTCTATAATCAAAATTAATATTAGACATTTTTAAAGCTATTGAACCTGAACCTGTATTAAGAGGGTTTGAAAAGATAGCAAAATTTTCAGAAACTCTTGGGTATTTATATGCTGATGGTTTACCATTAACTGTTGAAGGTTGAGTCGATTGATATGAAGCAAACTGATCAATAAAATTTAATAAAGGTGTTGAAAGAATTGATGAAAATAGATAACTATAGTATTCTTTAGGAGCTGTTTTATCATGTTTTGGAGGAGGTAAAACAGTATTACTATCAGGTGATTCAACTAAAGATAATCTGCCGCCAATATATTTATAATTTTTACCATCAATTACTGAAGTAAAAGCTGTTCGAGATGGTGGTTGAGCTGAACATGCAGATAATAAAAATAATGGTGTCAAACCTAAAAGACCTATAAATCCTAGAGCTATCTTTCTTTTATTATCAAATTTTCTCATTTTAATCCTTATGTAAATTAAATTATATAGTAAAAAAAGAATCAAATAATTAATTTGTAACTTTTTTTATTGTTATGAATTTACCAATATCTTTTTTGAAAAATAACTTAACATTACCAACTGCACCGTTTCTATGTTTTGCTATATAATAATTAACAGGAATGATGTCATCATTAACAGTATCAGTATCATGATTTAAGAAGGTAACAAGATCAGCATCTTGTTCAATTGATCCAGATTCTCTCAAGTCAGAAAGTATAGGTTTTTTGTCTTCACCTTTTCTTTCTTCTATCTTTCTTGATAATTGTGCAATTGCTATTAATGGACAATCATACGTTCGTGCAATTGATTTTAATGTTCTTGATATTTGAGAAACTTCTTGTTGTCTATTAGAACCTATTTTGTTATTACCAGCAATCAATTGCAAATAATCAATAATAATTAATTTAATTTTTTTATCATTATGAATTTTTTGAAGTTTTGATTGAATATCTAAAATTGTCGGATTGCTATCATCATCAATTTTAATATCTAATTGCCCAATTTCTTTAGCTGCTGAAAATATAATAAATTCTTCTGTTTCATTTCAACTACCAGTTGATAATTTAGATGAGCTTACTTCAGAATAGTTACTTAATAATCTTTGCATTAATTGATTACTACCCATTTCAAGTGAAAACATAACAACACATTCATCTGATTCTAAACCTTGTGCTGCATTTAATAAGAAATTTAAGGCAAGTGCAGTTTTACCAACTGATGGTCTTGCTGCTAAAATAATTAAATCACCTTTTTGAAAACCATTAGTAAGATTGTCAATTCCATCAAAGCCAGAACTTGTTCCAGTTAATTTACTTTGGTTCTCTTTAATTTTCTTTAACTTCTCAATATAGTTTTCTGAAATAGTTTTCATATCTAAAATACTAGATGTTGATCTGTTTTGAATAATTTTTAAAAACTCATTTTGCAAATTTCAAATAGATGTTGAAAAATTAGAATCATCTATTTCTAATGAAGATAATTTTTCTGAAAATTCATTCAAAGATTCTACCATATGGTTTGAAATTAATAAATCGATATATGCTTCAAGATCAACTGTTGTTGAATATTGCTTCATAATATCTTTAAGAAAAATTCCTGGATTTTTAAAGGGTGCTTCTGTATCGTTAGTAATAATTTGAGATAGGATTAAATGATCTATTTTGACTTTATTTTTATCCATTTCTATTATTTTAGAATAAATATAACGATTTTCTAAACTTGTAAAGTGTTTTGGTTCTAATGCAGATAGTATTGTTAAAATACTATTCTTATCTACTAAAATAGTGGCAATAATAATTCTTTCAATATTTTCAATTACTAAATTAGTTTTAAAATTTGGCATTATTCCTCACTAATAATTATTTCAACTTCTGCTATAACATCTTTATATAGATAAAGTTTAACTTTAAATTCTCCGATTCCTAAATCATTAAATTTTTTAAACATATATTTATTAATAACTTTGAAGTTATGTTTTTCATTAATTTCAGAAATAATATTTTTTGAACTTATTTTATGAAAAGTTAATCCATTATTAGTTTTTAAAGTGAAATAATATTTTTCTCTTTCAAGTTCTAATTTTAATAGCTTATTTTCATTTATTTTGCTTTCTTCATCTAAAAATAAAGTTTCAAGATTCTTTTCTAGAGTTTTTAAAGTTCCTTCTGAATGCATAGCCGCTAGTTTTCTTTTAATTAAGAAATTTTTAGCATAACCATCACTAACTTCTTTTATCTCATTTTTTTTACCAATATTAGGTACATCTGCTAATAAAATAACTTTCATAATACTCCTTATAATTAAATATATTATATAAAAAAAGATAGACTAAATCTATCTTTAATTTATTAATCTCTAACAAATGGCAATAAAGCTACAATTCTAGCTCTTTTTATCGCTGAAGAAATTCTTCTTTGGTGTTTAGAACAAGCACCTGATATTCTTTTAGGTGTTATTTTACCTAATAAAGTTGTATATTTTTGAATTAAACGAATATCTTTATAATCGATATGTTCAACGCCTTTTTTACATAATATACAAACTTTTTTTTTAACTCTTTTATTATAAACTGTCATTTTCTATATTCTTTCTATTCTAATTCATCTTCTCATTCAAAGTTTGATGTTGAAGTTGCATCTTTTATTTCAGATGTCTTATTGTTATATGATTGATAATTACTATCACTTGCTCTTTTTTCAGATTTACCATAATTTTTAATTTGGTCAATAACAACTTCCATAATATAAACTTTATTACCTTCTTTATTTAGATAACTTCGTCTAATTAATCGTCCGTCAATTGCAACAAAACTGCCTTTTTCTAAATTTTTAGAAATATAAACAGCTGTGTTATTTCAAGCAACACATGGGATAAAATAACTTTCTTTTGAATTTCTAGCATCATATACTGCTACTGATATTTTAGCTAAGCTAGAACCTGAATTATTATCTCTCGATTCAAATTCTCTAAATTCGGGATCCTGTCCTAAATAACCTGTCAAAAAAACTTTATTCATAAATTATTTATTGCCAGAATTTGAAGAATCTGAATAACTTTTCTTTTCATAAGGTTTATTCATTCTTTCTTCTTTGTTTTTTAAGTACTCTTCTTTGTTTTTTAAGTACTCTTCTTGTCTTCTTTTAAACTCAATTTGTTTTTGAGCATAAATTTCAGCAGTTTTTTTGCTACGTGCTACTTTTTTAGGATTAACTGTTGCTCTATATCCATAATCTTTTTCAAGATTAATGATCAAATGTCTTAAAACATTTTTATTTATAGTTGTTAATCTTCTAAATTCATTAATACCAGCAATATTTTCAGAATTAAAATTTAATTGAAAATAATGTCCCTTAGTATTTTTATTAATTTGATATGCTAATGGATTAAAACCTAATTTAGTCACTTCAATTTTTGCATTTAAATGTTTAGATAAATCTATACATAAATCGCTCGCTTCTTTTTCATTTAATTTTTCTGAAAGAATAAGCATAATTTCATATTTAGCCATTGTAAATTCCTTGCTTTTGGATAAAACCCAATTGGGTAAGTTTGTAGAATTATTTTAATTATACTAACAAATTATATCATATAAATAAAAAAAAATATCAATTATTTAATTGATATTTTTAAAATATAATTATAAAAAATATTATTATTTTTTAGTTTCTTGTTGAACTTTATATTTAGCAACTTTAGATGGATCTGGTTCATTTCACATTTTAGATAATTTATTTTTTCATTCAGAAAATTTACCACTAATTTTTTTGTTACTTGCTGAAAAGAAGCTAATAGCTTTATTAGCTAATTCACCAGCAGCTGATCCATCGTTTCTTTTAGTAACGATAAGTGAAGTCATTTTTCCAAATAAACCTCCACCTTGATTAGCATCTTGAATTTTTTTATATTCTTCATATAATTTTGGAGCTTCAGCTAATAATTTTTGTTCTTCTGGACTAATTCCTAAAAATAATTTTTCATCAACATATTCAACTTTAATAGGTTTACCATTAATAGTAATTGCTTGTTCATTACCTCTAAAAATACCTAATGCTCTCGCATCATTTTCATCAATATAAATTGTATCTGGTCTCATTTGTTCTGCCATTATTTACCTCATTTTTATCTCTTATAATATATTAATAATATTACAATAAAAAAAGTAAAAAGTAAAATTTTTATTTAAAAAATTACTAAAATACAAAGAAATTCAATCTATTTAACGAATAAATGTGTTAAATTATTAAAATAATACAAAAAAAGAGAATTAATTAATGAAAAATAAATTTGATTTAATCATATTGGGAGCTGGTCCTGTTGGAATTTATACAACTTATATGGCTGCATTGTATGGTCTTAAAACTTTATTAGTAGAAAAAGACGTTAATATTGGTGGAGAACCTTTTCATAAATATAGTTCAAAAAAAGTTCATAATATTCCAGGCATGGTTAATATCACTGGAAATGATCTAATAAGAAATCTTGAAAAACAATTAAATACACAAAAAGAAAATTATGAATTAATAACTAATACAGAAATTATGGATATTAATTTTATTGATGATGAAACATATGAGTTAATTGATAAAAATGAAAATAAATTTTATACTAAAAATATTATTATAGCGATTGGTAATGGTTTTTATCAACCAAAAATATTTTCTATAGAATCAGATATTGATTACTCAAAATTTATTTTCTATTCTATTAATGAAAAGGAAATTAAAAATGATAATGAGAGAATTGTTGTTTTAGGTGGTGGTGATTCTGCTATTGATTGTTTAATGCATTTTAAAAATAGAAACTTAATTTCAATTCATAGAAGTGAAACTTATAAAGCTAATCCTAAAAATTTGGCTTTATTAAAAGAACTTAATAATATTGAATTTATTGAAAACCAAGAAATTATTAATATTAGAGAACAAAAAATTATTTTAAATAATGGTAGAGAAATTGAATTTGATAAAATTTTTGTTTTCTATGGAAGTAATTATGTTTCTAATTATAGTAATAAACCAAATTGATGAAAATTTTCTAATTCAATAACAACAAATGAATTTAATGAAACTGAAATTAAAAATATTTATGCTGCTGGTGATGCTGTTTATAAAAAACATCAAAAAAATAATATTATTACAGGAATGAGTACTGGACTAGATATTATTTTTCACATCATTAAAAAGAATAAAAAAAAAGTATCTATTTGATAGATACTTTTTTTAATTAATTATTCAAAATCTATTTTAGCGCCAGCATCTTCGAATTTCTTCTTAATAACTTGAGCTTCTTCTATTTTTACGTTTTCTTTAACAACAGAAGGTGCATTATCAACTGCTTTTTTAGCTTCCATTAAACCAAGACCTTCATTAATTTCTCTAACGATTTTAATGATAGCAACTTTATTAGTTCCTGCATCAGTTAATTTAATATTAACTTCAGTAGGTGCATCAGCAGCACTAGCTCCACTAGCAACAGCAGCAACAGGTGCAGCAGCTGATACTCCAAATTCTGTTTCAATACTTTTGATTAAATCATGAATTTCAATAATAGTCATTTCTTTTAAACAAGTAATGATATCTTCTTTTTTTATTTTAGCCATAATTGGTTTCCTTAATATTATATTTTATTATCTGCAATAGCTTTAAGACCATACATAAATTTTTTAATTGGTGATTCTAAACATGATAGTAGCATTGAATATAGTCCATCTCTACTTGGAATATTCGCTAATGCTATAACTTCTTGTTCAGTAATGAACTTATTTTCAAAATATCCACCTTTGATTTTTACAAAGTTAAATTCTTTTGCAATATCAACAATATTTTTGAAAACAGAAAGTTCATCTTTTAAACCGATAGCAATTGCATTAGGACCTGAAATTTTTTCAAATTCCATAATCTTATTATCAATAGCAGCTCTTCTTAAAATATTATTTTTAAGAACAATAGTTTTAGAACCAGAGTCAAAATTCTTTTTTCTAAGGTTTGTCATTGTAGAAGCTGTTAATCCACGATATTCAAAAATCACAAATGATTTGCAATCTTTCATTAATATAGAAAGATCGGCTACTTGTTTTTGTTTAGCTACAATAATATCTTTCATTATTACTCCTATTTTAACAATCACAAAAACTAATTATATTCTATATATAGAATATAAAATGTAACTCACTTAAAATAAAAATTTTTGATTTAAAAATAATTACCTAAATAACAAATTAAGCATAAGCAGTTATTTTCTTTGGTGATTGTTATAAACATTATACATAAATTTAAATCTTAATAATAATTTAATTAACTATTTCAAATGTAATTTGTGAGGTTATTAAATCGGTGCCGATTAATTTAACTTTAACTTTTTGACCATATACAAATTTTTTATTAGTTTTACTACCAATAATCATTCCATTGCTTTCATCAAATTTATAAAAGTCATCAGGAATATTTTTGATTAAAACTAATCCTTCTATTGTATTTTCAAGTTCCACATAAAATCCAAATGATTTAATTGTTGAAATATTTCCAACAAATTCTTCACCAATTTTCTTACTCATATATTGAGTTGCTTTATAATCATTAACATCTCATTCACACTTAACAGCATTTTTTTCTGTAATAGTACAACTTTCAGTAAGTTTATTTAATGATTTTTTGAATTTATTTCTTTGTTCATCAGTAAAATTTTCAGGAGTAAAAAGATACATTCAAAATAAACGATGAACAATTAGATCTGGATATCTCCTAATTGGCGATGTGAAATGAGTATATTTTTTTGAAGCTAAACCGAAGTGACCAATATTATTAGTAGAATAAATTGCTTTTTGCATTGATCGTAATAAAAGTTTACTAATCAAATTAATATTTTCATTGTCTTCATTATTTTTTAAAATATTTGCAAATTTTTTAGGGGTAATATTTTCTGGTAATAAATCATCTCTATGATATTTAATTTTTAAATGTCTTGCTTCAATACTTAAATTTTCTAAATTAACTTTTTTAGGTGTATCGTGAATTCTATATATAAAAGGAATTTTTAATTCATCAGCTTTAACAGTAACAGCTTCATTAGCAGCTACCATAAAGTTTTCAATCATTTGTTGAGCTTGTCCTGTTTTTTTAATAATAATATCAATTGGAAAACCTTTATCATCTAAAACAAAAGATTTTTCTTTAATATCAAAACTAATATATCCTTCATTCTTTTTTTTCTTAGCTAAAATTTTATGTAATTCTCTTGAATCATTCAAAACTTTAATAATATTATCTTCATATTTTTTTTCATTAATGTCATTTTTAAAATATTCATTTACTTCATCATAACTTAATCTTTTTTTAGGTATTATCTTTGATGGATAAACATTAATATCTTTGAACTCTCCATTTAATCCAACAATAATATCAACAGTTAAAGTATTCTTTTCCTCATTAGGATTTAAAGAACAAATATCATTGGAAATCTTATGAGGAAGCATTGGAATTACTCTATCTATTAAATAAACAGAAGTTCCTCTTTTAATACTTTCAACATCAATTAAACTATCATATTTAATATAACTACTAACATCAGCAATAGAAACACTTAAAAGAAAGTCATCTTTATTCTTTTTAACATAGATAGCATCATCTAAGTCTTTAGCTGTTTCTGGATCAATTGTAATAATATCAAGATGAGATAAATCTATTCTACATTTTTCATTACCAATTTTTGAATAGTCAATTGTTTTTAAATAATCAAGAGCATCTTGACTAAATTCTGGTTCAATACTATTTTTATAAACATATTTTAAAACATCCATTCCAACATCATGAACATGACCAATAATCTTTTTTAAAGTAGCTTGAGCTCTTTTTTTCTCTTGATTAAAATAATTAATTTCAAAAAGAATTTTATGCCCATTGATTAAATTATCATCATCTTCTAAATCGATTTCATAATACATTTTTGAATCATCTAGTAAAACACTATGAGTATTTCCTGTTAATTGAAACGTTCCAATAAAAATATTTTTATCTCTTTCTATAACTTCTTTAATAACTCCGTGTTGCATTCCATCTTTTTTAGAAAAGAAATCAGTTTTATAAAAACTAACAAGATCATTATTCAATGCACCTGCAAGATTAGAAAAATGAACAAAATAAGTTTTATTATCTTCATTAGAAATAATATAACCATCTAAATTTTTATTAAGAGAAATTTTTCCATTAATAACTATTGATTTATCAATTTTACCTGTTTTATAACTTAATAATAAATTGCCATTAAAAGTTTCTTTTATTTGTTTTTCACTAATAAGTTCTTCAGATAATTTAGAAATATAATTCCTATTTATTTTAGGATGTTTTTCATTCATTTTTCTAATTAAAATAAATAATGGTAGTGGCCTGTCATTTTCTTTTTTCAAAATTTCAATTATTTCATTTTTATAAAAAGATTTATCAAATGCTTGAGCCATATTATATAACTTCCCTTTTTATCCAGCAAAAGCAAAGATTAATATTATTACTAATAGAATAATTATCAATAATACCATTGCCATTTGCAGTACCTTGATAAACCCTCTATCTTTTGTTTTCTTAAAGATTTCAAGATCTTGTCCAGCTAGATTACTTAGACCGGTTGAAGAACCAGCTTTTGAAAGTAAAACACCAATTATTATTGCAATAATTGAAATAATTAAAATAATAACAGCTGCAACAAACATCTTTTTTTCCTTATAAAAAACTATGTTATTAATTATATAATATAAATATTAAAAAAATGTACTATTGGAAATTTTTTATTTTAATGCAGGAAAAATATGGCAAAAGCAAATACTTATGAAGAAATTAGAAATTTAATTGATGATAAACTTTTAAATGAAAAAATAATTAAGTCTCTTAAAAATAGCAAATTATTATTAATAGCAAATTCATTAATAGTTTCTATAGTTGTTTTAGTAGGAATAATCCTTAGTAGTACTATTATTTCACCAGATACTGCTAAACCGAATGCTCAATTAATAATTTATTTCACAATAATATTATTTGGTATTTTAGGTTTTTTCACAGTTTTTTTTACTCATAATTTATTATTCAAAATTAATATTAGAAGAATTGAAGATGAAATAAATCAAACATTTGTTATGAATGTTCTTGAGATAATTCTTAAAGATTTTAATAAGTTTCAAATTTTAAAAAATACATCAGATTGAGAAAATGGTTTAATTTTTCTTACAGATGGAAATATAGTAGTTGAAAATAAGTTAAATACTACTGATCTATTTAATGCAAATACTTGAAAGGCTAGAAAATTTAATAATCAAAAAACAAATCAAATAACTTTTTTAAGAGAAACTATTTTAAATATTTTTATGAGAGATTTTTATGAAAATATTGAAAAATCAATTGAGGAAAATCAATAATGATAATAGGTATTACAGGATTTAAAAATGTTGGTAAAACAACGTTTTTAAATAAATTAAAATCGATGGGAAAAATAGTTTTTAATATTGATGACTTTATCACAGAAATTTATCGATATAATGAAGTTGGTTTTATACTTATTAGAAATAATTTTGGAAAAGAATTTGTTAAAAGTACTCAAGTTAATCGTGAAAAATTAAATAAATTAGTAGTTGAAGATATTGATGCATTCATAAAACTAAAGAAAATCACTGGTGAATTAATTGTTGATTATATTTTAGATATCAAAAAAAAATATCCTAATGATAATGTTTTTATCGAACAAGCAACACTGATTAATGATAATGAAGGTTATTATAAAAATCTATATGATAAAGTCATATTTGTTCAAAAGGAAAATATTATTTTAAATAATAATCATGTTAGTAAATATTTATATATGGACAGAGATAAAGACTTTAAATATGATTATAAATTCACTAATAATAAAACTATTGAAGAATTCCAAAAAAAAATAACTCAATTTATAGATGCAAATAATTTTTAATTTAATTTGAGAAAAAATATTTGTGTTATAATAATTTAGTTATTAAATATTTTATTAATAAATATTTATCAAAATTATTTTAAATTTTAATGAAAGGTATTTTTATGCAAAAAACAACAATGCTTAAAAAAGAACAAGCTGAAAGTAATCGTAAATGATATGTTATTGATGCTACTGATATTGTACTTGGAAAATTATCTGTTAAAGTTGCTGATACTTTAAGAGGAAAAAATAAAGCAATTTTCACACCAAATGTTGATTGTGGCGATTTTGTTATTGTTATAAATGCTAATAAAGTTAAATTAACTGGTAATAAATTAGATGGTGAATCTTGATTTACTCACTCACACTATATGGGTGGTTTAAGAGAACGAACAGGTAGAGAAATGGTTAATAAATATTCTGTTGAATTAATCACTAATGCTGTTAAAAGAATGTTACCTAAAAACAAACTATCAAGAGCTATCATTACTAAATTGAATGTTTATGAAAATGGTGTTCATAATCATGAATCACAAAAACCAATTGAATTATTAATAGAAGGTAAAAAATAATGGCACAAATTGAATTAAAAGGACTTGGAAGAAGAAAATCTTCAGTAGCTAAAGTTAAAATGATTCCTGGAACTGGAAAAATATCTATTAATAATAAAACACCTCAAGAATATTTTCCTAATTCAATTGTTATCCAAGAAATGGAACAACCTTTAACTATTACTAATTCTAAAAATTCTTATGATATTTTTGTTAAAGTTTCTGGTGGTGGTTTTACTGGTCAAGCTGGTGCTATTAGATTAGGAATAACAAGAGCTATTATTAGTCAAAATCCTGATTTAAAACCTATATTAAAAAAAGCTGGTTTAGTTACTAGAGATTCAAGAGTTAAGGAAAGAAAGAAATTTGGTTTATATGGCGCTAGAAGAAGCCCACAATTTACAAAACGTTAATTCTATTATATTTACAATAAAAAAACACTTATTAAAAATTAAGTGTTTTTTTATTTAATAGTTTTTTTGAATGAATCTGATTTCATCCCTTTTTTTAATGTCTTCTCTTTTATCAAAAATTTTCTTACCTTTAGCTAGACCAATCAAAACTTTTATCTTATTTTTTTTTCAATAAAGTTTAATTGGAATAATAGTTAATGATTCTTTTTTCTTATCAAAATCTAATCTAATAATCTCATTTTTGTGTAATAATAATTTCCTATTTCTTAAAGGATCTTTATTTTGAATATTGCCTTCAAAAAAATTAGCAACATGCATATTCATAATATAAGCCTCTGATTTATTGATCATGATATAGGCTTCATTAATTGAACAATTTGATTTTGAAATGGATTTTACTTCTGTTCCAAATAATTCAATTCCTGCTTCAAAAGTTTTTAGAATTTCATAATTTCTCTTAGCGTTTTTATTACTTGCAATATTTTTCATTAAATTATTTTAACATTTTTTTAGTTTCAATATTGAAGATATTAATATAATTATCAATTATTTTTTTTGCTAATACTCATGGTTTATCTTCATATAAATCAATACCTAATAATTTGATTGTTTCAATTGGTGATAAACTTGTTCCTGATTTTAAGAATTTAAAATAATTTTCAAGAGCATTTGGTTCTTTTTTAATTATCTTATCAGCAATAATAGTACCAACTACTTGACCAATAGCATATTTATAAACATAAAAATTACCTGCATAAAAATGTGAAATTCTTAAAATTGTAGCAAGAGAATAATTGTATGGAGGTTTCGAATATTTTTTTAGATTTTTAATTCCAATATATTCATCCATTAATTTTAAATATTTATCACTAATAACATCATAAGTAATTGATTCATCTTTATTAATTAAATCATTAATATCATATTCAAAATTAGAGAAAATTATTTGTCTTGTAGTTGTTGCAAAAAAACCACTTATCAATTGATCTAAAATAAAAACTTTTGTTTTGTTATCTTTTTCTTTATCAGCATTATTTAATAAATAATGACTTAATAAAACTTCATTAGTTATTGAGGCTACTTCAGCACAAAAAATAGAAGTAGATTGATATATTTTCTGTCCAATTCCATAATAATAACTATTTAATGAATGACCTAATTCATGAGCTAATGTATAAACTGAATCAATTGAATTATCATAATTCATTAAAATAAAATATTTACTTAATCCACTAGTCCCGCCAATAGAATAAGCTCCTGTTGTTTTATTTTCTTTAGGCATTCAAGAGATTCATCTTTCATCAAATGCTCTTTTTAAAACACCAACATATTCTTCTCCAAGTAATTGTAAAGAATCAACAATAATTTCTTTAGCTTCTTCTGGTGAAAAGTTTTTACTTGTTTTAATTAAATCTAAATAACCATCTCAAGGCTCAATTTTATCAACATTAATAATTTTCTTAAGAAAATTATTTCTTGTTTCTGAATATATTCTGTATGATTTCTTATAATCCTTTACATTTTTATAAATGTGAGGAATTAATTTAACATCTATTTCATCACTAAAAGCACAAGCATGAATATAATCATTAAAGTTTCTAATTTTAGTTGATGTATTAAGTTCTAAATAATTATAATAAAGTGAATGAGTTAATGTATTTCTAAAACTATAAAAAGCATTATTGAAACTTATTCATACATTTTTTCTTAATAATCTATCAGGAGATTTTAAATTTTTAAAAACATCAGCTTGTGTTTTTAATTTAATTACTTTATTTTTCGAATTAACTACATCTTGAAATTTTATATCACCATTAATTAAACTATTATAAAGTTCATCAACACCTCCAGCTGACTTAGAAATTTTTGATATTAGTTTTTCTTCTACATCTAATAATGTATGTGGTTTTGTTTTGATAATCAAATCAAAAGATCTACTATATTCTTTTAATTCTTCATCTTTAAGGTATTCAAAAATTTTAGCTTCATTTTTTAAAATGATATTTTCAAAATCACTTAAAATAACTGAATAATCATTTGATTCATTTGAAATCTTTTGGCCTCAAGATATTCACTCTTGATCAATAATATTTTCATTTGCTTTATTACTAATATAATTAGAAAACCTATTTGATAAAATTTCCATTTCTTCAGTTAATGCAATTCATTTTTTGAAATTATCTAAATTATCAATAAAAATTTTATAGTGTTCAATAATTTCAGATCACTTAGTTTTTCATTCTTGATATAAAAAATCTAATGGTTTATTTTCTAATAGACTTTCTAAATCTCATTCATAATTTGACATAAAAAAGTTCCTTTTGCTTAATATTTAATTTTAATCTTAAAATTTTATTTAATATTTTTATTATATAATATAGATATTATATTTTTAAAAACAGGAGACAAAATATGTCAAGAATTGTAATCGCTTTAGGTGGGAATGCATTAGGTAATAATCCAGAGGAACAAAAAAAATTAGTTGATATTCCAGCTGCTAAAATAGTTTCATTAATAAAAGAAGGACATGAAGTTATTGTTGGTCATGGTAATGGTCCACAAGTTGGAATGATTGTTAATTCATTTGCAAATTCAGATGTTATTAAAGCTAATAAGTTTAATATGCCTTTTCCAGAAGCTGGAGGAATGAGTCAAGGTTATATTGGTTTTCATTTACAAAATGCAATTTATAATGAACTAAAAAAAGTAGGAATTAAAAAAGATGTTCAATATATCTTAACTCAAACATTAGTTGATGGAAATGATACAGCTTTTAAAAATCCTACAAAACCAGTTGGTCCTTTCTATGATACAAAAAAAGATGGTGAAGAAGCTAATCCAGGTTCTATCATTGTTGAAGATGCTGGTAGAGGTTTTAGAAAAGTAGTAGCAAGTCCATTACCAATTGGCTTTTTAGGTCTTGATGCTATTAAAAAAACTGTTGATAGTGGTTCTATAGCAATTGTTTGTGGTGGTGGGGGAATTCCTACTATTGAAACAAAAACTGGTTTTGAAGGTGTAGATGGCGTTATTGATAAAGACTTTGCATTAGCAAAAATGGCTGCAGGTTTAAAGGCAGATAAATTAGTAATCTTAACTGGTGTTGAAAAAATTGCAATCAATTGAGGAAAACCTGATCAAAAAGGTTTGGATAGATGTACAGTTGAAGAAATCAAAAAACATATTGCTGATAATCAATTTGCTCCTGGTTCAATGTTGCCAAAAGTTGAAGCTGCTATAGCATTCTTAAGAGATAATCCAACTGGTGAAGCTCTTATTGCTCACTTAGAAAAAGTTGAAGATTCAATTAATGGAAAAAATGGAACAATTATAGTTTCTAAATAAAATATTAAAAAAAAAAGCAAAAGAATTTTCTTTTGCTTTTTTTAAATATCTCATCAAGAGAAAAAAAGTAATTTAATGCTATAAATATAATATTATTAATAAATATTTACATGGAATAATATGAATAATTTACAAATTAACTCAGATTCATTAAGAATGAAATATGTTTCATCAAAAGCCCTTTTTAAATTAACAAATAGGCAATTTTGACAATCTATAGGTGAACCTATTTATGCATATATTTTTTCAATTTTATTATTAGGAATTTTTGGTGGTATTAATGGCGGAAATTTTGAAACCTTAACAGAATTACAAACATTTAAAGCTGGTATCATCGGCTTAATATCTATGCAAATTCTTTCTGTAGGAATAATGACTTTACCTACAGTTGTAATGGAGTTTAAAACATCAGTTCTTTTAAAAAGAATTGGAGCAACATCAATAACACCTATTTTATTTCTTTTTACTATTTCTTTTTACTATTTTATAATCTTAATTTCTGAAGTCATTTGAATGTTACTTTGAGTTATACTATTTTTTGGATTTAATACTGTAAAGGATATTGGTATACCAGAATCTGGTCAATTATGAGTTAATGTTATGTTTTCAACAATTGACTGACCTGGATTTATTTTTTCAACTCTTTATACAGTAGTTACAACATTATCTTTTGCTTCATTAATAATAGCTATTAGTAAAACTGCTGTTGGTGTTAACGTAGTTGGTTCTATTATTTTCTTTAGTTGTATGTTTTTAAGTGGTCAGTTATTACCAATGGTTCAAATTGTTCAAAATGATGCTTTAAGAATTATAAGTTATTTAACTCCTTTTAGATATACAACTGGTTTAACTTTAATGTCATGAGTTGGTGATAGTCCATTTATTATTGATAGTGACTTTACTCAAAAAATATTTACTTCTGAGGGAATAAAAGATATTGTTGTTTATAATATTGCTGATCAATATTTAAATTGATTTATTCCGTTATTAATAATTGGAATAACAACATTTGCCTCATTAAAATTATTTAAGTGAAATGCTAGATAGGAGTTTTTTATGAATGATAACATAGAGAAAAAAACAATATATCCAAGTTTAGCATTAGATCAAAATGATAAATTGGAAGCTGAAACTATTATTATAAATGACTATGAAAATTTAAAACCAATGATTAGAGTTGATGGTTTAACTAAAATTTTTGGTAAAAACCAGAAGAAAAATATTGCTGTTGATAATTTAAATTTTACTTTTTATGATGGGCAAAAAATTGCTTTTCTTGGTGCAAATGGGGCTGGTAAAACTACTACAATTGAAATGATTGCTGGGATTACAAAACCAACATCAGGTTCAATTAACTTTTTATATGATTATGTAAATACATATCAAGAAACAATCGGTATTCAGTTTCAGGATTCAATTTATCCAATGGGTATTAAAGTAAGGGATGTTATTAATTTCATTCTTGAAGTTTATAACATTAAAATGTCTAAAGATGAAATTATGAATATTGTTCAATCTTTTGATTTAACACATTTGTATAAAAAGAATGCAAGATCACTTTCTGGTGGCCAACAACAAAGATTAAATATTTTACTTTCTCTTGTTCATAAACCTAAATATGTATTCTTAGATGAACTATCAACAGGTCTTGATATTTCAGTTAGATCTAAAATTAAGAAATTTATTAAAGAGTATATAAGTTTAAATGATATTAATATGGTGCTAATATCACATGATGCTAGTGAAATAGAAACTTTATGCAATAGAATAATTATCTTACAAAAAGGTATATTAAAGGTGGATATGCCTATGGAAGAAGTATTAAAAAGATTTGATAGTGTTGAAGCTTTATTAGAAAAATATATATAATATAAATAGTTTATATTATATATAGGAGTAAAAATGAAAGATAGTATTAATTTATCTATAAAATCGCTTTTTGATAACAAAAAAGTAAATAGTGATGTTAAATTAACTGGCTGAATAAAATTTATTAGAGAACACAAATCAATTATTTTTATTGAGTTTATGGATGGCTCTATTTTCAAAACTATCCAGCTAGTAATAAAAAAAGATGGTTTTGATAATTTTGAACAAATAAAAGAAGATATTTCAATTGGAAGTGCAATTGAAATATTTGGTACTCTTATTGAAAATAATAAAAATGAGTTGGAAATAATTTGTAAAGAAATTTTAGTTATTGGAAAATGTATTGATGAATATCCATTACAAAATAAAATTCATGGAAATGAGTTTTTAAGAGAGATAAGTAATATTAGATCAAGAACTAAATATTTTAATATTATTTTTGATATTAGAAGTTTTTTATTTAATACTATTAATAATTATTTTTATAAAAATAATTTTAAATGAATATCAACTCCAATTTTGTCTTCTTCAGATGCTGAAGGAGCTGGTGATGTTTTTAATATCTCTGATAAAGATTTTTTTAATTCAGAAGCAAGTTTATCAGTAACTGGGCAATTACATCTAGAAGCAATGGCTTTAACTTATAAAAATGTTTATACATTGGGTCCACAATTTAGAGCTGAAAAATCACATACAAGTCGTCATCTATCAGAATTTTGAATGCTTGAAGCTGAAATGAATTTTATGAATCTCGATGAATTAATAATTTTTATGGAGGGAATGATTAAACACTTTGCTACAGAATTATTAAAAAATAAAAAAGATGAAATAGTCTATTTAGATTCATTAAATATTGGTTTAATAGATAAACTTGAAAATTTAATTAATAATGATTTTGCTAAAAAAAGTTATCGTGAAGCTATTGAAATTTTAAAGGAAGCAAGGGATTCAAAGAAAGTTATTTTTCAAAATAATAATATTGATTTTGGAACAGATCTTGATTCTGAACATGAGAGATATTTATGTGAAAAACATTTTAAAAAGCCAACATTCATTTATAATTATCCAACTGCAATAAAAGCGTTTTACATGAAAAGAAATGATGATGAAACTGTTAAGGGAGTAGATCTTTTAGTTCCTTTAATAGGTGAATTATGTGGTGGTAGTGAAAGAGAAAATAGCTATGATGTTTTAATGGAAAACATGAAAGATAAAAATATTCCTCTGGATGAACTATCTTGATATCTTGAATTAAGAAAATATGGTTATGCTAGTTCATCTGGTTTTGGGATGGGTTTTGAAAGATTAATAATGTTTTTAACTGGTGTTGAAAATATTAAGGATGCTATTCCTTTTGCAAGATCTCATGAAAATATCAAATTTTAAAAAAAATATACCTAATATTGCTACTATCTTTAGAATAATAATCATAATCCCTATTGTTGTTTTAATGATTTTGGCACCTTTATATAATCAAAATGTAATTTACTCTTTCCAATCATTTGATAACCAAGCAATAAATATTAATACTTTTAATTTTGTTGCTTTTATTCTATTTCTTATAGCATCTATAACAGATTGATTTGATGGTTGGTATGCTAGAAAGAATAATATAGTTTCTGATTTTGGTAAATTTTGAGATCCTATTGCTGATAAAATATTAATAAATAGTGTTCTTATTTTACTTCTTTATAATAATCTTATTGAAGTTTGGATAGTTATTTTAATAATTATTAGAGATGTTTTAGTTGATGGATTAAAAATGAGTTCTGCTAAAAATGGTATTGTTGTTTCTGCTAGTATTTGAGGAAAAATAAAAACAATTTTATTGATGTTCAGTATTATCATTGTTTTTCTATTAGGTGGAAATGATGTTGATAAAGCATCTTTATATTATTGATTAATTCAAAATATGTTATTAATAGTAAGTTTGTTTTTCGTTTTAGCTTCAGGATTAAATTATTTTTTAAATATTAAAAAACAAAAAAAAGTAATGTTATAAAACATTACTTTTTTTATATTTTTCTTCGATTATTAAATGAATGTTTTAATGTTTCATTATCAGCATAATCAACTGATGCATTTAGCGGAATCCCAAAACCTATTCTGCTTATAATAATATCTTTTTTTGAAAGAATTTCTTTTATATATTGAGCTGTCATTTCGCCATCATGTGTAAAATTTGTTGCAATTATTACTTCAAGAATATCATTATCAATTCTATCAATTAATGAATTAATATTAGTATGTTCTACTAAAACATTTTTCTTAAAAGAAATTTCACCATTAGTGATATGATAGAGACCATTATATAATTTAGAATCTTCAATCCTATCTAATTCATCAATATTAGAAACAACACAAATTTTTGTTCTATCTCTTGAACTACTAAGACAAATAGCGCATTCATCTTTTACTGCAATATTTCCGCAAGTTTTACAAATTTTAACATAATCATGAGCTTCTTTTATTTTCAAAATGAAAGTTCTTATATATTTATCATCTTGTTTTAATATAAAATGAGCTATCTTATTTGCTGATTTTAAACCTATATTGGGTAAAGATCTTATTGCATCTATTAAATGTTCAAATTCTTTGGGTTTAGTCATATATAATTAGATTAAATTAGCTAAACCTGGTGCTAAATTATTAGCTAAATCATTTTTGCCTTTAACAACACCATTAATAGCTTGGTTACAAGCAGTTGCAATAATAGCTTGTAATGTTTCTTTATCTGAAGCATCAATTAATGACTCATCTAAAATTTTAATTTCAATAATTTGAAAAGAACCTTTTATTAAAACTGAAATTGCATTTTGATAAGTATATTCAAAAACTCTAACATCATATTCTGCCATTTCTTTTTTCATTTTGCTTTGCATTTGAGTAGCTTGAGCCATTAAATCTTTCATGTTCATAATTTATTTTTCCTCTAATTATTTAAAATATCTAGCAATAATTTTGTGCTATTTTCTTCACTATTACTATTTTTTATTATATCAATATTTAAATCTTTTTGTAGTTTTATGTCATTTGAAATTTCTTTTAAAACTATTGCATATCTTTTTGATAAATCCCTATCAACTCCAATTACAATATTTAATTCACCAAACATTTTTTCAAATCAATTATTAAACAATTCAGATTGAATAATTCGATTAAAATTATTAGCACTTGTTTGATTTTTAAAAAGAATAACACATCCTTTTTCTGAAGTAATTAAAAATTTTTCAGCAAATTGAAGTAAATATAATTCATCTGGAAAATTATTTTCTTTAAGGATATCTATTAATTTTTCATTAAATTCTATTTTTTTTTGATTATTTGAATTATTTGCTATTCTAGAAAAAATTTCTTCTAATGAAAGAGTAATATTCAATTTTCTTTTTAAAGTATTATCAAAGGAAATTGAATCATGGTTTTGTTGACTTTCTTTTTCTTTTATTTCACTTAATGTTTGTTCAAATGGAAATTGTTCGATTAATGATTCTTTTTTTACTGTTTTATTTTTCAAGCTTGAAATATTTAGTGGTGTTATTTTAAAAATACTCTCATCAAAAAAAATATCTTCTTTTTTTGAAAATATTATCATATCTTTAATATTTTCTTTATCTTCTAAATTTTCTTTTACTTCTATTTTAAACTCTTCACTTAAAGTTTCATAGTTAATTTGTTTGTCATTTATTTGAAGACTTTTATTTTTTTCATCATTATTTTGACTAAATATTTCAGTCGCCTTTAAAGTTAATATTTCAAAATTAAATCTTGGTTTATAACATTTTTTAATTTTAGGTAATTCTTTATTTCAAAGATCAACAACTTCAATTATTTTTTCAATATTAAATATTTTAAGATCGTCAACATTTAGTGAAGTTAATTTATTTAAAAGAATAAAATTATTAGTTTTTATAAAAATTAATTTATCTAAAAGTATTTCTAATAAGTCACTTAATAAAATATAAAAATCAATTCCTTTTTTATCATATTCATTAATTGCAATAATTAAATCTTGATAAGAATATGAAAAAATTAAGTTTAATAAATTAATCTTATTATTAATATTTATTAAACCATATATTTCTTCTACATTAGCTAACTTAATTTTTTCAAATAAAGTACTTAATTGATCTAAAATAGAAATAGCATCTCTAGCAGAACCATCAGCTATATCTACAATAGTGGTAATTGCAGCATTATCAACTTTTATATTTTCATTGATAGCTATTTGATTTAAATGCTTTATCAATGAAATATTACTTATTTTTTTGAAATCATATCTTTGGCATCGACTAATAATTGTTCCTGGTATTTTATTAAATTCAGTAGTGGCAAATATAAAAATAATATGTGAAGGAGCTTCTTCTAATGTTTTTAGAAAAGCATTTCAAGCATTTGTTGTTAACATATGAGCTTCATCAATAATATAAACTTTATATTTTAATCTCATTGGTTGATAAACGACTGTTTCAATTATTTTTCTAATTTCATCAACACCATTATTAGAAGCAGCATCAAGTTCTAAAAAATCGATTGATTTATCAATAGATAGGCAATTTTCACATTTATTACAACAATCAGAAAATTGTAAATCTAAACAATTAACAGATTTTGCAAAAATTTTTGCAATTGATGTTTTTCCAGAACCTTTTGGACCTGAAAAAATATAAGCATGATTAATTCTTTTTGAACTAATTGAGTTAATCAAAGTTTGAATAATTAATTTTTGATCAATTATTTGAGAAAAATTAGAAGGTCTATATTTTCTATAAAGGGCTATTTTAGACATATTCACTTTCTTTTTTAAATTCAATAATATCTTTGTTTCTAAATTTTAATAAAAAACTTTGAGAATAAAATTTAAAATCATCTTTTAAGAAAATATAAGAATTAAGGAGAGTAAAACCAAAAATGACAAAAGGCAAAATAATTGATAAAGATAAGGCAAGGAAGTTATTATTATTAATTGCTTCAATATTATTAAAATTAGTTATATAAACAATTGACATTGACAAGTAAATTATAAAAATTGGAATTAATGGAATTAGAACATTTTTCTTAAAGAATGTTTTCTCATAATTTATAATATGTTCTTTAATATGATTTGAAACTAAAAAATATTCAACAGTAGAACTAATACTTCAGCCTATTATTATTCCTAAAAATAAAGCTGAATTAATGTGTTCAACTGGAAAAGAAAAACAAAATATTAAAAGAAAAATAGTAGTAGAAATAATTAAGATTACTACTTTAATAAAACTATATTTTAATATCCTATCAAAACATCCTAAAATTGGTAATAAATGTCGATATGGTGCTGATAAACTCTCTATAACAAATGGGATTATTAAACCAATAGTTAATGTTAAATTTAAAAAAATTGTAGTTTTATTTGCTAAAAGAGAATACATAAATGGAGAAAGTGTAATAAATGACACAACAATAAAACTAATATTTAATATAGCTCCTAAGTGATATCTTTTAAATGTTTCAAAAGAAAATTTTCTTTCATCATTATATTCATGAGCAATACTTGGTAATGATGCATCAAGAATAGAATGCAATATCTCTGAATAGGAAACTATTATCAATAAGTAAAGAGAGAATTCTCCTGCAGCTTCAAAGGTTGGAAATAAACCACTACCTCCTCCATGATCTCCATGAAAAGGTACATGTTCACCAAGATTTAATGTTAAGATACCAAAAATAACAAAAATTATTGCATTTAAATCAGAACCTATTTGTTTAAGAAAATCATTAACTATTGAAATAAAATTATTTTTATATATTTTTTTTACTTCTGGTTTTACTTTTCTATATCAAGGCATGTATTTTTTTAAATATATTCTAGCTATTGATATTACAAAGAAAGTTTTAAACGCTAAAAGAAAAGTTATTATTATATTCATATTAATAAAGGATAGATTTATCTGGTTATTTATTTGCAAAACTAAAAGAGTAATAATTATTCCATTAAATATAAATGTAAAGAAAATATTCAAGAAATTAGAATAAAAATCTTTTTTATAAATAAATAATAAAATAGTTATTATTGGAGTGATTCCAAAAGTAATTAAAGCTTCAGTTACATTTGCTAAAATAAATAATGTTGCTTCATATCAAGGAATTGGAATATTATGAGCAGGATCATTTGAAGTAGGAATACTTCCATTAGGTCAAAATCAAGGGAAAATAAAGGCTAATAAAATAATAAGAGTAATATAAAAAGCACCAATTTTTCGATATTGAAGCTTAAGATTAGCGATCATTAAATTGGCATCTTCATGCCTATTTTCAAAAATAGGGCCGTAAAGATTTTTCTTACTAACATTATTGATACCAGCATGAGAAAAATTAACATAAGGTAATAATCCTAAAATAACTGATAAAAATCCAAATGATCCTAGGCTAAAAGCATTTTCAATAAGTGAGCTTCTTATAAATACAAAAAGTAATGTAATAAGAGCCAACATAACTGAAACAACGGTATTTATTACTGTTGTTTTTGATAGAGCATATTTATCATTTTTATTATAAATAGATCTATGCATTTCTAGTCCAAATTCAACATTTTTAATAATTCTCTAGTAGCACCGTTCTCATTATTATTATATTTTGTAGTTCTTCTTGCAGATAATTTTGGTCCAGTTGTAGCATTTTTCATAGCAATTCCCCAAGTAGCAGCATCAATCATACTAATATCATTATCACCATCACCAATTGCAAAACATCTTTCAATTGGAATACCATAATAAGAACTTAAGTATTTTAAAGCACTACCTTTTGATACATATTCAGAGTTAATTTCAATAATGCAACTATCATTGATTGTATAATTTCTAATAATTAATGTTGGTGCTATTTCTTTTACTTCAAAGAATAATTCATTCATTTTTTCAGAATTTTTTATTGAAATAAGTATACTACAAATATTGTTTTTAATTTTATTAGTATCTTCATATAAATATTTAATTTTATTTTCATCTAAATGAAAAATTTTAAGCATTTTGTCATAAAGTTCTGAATTTTCATGTTTCTTTCAAAACCAAGCATTTTCAGTATCTTCAATAATTATGTTATCAATTAAATCAATAATTTTTTTATTTGAAAAAAGAGCTTTAAAAATTTCTTTGCTAAAAGTTAATGGAATTGAATATTCATTATCTTTTTCAAAGTTATAAATAATTGAGCCATTTCCAGTTACTAATAAACTTTCTAAATTTAGTTCATCATAAATGTATTTAGCGCCTCTTATAGGTCGACCAGTAGCTATACAAAAAATATGTCCTGCATCAACTATTTTTTTAACTGCTTCCTTTGTAAAATCTGTTAATTTTCCTTCTGAATTCAATAGTGTGCCATCTAAGTCACTTAATATTAAAGTTCTATTTTTATTTATCATTTTAAGTTCATTTCTTTTAAGAAAATATCTATATTTTCTTTTGCTATTTTTTTAGCCTTATTTTTGCCAATATCAAGTATTTTTATTACTTCTTCATCACTGATATTATTTTTTTTATTTTGAATATCCATAATAAAATTACAAATAACATCACTAATTTTAACTTTAAAAATATGATAATTTTCAATATTTTTAAACTCTTCTTCAATTTCCTTAATGGACTTATTTGTTATATATTTGTAAATATTAATTAAATTAGAAATACCTTTTTGATTAATAAGATCAAATTTAACTCTATTAAAATTATCTGTTAAAGAAGTGTTAATTTTTTTTCTAATTTCTTTTTCAGAGTCTGATATTAGAATTGTTCCCTTAGAATCATTTGATTTAGACATTTTAGTTTCAGGATTAACTAAGTCCATTATTCTAATGTCTATTGTACTTTCACATGGTACTGGTACTTTAAAAATTTCTTTTTTAAACTTATTATTTATTCTAACTGCAATATTCTTTGTTAACTCTAAATGTTGTCTTTGATCATTACCAACAACTACAATATCAGATTGATATAATAATATATCAGCTGCCATTAATGTTGGATAAATTAACAAACCAGTTGGTATGTATTCGGTTTTATTATCAAGTTTTGATTTTAGAGACTTATCCTTAAATTGAGTCATTCGATTCAATTCACCTAATGTTGTATTACAAGCAAGAATATAACCTAATTGAGTATGTTCAGGTACATCACTTTGAGTAAAAAGAACATTTTTATTAAAATCAAAACCACAAGCAATTAGTGTTTTAGCTAAATCAATTTTATATTCTAAGAATTGTTTTGTAATTAAATTATTTGTAGTAATGGCATGCAAATCAGCTATAAAAACAATAATATCATTATCCTTTTGCAAATTAATTAATTCTTTTATAGCACCAAGATAATTACCTAAAGTTATATTATTTGAGGGTTGTATTCCTGCGATTGCTTTTTTCATTCTTTTCCAATTTTTTAATATATAATTTTAAATTATATAAAAATTTATATTAAATTAAATTAATTATTGAAATGTAGTAAATAATAATGTATATTATAAAAGTAAAATATAGGAGTATTTATGTCAAGAGTAGATGATATAACAAAAAAAGGTCCACTTTTTGGTAATACAAGATCTCATGCTATGAATCACTCTCGTAGAAATTGAAATCTTAACTTGCAAACAGTTGTAATTAAAGATGGACCAAATAAAACTAAAAGAGTAAAAGTTTCTGCTAGAACAATGAAAACTTTAAAAAAGAAAAATTTAATTGCTTAATATATAAAAAAAATTCATTTTAAAAATGAATTTTTTTTATATATTTTTCATAACTAAGGCAATCATTTTTTGTTTATTAACTTTATTCGAATTAGCAAAATTACTACCTGAAACTACATAATCAACTTTATCAATAATTAATGGAATATTATCTAAATTTATCCCGCCATCTATTTCAATTTTTAGATTATTATTATTTTCTTGTTTATATTTAAAAACATCCATTAAATTTTGAATACCTTCATTCATAAACTTTTGCCCGCCTTTACCAGGGATAACAGTCATTATTGTGATAATTTCACAGTGATCTAAAAATTTGGAATAATCAGCAAATTTAGAATCTGGTCTAATAGCAATTCCGCCCATAAATTTTTGATTCTTTAAAAAATTTAAACATTCAAAAATAGATTTTTCATCAATGAATTCATATTGAAAAGTATATGAATCAATATTAAATTTTGATAATGATTTTAATCATTTTAAGGGTTCTCAAACCATGGTATGAACATTAATTTTCAATCCCATATCTAAAATTGGTTGAATATGTTTGATATCAAAAGCTGTATTATTAACATAAGAATCCATAATATCAAAATGAATAGTATTAATTCCTATATCTTTTGCTTCTTTAATTTCTTCCATTAAACTTTCTTTATTAAATCCTAATATTGAAGGTTCTAAAATTTTATTCATTGTAAATTTCCTTCATAATAAAGTCATGAATTGCAGATGTTTCGTTCGAACCAATTATATAATTAGCAACTTTTTTAACATTTTCTGAAGCATTTTCAAATGTAACAGAATTTTTAAACTTTTTAAGCATTTTATAATCATTATCTGAATCACCAAAAACATAAATATCTTCATCATTATTAATATTTAATAGTTTAGCTACTTTTTTAATTGAATAATATTTATCAATTCCAATTGGGTCACAATCAATATAACAGTATTGTGGTTTTAGAATACTTACATCTTTTGAATTAGTAAATTTTTCTTTTACTTCTTCATAAATTATGTCTCTTAAAAAAGATTCTGTTTTTAGAGCCATATGAATAATATTTTCACTTAATGTGTCTTTAACATCATTAAGTTTACTATAAGATTTTTTAAGAGTTTCTATATCATCACCACCAAAAAAATGACTACACTTAATGTCATTAAAATTTGAATAAAAATTAGTTTTATAATTTTTATTCAATGTGCTTCAATGAAAGTCTACCTTATGCTTTTTTGCTAAATCAAGAAAAATATCAATGTTCTTCTTATCGATAAATTTTTCAGTTATAAAAATTGGTTTTGAATTACTAACATCAGTAATAACGCCGCCATTTGATGTAATAATATATTTTTCTATCCCTAATTCTCTAATGTATTCTAATGAAGAAGTATAGTGTCTACCAGTTGCTAAAATAACATGATAATCATCTTTAATAAGTTTTTTAATAACTAATGATGCTGATGGATTTATTTTTCTAATATCTCCTGTTTCTTTATTTCTATATAATAAAGTTCCATCTAAATCAAAGACAAATAATTTATTTTTCATATATTCTCCATATTCATTGTAATTATACATTTAATGATACTTAATATAATGATTATTTATATAATGTGAAAATATTTGTTAAAATATACTATATGAATAGTGAATTAGCAATTTTTATTACAATATTATTAGCAATTTTTATTGGCTATTTTTGAGGAAGTTTAATTTGATCTTCAATAATAGGAAGGTTTTTTTATAATATCAATGTTGTGGATTTAGGTAGTGGTAGTGCTGGAAGTACTAATACTGGCCGTTTTTTACCTAAAAAAGTTAAGTATTTAGTTTTTATTCTTGATGCTTTAAAAGGAGTCATTCCTGTTTTAATAATATATGGAATACAAATCACATTATTAAAAGAACATTTAATAAAGACACAATATTTTGATTCTTTTTTATTGAGTTATATTGCTGGTTTTTTTGGTATCATTGGGCATTGTTTTCCAATATTTTTTAAATTTAAAGGCGGAAAAGGAATTGCTAGTTTCTTTGGTTTAATATGTATGTTATCTATATTAATTACCATTGGTGGTTCTATAGTATGATACATAGTATTGAAAATTCGAAAAACTGTTTCACTCGCTTCAATAATGGCTTCACTTTCAACTATGGTTTTTATATTTATTCCTGGATTTAATTTTTTCTATTTATTAGATGATAACATTAACAGTGTTTTTAGTTATCTTACAACTGATATATATATAACAACTTATATATTTGTATTATTACTTTTAATTAACATAGTTGTTATTTATTCACATAGAGATAACATACATAAATTAAGAGAAAAAAGAGAATATTCTTACAAATAATTTACTTAATTAAGATACTAAATTGATCATAGTAAACTTTATAATTATTTTGGATATTATTTCTTTTTGATCAACGGATATCAATTAATAATTCTTTATTGTTTTGATTGATTTTGTATTTTGGTAATATTAGATAGTCATCACTATTTTTAAAAGCTGGAATCATTCCAATAGTTTCAGTCATTATCTTTAGAATATTATTATCAATGTTTTTATAAATAAACATTATCTTATCTTCATCATGTTGTTCATTAACATTAGTAAGAATATTTAGTGCTTTTTTCTTATCTATAAAATTATTAATTTTATACTTCATATGTTTTTCATTATCATGTTTATCTAAAAAAGTTTCTTTTCATGTTTTGTAATCAAAAGAATTATCAGAACTAGATGTTATGTTATTGTAATCATAATTTATAAAAAGAGATAACACTACTGAACTAGTTATTGTTAGAAGTGCTATTAATGATATTAATATATTTTTTTTAGGTGATTTCATTGCCATCAATATAGTCCTCTAAATTTTCAATAGTGATATTTTTTATTGATGTCTTGTTAATTAAATTATTTTTAATATTTTTTGTAAAATTAAATGATTTTTTAATTGCAATTCTTTTTATTTTGTTCTTAAATTCAATATCAAATGAACAATTGATATTACCATTTGAATTATAGGGAATAAATATTCCTGAATAGCCATCATTTATTGCTACTTCTAATGTTTTTGTTTCATCATTAAAATGAAATTTTTCATCAATATTTAGTGAGAAATTAGTTCCAAATAAATATTTATTATTAATCGAAAATTTTAATGTTTTCAAAATATTATCAATATAATAGTCAATCTCAAAATTAATATTTGAAAAAATAATATTTTCAATATTATTTTTCTTAAAATTAATTATGGTATTAATAGGCTCTGTTAAATCGTTAAAATTATTCATTCCATATGTCAATAATTCAGTTGAATCACTCACATAAGGATTTAAATTAATATCTCCATTTTGATTATTAATCTCATAAAAATTAGAATATTGAACATTAAAATTTGCTATATTTTTATTAACTTCATTAATAAAAATATATCTATCAACATCATCATTAAGACCTGTTATTACATAATCATTAAAAATATTTTGATTAAAAACTGGTTCAAAATTAAAATTAATATTCTTATTATTTTGAATATTTTCATCTAAATTTGATTTTTTTGTATCAAGTATAAAATCAAAACTATACTGGTTGATATTATATGCTGGTTTTTCTGTATTAAGAATTTGTTTTGAAATATATTCTTTTTCTCATTTAAGGGGGATGTTTAAAACAGAAGCAAAATATGTTTTAAGATTTAGATAAAAAGAATTTATTGGTAAAAATGAATTTGAATAAATATAAAAGTTACCATTAAAATTTCATGAACCATAATTATCATCAATTTCAATATTATCAATTCATGATTTATAATAAATACTTGGATTTAATTCATTTAAATCAGGATAAGTAGGCTTAATAAAATATGACATTATTTTCTCCTATAAAAATATATAGAAGTTTTTTATTTAAAAAGACTAAATAATATAATAAAAAAACCTTTTCTATTTAAATTAGTAAAAGGTTTTTTTATATTTGAGTATAAATTTTATTTACACTATTATTTAGTATATTTTTCAGGTCTTTCAATTATCATTTTTTTAACAAATTCTTCTTTTGGTAAATCTCTGTATTTATTCATTAATTCAACACATTCATCATAAACTTCAATTGCTCATTCCTTATCTTTGAAACCATTAATCACAACTTTTTTCTTTTGAAGGTTTTTATAATTTTCAAAAAAATCTTGAATTTCCTTTAATAAATGTTCAGGAATATCATTTAAAGTTTCAATATGATTGTATCTAGGATCACAATCAATAATACCAATAAGTTTTGTATCTGTTTCATTTCCATCAATCATATCCATAGCTCCAACTATTCTAGTAGGAACAACAACACCTGGTTGAAATTCTTGATCAGCAAATAATACTACATCAAGTTCATCTCCATCTCAATCTAAAGCCTCTTTTATAAAACCGTAATTTTGTGGATAAGCTGATGAACCATATAAAATTCTATCTACTCTTATTTCTTTACTATTTCTATCAAATTCATATTTAATCTTTGAATTCTTTGGAATTTCAATTGTCACATCTAAAATTTTTTTCATTTTTACTCTTTTATGTTTTAATATTTTAAAAATTATAACAAAAAAAATAAAATGATGCCAATAAAATTATTATCTTATTTTTTGTTATTTAAACTTTTTTTAATTAAGAAGACTTTATAAATATCTATAAGGATTTAGTTTTATAATAATTTACATATACTAAGGACATAGTGATGATTATGAAAGAAAAAAAAATATTAAGAGATTCTAAAGGGTCTCCTGTTGATAATGATCAGGCTTCAAAATCATTAAATATAAGTAAAAATCATGGTTATACTTTAATACAAGATACACATTTACTTGATAAACTAGCTCATTTTTCAAGGGAAAGAATTCCTGAAAGGGTTGTACATGCAAAAGGTGCAGGTGCTTATGGTAAATTTACACTAAAAAAAGATATGAGTGAATATACAGATGCTAAAATTTTTACTAATATGAAAGTAGAAACACCTTTATTTATTAGATTTTCAACAGTTGGTGGTGAATCTGGTTCTGCTGATGTTGCTAGAGACCCAAGAGGTTTTGCTGTTAAGTTCTATACTGAAGATGGTAATTATGATATTGTTGGAAATAACACACCTATATTTTTTATAAGAGATGCTATAAAATTTCCTGATTTTATTCATACTCAAAAAAGACACCCCCAAACAAATTTAAAAGATGCAAACATGGTTTGAGATTTTTGAAGTTTAACTCCAGAATCACTTCATCAAGTTTTATTTCTTTTTACAGATAGGGGAACACCTAAGAATTATCGAGAAATGAATGGATTTGGAAGCCATACTTTTATGTGATATAAGGCTAATGGAGAATTTTCATGAGTTAAATATCATTTCATTTCAACTCTTGGTTTTAAGGGTTTAACTTCTGAAGAAGGTGATGAAATTGCTAAAATAGATCCAGATCATGCTACTAGAGATTTATTTGAAAATATTAAAAATGGTAATTTTCCTAAGTGAAAATTATTTGTTCAAATAATGTCAGATAAAGAAGTTAAAAAAATGAAATTAAATCCATTTGATGTAACTAAGGTTTGATTGCATAAAGATGCTCCTTTAGTAGAAGTTGGAGAAATTGTTTTAGATAGAAATCCAGAAAACTACTTTACAGATGTTGAACAAGTAACTTTTTCACCAGGTAATTTCGTTTCAGGTACATCAGCTAGCCCAGATAAACTATTACAAGGTAGATTATTTGCATATGGAGATGCTGCAAGATATAGAGTCGGTGCTAATCATAATCAATTAGAAGTTAATAGACCAAAAACTAAGGATAACTATACAAATGAAAGAGCTGGAACTATGGCTAGTTCAAAAGATTATGGTTCATCTAATAATTATTTCCCAAATTCACAAAATGATGGAAGTACTACAAATGCTATTTCACCTCCAATAATTGGTATCAATTCAGCTTGAATTGATAAAAATGAAGTTATAACTTATGAAGATGATTTTGTTCAACCAAATATCTTCTATACAAAAGTTTTAGATGAAAGTAAGAAGGAAGAGTTGATAAAAAATCTTTCTAATAGTATGATGGGAATTTATGAAAATCTAAAATACAGACAAGTAGCTCTATTCTATAAAGTAGCAGAAGAATTAGGAACTAGGCTATCTGAAAAAATGAATCTAGATTTAGAAAAAGTTAAAAGATTATCATTTTTATCTCAAGATGAAAGAATTAAAGAGACACCACTATTTTAATAAATAAAAAAAATCACTAATGTGATTTTTTTTATTATATTTTAAAATTCTTAGCTAATGGATTTCTTGGTAATCCTGGTAATTTAATAGTATTTCCGCAATTTACAATAACCATATTTAATGATGAATTATAATTAAAACTTGTCACAAATATCTTTCTATTTTTTTCGTAATTTAACAAATTAGGATCACTTGAAAGTGACATTGGAGTTTTTGATATACATACTAAAGCATCTTTATAATCAAATTTTTTAATATCATTTATGCAATTATTAGAAAATTCAATATCTTCAATTTCATATGCATTTTTAGCGATTTTTCTAATTTTTAATTCTAAATCATCTTCTAGATTGTAAGTAAAATTTACTTTTGGTTTTTCAATAATATTCTTTTTTACTAATTCAACTATTTTTTTAGAATTATCAAAACCTTCATTATAAAAATCAACAATTCCAAATATCAATTTTTTTTCTTCTAAAATATTTTTAATCAAGGTAATATCTTCATCAGAATCATTAGCAAATTTATTTAATAGAATTATTGGTTCAAAGTTATAACTTCTAATATGGTTAATATGAACATTTAAAAAATCAAAACAATTTTCTAATGGATTGTTCTTTTTATTATTAAATTTACCATGATGTTTTAGAGCTTTTATAGTAATACATAAAATAACAGCACTAGGATATATGTTACCAACTCTACATTTAATATTCATAAATTTTTCAAAACCTAAATCAGCACCAAATCCAGCTTCTGTAAAACTATAATCAGCTAATGACATACTTGTTTTTGTTGCTATTAAGGAATTACAACCATGAGCAATATTAGCAAATGGACCACCATGAATGATTATTGGTGAACTTATTAATGATTGAACTAGATTTGGTTTAAGAGCATCTTCTAATAGACTTAAAATTGCATCAGTAATTTCTAAATCTTTAATTTTAATTTCTTGATTATCAAAACTATATGCAACAATTGTATTATCTAATTTTTCTTTCAATTCTTCTCTATTATTAACTAAACAAAAAAGAGCCATAATATCACTAGCTGCTGTAATATTAAATCCAGTATTATATGATATCTTGTCTTTTATTTTTATTTCAATATTTCTCAATCCTCTGTCGTTTAAATCAATACATCTCTTTCAAATAATTTTTTCATGATCAATATTTAATTTATTATCAAAATAAATTTCATTTTCAATCATTGTTGAAATCAAATTATTACAAGATGTTAAAGCATAAAAATCACCAGTAAAATTAAGATTAATTTTATCACTTGGAAACATTGAAGTTTTACCATTTCCTGTTGCTGTGCCTTTAAGACCAAAAACAGGACCTAATGATGGTTCTCTTAAAACGGCTATTGATTTCTCTCCATTGTAATTAAATGCATCATTTAATCCGATACTTAAAGTTGTTTTACCTTCTCCATATATTGTTGGATTAATTGATGTTGTTATTATTAGTTTATTTATAGGATTATTGATAGGATTAATTTTAATAATATCCTTATTAAACAAAGAATATTCATTTTCCTTAATTGATAATAATTTTGCTACTTCAATTATTTTTTTTTCCATTATATCCCTTATTTTTAATTAAATATAACATAAAAAACATTAAATTAAATTTAATGTTTCTTCTTTTATTTGATTAAATAGTTCAATATCTTCTGTTAATTTTTCTCTTAATTGTTCTTTCCCTTGGGCTAATTTTCTATCATCTTTTAAAAGAGAATATCATGATCCATTTTTCTTAATAATTCCTTTTTCAATAGCAATATCTATTATTTCATTACTTTGTTTAAAACCTTCTCCAAAGATAATATCTAAAAAAGTAGTAGTATAAGGAGCTGATATTTTATTTTTAATAATATTTATCCTTACTTTAATTCCGATTTTATTATTTAAATTTTTAATTATTTCTGCTTTTTTGCATTCTATTCTCAATGTAGAATAGAATCTTAGAGCTCTGCCTCCAGTTGTTGTTTCGTTATTTCCAAAAATGATACCTATCTTTTCTCTTATTTGGTTTAAAAAAATAATAGTTGTTTCAGAATTTGATAATAATGTTTGAATTTTTCTTAATCCTTTTGACATTAATCTAGCATGTAGCCCCATTTGCTGACTATTAATATCATTTTCATATTCATCACTAGGAACCATTGCTGCAACTGAATCAACTACAACAATATCAGCAATTTTATTTTTAATAACAAATTCTAAAATTTCAAATACTTGTTCGCCTGTCTTTGGTTTAGCTATTAGAATATGATCTAAATCTATTCCAATATTTTTAGCATATTTACCATTAAATGTATGTTCAACATCAATAAACATAACTTTATACCCATCTTTTTGTCCTTGGGCTAATATTTGAAGTGATATTGTTGTTTTAGCAGATGATTCATTCCCAAATATTTCAATTATTCTTCCTTTAGGTATTCCATTCATTCCTGTTATTTTATCTAAATTTAAACTTCCTGTTTTATAAATATCACATGTAAAATTATCATTACCTAAATAAATTAAATCCTTCCCTAATTTTGATTCTATTAATTTAGCATCAGTATTAATATTGTTTTCAATTTTCATTAATTTATTGCTCCTCTATTAATAATTAAGTAAAGCAAGTGTTATAGAAAATACTAAAAAAGTAGTTTATTTTATATATAATCAATATAAAATAATAGAAAAATAATAACTATTCTATTTTTATAGTTATAAAAATAAAGGATTTAGTTACTTAATCAAGTTTAATATTTCTTCATAAACAATTTCAACAATCTCTTCTAAGTTCTTTTTTCGATCGTTTTTTGAAATAACATATTTTTTAAATAATGGTTTTTGATTTATTAAAAAACAAGTGAAGAAAACACCTATTTCATGATTTGAAATATTAGTAGGTCCAGCATTGCCAGAAATTGAAACTATTATGTTAGCAGGATATATTTTATTTAAATTAAAAGCCATTTCATAAACAACTTCTTCTGAGATAACACCATAATTGGAAATAATTTTTTCATCAATATTTAATACTTTGGTTTTAAAATCATTACTATATGTTATTAAAGATCCGTTAAATATTTTTGAAATATCACTATATTGAACAAGTTCAGATGTTAAAAGTCCACAAGTTGCTGATTCAGCAAAACTAATAGTTAATTTTTTCTCTTTTAAGATATTTACAACTAATTCAGAATTAATCATCTTCATCTTCCATTTTTTTCTTTTCAATTAAAAATTGTTCTTCATCACCTATTATTAAGGCATCAACTGGACAAACTTCAGTAACTTCAATATTATCTTCAAAAATACCATCTTCGCATCAAACTTTAGAGTTTTTAAAATCACATCTCCCTTCACTAGCAGGAACACATGCGCCACAAGAAATACATTTATCTCTAATAACAATTAATCTATTCTTCATTTTTAAAATCTCAAAGATACATTTTATTTGTATCTAAATACTTTCTTCCAACTTTTGCAAAATTATCATCACCTATTTTTACTAAATCACAAGTAAAATGTGTTGATTGTTTGTTAAAATAAGCTCCAACTCCATAGAAATCAACAGGAGCTTTTAATTCTTCTAATTCTTTAATTTTTTCTAAATTCAAACCTGATGAAACAACTATTTTAATATCTTTTCCATTATTTTCATCTAGAAAATTTCTAACCAAATTAATTAAATGAATATTAACACCATATTTTTCATTATTAGGAATATTTAACTTTTCTAATGACTTATCAATCAAATTAATAGATGTATCTATTCTAACACCTTTCAAAAGATGAAAATAATTTCTAATTGATTTAAGCGTTTTTATAACATCATTTTCAAAATCAATTAAAAGAATCAGATCAGAAAACAATTCATTATATTTTTTAATTATTTCTTCAATATTATTTCTAAATTGTTGAAAAATAGCATGAGGAAGTGTACCTATTACTTTAATTGATTCATCTTTAATTAAATTAACTTGAGCATCTGTTGTAAATAATTTGATACCACTTAATGAACTAGAATATCCATCAATTTCTTGTAGCGAATAATGATCACTTCTTTCATTCATATTAATTATCTTTTTAATATCAACAACTTTAGATAATTTATAGGAATTAGTAGCAACTGATGAGTTTCTACAAAGAATTGAATTAAAAATATTTTCATATTGACACAATAATGAATAATCACCAGTAATAGAAATAACAGGTTCATTTTGATTAATAATTTCTCCATCATTTCTAAAATAGAATTCTAATTTTTCTAATGATTCTTTCTCAAAGTTATGAAGAATAATTTTTTTAATTTCTTCAATACCACTAAGCATATAATCATTACATTTTAAGCAATAGAACTGCATTGTTGTTTTATTATGCATTTTGTTGTTAATTAATATTTTTTTAGTTTTTTTAAAATATTCAGTTGTATAAAAACCTTTTTGAATCTTATTTTCCATTAAACCTCTTGAGAATATTTTTTAATAATAGTAGCAATATAATATTCAACAGCTACCATAGCTCTTACATCATTCTCACAGTATAATTTTAAATTATAACTCAAATCTTCTCATTCCTTTTCAGTTAGAAGATTGAAAAATCTTTTAGTAGTAGCATTTTGACATATTAAACCATTATTAATTTTAAGACTTTTATAATCAATACATTTAGTTTGATTAAAAATATTAGGATATTCATCTTTAATAATTGGTAATACTTTTTTAATTGAATAATATCCATATAATTTTTTTAAAAAGATATTTTGTTTATTTTTGGTGAAATTAAAAAAATCAGCTAAATCAAATAAATTATCAATAATAATATCAATCTTATCAATGTATTGCTCATTATTAATATATTTTTTAAATTCATTTAGTCTACTTTTTTCAAAATTAATATTATAAACAACATAAGAATAATCACTACCTTGAAATAATTCATCAACTATTTCTTCAAAAAAAGATAATTTAATATTATATGGATCTGTTAATAAGTTTTTACAAATAGCTTTATCAATCCCTTTTCCATCATCAATTAAAATTGAACATTGTGTAACAACTTGAGTAAATGGAGTAGTATCATCAAAAGCTCTAATAGCTGAATTAATTGTTTCAAAATCAAAATAAACTTTTTTATTTTTTAATTTTAAAAACAAGTCAATTCCATTTTGTAAAACAAAAATATCATTTTTATTACTATCAAATCAACTTTTATTTTCACCTTTAAAAAAAATTTTTTCTTTAATTTTATCAAGATTTAAATGTGAATTTTCATAATTTTTAGTAATATCGTTTATTGATTGTTGAGTTGAATTTCCACTATAAAGAAAATTTTTAAAACCATAAGAAGCATAATAATCTTTTAGTAGAACTGAAAAGGGAGAATTTTTATATTTTCCTTTATCTCTTCAAGATGGAAAAAAAGAAGTAGGAAATGGTTGGGTTTTATTTTCCAAATAGAAATTCATTTGTTCTTTTTTAACAATTCTTAATTCATTTAAACAAGAATCAAATGATTCATAAATATCTTTTATATTTTTTATTTGCTTATTTGATTCACTAGGAAAATCACTATAATCTCCTTTAACACACTTATTAAAGGTTATTTTATAAGTTGCTTCTAATTTTTTATCAAAACAAATACCTATTTTTTTTTTAGATTTTTCTTCAATAAATTCATCTTCAGACATATCGCCTTGTTTAGGTGATGAAAATGATTTTGTGGCATTAAAACTATTTGATAAAATAAAACTTATTTCTTTAGCATTTAATTTTTCATATTTAACTAAGCAAAGTGAATAGTAAAAATTTAATTTATAATTTTCTTTATTTACAGCTTCTTTAACAGCTTTTTCAACTACTTTTGATTGAAAAAAAATATCTAAAAAATGGTTAATTTTAGAAGTTGATGTTCCTTTTGTTTCTATTATATGAATATCATTTTTTTCTTTTATAAAAGCATCTGGTCTTGTTATCAAATCATCATGAATAAGTGTTGGTTGAAAAATAATTACATCTTCATTTTCATTAATAATTTTTTTTGAAATTTCAAAAAGTTCTTCAATTGATTTTCATCGGTATTCTGAACTATCAAAATCAATAATTAATGAAATTTTTGGATATTGAAGAGTAATAAATTTCTTTGTTTTTTGATCAATAAGATTACCTTCATAAACTCTTGGATCATCATCATCTTTTTTAATTTCACCTTTTAATAGAGTTTCTTTATATAGTTCATAATAATTATTATTCTCACTATCATTTTCTTCATCATTTTCATCATAATTATCAAAATTATTTTCCATATTCTTTTCTTTAATTAATGAATTCAAAACAAATTCAATTTCTGAATTTGAAAAAAATCAAGTATTTTTTGGTTTTGTAAAATAACCAATGTAATCATATTTGTTGATATATTTAGATATTTTCATAAATTTAATCCTTAATAATTAATTTTATATTTATTATTTATTAAAAATATAAATTTTTATATTGAAAATAAATTAAAAAAAAGTTAAAATATAAATTGTAATATTATTAATATGTGAGTAATATAAAAATGAAAAAAAGAACTAAAATAATTAATGGTTTATTTCTATCGACAATAGCTTTAAGTTCTATAACTGCTTTAAGTATTGTTAGTTTTGATAATCAAAATAAAATTTCTAACTATAATGTGAATACAAACAATCATAATTTGAGTTCAAAAGTTAATGAAAATCAATCAACATATATAACAGCTTCAGAAAGAAGTACTTTTGTTGCTGCTAAAAATCAATTACCAACTGATGTTGTTAATTCTTTAACAGTTAAAAGTGAATATGTTTCAAATGATGCTCAAAAAGTTTGATTCAAACCTTCTGATAATGCTTTAAGATTTGTTGAAGTTATAAATCCAAGTGTGGAATGAAATTCTAAAGAAGATATGGCTGTGTGTGTTGATGCAGCTGATGATTGAAGTGGTTCACTACGTCTTGAATTTGTTCTATTAAAGAATTATAGTATTGGTGGTGTTCCAATTACTCCTCCTGGTGGTAATGGGATATTACCGAGTTCACCATATCATATTGATGTTGGATATATGAATAGCTTTACAGTTATAATCCCAATGTTAACTATTTTGGGATTAATTGCATTAATTATTTTAATTGGTGGTATTGGTAGTGCTGTTATTATTCGTAAAAATTCAGTTGCAAAATCACAAGATAATGCAAAAGAAAATGGTGTTGTAACTGCTTCTAAAAAACCTAAATCTCGTGAAAATGAAAATAAGAAAAAAACTAAACCTGTAAAACAAGATAAAAAAAGTCTTGAAGAAACAATCTAAACTAAATATAAAAAAAAGAGATGGATAATATCCATCTCTTTTTTTTATATTTAGTTTTTAAAATGGCGTGCTATAAAGGATTTGAACCCTCAACCTTTTGGTCCGAAGCCAAATGCTCTATCCAATTGAGCTAATAGCACAAATAATTATTTTAAATTTTCAAAAACTAATTTTTCTGAAATATTATATATGATATCAGAAATCATAATTGCTATCTTTTTTAAATTATCATCAAATTCAATTGAACTCTTCTTTTTTGAAAATAAATAATCACTTACTATTTTAATACAAGAAAATTTTACTTTAAATTCATTACAAGTTTGAGCAATACTACAACTTTCCATATCAATAACATCCGGATTGTTTTTAAGAAAGAAATTATACTTAGATAAATTTTGATTACTTAAAAAAGAATCTCCTGTTGAGCAAGTTCCATTTCTAGTATTAAAGTTATTGAAAGACTTTAAAACTTCTTCTATTATTTTATTACTAAATGGATCTGTATTAAAAAAAAGTGGTTGTTTTGGTAGAACACCATATTCATAACCAAATGCTGTTAAATCTACATCAAAATAATAATTCTTATTAACTAAAACTACATCAAAAAGATTTAAATTATCCAAAAATGCTCCAGCTGAACCGATATTAACAATTAGATCAATATTAAAATTAGCAATCATTTGTGTAGCACAAATTGCTGCATTAGTTTTGCCAATACCAGAAAATCCTATAACAATATTTTCACCACTATTCGTTTCAAAAATATAATATTTTCTTGATTTTATTTTATGACTATAATTTTTTTTAAAATTAGTATGGGTTAAAAAGTCATCAATAACTTCTTTTTCCATAGCGATAATTATACCAATCATTTTATCTATCCTTATTTAATTGTTTATATAAAAAATCAAAACCTTTATTGATATCTATATTAACCATTTCTCTTATTTTATCAATATTTTCTACATCTTCATTAGTTCTTAAATATTCTAATTTATCTGCACAATATACTACTTTATCAAGTAAAGATATATTATGGTCAGGATAGTCAAAATTATATGGCATTGTATGTCTTCTAATTCCTCTTAAAATATCTTTATTTTCATATAACAAGTACTTTTCTAAAAATCAAGCAGCAATTGGTCCATGAAGTACTTTATATGAAATAATATCTTTATTTGGATAAATATCTTTAAAAATTTGAATTTGAATATTTTTATCCATGTTTTTAAAGAGATCATGAATTAAACTAGCTTGATATATTTCATTAACATTTTCAAGGTTATTATTTTTGGCAATAATCTTAGCCATAGAGCTTGTTCTCATCATATGCTTATAACGTTCATCTAATACAGAAAAAGTAGTATTGTAATCTTTAAAATTAAAAATAAAATCAGGTTTAATATACTCTTTTAAAAAAATTAGATGATCATTAATATAATTTTTTACTTCTTTGTTCAAATATTCATATTTAAAATTATTCTTAATATCACTTGAACTAATATGTTTATTTTCATTTTCTTTAATATAAATAATATCCTTATTATATTCAGAAATTAATGGTTCAATGTTTTCATTATTACGATTAAAACAAATAATTTTAACTTTACTTAATATTTTTTTATAATCTTTTCATTTTTTGAAATTAATAAGTAAATCACTTCCCATCAGTAAGTAGAATTCATCATTCTCATACTTAGCTAAAAAATGATCAATTGTATCAATTGTGTAGTTTGTTTTTTCATTTTCAATTTCAAATTTTGATAAACAAAAATCATTATTATAGTCAATAGCTAAATTAATCATATTAATTCTATCTTCACTAGGGATTAAAGTTTTATTATCAAAAGAAGCAAAAGAAGGTATAAAAATAACTTTATCAGCTAAAACTTTTTTTTGAGCTTTTTTTACTATTGATATGTGAGCTTGATGGATAGGACTAAAACTTCCGCCAAAAAGAATTACTTTCATTTTACTCCTTATATTATTGAATATTCCAGTAATGAAATATCAACATCTTTATGAGTAATAATTTCAATATCTTCAATACCTTTTTTAATAGAAAGTAAACCTAAATTAGAAATAACTAAATTATTTTTAATTTCATTATTAAGCTTAAATTTAAATGATTTCAAATCATCATCAACTAAATTAATTAATGTACCATTATTAGGTCTTAAAGATGTTTCACTGTTATATTTACCTTTAATAATTTTTAAGTCATCATTAATATAAAAACTAATACTAAAGGGATCATTTGTCACTAAATTAATTTTTAAAAAGTTTTCAACATATAGTGTTTGATTATGATTAACTTGATAAGTTCTAACTTTATTAATTTTTTTATAGATAACATCATTAATGTCTTTTTGACTAATTCAATTTAAAATTGAATTAGGGTTTGTAATACCAGGTGTATCTAGAATATAAATTCTTTTATATTTTATTTGATTAATATTTAGTGTTGTATTTAAATACGGACTAATAGTAATATCTAAATCTATTTTCTTATTTAATAAACTATTTATTAAAGAAGATTTTCCAACATTTGTTTTACCAACAAAAATTGATTTCTTTTTATCTATATTAGTAATATTTTCTATTTCTTCATAAACTCTATTTAAGTTTTTCTTTCTTAAAGCTGAAACAAAGAATATTTTATTGTATTCAAAACCATAATATTCTAAAAGACTCATAATATTTTTTTCAGTTACTTCAACATCATATTTTAAAGGAAGGCAATCCATCTTATTAAAAATGATATTTACATTCATATCCTTAAATTCAGGAATAAGAGAGTTTTTAAAATCCAAAATATCGACAATTAAAAATATTTGATGCTTCTTAAAATCAATATTTTTAATTACATCATCAACCAAAATAGATGAATTATTTTTAGTTGTAATTAATTTATTGTAATTTTTAATAGAAAAACATCTTTGGCATAGTCTTTTTTTCTCATCAATATTATTAGGAATATAACCTAATGAATCGATATCATCATTTAAAAAAATTCCACAACCTTTACATTTAACTTTATATTGCATTTCTATATTACATCCAGAATATTTTTCTAATTCAAATAACTCATTATCAATTTATGAGTATTAATGATTAGATCATTTTATTTATATATATTTTACATTCATTATAAAATATATATAAATAAAATGATTTTTCTATAATAAAAAATCTTTGATAGTGATCAAAGATTTTTTATTAAATTAGTTAAAGTTGCTTATCTTGAAGCTTTGTTAAATTTCATAGAAAGATTTTTTCTATTTCTAATTGCTCATGTAATTATTGGCATAATAGCAACTGGCAATAAAGATATTGCATAAGAACAATATACAGCTCCTACTATTGCTATTGTTCCAAGTACAACAGCAAATACTATTGAAGCTAAAAGTGTTTTTTTATTCATTTTAATTTATTCCTTAATTTTTTTTATTATTTTTTGACTTGTTACGCCCATTAAGTCCCGGATTCTATCATGGTGATGATTTTCAGATTCTATATCTCTTCTAAAGAAGAAAATAGTCAATAATTGAATATAATCTATAAATGTGATTTCATCATTTTTTAATAATTCAACAAGAGAGTCTGAATCAAGAGAGCCTATTCTACCAAGAAGAGGTCCGAAATGAGCTTGTTGCATTTTTCTAGTTTCTTCAACTCTTGCATTTGAAATTAATATTTCAACTGCTTTGTCTAATTTTGATTTTTGTTCAATAGGTAAATTATTATAATAATCTTCATCTTCTAAAGCATTTTCAATAAACGCCAATCTTGAATCATTAGTATTTAAAACTTCTAAAAAAAGTTTTCTACACAAATCAATATTTTCTTTAAAATTATCCACTAATATTATCCTTTCTATAGGTGTATGTTATATTTTATAATAAATACTTGACTTTTTAAATATTATTATTAATAATTATTTTTTATATTTCGTCTAAATCATTTGGTTTATTGAAAATATACTCATCTAAATACACTTCTTTAATGATTTTATTTTTCAAATCAGTACTAGAAATTTTATCTATTTGGCTATTTATACATTCATTATTTTCATATAGAATATTGAAAATGAAATATTCTCTAAAGATAGTTGTATTAATAATTATGTTATTTTTTTTATGAACTTCTATTAGAATATTTTTAGGTTCATTGTATCTTTTGGTCAACTTTAAATCTTCTATTTTTATTTTTTTAAAAACATGATTTGTTGCTAATAAAAAATATTTTTCATCATTAAAAATAAAGAATGATTTCAATTCATCATCATCCTTTAGTTTAAGAGCCTTAATACCTATACTGCTCTTGTTAGTAATAGCAATTTCATCAATTAAATATTTTGAATAGAAACCTTTTTTTGTAAAGACAGCAATTTCATTTTCCTGGTTTTGAATTGTTGTTGAAACAATTTCGTCATTGCTATTTTTAAAACTAATAATATTGCTAGACTTAACATTGTTAGAGAAAGTTAAACTAGAAATTTTTAGTCTCTTAATATAACCATTTTTTGTCATAATAATAATTTTTCGATCATCACTTATTAAATTTGAAACATTAAAACTATTAATGATTTTCTCGTTTTCATTTAAAGAAATAAAACTACTTAAATGAGTACCTGGTTCCTTGTACTTAGAACTTTCTATTTTAGATACTGGAATATTTATATATCTACCTTGTGATGTTATTAAAACTATTTGATTTTGACTATTAGATGCAAAAATATTTACTAAAATATCACCTGGTTTTAGTATATGTGAACCATAAACAGAAGAATCTATTGATTTTTTTGTTGTTGATTTAATATAACCATCTCTTGTAACCATTAGATAACAATTTTTTTTATCTAAAATATCACTATTTTCAATTATAATTTTTTCAATTTCTTTTTCAATAACTGTTTTTCTTTTATGTCCGAATTCTTCATTGAATTGTCTAATAATTGCTTTTAATTCATTTTCTTGAATATTTTTATCATTAATTAGTAATTCTAATTTATCAATTTTTTCATTTAAATTATTTAATTCTTTTCTCAGATCTAGAATATCAGTTGAAGTTAATCTATACAATCTTAAAAGAACAATTGCTTCAGCTTGATTATTAGTAAAAAAGAATTTATTTATTAAATTCTTTTTAGCATCTTCTTTATTAAGGCTAATTCTAATTAATTCAATAATTTCATCTAGAATGGAAACTGCTTTAATTAAACCTGAAACAATTTCTTTTCTTTTTAAAAATTTATCAAGATCATATTTAGTTGTTTTAACAATAATATTAATAGCATGATTAATGAATTTTTCAATAGCATAATTCAATGGCATTAAAACAGGATTTTTATTATCTATACAAACAAAATTATGATTATAAAATATTTGTAATTGAGTATTTTTATAAAGAAATTTTTTATAAATATCGAATGATTTTGATTTATCAATATCGATAACAATACTAATACCATTTCTATCCGATTCATCCCTTACTTCAAGTATTCCAGGAATTTTATTATTAATAATAATGTCATCAATTGATTTAATGATATTAGCTTTATTAGTTTCATAAGGGATTTCTGTAATAATTAATTGATTGTTTTTCTCATTCTTAAGTTCTTTATCAATTATTTTTGCTCTAATGATGAACTTACCTTTGCCAGTTTGATAAGCATCATAAATACCGCTCAAACCTTGAACAATACCACCTGTTGGAAAATCTGGACCTTTTACTATTTTCATAATTTTTTCAACAGAAGCATTTTTATTATCAATACAAAAAATAATTGCCTCAAAAACTTCTGAAATATTCATAGGTGATATATTAGTAGCAAATCCTGCTGCTATTCCAGTAGCCCCATTTACTAACAGATTAGGAAAAAGGGAAGGAAGAAAAACTGGTTCAATTTCTGAATCATCAAAATTATTAATAAAATCAACTGTGTTTTTCTCAATATTATTTAACATCAAGTCACATATTTTGCTTAATCTGGTTTCAGTATAACGCATAGCAGCAGCATTATCACCATCAATAGAACCTTTGTTACCATGCATATCTAATAAAGGAATATTATTTTTTCACTCTTGACTCATTCGAACCATAGCTTCATAAATTGATGAATCTCCATGCGGATGGTACTTACCAATTACTTCACCAACTGATCTAGCAGATTTTTTATATTGTTTATCATGAGTTATTTTTAAATCATTCATAGCATATAAAATTCTTCTTTGAACTGGTTTTAAACCATCTCTAATGTCAGGTAATGCTCTTTCTTGAATAACATATTTTGCATATCTGCTATAACTTTCATTAATAACTTCGTCTAAATTTTTTATAATAATTTTATTATTGTTAATCATTAAAAACCTTCATCAGAATTAAAATTAATATTTTTTTCAATTCACTCTTTTCTTGAAGAAATATTATCTCCCATTAATGTTGAAACTTGTCTTTCAGCTAATATTGCATCATTAATTGTTACTTTAATTAATTTTCTAGTTTCTGGATTCATTGTAGTTTCTCATAATTGATCTGCATTCATTTCGCCAAGACCTTTATACCTTTGAATTTCATAATCATTATATTTTTTTTTAATTTCATTAAGTTCTGATTCTAATCATGCATATTCAAATTGTGTATTTTTCTTATTAGAAATTTTATATAGAGGAGGAAGCGCTATATAAATATGTCCCTCTTCAATTAATGGTTTCATATATCGATAGAATAATGTTAGTAGTAAGATTTGAATATGAGCTCCATCATTATCTGCATCTGTCATAATAATGATTTTATGATATTTCAATTTTGAAACATCAAGATTTTTAAAAATTCCAGTTCCTAAGCAAGTAATAATTGTGTTAATTTCTTCATTCTTTAAAACATCAAGAACTTTTGTTCTTTCAGTATTAATAACCTTACCTTTTAAAGGAAGGATTGCTTGATTCTTTTTGTTTCTACCTAGTTTAGCACTTCCTCCAGCAGAATCTCCTTCAACTAAAAAAATTTCAGAATTTTTTGGGTTTTTATCTTGACAAGGTGTTAGTTTTCCAGAAAGAATTCTTTCTGGTGCTTTGTTTTTTGTTTTCTTATAAGCTTCTCTTGATTTTTTAGCATTTTCTCTAATATCTCTAACTTCACAAGCTTTATTAATTAATAATGTTGCACTTTTTCGATTTTCTTCAAATCAAAATTTAAGTTGAGTTTCACAAACTTTTCTAACTGCTTCTTTAGCTAATGGTGTATATAACTTATTTTTTGTTTGTCCTTCAAAACTTATTAAAGATTCTGGAATTTTTAATGAAATAACACATGCTATTGATTCTCTAACATCAGATGAATCAAATTTTTTATCTTTTGATTTAAAAATATTCCATTTTTTAGCATATTCATTAAAAACATCTACTAAACTAGTTTTAAAACCTGATTCATGGCTTCCGCCTTCAATTGTTTTAATTGAGTTTGCAAATGAGACAATTGTTTCAGATAAATCATTGCTATATTGAATAGCAATTTCAACTTCAATATCATTAAAAGAATTCTTTAAATAAATCACTGGTGAAGTTTTTTCTTTATGTTGATTAATATACTCAACAAATTCAATTATTCCCTTTTCTGTATAAAAGGTCATTTTATTTTTATTTATTTCATTAGTGAAAATAATTTTTAAATTTTTAAATAAAAAAGATGCTTCTCTTAATCTATCTTCAATTATTTTAGAATCAAATTCAACTGTCTCAAAAATTAATTTATCTGGTTTAAATATAACATTAGTGCCTGTTCTATTAGTATTACCTATTTTAATTAATTTTTGAAAAGTTTCGCTTCCACCATTTTTGAACTTGGTTTCTCAAATTTCTTTATTTCGATAAACTGTACATGTTAAAAATTCACTTAAAGCATTAACAACACTTGAACCAACTCCGTGTAACCCACCTGAAACTTGGTAAGTTTTGCTATCAAATTTTCCACCAGCATGAAGATTAGTAAAAACTGTTTCAACTGTTGAAATATTTGTTGTTTTATTTATTTCAGTTGGAATTCCTCTGCCATTATCAGAAATTTCAATTGAATTATCTTTATGAATTGTTAATCTTATTTCACTACAATATCCAGCTAAAACTTCATCAATAGCATTATCAAAAATTTCTCAAACAAGATGATGCAAACCTTTTATATCGGTTGAACCAATATACATTCCAGGTCTTTTTCTAACAGCCTCAAGCCCTTGAAGAACCTTTATATTATCTGCACTATAACTCATTATTACCACTTAATTTCTAATATAATTATAAATTAAAAGAATAAATATAAAAAAAGATATAAAAATTTTTTATATCTTTTTTTTATTATTTTATTTTTACTTTTTCTTTAATGAAGCTTTAAATTGTTCATTTTCTAATTTTAATTTTTCATTTTCTAATTTCATGTTTTTCAATAAAAGTTTATTAAGTTCAAATTCTAAAAATTCTTCTTCCTTTTTTTGAAGTTCTTTTATTTTATTCTTATATTTTTTTATAAGTTTATCTTTATTTTTAAGAGCATCATCAGTTGTTTTAGTACCAGCTTTTTTATCATCTTTTTTCTTGTCTGATGAATCATTTTCCTCTTTAGAATCACTATCATCAGTTTCATTAACTTCTTCATTATTTGTATCATTAGCTATAGTTTCAACAACATCATTATTATTTTCTTCATTATTTGTATCATCAGCTATAGTTTCAACAACATTATTATTAGTTTCTTCATTATTTGTATCATCAGCTATAGTTTCAACAACATTATTATTAGTTTCTTCATTATTTGTATCATCAGTTATAATTTCAACAACATCATTATTAGTTTCTTCATTATTTGTATCAATAGCTATAGCTTCAACAATATTATTATTAGTTTCTTCATTATTTGTATCAATAGCTATAACTTCAATAATATTATTATTAGTTTCTTCATTATTTGTATCAATAGCTATAACTTCAATAGCATCATTACTTGTTGAATCAAAACTTGTATTGCTAATTATATAATCATTATTTATTGAATCAGAACTTGTGTTGTTGTTTGAATAATTATTGGTTGCATTACTGCTTGAATAACTAAAACTTGTATTGTTTGAATAGGCATCGCTCGGAATACCATAATTTGTAGTGTTGTTTAAATAATCATTAGTTGTGCTGCTTGAATAACTAAAACTTGTATTATTATCTGTGCTGTTATTTGAATAATCAAAACTTGTATCAGTATTTATGCTTTCAACAACATTATTACTTATTGGATCAACATTTGTATCTTTTGAAATCGTAACTATATCTTCATCAATGTCATCGCTAATATCACCAATATCATCATCAATATCAATATCAATATCATCATCTTCAACTAAATCATCAAAAGATAACGATACATCTAAATCCATAAGATCATCTTCATCATCTAATTCTTTATGATTAATTTTAGGATTTTCAATTTTTTTTGCAGGTGCTTCAACTTTTGAAATCTCAACTTTTTTTAGAGTTTTTTCAACTTTTGAAGTAGTTTTTTTATTATTTATATTTTTTGGTTTATTTGATTCAATTTCTTTAGTTGAAGAATCATTATTTTTTTTATTTTTTTTTGGTTTTTTATTCAATGCCATTAGGAAAACCTCATTCAATCATTTTCTATAAATTTAATATAATTATATTTTATATTTTAAAATATAATTAAAAATAGTTTAAAATAATATGTATATTAATTAGAATAATAATAATAATTTTAAGACTATAATCTCTAAATAAACAATAAAAAATTATAATAAATCGCTTAAATTATTAATTATCATAATTTAAGTAATTGCCATTAATGTAATGTATTTAATTTATGAATCTGATAAATATAAGTTCTTGATGGGCAACAGAGAACTATTTCTTTTTGTGAATATATTAATGTAGATTTTCCATTAGCTCATATATTTTTCATAATTTAACAAAAAAGAAAAATATTGAATTATGAACTAAATATTTATATTTGTGAAGATACACATAAAGAAAAAATAACAGATTAATAATTACTTAATGCAGTTTATACTGATGCTAAAAAACATTTTAGCAATAATAATTGTATTACATATAATATATCTAATCAATATATTAAAAGCGAACTTAAAAGATAAATATAATTATAAACCCATTAAAATGAAATAATTAATGGTGAATCTATTGAAAAATATATGTCATAATATCAAAATCATTCTAATTCTAATGAACTATGATTATAGTTTAAAAAAGTAATTAATTGAGTAGGTATTTTTTTATAACTATCGCAAATAACTGTATGAATTAAATTGAATTCTTTATTATAATAAAAATAATAATTTTGATCAAAAATTCCTTGAAGAAGAAATTAAAATTTTTGTTAAAATTGAAGAAGTTTAAAATAAAAAAGAATTACTAATATGTTTTTTCTAATCATAAATTAGAAAATTTTAAGATAAAAAAGAGTCATTTGTGTTAAATATCTTCATAATTTTTTTTGATAAAATGCAAGTTGACCATATAATAACATTGTCAAAAATGTAATGGTTCTAAAGTTGATAATTAATTCATCTCTTTGAGAAAATTTATTTTATATAATTAGAAAAAAATAAATAATGTTTTTAGTCCTATTTCAGAAATCTAAATAAATAAAAATAAAAGATAAAAAAGTATAATTGATATAAAAAATAAAATTAGGTATTTATGCAAAAAATTCAAAGTATTAAAATAAATTTAGAATCTGAATATACTCCTACTATGGAATGAGTAAAATTCGATGATGATCCTTGTTTAAAAAGAATTTCGGAACCTGTTACTCAATTAGAAGAATCAGATATTGAAACTATTAAAAAGATGATTAAGTATGTTGATGCTTGTTATAATAATGAAAGTGATAAATATAAAATAAAGAATGGAATTGCTATAGCAGCTCCTCAACTTGGTTTAAATAAAAGGATTATTTATGTTCATTTTAAAGATAGAAATATTGAATATAAATATTTACTTATAAACCCAAAAATAATTGCTAAAGGTAATTATAGTTCCTTTATTGAAAATGGCGAAGGTTGTCTAAGTGTTAAAAAAGATATTAAAGCAAATATTGAAAGAAGTTATAAAATAATTGTTGAAGGATATGACTTATTTAAGCATAAAACTATTGAAATAGCTGCTAATGAATTATTATCAATTTGCTTTCAACATGAAATTGATCATTTAGATGGAATTTTATATACTGATAGAATTAATAAGAAAAAACCAATGTATATTAATTCATCATGATTTAAAATATAGTTGATAAAATAAAAAACAATCTCTTTATTATATGTATAATAAAGAGATTGTTTTTTATTAGGATTATTAAAAATTTATTTCTAAAATATTTTTGAATAGCATTTTATATAATCCAAAATATTATAATTATTTATCATTTATATTTTTTCAATATTGATAAAAAATTATTGAATGGTTATTTAGATACTTTTTCTTCATTACCAATTGCTTTTTCAATATCTCTAATTGGTTTTATTTTTTTAATATATAAAAAAGTAGATAAAGCAATAATCACTGAAATAAAAGCTATACTTCCCAAAACAATTCCCACAATACCACCAACTTCAAGACTAGAAGATGACGGTGCAACTGGAGGTGGAAATGTTTGATTAACATAACCATTTACATAATTATTAAGAGGTTCAAGAGCAACTGCTCCGTTTCTTAAAATTAAATCAAATAAACCTTGAGTATTATCTTTTGAAGCAGGTAAATTACTAGGATCTATAAATAACTTATCAGGATTTGCTTTTTGATAATTATAAGAAGCATCAATGAATGCATCTTCAATAATTTCTTGACCAGTTGTATAAGCTGTAGCTTGTCCAACATAACCTAAATATCGATATGATTCTCTACTAATATCACCAAATCCAAGAGCTGAATTTTTTGACATATATTCTCTTTGTCCATTAATAGAAAGACCTGTTCCAGTTGTTCCATTACCATTACCAGTTTGAGAAGCTGAATCAAGATATAATCTCATTGCTCTAAGTTGTCTTTCATTTAAAAAACCAAAGTATTGCAATGCTTCATATAAAGTTTGTGATTGTTCTCCGTTTGAATCACTATAAACTCCATTATCAAACTGATAACTTGCATTATTTTGTTGAGCTAATTTAATCGAAGTTCCATTAGTTCCAAATTTTGGTAAAGTTAATCTTTCAAGTTCACTATTAGGGTTTGTACTTGGTAGAGTTATTGGGCTTATATCACCATAAATGTTAATTCTAGTAGCTAAGAATTCTGTAAATAATCCCCAACCTTCACTATAAGCTGAGTTTCTAATACTAGGTGCATCTTCAGTTGCTGGATATGTTTCAGCATAAGCGAATTGGAAATCATGTCCTGGAACTGCTTCATGTGTTGAAAGCGTTGAAACACTTCATTTTTGTAAACCAAAGTAAGGATCAATATCTAAATAAAAAGTTGGTTGAAAATAAGTAGAACCTGTAGGGCTAGCTAAATTTTCAACACTAGCATATGCAGCACCACCTGTTCCTGATTTTAAATTATAGTCATAACGAACATTTTTGAATAAATCTTGAAAACTTGGTTGAGTGCTCTTTTTATATTTTAAATAACTATTAATTGAATGAGTAGCTCCAATATAAGCGTCATTACCAACTACACCGCCTACAACAATTGGATTTGATCCATTATTAGCATCTGTTACTCATTTATTATATAAATTACCAGCATCTCCAAGATTATTAGGGTTATTTACATTTGGTCCACCTAATACATTGCCAACATTAATATCAACATTTGTTAAAGGAAGTTTTTGACTAGTAGGTTGAGGATTTCAAGGTTCTAATACTCCTAAAGTTTCCACATTTATAATATTTTTATATTGATTAGTACTTGTTGGTACTTCTGAAGCATTAAGAACAGCTGATTGAGCGTTTTCACCAACTCTTCTATCTCTACCATAAAATCATTCTTCATTATTTAATCATAAGAAGAAGTTTTCTAAATTAATAGCACCATTAGCATCTCTAATTGCAAGTACTTTATCTGCTGCTGGTATTGGACCAAAACCATCTGTATCATATCTAACTGTAGGAGCTCATTCTGTTGTTTCATTTCCTGTTTTTATTTTTGAAACAATTTTTGCAATTTCAGTCATTCTTTGACTAATAACTTTTACTTTATTTTGACCATTATTAACTAAATCAGCAGAAACTAAATTATTATCAGAAGTTCTAGTTCCAAGCATATACTCATAAATTTCGATACCCATTTTTCCATTTCTAGAAAAACCAATACCTACATCTTTAACATCTAAATCTGCAGGAACAAATCCCATTCCTGTTATCCCTGAAAAAGAATTTTCAAGATTAGCTGTTGTTGAACCTTTTAAAACATATGCATCTTGATTAATAGTACTTTTACCATAATAAGTTTTAGGACTTGTCTCTTCTATAGTTGCATTAAATCAATAGTCACCAATAAGAAAGCTAAGAAATTTATCAAAAATGATTTGAGCATCATTTATTTTATTTTTCAATGCTTCTTTATTAGCAGTTGGTAAACTTGTAGCTGAATCAATAATATTAGTAATTCCAGAATCTTGTAAAAAACCAATTCCATTAAAAGAGGCAATTCTTACTCCAGTATTTTTGTCAATAAAATTACTATCAAATACTAGTTCACTATTTGCCTTTAAAGCTTCTATTTCCTTAGTAAAAATTCCATAATTAGTTCTAAAACCACCTAATAAGCTTTGTAAAAACATTTTTAAATAAATTTGACTAAAATTGACACCATTATTTAAACCTTCTTTTAAATTTGCAATTAAATTTTCTATATGTTTAATATATTCATCTATATTTGCAATTCTTGAATTTGAATTAGTTACCGCATTAGCTTCAGTATCATTAGGAATAGGTTTTCTTAAATCTTGATTTAATAATGCTATATTTCTACTTTCTTGATTACTATAAGCATCAAGAACACCAGAACCATTATCACCTAAATAATATGATTTAGCCTCTAAACCTTTTATAACAGTAGTTCATCTAGCAACAATGCTTTCACCAATCATTTTGCCATCAACAGTTTGAAAAGTATTCATTGATTTTTCTAAATTTAATATATATTTTTTATAAATAGGAATAATAGTTGTAGCAACACTATCATTTCAAAGTCCATAACGGTTAGTATTAATTTTATTAATTTCAGCTATTAATTCATTATTAATTTTGCTAACTTCACTAACTTCATTTTTACTTTTTTTAGCGTTTCTACTATAGTCTAAATTATTATAATTAATTGATGAATTATTGTTAATATCTCCAGCTATTGTTACTGGAATAATGATGCTACCAGCTGTAGCTAAAGTAGCTGTTATTATTGTTGAACTTAATAACATATTATTAAAATTTTTTTTCATAAAAGTCCTAGTTTTTTTTAAAATTTACCATTATAAATTTTAAAAAAAACTTCTAATAGCTTACTAATATTATATCTAAATAAAATAATCAAAAAATAATTTATAAGGGTATAAAATTACCTTTTTATATGAAAAATTGAAGAGTGTAAAATAAATTTATAATTTTAGTATATTTGTAATAATGAGCTATATTAAAAGATGATTTTAAGGTCTTTTAGTGAGTTAAAAAAATATGCATTATGTCTATATTGAGTTCTACTATAACAAGTAAAATAAGAGATATAAAATAGAAAATAGAAAATTTTGTAATAATTACTCAATTTAGCCTAAATAAAAGAATAATTATGTTCATTTAAAAGATAAAAATATCAAAATAATATTTAGTTATAAAACTAGAAAATAATTTTTAATAAAGAATTATTGAGATCATTTAAATCTTAAGATAACGTTTAATTATTAGTCTACTTCTATCTTAAAATTTTATACAATCATAGAATTAAATCTATATTATTTCATCATAATTTAAAAACTAGTTGATCTCGTTAAAATAACTTCTTTCTTTTTAAAATATATTCAAGGAATAACAATAAAAGAAAAATTAAAAATTAATAGAAGTACTTTAAAAATATTGCCAACCATTATTCGATTTTTATATTCATCGATTCAATAATCATTTGAAATCATAAAAATGGTATTATACAAAGTTTCAAAAACAATAAATAATAGAGGGATTATCATCATTATAATAGTTGTAATATCAAATATTTTTTCTTTCTTATTACACTTCTTTAAGTTGGCACCTATTGGTAATAATAAAATTGAAAAAATAAACACTGATGATCAGTTTATTAAAAGATCATTAAAACTTAGTAAGTTATTAGTATATTCACTTTGATAACCATATGATGAAAAATTAAAAAATCAAAAAGTACCTATTAATGACAAAGGTATAAAATACATCAATGTTACTAAATAAGATAATAAACTACCATTATAAGGATTGATTGAGCTTGAATTATTAATCTTAAAATATTTTTGAATTCAATTTGGTCTTGTTTTATCAAAATATTCAATTTCATATAATCTAGAAGCCATAATTGCATTTAGATTAAAATTACCAAGAGCAGATCCTATTATTAATCAATTAGCTACTTTAACAATATTGATGTTCTCGCTACTATTCAAATTTCCATTAAATGCAGCAATTAAGAAAATTGACATAATAATATTAATCAAAACAAGAGCAATCATTCCAAATAAAATCACATATTTAATTTTATGTGGTTCTTTCATATCAGAATGCATATTAGCTACTTTATAAAAACCATCATAGACAAAATAGATTGATGGAATGGATGATAATAACCCAATATAAGGACTATTTGCTAATAAAGGATTAGAAACTACAATATTATCACTTGGTGTCTCATTTGGTAATATTTGAAAAATATTACCACCTTCTGTTGATAGAACATAAATTCCATAAATAACTACAAAAAGAATTGGAAGGATTTGAGTAAAAATAAAAATCTTATTTGTAAATTTTGTTGTTTTTATTCAAGTTCCTCCGGTTAGTTGAATAACTGTAATAGCAGCAATCATAATTAGGAAAATTTCATATCATTCAACATCACTTCAGCCAATCGCATTAATAAATGCAATTACAGCATAAAAAATTACTCCAAATTTAATAAGAGGCATGTAATATAGATTAATAAAATTTTTAATTGCTTTTGCTAAAGTTTTTTGATTATGTTGTTCTATCCAAGAAACGATTCCTAAATCAGATATTTTAGTGTTTCTAATAGTTCTTGATAAGGATATTCCGAATAATAAAATTCCAATTGATGAAAAAATTCAAGAAAAAATTAATAATAATAGTGAATTCCAATTCATAGCTAGTATTTCAGAATTTTTAAAAAAAATACCTGTTCCAATACTACCCATAATTAAAATGATAGTAGCTAATAATAAAGACATTTTACTATTTTTTTTGAACATAATAGTTATCCCTATATATTTGTATTAAAAGAGAAAAGTTAAAAAACTTTTCTCTTTCTTATATTAATTTGGAGCAGATGAAGGGAATCGAACCCTCGTATCAACCTTGGCAAGGTTGTGTTCTACCATTAAACTACATCTGCATTAATTACATTATAATTAATAAATAATGATTTATATAAAAAATTATAATAATATTCTTTATTAAATATACTTATTCTTAATAAAGAATTAACTTATATAAATGAAAATATTTTTGTTTATAATGTATATTAAATTAAAATTGAGGTTTTTAAAAATGGATAAAATAAATGATGGAACTTTTAAATGAATAACTAGTGCTGTTAATTTAACAAAAGAATCATACCCTGATATTGTTTCAAAATCGGAATTTAAAACTCCTTTTGAATGAGTAATTTTTTGAAAGATTAATGATAATGAAATCAAAGGAATTAAATACTCTTATAACTTTGAAATAGAGTTATTAAAATTCTTTAAAAGAATAAAAAAAATAGAAGATCAAAATACTTGAAGTGTATTACTTGAACTTTCTAAGTTTCATTTAGACACTAAGATTTATCCTGATATCCATTTAAACTTATTTAATAATAGAATTATTAGTAATTACTATGATGGTTTAATTAAGGATAATGAATCAATTATTTATAAAACATTATTCGATATGATTTGTTTTAATACTTTAGATGAAGCTGATTTAAGAGATATTGAAGATAATCATTTTGGTATCTTTAATGTTGACCAAAAAAAATCATGAAAACAATATTGATTGGATAAAGACATCATTAATGATAAAGCTAACCTAACTAAAGTTATTAAAGAAATAAAGATTTTATTAAAAACTCATAATGTTTTAATTAATAGTAATTTCAAAATTAAGAATAATCCAGATTCAAAAGAAAATATTATCAAAACATTAACTAAATTAAAAACTCTTTTTAATAAGAGTTTTGTTGATGAATTAAAAAATGATCAACTAAAAATTAATAATTAATTGAGTTTTTAATGACTAATAATGATAATCAAAAACTTAATGGAAAAGAAAAACAAAATAGAATTTCCTTATTAAAAAATAAGATAAAGCAATTAAAAAATAATGATAATCCTAAAGATTATAATAAAATAAAGAATTTAGAAATAGAGTTATATGAATTAGAAAATACAAATAAAGCAAAAGAAATATCTGGTGATTTTAAGAAAAACATTGAAGAACCTTTAGTTATCAAAAGTAATAAAAAACAAAAAACTAATTCAATTAGTTATAAAACTCTTGAAAATAAAGATAATCAAATAAATAACTTAAAAAAACAAATTGATAAATCTAACTCTAAAATAAAAGAATTAACAAAAAATAATGAACTTTTAAAAAGAGAAAATATTACCTTATCTAAATCTAAAATTCTTGAAAATAAAAATAATCAAATAACTAGCTTAAAAAAGCGAATTGAAGATTTGAATAATTCTATTAATAAACAAGAAATAATAATAAAAAAACTATCTAAAACAAATTTAAAAATTCTTAATTCACTAAATAAAAATTTTAAATTTTTATTATATTGAAATTTTTTGGAATCAAATTACAAACTGAAAAAAGATGATTTGATATTTCAAAAAATTGAAATATCAAAAGAGAAATTTCTTTTATCATTAAGAGAATTTTTATTAATTTATAAAACAACATTAAATATTGAGGATGATAGATTTGATATTATAAAAAAAGTTGTTCAATACACTTTAAAATCAACTTCATGCAATCAAAAAGATCTTATCTTGAATTTGCACAAACTAGCTCATGTTAGTAGTTTATTTATATTAAAAGATAAAGAAGAATCTTTTATAAAAAATCTATTTACTGAAAGCAATTATCTTTTATTCTTCCCAAATACAAAAGAATTAAAATTAAAGTTCAAAGAAACTCACTATGAAGTATTGAGAAGTTATTATATCATGCCTACTAGTTCAATTAATTTATCTCCTTTAGTAAAAATTAAATAAGGTATCAAAATTAGTTAATTATTTTTTTATCAAATAGAATTAAAAAAATAAGAATAAATCCTAAACTTCTTGAAAATGGAAAAATGAAAGAATTTTTAAGAACAAGAGGTATTTTAAATTCATAATTCAAAAATCATTAAATAAATAAATTTTATAAAAGAAGTAAGAGACAAAAATTATTAATTACCTTAATATTTAATATATAATTTAAATAAAATAAAATTTTTAAATAAGGTTGGTTATATATGGCATTAAAGAAAAAGGAATTAATAGAAACATTAATTATTGAAATGGCTGAATTAGGTAGTAATGAAATAACTAAAGCTGATGCTGAAAATTTCTTAAAATCTTATGAAAAAATTATTTTTAGTGAACTTACTAATGAATCTAAAGAATTTAAATTATTGGATATTGGAAAAATTAAAATTGTTTCAAAATTACCAAGAACAGGTAAGAATCCTTTTACAGGAGAAACAGTTGATTATCCTGCTAAAGTTAGTCCTAAATTCACTTTTACAAAAGCTTTAAAAGAATTAGTTAATAAAGAATAAAAAAGAGCAGATTATCTGCTCTTTTTTATTTAAATTCTATAAAAATGTAATCTTTTATTACATTTTTATTTTTGCTTCAATACCTAATAAATCAAGGCATAAACCAATAATCATTTTTACAATATAGATTAAACTATATTGTTCGTTTAATTTTTCATTATTGTCCTCAAATATTTTTACATTACTATAATATTTATGAAAAAGTTTTGCTAAATTATATAAATAATTTATTAACTTGTATGGTTCAAAAGTTTTAACACAGCTTTCAATTGTATATTTAGCTAAATTAATTTCAACAATTAATTCTCTTTCTATTTCAGAATTTAATAACTTAAATTCTGAAACTATATCTATCTTTTTTTTCTCTAATAATTGATTAGCTCTAGCATTTGCATATTGAACATAATAATAAGGATTGTTATGTTCTTGTTTTGTAGCAATATCAACATCTATTTCAATATGACTATTAACAGATTGAGATAGTAAGAATCATCTAGCAGGGTCTTTACCAATTGATGCTACTAAATCTCTTAAAGTTAAAGATGATCCTGTTCTTTTAGACATTTTATATTCAGCGCCATTTTTTGTTAGTTTAACCATTTGCAAACAAATAACAATTAAATCGTCTGGATTATAACCTAAAACTTTCATAGCTGCTTTCATTCTAGTAATATAACTATAATGGTCAGCACCTCAAATATTTACTAAAACATCAACATTATTACTTTTTCATTTCATATCATGATAAACAATATCAGGAGCAAAATATGTTTTAGATTGATCAGATTTAACCAATACTCTATCTTTTTCATCACCAAAATCAGTAGTTCTTAATCAAATAGCACCATCTTTTTTATAAGCTTTATCTTTTTTAATTAAATCTTCAATTAAAATATCATCAAGTTTTTTGTCACGAATAGATTGTTCTGAGGTATATATTTCAATTTCAACACCAATACTCTTTAAATCACTTTTAATAATTTCAAGTAATTCACATCGAGCAAATCACTTAATTTCATCTTTTATTTTTACATCAGTAATTTGGTTTTCTAGTAATTCATATTTTATAAATTTATCACCAAATTTATCTTTTAATTTTTGAGCTACTATTTTTATTTCTTCGCCATGATAAGAATCCTTAGGTAGTTCAATTTCATTTCCAAATATTTGCAAATATCGAATGAAAACAGCAGTTGCTAAATTATTCATTTGATTACCAGCATCATTTACAACATATTCAGTAATAACATCATAACCATATGTTATTAATAGGTTTTTAATAACATCACCCAAAACACCATTTCTAGAATGACCTATGTGCAAATATCCTGTTGGATTTGCTGAAACATATTCCACACTATATTTTTTGTCTTTCTTATCAAATAAAAGGTATTTATCTTTTTTATTTAAAACCTCTAATAATGATTTTGAAAATAATTCTTCTGCAATAAAAAAATTGATAAAACCAGGATTTGTTACTGTTATTTTTTTAAATAAACTTTTATCAAAAAGTTCAATTAATTCATTTGCAAATTCAATTGGAGATTTTTTATTTTCTTTTGCATATATTAAAGCTACATTAGAACTAAAATCCCCAATTTCAATATTTTTACTTTTATCAATAATAATATTTTTATTATTGATAATCTCCATTTTTTCTAAAGCATTATTTATTTCATTCTTAATAACTTCTATTATCATAATTCACCAGTTGATATTAATATTTTAAGATTTTAATAATTTCAATATATCTTATTAAGTCTTTATGTCTTTATTATATAATATATATAATTAGAATATTAAAAATCAAAGTAAAGATAAATTATGAAAAAACTTTCATCAAATGAAATTAGAAAAATATGATTGGATTATTTTAAAAAAAATGATCATTTTGAATTGGAATCAGCATCCTTAATTCCGATTAATGATAAATCATTATTATGAATAAATTCAGGTGTTGCCACTTTAAAAAAATACTTTAGTGGTCAAGAAAATGCTCCGCATGAGAATTTAGTAAATTCTCAAAAGGCAATTAGAACTAATGATATTTTTAATGTAGGAAAAACAAGTAGACATCATACCTTTTTTGAAATGTTAGGTAGTTTTTCTATAGGTGGATATTTTAAAGAAAAAGCAATCAATTTAGCTTATGATCTTTTAATCAATGAGTTTAAAATTGATATTAATAAATTATATTTTACAGTATTTGAAGATGATATTGATGCATATAATTTTTGATTAAAACTAAAAATAGATGAAAAAAAGATTATTAAATGTAATAGAGATAGAAATTTTTGAGATGTTGGTTCTGGTCCATGTGGTCCATGTACTGAAATTTTCTATGATAGAGGAGTTGAATTTGATCCGGAAAATGTTGGTGAAAAGCTTTTCTTTGAAGATATTGAAAATGATCGATATATTGAAATTTGAAATATAGTTTTTTCTGAATATAACAATGATGGTGAAAATAACTATACACCACTTGAAAGAAAAAATATTGATACTGGTGCTGGACTTGAAAGAATAACTGCTATATCACAATCTGTTCCAACAAATTTTGATACAGATTTATTTCTTCCTATTATTAATGAAATTGAGAAATTTACAAAAAATAAATATGTGATAAATGCATATTTTGAAAGCAAAAATAATCCTGAACAAACATTAATTAACCAATCTTTTAAAATAATTTCAGATCATATGAGAACTATTTGTTTTGCTATAGCAGATGGTGCTATACCTTCTAATAAAGAAAGAGGTTATATCCTTAGAAGATTAATTAGAAGAACTATTGTTATGTTATATAAATTGAATATAAAAGAAAATATTTTTTCTGATTTAATTAATATCACTATTAAAAACATGAATAATTATTATCCTTATTTAGAAAATCATAATAAAAAAATTAATTTACTATTAAATAATGAATATATTGCTTTTAATAAAACCTTAACTAATGGAATAAAATTATTTGAAGAAGCAATTAAAAAGTCATCAAAATTAGATAAAAATACTACTTTTAAATTAGTTGAAACTTATGGTTTTCCTATTGAATTAATTAAAGAATTAGCTACTGAAAAAGATATTGAAATAGATATTAATGGTTTTAATGAGTTATTTATAAATCATCAAAAAATTTCAAATTCTAACCAATCAAAAATTGCTCTATTAAATCAAAATGGAGAATTATTAAATTTAGATGATGAATCAATTTTTATTAGTGATAAATATAATTTACAAGGTAAAGTAATTAAACTTTATGATGAAAATTTTAATCCTATTGAACATTTGATTGGTGATGGTTATGTTATTTTTGATCAAACTTGTTTTTATTCAACTAGTGGTGGTCAACTACATGATTTTGGAACAATTAATAATTTTGAAGTTCATGATGTTTTTAAAGGACCTAATCAACAACATATCCACCATATTCTACAAACTAATTTAAAACATGGTGAAGTTTGTGAATTAGTAATTGATGAGGATTTAAGAAAAAAGGTTACTAGAAATCATTCGGTTGAGCATTTACTTCATGCAGTTCTTGGTGAACTAGTTGATAAGAATATTAAGCAAGAAGGTGCGTTTAAATCTCCTTCTAAAGTTACATTTGATTTTCAACATCATGAAAGATTAACTAATGAAAAAATTAAAGAAATTGAAGATAGAATTAATTTTATTATTAATCAAAAAATTGATGTTAATATTTTAAAACTAACTTTAGATGAAGCTAAAGAAATTGGTGCTAAAGCTTATTTTGAAGATGTTTATAAAAAAATAAAAGGAAAACTAAGAGTTGTTAAAATGGGGCATTTTAGTGCTGAACTATGTGGTGGTACTCATGTTTCAAATACTGCTGATATTCAGCAATTTAAGATTATTGAATTCTATCCAAATGGAGCTGGTTCTTGAAGAATAGGTGCTATTACTTCAGATTCTACTGTTGATAAATATTTAAAAAATCAAATTAGTGAAATTAAAAATGAACTTAATATCATTAAAAATAAAGTAAATAATTTTATTGAAGTAAATGATGATTTTATTGGTGAGATAGATTCAATTCAATTAAATGAAAAAGAATCTGAAATTAATTTGGAAAAACTAAGTAAAATTAAAATTAAATATGAATCTTTAAAAGTTGAAAATAATAAAAAAATTACTATATTTGAAATTAATGAAATTAAAAAGCAAGTTGTTAAAGATAAAAAATTAATAAACATTAAAGTTAATAACTTTGAATTAAAAAATATTGGAATGGCTTTAAGTGAAATTATTAATGAAAATAAAGAAAATTTTGTTTCTTTATTAAATATTACAACTGATAAGATTAAATATATTTTTGCTGTTAATGAGAATTATGCAAAAGAAAATAATTTTAACTTAAATCAAGTAATAAAAGTTATCAATATTAAATTCAATGGTAAAGGTGGCGGAAAATTTAATTATGTTCAAGGTGGAACTAATGAAATTAATAGATTAGAAGAAATTGAAATAAGTATTAATAATGAGTTTAAAAAATTATCGTAAAATAGGTCTTGATCTCGGAAGTAAAAGTTGTGGCATTAGTATTAGTTCATATAATAATGAATTTGCAACTCCTATTTGTAATCTTGTATTTGCTGAAAATGATTTTGAAAAAATCATTACTAAGTTAAAAATAATTATTGAAGATTATGATTATAAAATTGATGTTTTTGTTTTAGGTATATCAAAAAATATGAATAGTAACAACGAAACAAAAAGTTCTATAAGATCAAAGAATTTTGCTTTAATGCTAAAAGAAAAATTCTCAAATATTGATGTAGTTTTTGTTGATGAAAATTATTCAACTAAACAAGCTACTGAATCTCTAATGCAGTTTAATATTAAATCTTCTAAAAGAAAAAAAATAATAGACCAAGTAAGTTCTTTAATTATTCTAGAAAGATATTTAAATAGTAATAAATTTTAAAAATATCTCTTTTTAAAAAAAATAAAAAAATTATTATCAATTAGATATCCAGCTATTCTAAAATAGGAAATTAAGATTATTTGATGAATATATATAATAAAAAACTAGAAAATTAATTTTCTAGTTTTTTATATATTTAAAATAAATTATTTTTATTCTTCTGAATCGCTATAGTCTTCTGATGAATCAGAACTTTCTAAAGCTTTTCTTTTAGATAATACAATCCTTCTAATAATAAATATTAAAGCGATTATTAAAATAAGACCTGCAATACCACCAACTATAGCAAATATTATTCCAAATGTATCAGCAACAACATTAGTTCCACCACCAGCAGATAAAATAGCAGTATTTGAATTTGCATTTAAAATACTACCTAAATCAATAGCTGCATTATTGTTATAAATAGATTTAAAAGTAAACCCATCAATTGTTGTATTTAATTTAGTATCAGTTTGAGGTTTAAAGTTTAATAAAGTATCATCAGTAGTAATTGTAGCATCCAAAGTACCACCAGTAAATTGAATTCTATCACCAAGAGCATCTACTTTTAAAGTTTTTAAAACTTCATCACTTAAAAGTTTTTCATCAACACCTTGTGTTGTAAATCATAGTCTTTTTTTAGCTAAATTCAATGTAGGTTCTCCACCTTCAACACCTGGAGTAGGATAATTATCATTAAATGCAGTCATTAATTCTTGAAGTGCTGGAATTAAAGTAGAGTCGCCTTTTGCAGCTATTGCTGCTTTTTCAAGCTCTTTATAATCATTATTATTAATATTTACATTTGTTCCAGCTTGAATTAAATCATTTTGTTTATAGAATTTAATATTACCAACAGATGGAGCAGTAATACCACCATGATTAGCATTATTAAATTTTGTTAAATCTCCAAAAGGAATGAATAATTTAGAAACATTATTATTTAAAAACATATCAGTATAGTCAATAGCAGCAGCACTTTGTGCAGTATCACTAGCACCAGCTAAAGAAGGCATAGTAAATCTTGTTAAAGAAGGAGTGTCAGCAAATGCACCTTTTCCTAAAGATGTTAAACTACTTGGTAAAGTAGCTGAAGTTAGAGCTGAAGAATTAGCAACTAAATTTGTTCCAATAGATGTTAAAGTTTTTGGTAATTCTAAAGTTTTTAAAGCTGTGAAATTAGAAAATACATTATTACCAATAGTTTTTAATTGAGAAAGAACTGAATCAAATTTTGTTACTTTTGCTACTAATTGTCCACCAACACCAGGTATTGTTTCAATAGATTGAGCATTTGGTAAAAAATCATTAAATTTAATAACTTGAGCACTATTTTTTGTAGATTCTCATAAATAAGAATAATTAGTAGTATTTGGAGTACCAAATGGAAGATCATTTGATAAAGAATTAGGAACATCCTTAAATTCAGTAATATACTCAGGAATAGTTAATACATTAGTTTGGTTGTTGAAAATTGGATCACCAGTTAATTTATGTTTTGTTGTATAGTCATAATTAGGAAAATTTCATGTTGCTTTGTCTGGACTTCTATATTGTAGTGAATCAAATATTTTATCTTCTTCTGTGATTACATATGGTTCTCATTTTGCAGAAGCTTCTTTTTCAACAGCAGTAGTTTTTAAAGCTCTATAATAATTACCACCATCAGTTGTATCATTAACTAAATAACCATTAGTACCAACTAAATTACTTGTATATTCCATTTTATTAATACCTATTGCATTAGCATTATAAGAGAATATTGAATTTGCTGGTGTAGGACTAGGAGCTCCTTCATTTATGTATCTATTAGATATAACACCTAATTCATTAATTGTTTCAAAACCAGACATTAAATGAGAAACACGATTTCAATCATTATTTAAATTATTTAAATAATTACTTTGATTAACAGTGCCTGAATTCAAAGTAGCATTAAATATTGCATATTCATTTGAATTTGGAGCATATTTATTTGCAAAAGCTGTTTGAGCAGCAGCTATTTTTGATGTTTCAGTAGCTGGTGTAATAACATGACTTGTAGCAGGAACATAATTTGTCACTTCACCTGTAGTAGTACCTGTTACTTCATAAAAGTTAGCAACATCATTAAATCAAATACTTTCTCTTACAACATGACCTTGCTTATCAAAACAAAATTTAAACATATCAACAATTTCAGGTACATTCGGAATAGAAATAGTTACATTAGTAAAAAATAATGGATTAATAGAAGTTGGTTCTACTTCAGGATGTTGAGGAAAAGGATGAGATCCTGGTTCTTCATAATATCGATTAGAAACAATTGTATTATTGAATATTCCTAAGTAATTATTCTCACCCAAAGCAATCAAATCAGATGGAGTTGGAGTTGTTTTACTAATATTATTTTCAATAGGAGCAGCAGGATTAATTAAAGCAAATCTCATATTAGCTGGATAAACTATTTCTCTTTCAACATCATTAGATGGTTTTAAACTAGCTGGTGTTGAACCAGTTTGTGTAGCACTTTTTGCAATAAAACGGCCAAGAGAAAAATTACTTGTTATTGTATAAGTACGATTGTCTGAAGGTGCATCTCCTTGTGTTCTTTCAAATAATCCATTATGAAAAACTATTTTATCTGGAGAAGATGAATGCATATTATCTGGTTGAGGAAAGTAAACTTTTACTAAAGCTTCCATAAAATTAAATACTTCACTACCAACTGTCTTTAATTTTGAATTATCTTGAAAACGAATTTCTTTAACATTATCAATTCATGGATTTCCTCTATCAAACATACTAGTAAGACCATATCTATTACTACCTGGTGCCATTGAGAATTCTGTTGAAAGTGACTTTACATAATTAGGAATAGTAAAAACACCTGTCTCAGCATTTCAAGCTGGTTTACTAGCATCAACATTTACAGCATCAACATCACCAAGACCTCATGTTGTAATATCACCTGCAAATGCCATATTAAAATCAGTACGTACTACTGTAACAATCTTATTATTAGTATTATTAGTACCTTCTTTTAAAAGAACATTACTAAGATTATTATTAGTATCTACATTACTATTAGCAAGACTTATTCCAAGTCCTAATCCTGAAGCAATAATAGCACCTGTAAATAAAGAAGCAATTGTAACTTTTTTTATATTTTGTTTTTTCATTTTTATCCCTTTTGTAATAATTTTATTTAACTAATAAAATTATAGAGTAAAAATTTAAAAAATTGAAATTAAAATAGGAAATCAAAAGTATTTGATGAATAATATGTTAAAAAAAACTAGAAAATTAATTTTCTAGTTTTTATATATTTAAAATAAATTATTTTTATTCTTCTGAATCGCTATAGTCTTCTGATGAATCAGAACTTTCTAAAGCTTTTCTTTTAGATAATACAATCCTTCTAATAATAAATATTAAAGCGATTATTAAAATAAGACCTGCAATACCACCAACTATAGCAAATATTATTCCAAATGTATCAGCAACAACATTAGTTCCACCACCAGCAGATAAAATAGCAGTATTTGAATTTGCATTTAAAATACTACCTAAATCAATAGCTGCATTATTGTTATAAATAGATTTAAAAGTAAACCCATCAATTGTTGTATTTAATTTAGTATCAGTTTGAGGTTTAAAGTTTAATAAAGTATCATCAGTAGTAATTGTAGCATCCAAAGTACCACCAGTAAATTGAATTCTATCACCAAGAGCATCTACTTTTAAAGTTTTTAAAACTTCATCACTTAAAAGTTTTTCATCAACACCTTGTGTTGTAAATCATAGTCTTTTTTTAGCTAAATTCAATGTAGGTTCTCCACCTTCAACACCTGGAGTAGGATAATTATCATTAAATGCAGTCATTAATTCTTGAAGTGCTGGAATTAAAGTAGAGTCGCCTTTTGCAGCTATTGCTGCTTTTTCAAGCTCTTTATAATCATTATTATTAATATTTACATTTGTTCCAGCTTGAATTAAATCATTTTGTTTATAGAATTTAATATTACCAACAGATGGAGCAGTAATACCACCATGATTAGCATTATTAAATTTTGTTAAATCTCCAAAAGGAATGAATAATTTAGAAACATTATTATTTAAAAACATATCAGTATAGTCAATAGCAGCAGCACTTTGTGCAGTATCACTAGCACCAGCTAAAGAAGGCATAGTAAATCTTGTTAAAGAAGGAGTGTCAGCAAATGCACCTTTTCCTAAAGATGTTAAACTACTTGGTAAAGTAGCTGAAGTTAGAGTTGAAGAATTAGAAGCTAAATTTGTTCCAATAGATGTTAAAGTTCTTGGTAATTCTAAAGTTTTTAAAGATGTGAAATTAGAAAATACATTATTACCAATAGTTTTTAATTGAGAAGAAACTCTATCACCTTTTGTTACTTTAGCTGTTAATTGTCCATCAGAACCAACTTCTGTTATAATAGATTCAGGATTTGGTAAGAAATCATTAAATTTAATAACTTGTGCAACATTTTTTGTAGATTCTCATAAATAACTATAAATAACTGTATCTGGAGTACCTATCTGAAGATTATTTGCTAAAGAATTAGGAACATCCTTAAATTCAGTAATATATTCAGGAATAGTCAATACATTAGTTTGATTGTTGAAAATTGGATCACCAGTTAATTTATGTTTTGTTGTATAGTCATACTTAGGAAAATTTCATGTTGGTTTGTCTGGACTTCTATAATCCAATACATCAAAAGTTTTATCTTCTTCTGTGATTACATATGGTTCTCATTTTGCAGAAGCTTCTTTTTCAACAGCAGTAGTTTTTAAAGCTCTATAATAATTACCACCATCAGTTGTATCATTAACTAAATAACCATTAGTACCAACTAAATTACTTGTATATTCCATTTTATTAATACCTATTGCATTAGCATTATAAGAGAATATTGAATTTGCTGGTGTAGGACTAGGAGCTCCTTCATTTATGTATCTATTAGATATAACACCTAATTCATTAATTGTTTCAAAACCAGACATTAAATGAGAAACACGATTTCAATCATTATTTAAATTATTTAAATAATTACTTTGATTAACAGTGCCTGAATTCAAAGTAGCATTAAATATTGCATATTCATTTGAATTTGGAGCATATTTATTTGCAAAAGCTGTTTGAGCAGCAGCTATTTTTGATGTTTCAGTAGCTGGTGTCATAACATGGCTTGTAGCAGGAACATAATTTGTCACTTTACCTGTAGTAGTACCTGTTACTTCATAAAAATTAGTAACATCTTGAAATCACATACTTTCAGCAAATATTCTATTTGAATTATTTGTCAAAGGATATTGCATTGTTTGAACTACTGAAGGTACATTTGGAACTGAAATAGTTAGATTATTATAAAACAAAGGATTAATAGCAGATGATTCAACATTAGATAAAGGTGGAGTACCAAGAGGTGGATTAGTATAATATTTATTAGAAACAATTGTATTATTGAATAATCCTAAGTAGTTAGCTTTATCACCTAAACTATTTAATTCATGAGGAGTTGGACTTTCTAGGTTCATCACATTAGTAGTATTATTTAGAACAGATCATTGCATATTTGCTGGATAAACTATTTCTCTAGAAACATCTTTACTTGGTTTTGGTAATCCAGCTCATCTTGAAAGAGAAAAATCACTTCTACCTGTAAATGGTGCCAACTGTCCAGGTGCTTCAGTCGGTGGGACTGTATCAAATTTATGTATACCATTATGAAAATATATTTTATTATTTTTAAAACTCGTATGCATATCAGCTGGTTGAGGAAAATAAACTTTTGTCAATTCTGACATTCAACTAAATACTTCAGTACCAACTTTTCCTAACATTGAACCTTTTTGAAAACGAATTTCTTTAACCTGACTCATTCAAGGATTTGCAACATTATCAGTAGCATGACCATATTCATTACCACCTGGTGCTAATTTAAGTGTCGCTTCAAGTGACCTTACATAATTAGGAATAGTAAAAACACCTGTATCAGGATTTCAAGCTGGTTTATTAGTATCAACATTGTCACCAGTAGGAGTACCAAGACCTCATGTTGTAATATCACCAAGATATCCACTACTAAATTGAGCACGCACAGTAGTAATAATTCTATTACTATTATTAGTACCTTCTTTTAATAGAACATTACTAAGATTATTATTAGTATCTACATTACTATTAGCAAGACTTATTCCAAGTCCTAATCCTGAAGCAATAACAACACCTGTAAATAAAGAAGCTATTGTAATTTTTTTTATATTTTGTTTTTTCATTTTTTATCCTTTTTCATTTTAAAAAATTAATATTAAATAATTATACATCAAATAATTATTTAATGTGGAAAATATCCTTATTTAAATTTTTATCATAATCTATAATGTCATTATTATCAAAATAGATACCCATTTCATACTCAGCATTTTCAAGATTATCACTTCCATGAATAATGTTCATACCTAAATCATTAGAAAAATCACCTCTAATTGTACCTATACTAGATTCTAAAGGATTAGTTGCTCCAATAAACTTTCTTGACATTTCTATAATATTATTACCGCTAATAACCATTAAAACAACAGGATTTGAAGTAATTGATTGAACTAATTCATCATAAAAAGGTCTTTCTCTATGAACATAATAATGTTTTTTAGCTTGTTCTTCAGTTACTAAAGCAAATTTAATAGCATTAATCATGAAACCTTTCTTTTCAAATCTAGTAATAATTTCACCAATTAAATTTCTTTGAACTGCATTGGGTTTGATCATAATAAATGTTTTTTCCATATTTTTCTCTTTTCTATATAAAATATATAATATATTTTATATTTATATTAATTATTCTAAATATTTTCAATTTCATCTTCAAATTGGCTATTAAACATTTTAGAATAGAAACCATCTTCATTTTTTAATAAACTATCATGATTACCTTTTTCAATAATTCTTCCATTTTTAAGAACTATTATTAAATCAGAGTTAACAATTGTTGAAAGTCTATGAGCAATGATTATTGATGTTTTTCTTTTCATTAATTCATTTAAAGCTAATTGAATGTCGATTTCTGTTTTAGTATCAACATTACTAGTAGCTTCATCTAAAATTAAAATTTTAGCTGGATCTATAATTGCTCTTGCTATTGATATTAATTGTTTTTGACCAACTGAAAGAGAATCTCCATTATTATGTAAAATTGTGTCATAACCATTTTCTAATTGACTAATAAAGAAATCACATCTTGTTAATTTAGCAGCAGCATAAATTTCTTCGTCAGTTGCATTTAAATTACCTAATCTAATATTGTCTTTAACAGAAGTATTAAAAATAAATGGATTTTGTAAAACTATAGCAATATTATCTCTTACAGATTCTTTTTTAACATTAGCAATATCTTTTCCATCAAAAAGAATTTTACCTTCACTAATATTATAAAATTTAGTTAATAAATTAATAATAGTAGATTTACCACTACCTGTTGGACCAACTATTGCTATTGATTGATTTTTAGTAATTTCAAAAGAAACATCTTTTAAAATTCTTTTATTTTTTGAATAAGAGAAATTTAAATTTTCAATTGATATATTTCCTTGAACATCTTCTAATAAATCATTTTCATTTTCTAAATCTTCATTTTCTTCTTTATAAATACTAAAAATTCTTTTTGCCGATGAAAAACCCATTTGGAACATACTTGTTAAAGATAAAAGATTACTAATAGGACTTATTACTTGTCTTGTTAAAATAGTAAAAATAGTAATAATAGCTATATTTTGAGTTATACTAGCAGTTGTACCTCCCATAATAACACTTGCAAATGGTGGATTATCCATTAATGCAAAAACACCACCAATAATTGAAATTAATAAAATAATAAAGTTAATCATAAAGATACTTCATGGCATAACAAAAGAACTTATTTTTTCTCCTTTGTATGAAACATTAACTAATTCTTTATTTTTTTCATTAAATTGTTTAGATATTTTTTCTTGTTGATTAAATAAGTTAGTAAGATTTTGTCCAGAAAACATTTCTTCAACAAATCCATTAGTTTCACCTAAGTACTCTTGTCTCTTTTGAAAGAAAGGTTGAGTTTTCTTAACAATAAAGAAAACAACTATTAAAAATGTTGGTACTGTTACTAAAACAATAGCAGCTAATGTTGCTGAAATTAAAAACATTGTAATCATTGAACCAAAGATTGTTAAAAATCCTGTTATTAAATCAGACAAAGTAAAAGATAAAACAAAAGTAATATTCATTGTATCATTAGTCGAAATTGAAATTAAATCACCAGATGATCGTGTATCAAAAAAAGACATTTTTAACTTTTGGAGTTTAGTAAATAAGTCATAACGAATTTCATGACTAATTTTTTCACCTAACCTAATTAATAGAATTCTTTGTATATAAGTGAATATAGCATATAGCAAATACCAAATACCAAGAATAGTTACAAAAGTTGTGAATTCACCTTGAGAAGTTAAAGTAGTAAAAGATGTTACATACATTAAAGTAATAACAGATGCCATATTGAAAGCTATTGTAAAAATTACAGAAATAAAAGCAAAAAATAATAACTTCTTATAATTTTTCATATAAGCAAAAATAATTCTAACAACTGATTGTCCTTCTTTTGCTCTTTGAAAAGGTGATTTCTTTTTATTATCATTTAAAATAGCTATTGGATTTTCAAAACTAGTACTTGTCTCATTAAATATCGGACTAGGAATATTTTTTTCTTCAAGATTATTTGGTGTCATTTTTTATTTCCTCCTCTCCTAATTGATTTAAAGCAATATCATAATAATATTCACAATTATTCAATAAATATTTATGTGTTCCTTGACTAATTATTTTTCCATTTTCCATAACAATAATATTATCTAAATTTTTTAAAGCGGTTATTCTTTGAGCAATAAAGATTTTAGTTGCATTTTGATAATTTTTGTTAATCATGCTTTGAACATTTTTTTCAGTTAACATATCAAGAGCTGAAGTTGAGTCATCAAAAATAAGAACTCTTGGTTCTTTGATTAAACTTCTAGCAATTGATATTCTTTGCTTTTGGCCACCAGAGAAATTCTCTCCTCTTTGTTCAACAATTTCATCTAAACCATCTACTTTTGTTGCTAGAACTTCATTTACACAACTTGATTCAAGTGCTTTTTCTAATTCTTCTTCTGTTGGATCATCTTTTCCATAGTAAATATTAGATCTAATAGTACCTGAAAATAATACTGATTTTTGAGGTGTAATAGAAATATTATCTCTTAATGATTTCAAAGATAAATCTTTAATATCATTATCATTAATTAATAATTTACCAGAATCAATATCATATAATCTTGTAATTAAATTAATTAAACTAGTTTTACCAGAGCCTGAATGTCCAATAATACCTAATGATGATTTATTTTTAATTTTCAAATTAATATCATTTAGAATTCACTCTTCAGAATTATTATATTTGAAATTAACGTTTTCAAACACAATATCAAAATTAGTATCAATATTAATTGGATTTTCTGATTCTTGAATACTAGGATTAGTGAAAAATACTTCATTAACTCTTCTAATAGTTGCTTGAGATCAACCTATTTCACCAACTATTGAACTTAGTAACATTAATCCAGCAGCTGTTAGTGCTGCTAAGTTTGTTAAACTAGCTATTTCATCATTAACTGTACCTGGTGGATTAGTTGCTATAATAAGAACAATTACTAAATTAATAAGAATTAAAACAAATGGAGAAAAACTTAAAGAAGCTATTGAAGAACTGATTCCATATTTTGTTAATTTATCATTAACCTTATTAAAATATTTTATTTCTAATTTTTGTAAATTATTTGATTTAACAATTCTTACTCCAAGTAAATTTTCTCTCATTTTTTCATTAGCACTATCAAGTGAAGATTGTAGATTATAAAATGTTGGAATCATTATTTTAAATAGGATTCCTAAGATTATTATTAAAAGAAACAAAGCTCCTAAAAAATAAGTTCCATAAATCGGATTAATAAAAAAGGCAAAAATAATACTACCAACAAAAAGAGCAATTGCTCTTGGAATAATTGATAAAGATCTAATAAAAACATTTTGAATCATTGTAATATCAGCTGTCATTCTAGTAGTTAAAGAAGAAATTGAAAACTTATCAATATCACTAGCTGATAAACTTTGAACTTTATTATAATATCTATCTCTGATATTATAACCAAAACCCATACCTATTCTAGCAGTTAAAACATTAGAAACTGCTCCTGAAATTAATGTAAATAAAGCACCTGTTGCCATTATTACAAATACAATTGATAAAGATGCCATTTGATTACCATTAAACATCGCTCTAAAATGTTGAGACATAGTAACAATAAATTGCATAAATGGATTCAGGTCGTTTGCTAAATTTGGATTAATAATATCAAAAATAACTAAAAGCATTAAAGGTTGAACAAAATCACCTAGTGTTTGAATTAGTCTAACAAATAAAATGGTAAGTAATAATTTCTTATCCTTTTTAGAAAAGAATGTAAATAAATGTTTCATATATATATCCTATACATCCTTTTTATTATATATGATATAAAAATTAAATAGAAATATTATATAGACATAATGCAAAATATTTTAGACAAAATTTATCAAGATTCAATAAAAGAAAAAATAGCACCACTAAAATTAAGTGCTTCAAAATTTATTATGGACTTAATTAACAAAAATAATTATGAAAAATACCTTGAAATTGGTAGTGGACTTGGTTATAGTTCTCTTTTAATTTATGAAAACACTACTATAAATAAAATAACAACTATTGAAAGAGATCCTACTCGTTTTTCAAAAGCAAAAGAAAACTTAAAAGGATATCAAAAAATTGATTTAATTAATATTGATTGTTTTGATTATGAAACTAATGATAAATATGATTTTATTCTTCTAGATGGACCAAAAACTAGGTTAGAAGAATTATTTTTAAAATATATTAAATTATTAAATCAAAATGGAATGATGATTATTGATAATATTTATTTAAAGAATTTAGCAGATTTAGAAATAAAAACTAATAATCAAATGCGAATACTATTAAAATTAAATGAGTTCAAAGATTGAATTTTTAAAAATGATGATTATTCAATTCAACTAATTGATATTGATGATGGTTTATTAATGATTCAATTAAAATAGGAGTAAAAAATGAAGTTAAAAATTGCAATTAATAGTATTGAGCATTTAGATTATTGTTTAGAAAATAGCGTTGATGCTCTTATTATTGGTAATGAATCTTTTGCACTAAGAAATTCTATTTCTTTTAATATTAATGAAATAGATAAAATTAATAAAAGAAGAAATAAATCTGAAATATATGTTTTAGTTAACAAAATATTTGTTGAAGATGAATTAGAAGCATTAGAAAAGTATTTAATTGATTTAGATAGAATTAAAATTAATAAAATTATTTTTCAAGATTTTGCAGTTGTTCATTTAATCGAAAGAAATAATTTAAATTTTTATTTAAATTATAATCCAGAAACACTAATAACTTCTCATTATCAGTTTGATTTTTATAAGAAATGTCAAGTTAATGAAGTGAGTTTAAGTAAGGAATTAACTCTTTATGAAGTTAATGAAATTACTAAAAATAAAAATAATTTATCGATTGAAATTTTAGGACATGGTTATTGTTTTATTATGCACTCAAGATGGAATTTAATTTCTAACTTTGAAAAATATTATGAAACAATTCTTGATAAGAAAATATGAATTAGAGAAGAAATGCGTAAATTAAGTAATTTAATTTATGAAGATAAAAATGGAAGTCATATGTTCTCTGGTTATGAATTAGCAACAATTAATATCTTAGATAAAGTAAATGATCTTGATTATTTAAAAATTGATACCTTTTTCTATGATTCGAATAAATCAATATTGGTTACAAAAATATATCAAGATGCTTTTAATAAAATCAAAAGTAATGAATATAATCTTGATTTTAAAACTCAAGCATTTGAAAAATTAGATAAAACCGCTGATAAATTTATTGATAATGGTTTTTTAAAAAATAATATGAAACACCCACATTTAAAAAAATATGAATAAAATAATAAATAAAATTGAATTATTATCTCCAAGTGGAGATAAAACAAAAGCATATTATGCACTTAATTATGGAGCTGATGCTATTTATATCGGTGCTAAAGAGTTCAGCTTAAGAAAAAGAGCTGGAAATTTTGATATTGAAGATATTAAAGAAATTGTTAATTATGCTCATAGTTTAAATAAAAAAGTTTACTTGGTAATGAATGTTATTTGTCGTAATTTTTTATTTAAAGACTTTCATATTTTCTTTAAGAAAATAGAAGATATTGAAATAGATGCTTATATTGTTGCTGATGTTGCTATTATTAATTTTCTAAATGAAAATTATCCTAAAAAAGAAATTCATATTTCAACTCAACAATCAACAACAAATTCAGCAAGTTGCTTATTTTGAAAAAAATATGGAAATGCTACTAGAGTTGTTTTGGGAAGAGAATTGAAATTAGATGAAATTAGAAAAACATCTGAAAATTTAAAAAATGAAATTGAACTTGAAATTTTTATACATGGAGCTGTTTGTATTTCATATAGTGGTAGATGTATGATGTCTAATAACTTTAGTCTAAGAGATGCTAATGTTGGTGGATGTGCTCAATCTTGTCGATGAAAATATCATATTGAAGATAAAGATAATAAAGTTTATAATAATCATTTTTTTACAATGAGTCCTAAAGATATGAGTTATATTAACTATTTAGATGAATTAATGAAACTTAATATTGCTTCATTTAAAATTGAAGGAAGAATGAAATCAGTTAATTATATTGCTGAAGTTGTCAAAACTTATCGTGAAATAATGGATAAGCACTATGAGAATGTTAATTTTGATACAAATGTTTATTTTAATAAAATTAAAAATATTGCAAATAGAGATATTGATTCAGCTTTTATTTCTAATGCAGATGAATCAAAAATGCTTTATCATGATGAAAAAAAATTAACTAATCAAGATTTCATCTTTACTATTGAAAAAATTATTGATGAATCAAAATTTTTAATTAGAACTAAAAATAACTTTAATATTGAACAAAAAATAAGACTTGTTAATCCATTTTTAGAAGATCAATTTGTCTATCTTGATGAAATATTAGATTTGAATAATAACTCAATAAAAAATGCAAATATCCCTGATTCAGAGTTATATATTACTATTAAAAGTGATTGTACTATTAATGATTATACACTTGGTAAGTTAAACTAAAATTTCTTCACTAATTCAAAACTATTTTTAATAACATCATCCATATCATAATATTTATATTCACTCAATCTACCTATTAAAAATAGGTTAGAATATTTAGAAGATTTTTTTTGATATTTTAAATATTTTTTATTATTTTCATCATTATTAATTGGATAAAAAGGAATATTAAACACTTTATCATTAATATCAAAATTACCAGGATATTCCCTTGTAATTGTTGTATTTTCCTTATTAATTTGCTTAGTCATATGTTTATATTCACATATTCTTGTTAATGATTTATGAGCTGGATAGTTAACTACTGCTGTTTCTTGAAAAAATTCTTGTTTTAAATCTTCAAATTGAATATCTAAAGAACGATATTGAAGTTTTTCATACTCATATTTAAAAAGCTCATCAATTCTACCACTAAAAATAACATCTAATTCTTCATTTTTAAAGATTATTTTTGAATCTTTAAAACTAATAAAATCAATGCCATTTTGGTTTTTAAAAACAGTAATATTTTTATGATCTAATATTTTATTAATCATCTCAGTATAACCTAATAAAGGTAGTCCTTGATATTTATCATCAGGGAAATAATTTCAAACATGATTTAAATTAATTTTTACCCTTTTAAGAACATTAATATCAATATCTTTAATATCAATTCCTCACATTTTCATTGTATAGTTTGCATATATTTTTAAATATATATTATTAATTAATTTTTTAAGATCAACATCATCTATCTTTTCAAGTAGTTCATGAATACTAATACTTGTTTCATTTTTGAATAGTTTCTTAACTTCTGTTTGAAATTTTTCAAACAAATCAGAATCAATAGCTTTAATAGAGTCAAAATTAATTGGAAACTTAATTAATTTTGAATCATATTCGACTTGAACTTCATTAATATAATCATTAAAATTAGTAAATCTATTAACAAATTCTCAAACATCATCATAATTTGTATGAAAAATATGTGGTCCATATTTGTGAACTAAAATATTATTATCACGATAATAATCATAGACATGTCCGCCTAGATGATTTTTAATTTCATAGACTTCAACTAAATAACCTTTTTCACTTAATAACCGAGCACAAACAGAACCAGAAAGACCAGAACCAATAATAATAATTTTCTTCATATTTAACCTTTTTTATTAAGCTTCATTATTATTATTATAAAATTAATTTTGACTAATGAAAAAGAATAAAATATTCTTTTTTTATAAATTAAGTATCTAGGAAAAATAATGAAAAAATTAGATCGAATAATAACAAGAGAAGAAGATTTTGCTGAATGATATACAAGTATTATTCATAATGCAAAACTTTCTTTATATACAAATATTAAAGGGATGATGATTTTTCAACCATATGCTTGAAGTATTTGAGAAAATATTAGAGATATTTTAGATAAACAATTCAAAGAAAAAGGAATTAAAAATCTAGCAATGCCTCTATTAATTCCTCTAGCTGATTTAGAAAAAGAAAAGGATCACATTAAAGGTTTTAGTCCAGAAGTTTATACTATTACTAAAATTGGTAATAAAGAAATTAATGAACATTATATTATTAGACCTACAAGTGAAATAATTTTTTGTGAATACTTTAGAAATATTTTAAATAGTTATAAGGATTTACCAATTAAACTAAATCAATGATGTAGTGTTTTAAGAGCTGAAAAAACTACTAGACCATTCTTAAGAAATAGTGAATTTTATTGACAAGAAACTCATTCTATTCATATCGATGAAGCAGATGCTTTAAATTTTACAGAAGATATGATCAATACTTATGAAAAATTTATCGAAGAAGATTTATTAATTCCAGTTATTAAAGGTGAAAAAACTTTAAATGAAAGATTTGCTGGAGCTAATAAAACTTATACAGTTGAAGCTCTTATGCAAGATGGACAAGTTCTTCAATGTGGAACTAGTCATTATCTTTCTGATAATTTTGCTAAAAATTTTCAAATAAAATTTCAAAATAATAATAATGAATATGAATATGTAAAACAAACATCAGCTGGGGTATCTACTAGATTAATAGGTGCTATTATTATGGTTCATGCTGATGATAAAGGTTTAAATTTACCTTGAAATATTGCCCCGACTCAAATTATTCTTAACTTAGCTAATAGTGATGAACAAGTGAATAAAATAGCTCATAAAATTAAAGATTCATTAGAAAAATATCGTGTTGAAATTGATAATTCAGATAAAGGATTAGGTTATAAAATTAGTAATAATGAAATCTTAGGTATTCCTTTACAAGTTATTATTGGTAAAAAAACAATTAGTGAAAGTATTGTTACTGTTTATAGGAGAGATCTTAGTCAAAAAGAGGATATCCATCTTGATGAATTAAGTGATTATTTAGAAAGGGTAATTGTTGATATTAAAGAATCAATGTTTAATAAAGCTAAAAATCATCTTGATTCATCAATTGAATTTATTTCATCAATTGATGAATTAAAAACAACACTATCAAAAAGAAAAGTAGCTAAGGCTTATTTCTGTGGTAATGAAGATGATGAAATAAGAATTAAAGAAGAAACAAAAGCAACACCTAGATGTATTATTGATAATGACATAGAAGGTATTTGTTTTATTACTAATAAAAAAACAAAGAATATGATTATTATTGCAAGAGCTTATTAGTATTTTATAAAATAGATTGACCTACATAGAAATATGGAGGTTTTTTTATGGAACAAATACTTATTTTATTTAACGAAAGGTATGAAGGAAATTGAGATTTAATTTATCAAGCAATTAAGAATTCAGAATTTCAAAAGATAAATTTAGAAAAAATAAAAAGCATTAAGAATGATCAAATTAATATTATGACTATTTTAGATGATAAATATCCTAATAAATTCAAGAATATTTATATGCCACCATTTATTATTTTTAATAAAGGAAACATTAATTTAATTGATAAACAAGTAATTGGTATTTGAGGTAATGTTGAGGTTGAATATTTTTTAAAAAATAGATTATCAAAGAATATTGTTTATGCCTTCAATTGAAATGCTAAAAATCATTTGATAGCTAAAAAACTTATCAACTATGGGTATAAGATAATTTTAGTTGATAAGAATGGTTATAAAAAATCAATTACAAGCAACATAGACTCTAATAATATTTTATATATATCAGAGTTGCCTAAAAATATTAAAATTAATGATCATTATCCTGAACTACAAAAAATAAATAGATTATTAAATGCTGTTAGTGATAAAGTTTTATTATTAAATGCCAATGAAAAAACTGTTTTGGAATGTGAAAAAATTACTAAATTTGAAAATAAGCAAATTTATAGTTTTAATAATGATAATACTTTTTTAAAGGACCAAAAAGGTATTAAATTAGTCAATTCTATAAATGATATTTGATAATTAACCCTTGTTTTCAATTCTTTTATAAATTGGTTTTGAATCGTTAACTGTAATATTAAAAAGTGGATGAAGTTCATTAATTTCATCTATTTTTAATAAAGGTATGTTTGTTTGCAAAATAACCTCATCTTTACCTTCACTTAAGATTGGTGATAATCAAAAATTGCTTATTTGAACTGTTTTAGCGGTAATAATTATTAAAGAATCTAATTCATTCTTTTCATTGTTTTTGAATAGTTCTCAAGGTTTAATATCTTCAATGTACTTATTAATATAATTAATAACTCTCATCACTTCTTTACAAATGCTTAAAACATCTAATTTATCAATGTTTTCAATAATATTTTTGTTTGCAATTTCAATTTCATTTAGAGCTTTTTTTGCATAATCAGATAGATCATTTTTATTTATTTCAGGAATTTTTTTATTATTATATTTTTTAATTAAGCCAATAAATCTTGAAACTAAATTACCAAAATTATTAGCTAAATCACCATTAAAATTAGCAACTAATGAATCTGTTATAAATACATTTTCACTATTGATTGCAAAGCAACTTATAAAATAATATCTAATAGCATCAACACCAAATTCATCAATTAATAAATTTGGATCAATTACATTACCAAGAGATTTTGACATTTTCCCTTCTTTTGTAACGATTCAACCATGACTAATAATTTTAGTTGGTAGTTTAATGTCTAAATTATTAAGAAAAATTGGTCAATATATACAATGAAATCTTGTTATTTCTTTGGATAAAATATGAACAATTTCAGCATCTTCATGATTTCAATATTTTTCAAATAAACTTGTATCATCACTTAGATAACCAAGACCAGAGATATAACTTAATAAAGCATCAAGTCATACATAAATAATATGCTCTGATTTTGGTTCTATTTCTATCCCTCAATCAAAAGAAGTTCTTGTAATTGATAAATCATCAATACCTGTATTAATGAAGTTATTTTTTAATTCATTCATTCTTGATTTTGGATAAATTAAATCAGGATTTTTTTCAAAAAGTTCATTAACTCAATTCGTAAAATTTTTCATCTTAAAGAAATAAGATGGTTCTTTAATGTTAATCAGCTTATGATTTAAACTACAAAAATAATCATCATTTTCTTTTTTAGCTTGATTATGATTAAAGTTTTCTTCACAAGAAACACAATATAAACCTTTTCATTCATTAAGATAGATAAGTTCTTTATCTTTGAAAATTTGAAATACTTTCTTAACAGTTTCTATATGTGAAATATCTGTTGTTCTAATAAATTTTGAATAATCAATTTTTAATCTCTTTCATAGATCAATAAAAATTTTTGAATTCATATCAACATATTCTTTTGGAGACATATTTAATTCATTAGCTTTTTCTTGGATTTTTTTACCATGTTCATCTGTTCCAGTTATATAAAAAGTTTCATAACCGATTAATTGTTTATATTTAGCAATAACATCAGCTAATATTGTTGAATAAGCATGACCGATATGTGGTTTGCCTGATGGATAGTAAATTGGTGTTGATATATAAAAAGTTTTTTTCATATTTTATCCTTTTGAAATATTGAAAATCTCACTTTTTTCAATAAGAAGATTATTGGTATATATAATTGAAGAAGCTGTCACTATTAATCCTAAATAAAAGAGAGAAACATAAAAAATTAAAATTTGAGCTGTAATTCTTAAATCTCATCACGTATATGCTATTGATTCAGTATTACCTTTATTAAAATTATAAGTAAAGATAAATGAAAATTCTCAAGTACCAATTTTTTGAGCCATGGAAAGATTAACAAAAAATCCATTTTGATATAAAATATTTGGTTCAAAAAGTACATCTGAAATTTCATTTATTCAAGGGTTATTATGAATAACTGAACTTGGTCTATTAATAAAAGCAATAATAAAAAGTAATAAAAGAAATAAATTACCAATAATCATAAGTGCCGAGATATGATTTGAATTATATACTGCTAAATAATCTGATTTTTTATATTTTCAATAACCATAAGCAGACATTGGGATAATTATTGATATTAATATTGTTGTCAATATACCAATAAAATTAAGATATTTACTACTAATATCAATTGTTGTATTTTCAACTAAATCTATGTTAAAAAAATTTATATAAAGTGTGTTATTTCAAATAAATGGCGGAATAAAAATATAGGTAGTTAAAAAGATAATCATAAAAATCATCAAAGAAAAACTAGTAATTAAAAAGAACCTACTAGTTTTATTGATATCTTTATTAAGCAATTGAATAAATTTTAAATTCATAATATTAATATTATATAATTTCTTTTTTTTATTATTTTTATTTATGTTTTGTTTGTCATATTATTTCTTGTACTTGTATAGTTATAGTTCTCTACTATTGTTAATATATGACTATATAATATGCATTTTATTATATAGAGAATACAGTGCATTAGATTTAACAGAATATTTGTATGCAACCATTTTACAAGCTATTTTTAATTGAATATTGCTCTTAACTAAATTTTCAATTTCTATTAATAATAAATTGTCATCCATTTCAATTTTTGTTCTATTGTTAATAACAATAACTATTTCTCCTTTTAAGGTGATTATTTTTAAGATTTCAGAAATTTTATCAACATAAATAGTTTGATTTTTTTTAGATATTTCTCTACAAACTGAAATTTCAATATCACCAAAAATATTCTTAATATTTTCTAATGTGTTAATAATTCTATGAACTGATTCATAAATAATTAATGTTGTTTGAAAACTTTTTAATTCACTTAATCTATTACTTTGTTCATTAGCTTTATATGGTAAAAAACCAACAAAGAAAAAATCAGTTGTAGGAGCTGATGAAAGAATAAGACCATGAATCAAAGCAGAAGGTCCCGCTGTAACTTCAATTAAAATATTTTCATTTATTAATTTTTTTATTAAAACATATCCAGGGTCAGAAATTAAAGGATAACCAGCATCTGAAATTAATCCTGATTGATTATTCTTAATAATTTCAAAAATTTCATCAGTTTTTTTATTTTCAGAATGATTATGAAAGCTAATTAATTTTGGTCTATTTTTAATATTTAACAATGAAAGTAATTTAGCTGTATTTCTAGTATCTTCACAAAAAAGATATTCTAATTTTTCTAAAACTTCAAGTGAATTCAAAGAAATATCTTTTAAATTCCCAATAGGAGAAGAAATTATATAAAAAGTATTGTTATTCATGTAAATCCTTGATAATTTTTTTTAATTTAAGCAAATCAATATTTAGCATATTTAAAGTTTTAAATAGTGTTTTATTATTACAATAGGAAATGCCTATTTTTTCGCATATTTTTTCTCTTAGGATTTTTGAAGAAATATCTAATGATAAATATTCATTAAAAAGTAATGAAAGATTATCTTTTTTGAATTTTATTTTATTTTCAAAAGCTTTAATAATTGCTTCATCTTTAGCCTCAGCCACACCAATTTTTTTAGAAAATGGTTCCATATCATTTTTATTGATATAAATGTTTTCAACGTGAGGAATATGTTTTAGAATTGATTGTCTAATTTTTTCTCCAGAACGATCAGGATCTAAAAAAAGGATTAGATTATACGTCTTAGAGAGTTTTTTTAAATTATCAATATCTGAATCATTAAAACCAAATCCATGGGTTTCATATGTTAAGATATTGAAAAGTTTTTTAATCTTTTCACTATCTTTTTTACCTTCGACAACAACAATATCGATCATTAGTAATTATTCAAAAAACTTAAAGAAAGAATATTTTTCATAAACAGCTGAAATACAGTGTTTACCATGAGCAAAAATTGATACAGCTGAAGATATTAACCCTGCTATTGAAATAATTGAGAAAAAATCTGGTAACTTCTCTTCTCTTTGAATTGTATCTGTAATATAAATTTTATTAATTAAACCATTTTTATTTGCTTCAATAAAATTAACAATAGAATCTTTATTTAATAAACCATGAGTTGCTACAATATCAATACTTTTAGCACCTTTTTGTTTTAGAATTTTACAACCTTCAATAATTGTTCCGCCTGTGTCGATTATGTCATCAAAAATTAAACAATTTTTATTATCAACATTACCTAAAATTTCTGAAGATTCAACTTTGTTTTGACCAACTCTATTTTTATCAATAATAGCAAAATCAGAATTAATTTTATTAGCAATGCTTCTTGTTCTTTTTACACTTCCATAATCAGGAGAAACAATAACCAAATCTTCTCTAATGATTTTTTTATTTTTAATTAACTCATCAAGCATTAATCAAATAGCTGTTAATGAATCAAAAGGTATTGTAAAAAAACCTTGTTGTTGTTGAGAATGAATATCAACTGTTAATACTCTAGTAGCACCAGCTTTTTCTAATAAATCTGCAATAAGTCTACTTGTAATAGGTTCTCTACCTTTTGCTTTTCTATCTTGTCTTGAATAACCATAATAAGGGATTAAAACATTAATTGTTTTAGCAGATGCTCTTCTAACAGCATCAATAGCTATTAAAAGTTCCATAATACTATCATTAACTGGTTTTGAAGTTGATTGAACTAAAAAAACATTTAATTCTCTTATAGGTTCTGGAATTGAAAATAGAAGTTCACCATCAGCAAATTTAGTAATTATTGGCTCTATTAAACGAATATCAGATAATTTTGAAATATCTTCAGCTAATTTCTTACTCTGGCTTAAACCAATTATGACACTATCATTAATATTATTAGTCATATATATCCTTATTATCAAAATATTATTTCATTTATATTTATATTTAATATTATAGATTAAAAAATAAATCAAAATTAATTTTATAATATAATATATATGTCATCACAATATTAATTAGTGAACCTTGTCAGGGTAGAAATACAGCAGCAATAAATTGAGTCTTATGTGTGGTGATGTTTTATGGAAGCATACTCAAGTGGTTAAGAGGGCACCCTGCTAAGGTGTTAGATCGGGTAACTGGTGCGAGAGTTCGAATCTCTCTGCTTCCGCCATTATTAAAATATAAAATAAAATCAAAAAACAATAGTTTTTTGATTTTATTTTATAAATACTTTTATATAATTATTATTAATATGCAAAAAAAGAATATTTTAAATATTATGATGATTGTTTTTATATCACTTTTATTTATTACAGTAATAACTTTAACAATAGTTACATCAATCATTTTTCAACCATTAGCTTGAATACCTTTTGTTATTTTTATTGTGATTATGTATTTTATAAATACTTACTATACTATTAAAATTTTTTATGATAAAGATCGAATTGACACTTCTAAAAAAAATTGATTACTAGGTTTTTGTTTATTACCAGGGTTTGCTACTTTTTTCTATTTATGATTAGGTTTTAAACCTGACCTAAATAATGCTAAAGATGATTATATTAATAAGCGAAAATTAATTAAAAAATATGAATCTAAGCAAGAAGATCCAACTAATCATGATTTAAAAAAATTATCAAGTTTTTTTAAAAATACTTGAGATATTGATTATTCAAGTAATAACAATATCAAGTTAATTGAAGATAATTATGATTTATATAAAAAAAGTATTGATTTAATAAGAAGTGCTAAAAAATCTATTATTGTTCAATATTATATTATTTCAAATGATGAATGATTTAATACATTTACAAATGAACTTATTAAAAAATCAAAACAAGGTGTTGAAATCTACTTTTTAGTTGATTGAATTGGTTCTATTGGAAGATATAATAAAAGAGTTATTAATAAATTAAGAAAAAATAATATTAATTTTCAATTATTTACCAATAATAAGTTTCCTTTATTACACTATGCTCACAATACTAGAAATCATAAAAAAATTGTAATAGTAGATAATAAAAAAGCTCTTTATGGTGGTAGTAATTTAAGTGAAGAATATTTACCATTTAGAAAAAATACTTCTTATTGAAGAGATATTAATTTCGATATTGAAGGCGAAATTGTTAATAAATTCACATTAAACTTTATTTTTGATTATGTTAAAAATACTAAAACCAAAGAAACAGTTGAACAAATGCTTAAGAAGTTTAATAATAAAGGCGTTATTAAATTGAATGGTAATGATGAAATTTTAGAGAAAAATGCTAAATCATTTGTAGTAGAATCTGATCCTAGTATGTATCACAATCCAATTGAAAATTCTCTTTTGCAATTAATTATGAAAGCAAAAGATTCTATTTACATAACAACACCATATTTTGATACAACTGATGTTATTGTTGATGCTTTAATAACGGCTTCTCTTTCTGGTGTTAATGTTCAAATTTTGCTTCCAGGAAAACCAGATAATAAAAACTTTATCATCCCTTTTAATCAAAAAAATTATGAAAAATTAAAAAATACAAATATTAAAATTTTTGAATATGAAGGTTTTTATCACGGGAAAATGACATTAATTGATAATGATATTTCTCTTATAGGTAGTTTCAATTATGATTTAAGATCTATTTATTTGAATAAAGAAGATTTTATAATTTCATATTCAAATCAATTAAATCAAGAATTAAAAGATTTATTTTATAAAGATCTTAAAAATTGTAAATCAGTTAATTTAGAAGAAAATAAAGAAAAGAAAAAATTAAGTGAAAGGTTTAAAGTCAATATTTTAGAAATATTTGCTTTAATATTTTAGATAAGGTATTGGTGTAAAAATGAAACTTTCTAAATATATAGATCACACTGATCTAAAACAAGATGCAAGTCATAATGATATTAAAAAACTATGTGAAGAAGCTATAAACTATGATTTTATGGCAGTTTGTATTAACCCTTCATTTGTTTCTCTTGCTAAAAATTTATTAGAAAAATCTAATGTTTTAGTATGTACAGTTGTAGGATTCCCTTTAGGACAAAATACAACTGATACTAAAGTTTTTGAAACAAAACAGGCTATCGAAGATGGTGCTGATGAAATTGATATGGTTATTAACATTACTAAATTAAAAGCAAATGATATGAAATATTGTGTTAATGAAATTAATGAAATTAAAAAAGCTGCTGGTGATAAAGTATTAAAAGTTATTGTTGAAACTTGTCTATTAAATTCTAAAGAAATAATAAGAGCTATGGAATTTGTTAATGAATCTAATGCTGATTTTATTAAAACTTCTACAGGTTTTTCAACATCTGGTGCTAATATTGAAGATATTATCATATGAAAAAAAATAATTAAAGATAATAAAAAAATAAAAGCTGCTGGGGGAATAAGAAGTCATGATGACCTTCTTCAATTCATAAAAGAAGGTGCTCATAGAATTGGAACCAGTTCTGGAATTAAATTAATAACAAAAGATAGTGTTATTGATTCTAATGAATATTAGAATCAATAAATTGGAGAAATAATAATGTCATATACTATAAAATATAATAATCTTGATAAATCTGAATCATTAGATTTATTTATTGAAAAAAAAGTTAATAAAATTACTAAATTTTCATGAGTTGAAGATATTAAATTTGAATTATCAAAAAATGAAATAAATTTGTTTGTTTGTAAAATATCAGCTTTTATTCCAAAACATGGAGATGTAAGAAGTGAATCTACAAATTCTGATATTTTGGTAAGTATAACTGATTCGATTCAAAAAATGGTTGATCTTCTAGTTACAATAAAAGAAAAAAGAATTTCTCATTAAAAAATCTTTTTTATTTAAGCTATTTTTTTAATATTTAGTATATCTAGGATTCCAGGAAAAACTATTTTTAATTCTGTTGCATTTTCAATGAATGATGAATATTTTATCCTTTTCTTTTTACTACTAATGATTTGATCGATTTCAACTTTGAAAAAAGTGTCATATTTATTAAAATAGACAATCAAAAAAACAACTGCTCCATTTTCTTTCATTCGTATTAAATGAAGAATTTGGTGTTTTTTGATGTTGTTAATATTGAAGAAATCATCATTTGTTTGTTTTGCTTCAAAATCATACATTTTACTTTCAAAAATACCATAATAATCTGATTGAGATTTTTCTTTTAAATAACCAGTTACGTGGTTATTATTTATTGAAGCAATTTTAATTGGTACTGTTCTTTTATCAAATCAACCAATATCATTAGTATTATAAAAATTGATAGTTCTATCAATAATACTTTCCAAGTACATTCCTTTATTTTGATAAAATTTCATTTGATTAACCTTATAGAGAATATATTTATTTAAAATAATAAAAAATACTATAATTAAATTTAGGTTTTGGGAGATTGTATGAAAAATAATAAACTAATAATAGGTTCACATGTTTCTTTAAAAGCACCTAATTATCTAGTTGATAGCGTTAATGAAGCTATTGAAGCTAATGCTAATTCATTTATGGTTTATACTGGTCCTAATCAATCAAGTAAGAGAATTGATACTCAACTTTTTAAAGCTAAAGAGGCTTTTGAATTAATGAAAGAAAATAATATCAACCCTGAAGATGTTTTAGTACATGCTTCATATTTGATTAATTTAGCTTCAAATAAAGAATCAACTAGAGAATTTGGTTGTGATTTTTTAATTCAAGAGATAAAAAGAACTAGTCAAATGGGATTTAAGTATATTGTTCTTCATCCAGGAAGTAAACTTGATAATTCTCTTGAACAAGGAATTAAGTATATTAGTGACAACCTAAATTTTGTTTTTGAACAAACTAAATCCTTAAATGTTGTTCTTCTACTTGAAACTATGAGCGGAAAAGGTAGTGAAGTTGGTTCATCTATTCATGAAATAAATGAAATAATCAATAATATCAATTTAAAAGAAAAAATTGGTGTTTGTCTTGATACATGTCATTTAAATGATGCTGGTTATGATATTGATTTTTTTGATGATTTCTTGGATGATTTTGATAAGTTAATTGGTATTGATAAAATAAAAGCTGTTCATTTAAATGATTCAAAAAATGTCTTGAATGCTAGAAAAGATAGACATGAAAATATTGGTTATGGAACTATTAAATTTAATTCACTACAAAATGTTGTTCATAACAAAAGATTAATGAATATCCCAATGATCCTTGAAACTCCATATGTTGAAAAGAATAAAAAATATTTTTCACCTTATAAACAAGAAATTGAGATGTTAAAAAATAAAAAATTTGATAATTGAATTGAAAAAATACCTGAGTAAATAATAAATATTATCTTATATATAAAACAAAAAAGTTCTAATAAATTAGAACTTTTTTTAATATAAATATTTACATGTATTTAGTAATGTCATCATTTTTCAATCTATAAATACCATATCCTAGAATAATTAAAACAACTAAACTATTAATGATAAGTGAAGATAAAAATAAAAGAGGATTTAAAGTTACTGGTAAATAAATGGATGAAATATTAAAGATAACGTTTATATACATATTAATAAAAGTACTACTTAATGAGAAACCAATTATACTACCTAATATTAATGGTGGGAAATATGCTGATAAAAATGAAAGCATATTACTTCTATCACTAAAACCAAGAGCTTTTAATGTAGCAGCAACTGATAATGAATTTTCAATTAAATCAATTGACATAATTAATGTAGTTAATAAACTAATTGAAATAAGAATTGAAAATAATAGTGTTTGCAATGAATAAATTAAGTTCTCAGAAGTATCAAATATTCCACTTATTTTATCTGAAACTTGTGTTGTTTTATTCATTAATGAAAAAACTGAAGAACCATAAGTATTAATTATTCTATTAATAACATCCTTATTTCTAAGAGTGACATCAGAAAATCCTTGTAAATATGTATTGAATGTTGCAACATCAGGATAATTAAGAGCTTTCATAATTGCTATTTTAGAATTAAAAGCATCATCATAAACATTATTACCAGGAGCTATTGATGTTGGATTTAGTGAATAATTTAAAATTGATGTAAATTTTTCACTATGACTAAAGGTATCAATAGCAGGATATAAACCAGAATATGAATAAGTAGAATTTGATGATGTTAAAATTGGATGTGTTTTGCTTAGAGAAAAGAATCCATTAAAAGGAATTGTTTCATTATTTTTTATTTCTCAGTAGCCTGGAACTCATTCTCCTGTTATTGACTCTTTACCATCTATTCATTCTCTATCAATATAATATGAATTTGTATTAAATTCTGGATCATTATATCCCAATATTTCATTAGCAACTTTTTGATTAATAAAAAATTCATCACCATAATAACTACTATAAATACCTTTAATTGTAAATGTATAAATATTTTCATTTTTTTTATAATATCTATCAATATCATTTTTAGGTTGAATATTTATTTTTGAACCAATACCTATATTATATTTATATGCAGTTGCTTCACTTATTAAAAGATTCAAATTATCAGGATCTATAATATTTTCATTTTTTAATGCTAACTCACTATTTAAATTTTCATCATTACTATTAAATAAGTTTGGAACAAATTCATTTTTTAGGGTTTTAGGATTGATTATAGGATTTGGATCGATTCCTCTTGCTACAAATGTTTTTGTATTTGTTTTATCAAGAGAAATATTTTCATTATTAGTATTTGATCCGAATTCTAAATAAGTATAAGGAATGTCATTTTTTAACATTGGAGCATAATTAAAAATTATACGATATAGGTCATCTTGGTAATAAGGATCTAAATAGATATTTGTTAAAAATCAAATAAAGAATGGTTGTAATTCAATTGCTGGAATAAATTGTAGTGCACCTATGTTAGTTAAATTCTTTTTATTAATTTTATATCAACCTGTTTTTGGTCAAATTGGTTGATTAGGTTCATGAGGATTTTCAGCATTATTAACATGAAATTCACGATAAGCAAAACTACTATCAATAACTTCTGGTTTTACATCTGATACAAAATCAAAAACAGGTGATTTTCTTGTAGTTGTTCCATTTGTATCAGTTAATGATCCAGCTACTGTTTTAGATTCTCTAATCATTTTTTCATAATTAAAATAATATCTATTTTCAAGCCCTAAAAATTGAGAATAATATTCAGGAACATATTCTTCAGTTTGAATTTCTCCTAATGGTATAAGTGGTCTATATAATCTATTATCATTTATTGCTTTATTTCAAAGATTAGCAGTTTTGTCATCCATTACTGATAATATATTTTCTGATGCTAGAGAATCTACAATATCAAATGGATTAACTCCTGCAATGTTAATGTCTAAAGCTGTTTGGTGTTGAACAATATTTTTCAAGAATAACATATTAGTATTTTCACCATTACTATCATCAACTGATGGGAAATGAGTATTACCTAATAATCCAAAATTATTTTTACCATAAATATTAGTAGCAGGAACATCATATCCCTTTCATTTTCTATAATTAACAAGTGCTGATATTCCTTTATAATTACTTTCTCTTATTTTTGAATTATTAAGAACTTCATTTGTATCATTAACAATAGCTATTCCCATATTTTCAGGTTCACTTCTGAAATATTGACCTCCTTGTCTTGTTGGTGATGCTAAATCAAAAGCATAGTTATAATTTTGAACTTCACTAGTTTCTTTTTGTGCTACTGAAAAAATATTAGTTGTTGATGATGAAATTGTTATCATTAATGTTGAAATAGCTATCATTATTGTTATATAAATTGTTTTTGAAATTGAAGCAAAAGCAACGGATGATCTAAATCTTACTAATACAGGTGTATGAGTAAACATTTTTTTAATTCAACCTGATAATAATGAAGTTTTATATTTAGAATTATTTTCCATCATTTCAACAACGGGTTCTTTTTCAATTTTAAAGAAAACAACTGAAACAGAAACTATTGCCATAATTATCATAGGAATAAAAATTAATATGAAAAATCAAATTGATGCATATCTATCAATTTCAACAGTTTCAAATGTATTAAATCAAAAGTCTTGATAAATTGTAAATAAGAAATTTTGAGTAAAAAAAGCAATTAGTCAGCTAATTATTCCTGCAACAATTGATGGAATAATTCCTATCACTGAAACTGAGAATAAAATATATCTTCTATTAAGTCCATTAGCTATCATAATACCTAATACAGATTTATTATCTTTGATAAACTTACTAACAAAGAAAATACATAAAATCAAACTTCCCATTAAAATAAAAATTGATAATGTATCGGTAATTGAATGTTGAAAAACTAAAAGTTTTGGTAAAAAATCTAATCTTAATGGAGCTGGACTTAAAAAATTGCTTGTATCAGTAGCTAAATATGTTGATTTAATATCGGATGGTCAAGACATATATTCTATTGATTTTTCATTAATTGAGCTAATTGCTTCATTTACTGATATATTTTTTTGTCTAAGACTATTCGTATCAACCTTCATAACAATATAATTTTCAGTAGGATTATCTCTAAAAGAATAAAGTATTCTTTCATATCCACTATTTTGCATATATATTAATAACTCATTATCAGGATTAGGAATTGAATTTTCAAAATTAATAATCGGATACATGTAATTAGGAGTAATACCAGTACCTAATATTAAATAAGATGTTCCATCTATTAAAATTTTATTTTTAGTAGGAATTGATTCTATAAAAGTTTCAAAATTTTCTTGTGATGCTGAATTAATATTTGAAGATCCTATTTTTTCCTGTGCTTCTAAAATTCTTAAATATTCATTATATAAGTCTGGTGGTAATATTTCTTTTTTAAGATTTTTTAATGAATAGTCAGGAATAACAGCACTCAAATTAGAGAAATTTTCATAATAACCAATGGTAGGGAATGGAACACCTGCTATTGAATCTCTAAAATTAAAATTAATTTTATATTCTAAATTTGATGGAGGATTATAAAAAGCTGGACTTGTAGGGTCAATATTACTTGGATTAATTCAAGATTCAAAATTATTCAAAAACTTTTTTAAATCCATATCAGGATTTGCACCAGTTGTAGTTAATCCAATTTTAGTTGATACTTCTGCTAATTTTTGAGTATTATAAGTTTGTCAAACTTTAATATCAGGATCTATTAAAGGGTCAGGGAATGTACCATTTAATGCTATATATATTTTACTAGCTGTAGCATTAATACCATTTTGAGTTCATTTAGAATTAGCAACAATATCTAAAAGTTTCTTTCTCATATTTAATGGTGATTCATTAGGGTTATTAGGATTAGGAATAGCATTTCAACTTGCCTTATCTAATATATCTTTAAAATTAATTTCAGATAAAGATGGTAGATTATTTCCAGTATTAATAACTAATTTATTAACCTCATCAGTTGGATTTGATTCGATTGCTTTATATAAAAAATTATTACTATTATTACCAATTTCTAATGATCTTGATTTATTAAATTGAACATTAGAATATTTTGGTGGTAAATTAGGATCTAAGTTTGAATATTCAACTTTTAATCAAGATAAAAAAAGTTCTTCATTTTTTTTCCTAGCAGCTTCACCTTCTAAAGTATCATTAGGATCATTTGGATTTGAATAAGTAGATTTATATCTTTCATAAATAGTAATATTATTTAGATTACCTTTTTCAACTAAAGTGTTATAAGAATTAGATAAATTTTGAGAAAGAAATGTAGTAGAGGTAAATATGGAAAGGGAAAGAGTTAATAAAAATGTCAAACCCAATAGTCAAATTTTTTTACTAAAAATATATCTAAAAATACTTTTAAAAAGATTTATCAAAATATTCCTTAATTATTTATTTAAAAATAAATTATTTATGTTATCTATATATTAACAAAATATGAATAAAGTTATTAGGTTTTTAAAACAAATAAAGAGCAAGAGTAAAATAATTACTATTAGTTTTTTTGGAGTTGTCGGTATATCTACAATCATTTTAACTAGTGTTAACTTTACTGGTATAAGTATTATTACTGCTGCTGGTTCAAGTTCTATTTTCCCTTTAATGAACGCTATGGCTAATGTTTATTCAGAAGTTGAACGTTCAACTGAAATAATGGTTGAATCAGGTGGTAGTGGAGCTGGTTTAACTGCTGCTTCTAGATTATCAAAAGATATTGGTAATGTTACTGGAACTATAACAACAAAAAAAGTTGGTGCTCCTGCAACATCTACTCAACCTGCAATTGAAGATGGAGCTTGAGTTAATTGAGAAGCTAATGAAATGAAAACAATTACAATTGGATGAGATGCTATTGGAATTGTATATAAACCATTAAATGATGGAGTTCAATTAGATATTAATGAAAGTAATATTCTTAAACTATTCGAAACCTTTACTGGTTATAAAACACATAAGATGTCTGAATTAACTAATAATGTAGCTGATGATGTTTCAGCAAGTGGTCAATCAGATATTTTAACTCCTTTTTCAAGAACTGGCGGATATGAAGCTTCTGGAACTGCTAGTAATTTTTCTAAGAACACTAATTTAAATCCAAATACACCTCCAGAAATTGAAGAAATTTTAAGAACTGGTGCTTATCTAAATAATGTAGTAGCAACTCCTGAATCGAATGTAGAAGCTTGAAAACAATTTAGTTTAAGTGGTAAAGATAATACAATGATTTATCTTTCATCATATTTTATTTTAGCTAATGAACAATTTATTAGAGATAGTGGATTTAAAATTGCTACATATAATGGTGTTGAATTAGCAAAACAAAATATAACCCAAACTTATAATTGATTTACATCAGCTAATGCAATTGTAAGTACTAAAGGAATTCAAAATGCAAATACTCCTTTAAAGAGATTTATTGAATGAATTATAGTAGATGAAACACTAAGTCAAAAAATTCCTCATTGAATTAGATTAACTCCTGCTCAAATTAATAGTATGAAAAATGCTGCAGGTGAATTTTGAGTTAGTGATTATGCACTCATTAGAGAAATTGATGATCAAAATAGAGGGTATGGTGCAATAGTTTAGTATGTTAGATTTTAGGCAACAAAAAGTTATTACTAAAAAATTAAAATCAGATAAAATAGGAAAAATAACATCTGTTAGTATTTCTTGATTTTTAGCAGTCATTTTTTTAGCTATTATTGGTTTTATTGTTTTTTCATCAATTGCAGGTTTTGAAGAATATGGATGAACTATCTTAGGTAGTCTTGATTTTAACTTGGCTGCTGGACAAGGTTCTGTTTGATATCCATTAGCAATTACATTATTAATAACAATTGGTGCTGTTATTATAGCCAGTCCTATCGGAATAAAGACTGCTACTTTTATTCATTTTAGGTTAAATAAAAAATATCAAAAAAGAGCACGAATTGTTATTTCAACATTAAGTGGAATTCCATCAGTTATTTTTGGAATATTTGCATATAACTCCCTTTGGTTTGTAACTAAAATGTTTGGAGCAACGACACCTTATACTATTTTAAATGCAATGATCATGTTAGCTTTTATGATTCTACCAACAATTATTAGTTTAACTTTAAATTCATATCATGGTATTTCAAATAATTTAATAACAGGTCCAACTGCTCTTGGTCTTACTAAAACAGCAGCAATCTACAAGGTTTATCGAAAAGAAGCTACTTCTGGAATTATCGTTGCAATAATTATAGCAACAGGTAGAGCTATTGGTGAAACTATGGCTTTATCAATGATTCTTTCTGCTGATAATTATAATGCTCTTGGTGATTCAAATATTTTTCTTTCAGCATTTAAGCCATTAGCTGTTATTATTTCAAGTTATATGTTTTCAGAAAGTTCATCACCTGCATTAAGAGGTATTTTATATGTTTTTGCTATTATTTTATTAATTATCATTCTAATAATAAATGCTTTAGTAATGTTTGTTACTTCAAAAAGAAGTGTCTATAAAAATACAAAGTGAACTCAATTTGAGAGGAAAATAGGAGAAATATTCCTATATTTCCCAAATTTGTTTTCAATGGCATTTGAAAGAGTTATGTATAAGAATTCTAAGAATTTTGATTATAAAAATGAATCTTCTGTTAATTTTTATATAAGTGATCGGATTGTTAATCATAAATTATTAAATCTTTATAGTTTTAAAAAAATAGCATTGGAATGAATTTCTATTACGATTTCTTTTTCATTTTTAATTTGAATAATTGGTGATATCTTAATTAAAGGTGGAAATGTTATTTTTGTTAATGCTGGTGGATTTTCTACTATCTTCCAATACACAAGAGATACAACGGGTTTAGCTATCATTAATACCATTATCATTATTATTGTTAGTTTATTAGTAGCACTACCGATTGCATTCTTTGTAGCTTTATATTTAAATGAGTTTTCAAAAGATGGTAAATCTAAAAAAGCAATATTATTCTTTAATGATTCCTTGAGTTCAGCACCAAGTATTATTTATGGGATGTTTGGTTTAGCTTTCTTTATTGAACTATTAGGTTTAACATCCTCTGGATCAATGGGTAGATCTTTATTAGCTGGTGCTTTAACTATTTCCTTAGTTATAATTCCTACTTTAGTTAGAACATTTGAACAAGCATTAAAAAGAGTTCCTATGAGTTTAAGACATAATGCTTATTCTTTAGGTTGTGGAAAAATGGAAACTATTTGAAAAATAGTTATTCCTTATGCTTATTCTAGTTTGAGTGCTTCAATAATTTTAGCTATTGGTAGAATAATGGCTGAAACAGCCCCATTATTCTTAACAGCAGGATTATCATCAATTTCAACTATTGGTTTATTAAATCCAGGTCAAACTTTAACAACAAGAATTTATGCTCAAATTTTTTCAAATAATTTAAGTGGAGCAAATGATATTAGTTATGAATGTGCTTTTATAGCTTTCATTATTATTTTAGGAATAATCTATATTGGATATGGAATCATTCCAATATATAAAGATTGAAAACAAGTAATAATCTACAAAATAAGAGAACATAAAAGTCTAGGTTCAAGTTTTGATAAAATACCATTAGATATTTATTACAAACAAATTATAAATAAAACTCTTTATTTAACTTATGAACAAGCTGATAATCTTAAATTAAATCGTTTTATGAATATTGCAATAAAATATAATAAAAAAATTATAAAAATTAAATATATTGATGATTTAAAAATGCAACAATTAGTGGAAAGGAAACTCTATGAATAATAATAATGTTTTTAATATTGAAAAAAAAGAGAAGGATTTTTCTGAACTTCTTGATAATGAATTGTTTAACTTTATTGAATCTTTAAATTGAAATCAAAAAATGATTTATAAAGTAAAAATGTCTTCTAAACAAAAACAAAATTATAAAAATTATACTGATTTAATCAAAAATAATATTGAAAAGAAAAAAGAAGATTTTAACGAATCAAATATTATTGAAGTAGAAAATCTAAATCTTTGATATAAAAATGGTGATCATCAAGCTCTGTTTGATATTAACGTTAATATTGAAAAAAATAAAGTTACTTCTTTAATTGGTCCTAGTGGGTGTGGAAAATCTACTTTTATAAAATGTTTAAATAGAATGAATGATTTAATTTTAGGTTGTACTCAAACCGGAGATATATATTTTGAATCTATAAATATTCAATCAAAAAAACTTCATTTAATTTCATTAAGAACAAAAATTGGAATGGTTTTTCAAAGCCCTGTTCCTTTTGAAATGAGTATTTATGAAAATGTTGCTTTTGGACCGAAATCACATGGAATAAAAGACAAAGAAACATTGGATAAAATTGTTGAAGATTCATTAATTAATGCTGCTTTATGAAATGAAGTAAAAGGTGATTTAAATGCACCAGCAACTGGACTTAGTGGTGGTCAACAACAAAGACTATGTATTGCAAGAACAATAGCTTTACAACCAACTATTATTTTAATGGATGAACCTACTTCAGCACTTGATCCTATTGCTACTTCTAAAATTGAAAAACTTATTTTAGAACTAAGAAAGAAATTTACGGTAATAATAGTGACTCACTCAATGGCACAAGCTCAAAGAATAAGTGATAATACTATTTTCTTTTTTGAAGGTAAAGTGATTGAATCTGGTAAGACAAAGGATGTTTTTATTTCTCCAAAAGAGAAAAAAACATATGATTATATCAATGGAAAGATAGGTTAATACTAATGGCTAACTATTTATTATTAAAAGAAAGTGAACAAGATATCTTAGATAACCTAAAGATTTACTTTTCAAAAACTATTGATTCTTATCAATACCTTTATGATTCATCAACTAATGAAACCACTGATGATGATATTTATGAAAAGATCAAATCAATGAATAAGAAATCTTTTAGAAGATCTGAAGATATTTTATTTGAATCTACTTGATTAATTCAAAAACATCAACCTAAAACAAAACACTTAAGAATTTTTATTGCGATAATTTATTCTATTAAAGATCTTGAAAGAATAAATACTTATATTTATAAATATACTCGATTTAGTATTAAAAAATCAAAGAGTTTTGAGGATGTAAAATTTAAAGATTTCTTTTTACAATTTTTAGAATTAACAATCAGAACAATGGATAGTATTTTTAAAATTTTTGAAAAATTTGATTTTCCTGAAATGCTTGAAGAATCTGAAGAAATTTTTAAAAAATTCTTAGTGGAATATGATGCAATATTTTTTAATTTTATTGATTATATTAATGATAATAATGAAATAGATACTGTTGAAATTTCAAAGGCAGTTATTATTGCTAAAAATTTTGATAGAACAATTGACCATTGTATGAATATTATTGAATCTTTTTCATATATTGAATAAACAAATATTTAACCTAATTTTACTTTCTCAGAAAGAATTTGAACATTAGGTTTTTTAATTTTTATATGCTTTTCTTTTAAGAAAGCAGTTTGACTAATTGAATATTGTCCAATAGTCATTAAAATAATCATATATATTTGACTAAATTCACCAACTAAATATGGATTTTCTGTTGAAAGACCGATATTACCAAAACTCGATGTAACCATAAATACAGATGTTGTTCAATCTTGATTATTAATTGTATGGATATCATATGATGTTAATATTATTGTTCCAAAACCAACTAATATAATACCTGAAAGAACAACAACAAAAGAATTTTGGATATTATTGATATCTATTGTTTTTCTAAATGCAGAGACTTCATTACGACCCCTAAACTTAGAATAGATAGTAATTAGACAAATACTTAATGTTGTTGTTCTAATTCCTCCTGATGTTGATGAAGGAGAACCTCCAATAAACATTAAGATAATAAATATTCATTTTGTTGAAGAATTTATACTACTTGTTTCAAAAGTAGAAAATCCAGATGATCTTACACTCATTGATTGGAAAATAATATTAATTGTTTTATCAAAATAATTATCAAAAGAAGTTGTATTATTTCATAATAGATTACTTCCTCCTCCAAAATTTGTTGTTTCTGAAATTAAGATTAGTGGTATTGAAAGAAGAGTTATAACAATATAACTTGACATTGATAATTTTGAAAAAAGAGAAATCTTATGATTTAAATTTTTTTCTATTACATATTTATTTCTTGATTCATTTTGATTAAGAGTTCTATAAACTTTTTTTCTTATTTTGAACTTCTTTAAAAAATCATAGACAATAGGAATACCTATTCCCCCAATAATGAATTGAACCATTGTCATTATTAAAAAAATTGTATGAATACCATTTCTATATGGTGCTAGTGATGAACTACTAATAATATTTAATCCAGCATTATTCATTGATGAAACTGAATGAAAAAATCCGGCAAAAAAAGAAGTATCAGCATTATTATATAAATAGATAAAATTTGAGTTTTCAACATAAAAGCCATCTATAAAACTTCCATCATAAGCAGGAACCAATAGAAATCATAATGAATAAAATATTCCAAAAAATAATTCAATAACAAAGACCCAAATAGAGTATTTAATCAATATTTTAATATTTTCATTGTCATCTTCATTATCATCTTTTTTGAATTGAGCTAAAAGAGAACTTTGAGGTTTTATTAATTGAGTAGCATACTTATAATTAAATAATCTAAATAAAATAAAAATAAAAAATAGTACACCAAAACCTCCTAATTGAATAAAGAGCATAATAACTAATTTACCAAACATGGAGAAAATTGAATTAGTATCGCCAATAATAAGTCCCGTTGTTGTAACTGTACTAAATGCCGTAAACATGGCATCTAAAAAATCATATTGAAAAGGTTTACCATCAATATTAAAATGATATGAATTATTAAAATAATCAACATAACCATTTTCAAAAAAACTTTGAAAAGAAATAGGTAAATAAAGACATAACGTTAAAATGATAATTAATAAAGCAAAAATTCTAAACATTTTTCCACTTAATGTTTTACCAAAAATTAAATGTTTAAAATCAGTTTTTGAAAAATTTTGGAACTTGGTTTTAATACTGCTTATTTGATTTTTCATTAGTATTAAAACCTCCTTTAATCTTATTATTTTACAACAAAAAAAGAATCAATTTAAAATTGATTCTTTTTTTTATTTATTTTTCTAATTTAAATTAAGCGTTTTCTTCATTAATTGAATCAAAGAATGCTTGAAGTTTAGCAACTAAACTTTCAAGGTTATCGAAATCATCAGCGTCTAGACTAGTTTCAATATCAGTAATTGTTTTTGTGAAGTTTTCTCTTAACTCTGGATCTATTTCAGGGTTAGTTAAAATTTCAGTTAAAGCAGATAACATATCGTGTGCTCTATTTTTAACTTCAAGTTGATGTCTAATTTTAGCATCTTCAGCTTCGTTAGCGTATGTATCACTCATCATGTTTTTAAGATCTTCATCAGATAAACCACTACTATCTTTAATAGTAACTGAAGTTTCAATATTAGTTGATAAATCTTTAGCAGAAACAACAATAATACCATCAGCATCAATAATGAATGAAATTTCAATTTGTGGAATTCCTTTAGGAGCATTTTGAATATCACCTAAAACAAATTCACCTAAAAGTTTATTTTGGATTGCAAGAGGTCTTTCACCTTGAACAACTTTTACTTCAACTGATTCTTGGTTATCATATGCAGTTGAGAAAACTTGAGATTTTGAAACTGGGATAGTTGTATTTCTAGGAATAATAGGAGTAGCAACACCACCAAAAGTTTCAATACTTAATGATAAAGGAGTAACGTCTAATAATAAAACATTTTCAACTTGTCCTTGTAAAACAGCACCTTGAATAGCAGCACCAGCAGCAACACATTCATCTGGGTTTATTTTAGTATTAACTTCTTTACCAATAAATTCAGTAACTATTTTTCTAACAGCTGGCATTTTTGTAGAACCACCAACCATTAAGATTTCGTTAAGTTCTGATTTTTTAACACCTGATTGTTTAATAGCATCACCTAATGGTAATAATGTTCTTTGTAATAAATCATCAGTCATTTTTAAGAATTCTTTTTTAGTTAGAACTGTTGAAATATTTAAAGGAGGTTGTCCTGGAACCATAATTAAGAATGGTAAGTTAATTTTATATTCATCATCAAATGATAATCTAATCTTAGTTTTCTCAGCAGCATCTCTTAATCTTTGAACAGCCATTTTATCAACTGTAACATCAATTTTATTTTCAGCTAAAATTTTATCTTTTAATCATTGAACAATTTTTTCATCTCAATCATCACCACCAAGACGGTTATCTCCAGCTGTTGCTAATACTTCAAAAGTACCATCAGCAATTTCAAGAACAGAAACATCGAAAGTTCCTCCTCCTAAGTCATAAACTAGGATTTTTTGAGAATCACCTTTTTCATTACTTAAACCAAAAGCTAAAGCAGCAGCAGTTGGTTCATTAATAATTCTTAAAACTTCTAAACCAGCTAATCTACCAGCATTTTTAGTTGCAGTTCTTTGAGCATCATTAAAATACGCTGGAACAGTAATAACTGCTTTATTAACAGGTTCACCAGTTCTTTTTTCTGAATATTTTTTTATATATTTTAAAATTTCAGCACTAATTTCTTCAGGTGTATATTGTTTACCTAAAGCACTTACTGTTTGTTTTGTACCGATTAAACGTTTAATAGACCCAATAGTATTAGGATTAGTTGACATTTGTCTTTTTGCAACATCACCAACTAATACTTCACGGTCTTTAAAAGCAACAACTGACGGTGTAGTTGGATTATCTTCTAGGTTATCGATAATTTTAACTTTACCATGTGACATATATGCAACACATGAGTTTGTTGTACCTAAATCAATACCTATTACTATTTCTTTTTCATTTGACATTATTTTTATCTCCTAATAACAAAAAATTATATTTAAAATATACCACTTTTTTTGTAAATAGGAAACTTTGACTATAATAAATTATTATGAATGTATTAGAAAAAATAAAATTAATTCCTGAAAAACCAGGATGTTACTTATGAAAAGACAAAAATCAAAACATTTTATACATAGGAAAATCTAAAAATCTTTTAAAAAGAACGAAACAATATTTTGATAAATCACATAATGGAAGAATAACAAAACTAGTAAGAAATATTGCTGATGTTGATTATTTTGTTGTTAAGAATGAAAATGAAGCTTTAATATTAGAGAACAATTTAATTAATAAACATAAACCAAAATATAATATTCTCTTAAAGGATAGTTCTAATTATCCTTATATAATGATTAGTAATGAAACTCATCCTAGAATAAAATACACTCATAGATATATAAAAAATAGTGGAACTTATTATGGTCCCTTTGCAACAAGAGATAATAACATTTATGAAATTTATAAATTTCTAGAAAGAATTATTCCATTTAGAAAATGTAATCCTATACCAAAAAAAACTTGCATTTATTATGATATGAATCGATGCCTTGGTCCTTGCATTAACAAAATAGAAAAAAAAGATTATGATATTTTAAAAAATAATGTTCATGATATTTTTAATAAAAAAGCAGTTAATATTATTAATGATCTAAGAAGTAAAGAATTGAATGCATCAAATAATGAAGATTTTCTTGATGCTAAAAAATATTTAGACCTTCAAACCGGTTTGAAATCAATTATTGATAATCAAAATGTTCAATTTAATAATGAGGATGATATTGATATTATTTCTTTCTTAGTTGATGATGATACTATTTCCATTTATATATTCAATTTTATTAATGGGTTTCTAATTAATAAACATAATTATATTTCTAAAATATATTCTGAAATTAATGAAGCATTAATAAGTTATCTAATGCAATACTATTCAGCTAATAAAGTTCCTAAAAAGATTTATATTAATATTGATTCTGATGAATTAGATAATTTATCAGAAGTATTAAATACAAAAATAATAGCTGCTAAAAAGGGGAAGTATTTTGATTTAATAAATCAAGGCTTAATAAATGCTAAGGATGATTTAAAAGTTAATAAAACAAAGTATTTAGTAGAATATGATAAAACAATTAAAGCAATTGATGATTTAGCTCAACTTCTTAATATTGATTCAGCTAATAGAATTGAAGCATTTGATAACTCAAATCTATTTTTATCAACTCCTGTTAGTGCAGTTATTGTTTGTGAAAATGGCAAATTCAATAAATCAAAATATCGAAAATTTAATTTAACAAGTGAAGAAAATAAATCTGATTACCAATATATGTATGAAGTTATTAAAAGAAGATATTCAAGACAAATTAAAAATAATCAATTATTACCTGAACTTATTATTGTTGATGGTGGAAAGATTCAAGTAAGTGCTGCTAATCTAGCTTTAAGTGAACTTAATCTAACTTCTCAAATAACAGTTATTGGATTAAAGAAAAATAATAAACATAAAACTCATTCAATTATTGATGCTAATTTTAATGAAATTGAACTTGATAATAAAACAAATGTTTATTGATTATTAAGTAATATTCAAGAAGAGATTCATCGTTTTGTAATTAACTTCTTTAGAACTAAGAGAAATAAATCTTTATTTGTTGATTTATTAGATGGTATTAAGGGAATTGGAACAGTTACTAAAAATAAAATATTAACTATCTATCCTAATATTTTAGAAATAGATAATGTTGATATTAAAGTACTATGCCAAATAATGCCAGAGAAGATTGCTATTCAATTAAAAGAAGTTGTTAAAAATCAGATTGAAAATAAATAAAAAACCTTAGTTGCTTCTAAGGTTTTTTTATTTTTATAGATTGTAGTTTGATTTGAATAACTTGAGTTTATATAGATTTTCTAGTGATTTATTCATCTGGAATATTTTTATTTTTCAATTCATTCTATTAGATTCATCATAAGTTAGTTTTCTTTTTTCTTCAGATACTATAGAAGTTTTTTTAAAATTTTGATGATTTAATTTTTTTTCTTCATCTATTCTTATTTCTTCATAATTTAATTCTTGAATATCTATATTTTCTTGGTCTTCAAATTCATTTACAAGAACTTCTTTTTGATTTATTTTTTTAATTCTTTTAAATAAAATTCAAGAAAATAATGCAGCTAATAATAAGTTTGCTGCTCCTCAACCAAATAAAATATGGAATGCTGTTGGAGTGTAATATATTCCTGTTGGATCTAAGAATGGGTCCATTATTAAACTTAAAAATGGTCTCATTCAAATATCACAAGAGAAACCAATGATAGAAATAAATCCAACACTCATACCAGCTATTTTATTATTTATTTTACCTTCAGTCATAGTCGATCAAAATACACCTCTTGCACCACCAATGATTAACATCACTATTGCAATCAATATAAATAAAAATATATATGTTGTACTTGAAACTGGAATTGCACAAATAACTATTGCAATAATACCAGCAATAATTCCTAGTGGAATTAATAGTTTAGCAGCTGATTTAGTTTTTTTAGTTGCTAATCAACCAGCTAATAGAGCACCAAAAAATGGTGTAACATAATTAGTAACAATACTTAAGTAACTAGCTGTACTTTGATCAACTCCTGCACTTCCAAGAAAATATCCTGTATATCCAACAAATGTATTATATGAATTCATTCAAAAGAATATCACAATTGCTATCATTCATATTTCACGACGTTTTACAACATCTAACAATTGACTTTTATTTTCATTAATAAAGATTGTTCTTCTTTTTTTAGAGAGAACTTTATATTGATCTTTAGTAACTATTGAAACAACTCCTACATTATCTTTAAAATTAAATAATCCGTCAGAACGTTTTTTCTTTATTTTCTTAATTGGATCTTTTGGTAGAAAGAAGAATGATAATAAACCAACTGCAACATAGACTATTGCATAGAATAATAGAACTCAGAAAATGTTAGCTCCACCAATTGAACCCAATCCAACAATACCAAGTAAACCAGTAGAAGTGAATAAAGCCACAACTCCAATTACATTTCTCATAGAATCACAAGTTGAATATAATCTAGCTTGTTCTTCAGCAGGACCAAGCAATTTAATACCTTTTACAAAAGCTGATCAAAATGTTAGAACTGTTGTTACTGAAAATATTAAATGGATAATTACTAATGACCCATAATTTATAAGATCAACATCAGTAAATAATATTGCATATCAAACCGAAGCTATTCCAGTTCCTATTAATGATATTGAGAATAAAGAACGGGTGGAGAATCTATCTGCTATCCATCCTCCTGGAATATAAAATAGTACATTTAATACACCATATATTGTAATTAATGTTTGTAGTTGTATTGCACTGATACCAGAAGCAATACCAATTTGAGTAGCATAAGTATTCAAAATATATGGAACTATATAAATAGTACCAGCACCCATAGCAATAATTATAAGAGCAATATATTTTCTAAATTTAGAAATTGAATTTGGACTTAATGTATTTAATTCTTGTGTAGATGTCATTACTTAATCTCTTTTACTTCTATTTCGTTTTTAAAAGCTTTATAAGCTCCTAGTGCTAGTGATTCTAATTCTAGTTCACCAGGATAAACATATATTGGTGCTAGAAATTTAACATATTCAATTATTTTTTGAATAATAACATCCGAATTAGCAATTCCACCAGTTATAAGAATAGCATCTATATCACCTTTTAAAGAAACTGATCTTTTACCAATTTCCATAGATATTTGATAAATTAGTGCATCAATAGTTTCTTGAACTTTTTTATCTTCTTTACCCATCTCAAGTGCTTTTATACAATCATTTGTTCCCAAATATGAAAATAATCCACCATTACCTTGAATAAATTTTTTCATTTCTTCATGTGTTTTACCACTAGTAAAACACATATCAATAATACTTCTAACTGGTAAACCACCAGTTCTTTGTGGTGTGAATGGTCCTTCATCTAACGCATCATTTACATCTATTACTAAACCTTTTTCATGAGCACCAACACTAATACCACCACCTAAGTGAGCAACTATATAATTAGATTCTTCATAAGCTTTATTCATTTTTTCTGAGTGGTGTCTTGCAATAGCTTTTTGATTCAATGCATGGAATCTACCACTTCTTGGAATTTCTTTATGTCCTGAATAGAAAGCTAATGGCATTAATTCACATGTAAATGGCGAATCTGTAAAGTAAGCTTTTTTATTATTATCATCTGCAAAACTTTTAGCAATTGGTGAAGCTAAATTACAAGGATGTTGTAATTTGCTGTTTTTTTGGTTTTCACAAGTTTTTTCATTAACTAAATAAGTACCACCTGGTATTGGAATACTTACTCCACCTCTAGAAGCAAATACATCAAAATTTTCAATTTTAAAATTTTGTGTTTTTAAATGTTTTAAAATTTCTCTTTTTCTAAACTTTATTTGTTCATCAAAACCAATTATATTATTTAATTCATCTTCATCATGATGGATATTAATATCTCAAATTTTTTCTTTATCATTAAATACACCAATTTTTGTTGATGTTGAACCTGGATTAATAGCAAGTATTTTTATCATATAATTACTCCTTAAAATTAGCCATTGAACATGCTAAACAAATTGAAGATATTTGATCTCTCTCATCACTTGAACGAGAAGTCAATACAATTGGAATTTTTGCACCAATAATAACACCAGCAAAAGCTCAATTACAAAGGTAATATAAACCTTTAGAAAATATGTTACCAGATTCAATATCTGGAACTAATAAGATATCAGCTTTCCCAGCAACTGGATCATCTATCCCTTTTACTTTAGCGCTATGTTCATTTATCGCATTATCTAATTGTAATGGACCACTAACTATACAATTTTTAATAATTCCATCTTGATTCATTTTTTGTAAAGCAGCAGCATCTAAAGTTGCAGGCATTTTATCATATACTTTTTCTTTAGCAGTTAAACAAGCAACCTTTGGTTCTTTAATACCAAGAGCATGAGCTAGTAATACCGAATTTTCAATAATTTCTTTTTTTTGTTCTAATGTTGGTGCAATATTCATTCCAGCATCTGTAATAATATAATATTTATCAAAATCATCATTAAAAGAAACAATAGCATGACTGAATAATTTACCAGTTCTCAAACCATAGTCTTTTACTAATAAAGTTTTTAATAATAATGAAGTATCAATTAATCCTTTCATTAACATTTGTGCTTTATCATCTCTTAAAAGTTCCATTGTTATTCTAGCAGCATCAGCATCATCTTTAGCATCAAAGAAATTTTCACTAGTTAGTTCAAAATCAGCTTCTTTAGCTGATTTTTCTGCTAATTTTTTTTCTCCAACAAATAAGGCTTTAATTAATTCTAATTTAATTGCTTTTTTTATAGCTACAATACTATCAGCTTCATAAGGACAAGTTATAACTAATGTTGGTACTTTTCCTTTTTTAGTTTCTAGTGCTTTGTCAATAAAATAATCTAGTGTTATGTTTTTTTTCATATAATTCTCTTTTTTATTATTTATAAATTTCTATTAAATCATTAAGTGCTTGTTTGCAGTTATTAACGAATTTTTCTTGATAATCTTTATCTTTATCTCAAGCTGATATAGTAGCTATAAAGCCATCATTTGAACCAGCATAGAATATACCAATACCATCAGCATGAACCGGATCAAAGTATGCTAATTTTATACCTGGGTGTGCAATACTTGATGTTGATATAGGGTTTGCAGATATATCTTTTCAAGCCACTGTATCGAATAATTTTGGTTTTTCACCTAATGATTCTTTGTTTTCTTCATAAGCTAAAGTTAAACCTAACATATGTCTATTAATACCGTGACCCATTTTACAATCTTTTGTTCTTTGATAATGAACATCATAAATAGCTTTTAATTGTTCTTTAGCTTTTGCTTTATCTGTTACTTTTCCTTCACATAAATCAATTACAAATTGTTTTGATTCTAATGATATTGGTCTAACACATTCAGTTCTTCCTCTAAAGAAGTTTCTAAGATCAACTGCAATATAAGTATTTCTTAATGTTTTATTAGTTCTGTATTGTGCGATTTGATAACCTAATTGAAAAAAAGCATCAGGACTTAATATCCCTAATTCTCTCATCTCATTTGTTTTAATATTATCCATTCATATTTTTTTAATGTTTACATTAGCTAAATATTTAATAAAGTTTTCTTTTATTGTTTTTAATTCTGATTCAATATCAGCAGATATTTCAAAATTAATTTTTTCATAATTATTAGATGATTCACTATTAGCAAATTCAATATCTTCATTATAGAATTTATATAATTCATTGAATATCGTTATTTCAGTACCGCCATCAACAAATGAATGATCAGAAATAAAACCTATTTTATTATTTTTATTAAAAACAAGTGATGTCGATTTACCATGTCATCTATTGAAATTTTTAGCAGATAAAACATTTTTCATAATTAGAATAGAATCTTCTATTTCTTCATCATCATAACTAAACATCATAATTGCTTCTCTAATTGTTTTATATGCTTCTTTATTCTTATTATTTTTTAATAAATCATCAAATATTTTTTTAGAATGATCTCTTGAAGTATCAGCAGATATTAAGTTTGCATTATATTCAATACTATCTTTTTCTTCGTTAATAATTGTTTCAATACTTTTTTTAATATCAGAAATAGATATCATTTTTTTATTTTTGATAACAGGAATTTTATAGTGAACATTATTCTTTAATAAAATAATATGTTCTACAATATTTTCTTCTATGTAGTAATCATCAAAAAGAATATTAGGTTCTCTTATACTAGTAAAGAATCCTTTTATTTGATCCATTGACATTTTTACTTTTCCAAATGGATAATCTGGAATACCATTTATTTTATAATTTAAATAAACTTCAGATAATTTATAAGCTATTATAGCCATATTTTCTATAACATTATATTTAGTAATATTAGGGTGATAAAATTCCATTGGTGCATTACATTCTGGAGTAACTGGACCTCTTGATGATAAATATATATATTTCATTCATCAATCAGATAATCAACTATTATTTTTATCTTCTGAACGCTTTAATAAAATGTCTTGGATTTTTTTAGAATTTGGATCATTAATAAATTCTTTAACTTCATTTTTTGCTATTGCAAAATCTTTATCACTAATGATAGGTTCTACTCATTCTAAAAATTTAGATAATGTTTCTTCTAAGTTAGGAACTGGTAAATTAGGAATTTCAAAAATATTTTTCATTTAGACCTCTTTTATTATATTTTAAAACAAAAAAAGAGTAATTATTACATAACTAATTATTTTTATATATCATTGATATTTTAATATTTAATAAATTAGAGTTATAGATGATATCTATACCATTATTAGAAAGTAATTTTATTTATATATAAAAATTATAAATAGGTTAAATAAATATATTTTTATCTAATTTACTTATAAAATTAAAGAGTAAAATAATAATTTAATTTTACAAATAATGGTGCGGTAGCCAAGTCTATAAAGGCAATAAATTTATTTTATGATCATTAGTGAAAATCTAATCTGCACCTCCATTTTTTAAAAAAATAATATAAAAATTAGTGTTTAAATCTTTTTAAAATTTAAACACTAATTTTTTTTGTATATTATTAATAGTATAAAAATAATATTAATATGTGGCGCCATAGCCAAGTGGTAAGGCCGTAGACTGCAACTCTGCTATCATCAGTTCGAATCTGATTGGCGCCTCCATATTTTGTATCCTTAGCTCAATTGGATAGAGCATCTGACTACGGATCAGAAGGTTGGGGGTTCGACTCCTCTAGGGTACGCCAATTTTTATCCAATCTTTTTTTTATTTTTTAAAAGGAAATATAAGAAAAGATTTTTTTTATAAAAAGACTATTTTTTTAGAAAAATAGACGAAATAAATTCGATAAAAAATTAGATATTATTTCAAAATAATATATAATTATTATGTTATAAAAATTGATTATCTAAAAGCATTTTTATAATTAAACGGGAAGTAGCACAGCTTGGTAGTGCACCTGGTTTGGGACCAGGGGGTCGCAGGTTCGAATCCTGTCTTCCCGACCATTTGGCTAGATAGCTCAGTTGGTTAGAGCGATCGGTTCATACCCGGTAGGTCCAGAGTTCGACTCTCTGTCTAGCCACCAATAAGGCTTCTGTAGCTCAATTTGGTTAGAGCCCCCGACTCATAATCGGTCGGTTACAGGTTCGAGTCCTGTCAGAAGCACCAATTTGCTTTACAAAAATATAAATTTTTTTATGTTATGTTATAATTTATTTGAATGCTGGAGGATTACCCAAGTCCGGTTGAAGGGATCGGTCTTGAAAACCGAAAGGTGGGGCAACCTGCGCGGGGGTTCGAATCCCTCATCCTCCGCCATTTTTATCGCGGAATAGAGCAGCTCGGTTAGCTCGTCAGGCTCATAACCTGAAGGTCGGAGGTTCAAATCCTTCTTCCGCAACCATTGGTTCTGTAGTGTACTGGTTAACATGCCTCTCTGTCACAGAGGAGATTGCGGGTTCGACTCCCGTCAGGACCGCCATATGGCTCTGTAGCTCAGTCGGTAGAGCAACAGACTGAAAATCTGTGTGTCGGCAGTTCAATTCTGCCCGGAGCCACCATTGATACGTAAATAATAAAAAAAACTTTGAAATTAATTTCAAAGTTTTTTTTATTATTTATTCTTATAATTTAGTAATATCAATTTCTCCACTATAAACAAATTGAGCTGGTCCTTGCATAAAATAGCTATCACCTTTTTTCTCAATAGTTAACTTACCAAGTGCCTGATGAATATTAATTGCATCTTTTGTTAAGTTTTTAATATTACTTAAAGCAGCAACAGCACAACTACCAGTACCACATGCTAAAGTAATTCCAATTCCTCGTTCTCATGTTTTAAGTTCAATATTATTTTCATCAATAACTTTAGCAAAATTAAAATTAGCATCATTTGGAAACAAGCTAGGAATATTTAACTCATCAACAACTTCATAAATTATTTTATCATCTAGTTCATTAACAAAAATAACTACGTGTGCTGGACCGAAATTAACAGCTGAATATTCAAATTCAAATCCTGATTTTAATTTGTGTTTAACATCAAATATTTTTTCTAAATTAGTTATTGCTGGAATATTTTTAGGCGTTCAATCAAATGTTTGCATATTAACTTCAACAATAAATGGATCTTTTGAGATAATATCAATAATTTTTAAACCATCATCAGTTAAAATTTCTATTTTATCTTTTTCATATCCATGTCTTTTAAAGAAATAAGATAAACATCTAATAGCATTACCGCACATTTTATCTCTATAACCACTAGGATCAATAAAAGTCATTTGATATGGATTTGTTTTAGTTCCTGCTATAACAAGGCCATCACTCCCGATTCCTGTAAATCTATTACAAATTTTAATAGCTAGTTTTTCAAGGTTTTCTTTTTCATCTAATTCTTTATAATCAACAATAACAAAATCATTCCCTAAGCCATGATATTTTTCAAATTTCATAAATTTCCTCTTTTATCAATAATAATTATATTTTATATATTATCTTTAAAATATGTTGAATATGTGTAAAATAAATTTGATTTAACCATTTTTGAAATAGGATTTTCTAATTGAGATTTATTAATATTTTCGATTAGAAATATTTCTTTTAATAAATCATTTACAGGTGATTGAGGTTCAAAATAATTTGCAAGAATATAATCATATAATTCTTTATTTGTTGGTGTATATGTAATATAATCAAAGTTTTGATAAGCTAATGTATCTTCAATTACTTGAGTACTAGTAATTGTTGGAAAATTAACTTCTTTGATAATATCATATGATTTAGTTAGTTTATCACCTTCAACTTCATTATCAATTGCAATAATTTCAACAGCAACAACACTATTTTTAGGTCTAACAATATGAAAATCTCCATCAGGAATTTCAATTCCAGAATCTCCACCATTTGCTGCAAAAAAAGCATCACCATTATACAATAATGCTCCAACAGCTTGTCTATCAGCTAGAGCATTTAAAACAACATTTGAATCTGATTTAAGCTGAATATTTTTATTTCCCATTGGTGCAAGACTATCAATTAAATATTTATAAGTTATTGTTAAATCAGAAATAGAAGCATTAGGTTGAGGATTAAGATCTATTGAATTTGTTTCAATTAATCTTGGAATAGAATATAAAGTTCTTTCATCATCAATTGCTCATAATAAAGGTTGTTTCGAATTTTGAATAGTAGCATTAAAACGTAGGTCTTTTGAAACAATATCTAAAGTTGTTTTTCAATCAATATTAGGAACATGTAATTGAGGTATTTTTGCACCACGATAAGCAAAGACAAAATCTTGTGCAAAATAAGGAACTCCATAATCTAATAAATTCATTGGATTATTATTCTTATCCTTAAAACTAGTCATAGCAGTTACTGTTTCTGGTGTGAAAAGTGATTTAGCTTCTTCAGAATTAGTAATTCCTGGAATATTAAATTTTGTTCAATCAAGTTTTTGAAGAAGTTTATCTTCAATTAATGAAACTGCTTCATAACCACTTGGTGTTACTATTTCAACTTCATTATTTTTTAATAATTGGTAGATTTGATCATTTGTTGGATATGATATAAAATCTACACCATACTTTTCATTTAAAGCATTTTCTACATGAGGTGACATATATGATTCAAAATTAGCGTAGATAAAACTACTTGTTGAACTGGAAACACAAGATGCTAAAAATGGAGTCATTGTTAAGATTGGTAAAATGGCAAGAATAAATTTATTGACTTTTTTCATAACCACTCCTAATTGAATTATTATATTTAAACATCTTTTTACTACTTGTATTTTTATTAATTTTTTTAGCTTTAAAAATACTAATAATTAAAATTACAACAATAGTTGTTAAAACAACAAGAGCTCCAAAAGTAACTGCTCACATTTTTATTCCCTTAGCCATTGAAAAAATATCTATAGAAATTGTTGTTACTCTTCCATTTATTAAACTTGAAATAATAAAATCATCAAAACTTATTGAAAAAATAATAGCTCCTGCTGCAATTATTGATGGTAATAGATAAGGAATTATCACTTTAAAAAAAGTTTGAATTTGATTATAACCGAGATCATTTGATGCATAAATTAGATTATTATTCATCTTAATCATTCTTGGATAAATTGTTATCATTCCATAAGGAACTGAAAAAGATATGTGAGCTAAAATTAAAGTAGTAAATCCAAAATCAAATCCAATTGCAATTCAAGTAACACTAAATAATAATAATAAACTAACTCCATTAATAATATCTGGAGTAATCACGCTTATTTTTGATAAAAACATTGACGAATTTCTATAAATTTTTGCAGCATGTCATAAACCAAAACATGCAAGTGTTGATATTATTAATGAAATTGGTGTTACAACAAGTGCTATTATTAATGAATTTAAAAGCGAGGACATGAAATCAGAATTATTAACTAAATCTGTAAAATTATTTCCACCATTTCAAATGAAACCATTATCAATATTACCTTTGTCTGATGGATTTGTAAATGAAAGAAAAATAATGAAAATTAAAGGGATATAAATAATTAGAATAATAATTAGAATGTATCATTGTCTTAATCAAGATAAAAAATTGTTATTTTTCATTGACTTTCTCCATTCTTTTTGAGTTTGATTTTTTGATCATTTTATAAACTTTAGGAGTTAATGTATAAATTCCATAAATTCCAAGAATAATCAAACCAATGGTCAAACTTAGAACAGAAACTCTTGCTAGTGCAATATCACTATTATTAGCATTACCAGCACTACCTTCAATAATTCCTCCAATTAAAGTGCCATCATTATTATTATTTAAAAATGCAGAAACTGCTACTGATGTTAAAGAGGGTAAATATACTAAAGTAATACCTGCTATTAATGCATGTTTAGTATAAGGTAAAATTACTTTAAAAAAAGTTGTAACAAAATTACGTCCTAAATCTCTTGAAGCATAAATTAAATTTTTAGGTAGTGATTCAAGTGAATTGTATAGAGGCATCATCATAAATGGCAGATAAATATAAACTAAACCAATCATTGTAAATACATCACCATAAGTAGAATTACCTGCTCCATTTATCGTATCAAATAAAGTTTTTAATCCAATTAACTTAATTAATAAACTACTTCAAATAGGAGCAGTAACTACTAACATTACTACTGATTTATAAATTTTATTTTTTGACATAGATAAAAAATAGCAAAAAGGATATGCAATAAAAATACAAATTAAAGTAGAAGCTAAAGAAATATAAATTGAACGCAATATTTTCATCATTACTGAACTATTTAAAATTTCTCAATTATCTTCAATACTACCAGCTGAAGTTGGTAAAAAAGCATATGTGATAATAATAATTAATGGAATGACAATAAATAGAAGTGTTAAAATGAAAAATGGAATAGCTAAAAGTAATTTTTTATTCATTCTAAAATTTTTAAAAAAATCATACGTTTTAAGTTCTTTGTTACTTATCATTTTTTATCCTCTCAATTAAATGCATATCTTCTATATCTCATTTAAGACCTATTTCAGAATTCATTTCAACTCGATTTATACCTTCAACTGATAGTTTTTTATTATCACTTATACATTCAATATCTCATAGCAAACCTTTATAAGTCATATCTGTAATAAGAGCATTTATATATCCTTCATCTTTAGAAATAACATCAAAATCTTCAGGTCTAATCATTACATCAACTAAATCACCAATTTCGAATTCATATTCAGGTAAATAGTCTATAATTTTTTCTAAAATTTCGACTTTATTATTTTCTAGAATTTTACCTTCAAAAAAGTTAGCTTTTCCAATGAATTTTGCTGCTCATTTATTAATTGGATAATCATAGATTTGATTAGGTGTACCAACTTGTTCTATTTGACCATTATTCATCACAACAACTTTATCAGAAAGACTTAAAGCTTCTTCTTGATCATGTGTTACTAAAATAAAAGTAATATTTAATTCTTTATGAAGTCTTTTTAATTCTGTTTGTAATTGTTTTCTAACTTGAGCATCAAGAGCTGATAGAGGTTCATCTAACAATAAAATTTCAGGTTCAATTACAATACTTCTAGCTAAAGCAACTCTTTGTTGCATCCCACCAGAAAGTTCATGAGGAAAAAGATTTCCTTTATTTTTTAAACCAACAAGATTGATAACTTTATTAGCTCTTTCATTAATTTCTTTTTTATTAAGTTTTCTTGTAATGTGTTTTTTTTCAAATTTTTCTTTTGTAGTATTAGGATAATTTTCTCAATATGAAATATCATAATCAATATAAGAAAGTTCATAATTCAAATTGTCATATTTTTTATCAATTAATTGCTTTGAAAAAAAATTTTTAGTTAAATTATTTATCTTCTTTTCAATCTCATTCATATCTTTTGATGTTGTATCTAAAGATATTTTCAATCTTAATGAAAGAAAAATATTATTAATATTGTTATTTATCTTATTTTTTAATGATTGCTTAGAAACAAAATCATCGCCATATTTATCATAGAGTTTTTGTTCTAAAATTTGAATTTCATCTCAAAATTGATCTATTCTCATATCCTTTATTTTTAATCATTCAGGTTTTTTAGAATACTCTTTTTCAACTTCAAGAATTTCTTTTTCTAAATTTTGTGTTTTTTCTTGAATCATTTTAATTTTTTTATTAGCTACTTTTTGAGCATCTAATAAAATTTTATCAGCTTCAGCATATAGTTTATCTGAGATGTTTTCATTATCGGTTCTCATAACTTTAAGACCATATTCAATATTTTGCTTAACTGTCATATTAGGAAAAAGGGCATAATCTTGAAAAACAGTAGATGTTGGTCTATCATGTACTGGCATATTTTTAATATCAATTTTATGATATAAAATTTTTCCTTTTGTAGGAACCTCAAAACCAGCTAGCATTTTTAACATAGTAGTTTTACCGCAACCACTAGGTCCTAATAATGTTATAAATTCACCTTTTTTAATTTGTAAATTAAAGTTTTTAACTGCAACAAAACCATTATCAAAAACTTTGTTTATATTGATTAAATCAAGAATATTTTTCTTCACTTTTTTGTTACCTCTTATTATCTAAAAATAAAAAAAATAGGTAAACATTTTTGTTTATCTATTTTGAAAGTATTTTGAAATTTTTAATTAATATTTGATTAAGAATCTAATTCGTCTATTTTTTGTAATAATTTTTCTTTTTGAATATAACCACGAGATTCATCTATGATTTTTCCATTTTTGAAAAATTTAAGTGTTGGAACACTAGTAACATTATATTCTTCTGCTAAATCTTGCATTTCATCAATATCAATTTTTATAATTTTAACTTCAGATCTTTCTGAAGCAATACTTTGAAGAACAGGGGCAAGCATTTTACAAGGTCCACATCATAATGCATGAAAATCTACAACTACTAAGCTATCTGTATCAATTGTCTTTAAAAATTCATCTTTTGATTTAATATCTATCATGTTTGTCCTTAATTAAATTTAATAAATTTATTATATATTAATATTTATTTTTTTACTTTTTTTATTGGTTTTTCTTTTTTAGGTTCTTTATCAATTGAGCCATCAATGTTTTTAATGAATCGACATTTAGGAAAAGAACTACATGCAATAAATTCACTTTGTTTTGCTTTTGGACTTTTTCTTTTTCTAATCACTAATTTAGAACCACAATCAGGACATAATTCTCCTGTTTCAACTAAAGGTTCAGCCTTAGGAGTATTTGGTGATTGTTCAATATATTTACACTTAGTTTTAGAAAAACCACTACATCCAATAAATTCACTTTGATTATATTTATTAATTCTAACTACTAATCTTTCTCCACAAAGTGGACAAACTCTATCCTCAACAAAATTAGGTTCAACTTTTTCAATTAATTTATCAGCTTCTATTAATTCTTCTTTTAATTTCTCATTAAAAACTTCCATAAAAGTAGTTCAACTAAGTTGACCAGTTGATATTTTATCTAAATCATTTTCCATTTCAACAGTAAATTTTTTAGAAACAATATCTTTAAATCCTCTTAAAAGGTTAGAAATAACTAAAACACCTTTATCAGTTGGACTTAATCCATTTGTATCATTAATAACATATCCTCTAGATTGAACTATACCAACCATTGATGAATAAGTAGAAGGTCTACCAACTCCAGCTTCTTTTAAAGCTTTTACTAAACTACCTTCATTATATAGAGCAGGTGGTTCTGTTGTATGAATATTAACAATTGGAGTGTTATTAATACTTGAAAGTTTGTCTCCAATTTTTAAATAACTTAAATCTATTACATTTTCAGTTTTACTAATGTCATAATATGGCAAAATATGATAACCTAAAAACTTATTTTTAGTATATTTTGTATAAAATTTATTGTCATTATTTTTAAAACGAACTACATTGTTAATAAAAATAGGTGGATTCATCAAACTTGATGTTGTTCTTGTTCAAATTAACTTATATAGAGTAATTAGATCTTTAGCATCTTTTTCATCCATATTTTTTGATAAATAAGCTGGTTCAATATTAATATCAATTGGTCTAATAGCTTCATGTGCATCTTGGATTTTAAGATCTTTAACTTTTGAAGTTGATTCCTTAGTCGAAGTTAAAACATATTCATTACCAAATTTATTTTCAATATATTTTTTTGTTGAATCAATAAAAGTAGAATTCATTCTATTAGAATCTGTTCTTGGGTATGAAATAAGAGCTATTTGTTCATTATTAATTTTCACACCTTCAAATAGTTTTTGAGATAAAAAAGTTGTTTTAGATGCTTTTCATCCATATTTAGAATATGCAGCTGTTAATAATGTATCAGTTGAATAAGGCAAAAGTTTCTTAGATGTTTTAAAAGTTGGTTCATCAATTTTATAAACTTCAAATTGTTTATTTAATTCACTTGAAATTTTATTAGCTTCATTTTCATTAGCAAATCTAATTTCAGATGTTGAAGATGAAACAAAAGGTTCGAATTTTCCATTAACTTCTCTTAAAAAGATTTCAATATTATTTTCAAGAATAGTATTAATAGTTCATCAATTTGTTTTAACAAATTTTTCTCTCTCAAGGAAACGTTCAACAATAAATAATAGTGCAACTGATTGAACTCTACCAGCTGATTTAGCTTTCAATTTTTTTTGAACTACATTAGATAAACTATATCCTACCATTCGATCAAGTAGTCTTCTGCTTCATTGAGAATAAACAAGATTCATGTCAATATCTCTTGGATTATTAATTGCTTCATTAACAGCATTATTAGTAATTTCATTAAAAGTTATTCTTTGACATTTTAGTTTATCATCATCATTTAGAATATCAAATAGATGTCAAGAAATAGCCTCTCCTTCACGATCAGGGTCAGTTGCTAAAAAAACTTTTTCATAACTTTTAACTTTTTTATTTATTTCTTTTATTAGTTCAGGATTAGTAGATTTTCATTTTGGAATTCATGTTTTAGTATCACATCCAAAACCTCTCTTATCTAATTCTCTAATATGCCCACTTGATGCTATTACTTCATAAGTATCACCAACATATTTTTTTATTGATTTAATTTTGTTCTTTGACTCAACAATGATTAAATTTTTATCCATTAAAAATCTCCCTAAAATATCTCTATAAAAAAATAATTTACATTAATATAAATACAATAGATTTATTCTATTAGCAATTAAAAAAATAAAATAAATAACAAAAAGTTAAAAAAAGACCAAAATATGTGGAAAATATCAAAAATTTATCAACATTTTGTGGATAACAATCAAAATTACCAAAATAAAAAGATTATTGCTGTTTATAAGAAAAAAATATTAGTGGGAAAAGAAATTTTAGAAAAAAACTTCTTTATAAAAGTAAAAAAGAGGTGAAAAATAATATTAAAATTATTTAGGTTGCTAAAAGATTGGAAAGGAGAAAATATGGTTGAAATGAAATATCGTATCATTAAAAATATTGATTTTATTTTTAACAATTATTTGTTCAATCATCTATATTCTCCCATTATTAAAAGCGATGCAGTACTACTTTATAATTTTCTAATTACTGATTGTGATATTAGTAATAAAATTAATATTTTTGTTAATAAGATAAGTGATCTTAATAAAGTTTTGAACTTTACTGAAAAACAATTTTCAGATGCTAAAAAAATACTAGAGGCTATTGGTTTAATTTCTTCATATGTTGACATAACAAAATATGATACCTATCATATAAAGATTAATAATTTCAAAACCTGAAATGATTTTAAAAAAGATCCTAAAAAAGTTTTACTTTTAAAGAATGCTATTGGAAGCAATAATTTTGATAAAGTTAAATATGCTTTTGAAAAGAATGATTTTCAATTATCTTTACTATCAAATATAAATTCTACTTTTGAATCAGTTTTTGGAAATTTAGATATTAATAACATTAATAATATAGACTTTGTTCATATTTATGATTCACTATTAAGAATGACTAATAAATTGATTGTTATTAGTGATGAAGATAAGAAGATAATTGAATATAATTTTAGAACGTATGATTTAACTTATAATGAAGTTATTAAAGCTATTCATAGTTCAATATTTTTTGATTCAAAACAATATTTAATTGATACATATCAACTTAATAACAACTTCTTAAATTTAGTAGAACCATCTAACCAATTAAAATTAAATACAATTGTTGCAATTAATAGAAATGCCAAAATTTTTAATGAAACTTTTGATTTAAAAGGTAAGGAAGATATTCTTGAAGACTATAAAAAATATAATAGTGAGCAATATCTTTCTCTACTTCAAAAACAAGCTATTGATTCATCAGATAAATTAATAATAAATTCCTTGAGAAAAAAATTTAACTTACCTGACTATTTAATTAATGTTCTTTTAGATTTTGTAATATATAAAAATAAGGGTAAGATTATTTTCGATTATATTGCCAAAATTGCTAATACAATAAATAGATTAAATATTACAACAGTTGAAGAAACTATAAAGCATTTGAATTCATCAATATTAAGTCAAGGTAATAATATTTCTATAAAGATTAATAATGAATTAGATTGAGATTAAAAATATGGAAAAAAAGAAATATAAAAATATCAATAATGATATTCAAGCTTATAAAGAAGAATCTTATCAAAAATATAAAAACCATCCTGATGTTCTAAAATTGGAATGTGATTCAGAAATTATAAAAAAAGGTATTTTTGATATTAAAAGAGCAATTGAAACTAATGATATTTGTAATAATGATTTAGAAAGTCAAACTTGTAAAATCAATAATTATCATAGTAATATTGAGTTGAATAAAAATAACATCATTTCTATCTCTTTATCATTATGTCCAAAATTATTAAAAAATCCTGATAATATTTTGAAAAAATATATTGTATTTTCGAATATTAATAATGAAAAGTATGCTGATTTTTTTGAAAAGGACAATATTTTTGATCAAGATGACCCAGCCAGACAAAAAATAATTAGAAAAATTATTAATATGAAAAAACTAAGAGATCAAAATGGATTTTATCTTTCAGGAAACTTTGGAAGTGGAAAAACTTATATTCTTTCTTCTTTAGTTAATTCATTAGCTAAACAAGAAAAAACTACTGCTTTTGTGAATTTAACTGAATTATTTGATTTTTTTAAAACTGCTATCACAAAAAAGGATTCTAATTTAGACTATGAAATAATTAAAATTCAAGATGATTTAAAAACGGTTGATTATTTAGTAATTGATGGAATGGGAGATGAACCATTTAGTAAATGAACTCATTTTTCTATTTTACTTTCAATTTTACAACATCGATTAGATTATGACATGACAACAATTTTTTCATCTAATATGAAATTCGATGAATTAAAAAAATACTATTTAACAAGTTGTTATTCTAAGTATGGAGAAACAGGAAGTTTAAAAACTTTTATGGATAGAATAAAAACCTTATCATTTGACGATAATTTTCAAATGGGTAATAAGGATTATAGAAGTAATAAAAAAACATATAGTTAATTCATTTAACTATATGTTTTTGTTTTTATTGTAAATTGGCGCGCCTGAAGAGATTCGAACTCCTGACCGCACGCTTAGAAGGCGTGTGCTCTATCCAACTGAGCTACAGGCGCAATTGATTATTTATAATCAATTTAATTATATAAGAAAATCATAGTTTTTATAATCTTATAAAGATTATTTTTCTTTTATTTTGTTAATTAAATTATTAATATTCTCTTCTAGTTGATTTTTAACTTCTTTAATTACTATATGACAGTGACGACATTTAGCTGAATATTTTTCAATATCACCAATAATAATTCGGTCATTTGTTAAATTTGTTTTATTATCAATAATTCTTTGACTTCTATTAGCATTATTATAACAACTAGTACAAACTGCTGTTAGTTTTGTAATTCTTTCAGCATAAGGTAAAATATTCTTTATTGTTTCAAATGGTTCGCCTCTAAAATCTAAATCAAGGCCAGAAACAATAACATCAATATTCATATCAGCTAGTTCATTAATAATTAAATAAAGATCATTATCTAAAAATTGTGCCTCATCTATAGCTACTAAATCTGGTATGTTTTTTTCTTGAGATAGATATCTTAAGATATCTATTGAATTATCAATAGATATCGCGTCTTTTTGTGAATTATTTCTAGAAGTAATTTTATTTTTAGTTCTTGTATCAGTATTAGGTTTAAAAACTAAATATTGAATTTTGGCATAAGATGCTCTATTTAATCTTCTCAATAATTCATCTGTTTTTCCAGCAAACATTGGTCCACAAATAACTTCTATTATTGATTTTTTATTTTCCATTATTTTCTCTTTTTAACAATTTATTTAGACATTAAATCTAAAATCACAAATATCTCCATCTTGAACAATGTATTTTTTACCTTCAAGCCTTAATTTTCCTAAGGATTTTATTTTATTTTCATCCTTATATTCAATCATGTCTTCATAAGATATAACTGCTGCTTTAATAAAACCTCTTTCAAAGTCAGTATGAATAATACCTGCTGTTTGAGGTGCTGTTGAACCATTTTGAAATTGTCATGCTCTTATTTCTTTTTTTCCACATGTAAAAAAAGTTGATAAGTTTAACATTTTGAATGAAGAAATAATAATATTTTCTAGTCCTGAATATTCTATATTATATTCAGATAGAAAATTTTTCTTTTCTTCATCTGAAAATTCAGAGATTTCAAATTCTAGTTTTGCTGAAATTGGAATAATTTCAATATTTCTTTCATTAGCATACTTTTTTAAATTTAAATAATTTTGATTACTATCTAAATTTGTTAATGATTCATCATCAACATTAGCAATAAAAATAAAGGGTTTTAAAGTGATTAGATTAAATGATTTTAGGAAAAATAATTCATTTTCATTTAAACTTAAATTACTAACAAATTCACTATTTTCAAGTTGTTTAATAACTCTTTCTAAAAGAGAATATTCTTCAAAAGCAACTTTATCACCACTTAATGCAGATTTTTTAATTCTTAAAAACCGCTTCATAACTATTTCTAAATCTGAAATTATTAATTCTAAATTAATAATTTCAAGATCTCTAATTGGATCAACTGAATTTTCAACATGATTAATATCTAAATTATCAAAACATCTAATTACATGACAAATAGAATCAACTTCTCTAATATTTTGAAGAAACTTATTTCCAAGACCTTCACCTTTTGAAGCGCCTTTTACAAGACCAGCAATATCAACAAATTTAAAAGATTCATAAACCACTTTTTCAGGATTAAAAATTTCAGCTAATTTTTCAAGTCTTTTATCAGGTATATATACAATTCCAATATTAGGATCAATTGTAGCAAATGGATAATTTGCTGCTTCTACATTTGAATTAGTAATAGCATTAAATAATGTTGATTTTCCAACATTTGGTAGCCCTATTATTCCGGTTGACAAACTCATCTTAAAAATTCCTTAAATTAAATATTGCTAAATTGCTTTGTTAAAAGAACTGAATAACTTAAATTTTTCAATACATACTTCTTTTATAGCTTCTGTTCCTGGTTTTAAAATCATTCTAGGATCATAACCCTTATTATTTAAGTCAAGATCTTTATTATCAAGAATATAATTTCTCATCGCATTAGAAAAAGCTAATTGACACTCTGTATTAACATTAATTTTACAAATACCAAGACTTATTGCTTTTTTAATCATTTCATCATTAATACCAGTTCCACCATGTAGAACAAAAGGAACATCATTACATTTATTATTAAGTTCTTTTAATAAATCAAAATCTAAACCTTTTCAATCATTAGGATAAATACCATGAATTGAACCGACACCAATTGCTAAACAATCTATCTTTTGTTGAGACATTTTGATACATTCATCAACTGATGATAATTCACCACTAGAGCTAATGCCATCTTCACTACCACCAATAGAACCAACTTCACATTCAATCGAGATATCTTTATTCTTAATTAAATCAATCAATTCCGTTGTTTTTTTTAGATTATCTTTGAAATCTAAACTTGAACCATCAAACATAATTGATGAAAAACCAGCTTCAATAGCTTTCTTACATCCTTCAAAAGTTCCATGATCTAAATGTAAAACAACTGGAGTTTTTATATTTTTAAAATTAATACTATTTACAACCATATCATAAACATTTTTAAAGCCATTATTGTACTTAATAGCACCTTCAGATACTCCTAAAATAACAGGAGTATTAGTTTCACTACTAGCTTGAAGAACAGCATTAATTCATTCTAAATTATTAATATTAATATGAGCTATAGCATAATGATTTTTTTTAGCTTCTTTTAGAATGTTTTTAATGTTTGATAATTTGTTGGAATTCATATTCTATTCCTCAGTTTCAATACTTTCTGCAAGTATTGCTGCTTTTTTTCTTTTAATTTCAATATAGTCTTCATCAAAAACTTCTTCATCTATTTTAATAATTTGATTGATTTGTTTTTTATATTCAGAGTAATTAATTCACTCTCTTAAAGAAAACTCTTTCTCGTTATTTGATATCAAAACAAATCTATTATCTAATGCTAATTCTGTATAGAATTCACCAATTATTTTGCTTGTTTTTGTTGAAGATAAGTTATTTTTTTCAATAACTAATGCAAAAAATTCATCAAAATTAAATTTTTTAACATCTGATTTTTTTTCAAGAACAAGTTCATATACTTGATCAATTAATTTTAAAATATCTATTACCATTATTTTTCTTTCTATTTCTATTTTTTTAAACAAAAAATATTGTCTATTGCAAATTCATCATTATCTAATTTTTTTAAAATATCACTATATTCAGTAATTGGTTTTAATGAATCATCGCTCTCGTTAAAAATCATAATATTATCTTTTTTTGAACTGTATAGAGTTTTTACACTATATATAGTATCAAAATAATATTTGATTTCTTCATCAGTTATTTTTTTACCAAAATCATTTATTATTGCTTTTAATAATTCTTTATTCTTTTCTTTATTTTTTTTAATAGGTATCAGTTCAAATTCAGAATCATTAATATAGGAATTTGACAATTTTTTTAAAATTGAATCATCTTCTTTTGAGATTGATTGAATTAATAGATTTAAAGTAATATCAGTAAATTCAAGATAAAGATTAATATCTCATTTTTCAATTTCATCATTTAAAAAAGGTTCTAACAAATACATTAATTTTTTTTCATCTTTGAAATTAAAATCAATTTTATTTAAATCATAAATTCTTTTAAATAATTTAATAATTAATGTTTCTTTTAAGACACCTAATTTATGTAAATATATTTGCTTAAACATTGTTATTCTCGAATAAAGAACATTTTCAACCACGTTATAAGCTTTTTTATCAAAACATATTTGATTGTTTTTAACAAGAATTCATTTCATGATAATAGAATGGTCAACCTTACCATAGATAACACCTGAAAAATAACTATCACGCATTAAATAATCTAATCTATCAGCATCAATACCACTTGAAACTATTTGATATTTTCATGGTTCATCAGTTTTATTTTGAATAATTTGAATAATTAACTCTATATTAATATTATATTTTTTTAAAATTGGATAAATTTGACCTTCTTTATTTTCGATCATTCTAATAGTCATATCTTCATGATGAAAATTATCATTCATATAAAGTTCAAAAGAATGAGAAGACGGTCCATGACCAATATCATGCAATAAACCTGCAGTTAAAATTGCATTATATGTTTCATCATTAATTTCTTTTGATGATTTAATATTTTGAATAAATAATCTTGTTAAATAAAATGCTCCTAAGGAGTGAGTAAAACGATTATGTGTAGCTGATGGAAATGCAAAATGACAAGTACCTAATTGGACAATGTTTTTTAATCTTTTAAATTCGTTTGTATTGATTAGTTCAACAATTCATTTTTCAGACTCTGAAAATGAAATTTCTCCATAAATAGGATCTTTTATAAAATTAATATTTTTCATAATTAAGTTATTTGTTTTCTAATAAATATTGATTAATATTTTTAATAATCTTATCTTTTGATAATAAAAAAATTGTTTTAGGAAGTTCAGGTCCATGATTTTTTCTAGATGACAAAATTCTTATTGGCATAAATAATTTTTTTCCAGATAAATTGAATTCTTGTTTAACATCATCAATAATTTTTTTAATATTATCTTCATTTCATTCAAAATTATTATTCATTTTTGTAATTAAAGAATTTGCAATATTAAGAAACATTTCTTTATTAATACCGATTTCATCATAATCAATTTCAATATTATTGTTTTCATTTAAGAATAAATCATTAATAAGAGAATTAATTTCTGAATATGAAGCTATTTGTTTTTTGAATAATAAGCATATTTCATTAATGTTTTTATTAACAATTTCATCATCAATATTAATAAATTTTTTTATTTCTTCTAAATACAATGCATCATCCATACTTTTTATATATTGATTTGCAATTCATTCCAGTTTTTTAACATCAAACATTGCTGAAGATTTTGAAATTGAATTAATATCAAATTGATTAATCAATTCATCCATTGAAAAAATTTCTTTTTTATTTTTTGGTGATCAACCTAATAAAGCTAAATAATTAACAATTGCTTGTGGAAGATAACCATCATTTTTATAATCTTCAATAAATTGTTTTAATTCTAAATCTCTTTTAGATAATTTTTTTTTGTTTTCATTAATGATAACTGGTAAATGACCATATTGAATATCATTTGTTTTATTTGGATATAAAGCACTGTAAATAGCTAATTGGTAAGGAGTATTTGATAAATGCTCTTCACCTCTAAGTACATGAGATATTTCCATATCATAATCATCAACAACAACAGCAAAATTATACATAGGCATTTTATTTTGTTTTAAAATAACTGGATCTGTTAATGATGAAGAAGGTATTTTTATGTTACCTCTTATTAAATCATCTCATTCAAAAAATATATCTTGATCTATTCTTAGTCTAACTACAAATTCTTCATCATTTTGTATTTTTTTTTGAATATCATCATCAGATAAATTTAAACAAGTTTTATTATATTTAGGTGTTAATTTATTTTCTTTTGCAAACTGTCTATCACTTTCAAGTTTTTCTTTTGAACAAAAACATTGATATGCTTTTTTTTCTAAAAGAAGCATATTAACTAATTCATTATATAAACCTAGTTTTTCACTTTGACGATAATTATTATATTTATCAATAGGATTTCTTGGAGATTCATCAATTTCAATATTCATTCAAAGAAGATTATCTATTTGAGAATCTTCTCCTTCCTTAATATTTCTCAAAGAATCTGTATCTTCAGTTCTGAAAATAAATTTACCGTTATTTTTTTTTGCAAACAAATAGTTAAATAGGGCTGTTCTAGCTCCACCTATATGAAAAAATCCAGTTGGACTTGGAGCATATCTTGTCCTAACTGGTTTATTTTTATTTTGATTAGATAAATTTAACAAAGTATCCACCAGAACCATTTAAAAATGTTCTATCTTTTTCACTTTGGTCTAAAGAATCATATAAATTTTTAATTTCTACATGTTTACTAAAAGCTGGTTTTTGTAAATTATTTTCAACATATTTAACTACAACATCTGGTAATTTAGAAATTATTTTTTTATAATTAGAATTCTTTGTTTTCAAATCTAATGCATCAAATTCTTGATAAATTTCTGTAGCATATGTTGGGAAATTACTTTCCATAACAGTAAATTTAGGGACGTTATAACTTGGTATTTTTTCAATTATGTCACCAAAACCTGAAACATGAGCTATATCAAATTCTGATAAGAAAAATGGAACATCACTTCCTACTTCAAAAACAATTTTATGATAATCACTTTCTTTAAACATTGTTGATTCTTTTGTTAACTCAAAATTATTTATTTCAGCAATATAATTCATAAAACTAGCAGCATTTGAAGCAGCTCCACCAAAACCTGAACCTATTGGAATTGATTTAACAACTCTAACAGAATAGCCTTGTTTTAATTTAAAGTGTTTTTGAAAATAATTATATGCTTTAGTAATACTATCATCTTCAATATCAATAACAACACCGTTAATGTTTTCATATGTTACTGAAAATTCATCTATACTTTCACTAATTGTTATTGTATCTAAAAACCCACGATAAAGAATCATAATTGTTTCTATTTTATGATAATTATTTTTTTTAGGGTGAGGTTTATAAACATCTAATCCAAGATTTACTTTACCGTAACATTCAATTTTTTTATTCATTATTAGAACCTCTTTTATTGTTTTATAACATTATAGCACACTATGAATTTTTAACTTTTCTAAAAGATTTAATAGCTCATTAGGACTTAACTTTTCAGCTCTAATCATTTTATCAATATTAAGTTCATCTAAAATTTCTATAATCTTTTCCTTTTTATAGTTACAAATTAAATTATTAACAAGTGACTTTCTTTTACTATTAAAACAAAGTCTAAAAAATTTACTTATTTCATCAAAATTATCAAAATGTTGATTAACTGAAATATTAATAACAACTGATTGAATATTTGGTTCTGGATAAAATAATGATTTATCAACTAAGAATTCTTGTTTAACATCACTTACTAAACTTAAAAGAGCAGTAAAGCCATTATATTCTTTTGAACCAACTTGAGCAGCAAGTCTATCAGCCATTTCTTTTTGAACCATTATTGTAATTTGCTTAATCTTATCAATATTTAATAAGATTAAAATGATCTTTGATGAAATGCTATAAGGTAAGTTTGCAACAATTTTAATATCATTAGAATCGATTTCCTTAAAAAGATCATTTAGATCAATTTTTAAAATATCATCATTAATAATTTTTAAATTTTCAACATCATGATATTTTTCTTTTAAATAAGCATATAGTCTTTTATCAAGTTCAACAAGAAATAAGTTTTTAGTTCTCTTTGTTAATTCAGATGTTATAGCACCAAGACCTGGTCCAATTTCAAGAACATAATCGTTATCACTAATTCTTGAAACTTCAACAATACGCTTTTTAGTTTGATTACATAAAAGAAAATTTTGACCCATTTTTTTAGATGGGAAAAAATTTTCTTTTTTTAAAAAATTAATTGTTTCTTTTCTATTCAAAATTAAAGACCTAACTTACTTAATTTAGAACGAGCACCAGCGCCTGATTCTCTTCTTTTTAATATAATTACATGAACTATATATGATTGAAGTAAAGAAAGTAATGAGTTAAAGAATCAGTAAACCCCTACACCTGTTGCTGTTGTTACAGTAATAACAGCCATGAAAATAGTAAATACATTTTGAATCATTTTTGTTTTCTTTAATTGTTTATTGTTAGCAACACCTACTGTTGAAGCATTTTTATTTCTCGATTTTACTCATCTTTGAGGTAATTTTTGGGATAAAACCTGAGCAGGTACTACTAGACCTACAAAGAATATATATGTTCATCCACCATTTGTGAATGATGAAAATATTTGTGAAATTGGAGAAAGAGATAAATCTCATATTCCAAATAAGAAAGAAGCTTTTAATGGTCTAACAATAGTAACAACCCTATAAACAATTAAAAAGATTGGTAAAGTAATAAAAATTTGTTCAAAGGAAGCAAAAGGTTTTACATTATTCTTACGATAAAGATCTTGCATCTCCATTTGCTTTTTTTGTCGCCCTTGCATATCTGTTACATTTTTATACTTAGCATTAATTTCAGACACCCGTCCCTGGACTTCTGTCATCTTTTCAGTTGCAAAATTTGACTTAATTGAAATTGGGAAAGTTATTAATTTAATAATTAATAAAATTAAGAAAATACCAACAAAAGCATTTAATCCAGCAACTCACATTCTAGTTGCATACATAAAATGTAATAATAATTGTGCAAAAGGTCATACAAAAAGACCGTAAAATGGACCATAAGCCATTGTAAAATCAGAAAAAGGGTAGAGCATTTGACCAGATGGATTGGCTATTAGGTCAAACAAATAATCACCAGTAAAACCAGGAGCAAATCCTATTTCAAGTCCACTACCTATAGTAGTACTTGTTTGAATTCAATATTCACCTAAACTCTGACCACATCCATAAAGACCCATTGAAAAGAAGAATATATAAATTAAAATTTTAATTCATTTAAGAATTTCCTTTAAAATCTTATTTCTGCCTGATTTTTTTTTATCAGCTGCATCTAGAGCAGCAAAATCAGGTAAAAGCATTTTTTTAAATGGTTCTAAACTGTCATTATTTGATTTACTATTACCAAAATTAAACATTTTTGCCTATACTATTCTTTCCATATACTTTTTTTAAAAGAAATAAAATTTCATCTTCAATAGAACAATAGCCAAGAACATTAGCAGTTGGTTTTGCTATTAAAACATAATCTAATGATAATAAAAAATTATTATAATTACACAGAATGTGATTTATTTGTCTTTTTAATAAATTTCTATCAACAGCTCTTTTGCTAACTTTCTTAGAAATAGTAATACCTATTTTATAAGAATCAGTTGAACTTTTTTCATAATATAGAACAAAATTTTTAGAATGAAATTTTTGATTTTTTTTAATAATTCTTTGAAAATCTGAATTTTTTAAAAGTCTAAACTTCTTTTTCATAGAAAACTAATATTCGTCAGAAACAGTTAATTTTTTTCTTCCTTTAAGTCTTCTACGAGCAAGTTGGTTACGACCACCTTTTGTACTCATTTTTTCTCTAAAACCATGAACTTTTTTTCTTTTTCTATTATTTGGTTGATAAGTTCGTTGCATATATTACACCTGTCATTTTTTTTTATAAATATAAAAATTACAATGTAATCTTACCATATTTTTAATGCATCTTAAAAATTAAACATCAAAAAAAATTTTTGAAACTTATTTTTGATAAACTTAATATTAATGAATAGAAAAAGTTTAACAAAAGTATGAGATGAAGTTATTAATGAACTTTGACAATATTTTGAAGAAAATCCGCAAATTTATAATGATTGTATCAAGACTTCTAAAATTAATAGAATCAAAGATGAAAACATTTATATTGTAGTTTCTTCTATTTTTGCTAAATCTATTTTAACAAATGATTATCGCCAAATAATTAATGACATTTTAAGTAGAAAAATGAATAGTAATTTTCAGATCCATTTTCTTTTAGAAAATGAAAACACTACTATCAAAAATAATAAAATTGAAAATATTTTTGATAAAGATAGTAGTTATGAAGATACTAATTTAATTCAAAATTATACTTTTGATAATTTTATTGTTGGAGAATTCAATAAACAATCATATACAGCTGTAGCTAGTTTTACTAAAGGCAAATTAGGTATTTTATACAATCCATTAGTTATTTATGCTTCAACAGGTTTAGGTAAAACACACTTAATGAATGCTTTAGGAAATTATTTTTATAAAAATTTTAAGGATAAAAAAATTATTTATGTTGATACAGAAAACTTTGTTAGAGAAGTTTTTAATGCAATCAGCAAAGGTAGTACATTTGTTGAAAGTTTAAAGAATAAATATGTTAGTTATGATTTGTTATTAATGGATGATATTCAATATTTATCAGATAAATTTAAAACATGTGAAGTTTTCTTCAATATTTTTAATTCAATGATCAAGAACAATAAACAAATTGTAATGACACTTGATAAACCTATTGAAAGTCTTGAAGGTTTTGAAGAAAGAATGATTAGTCGTTTCTCTTCTGGTTTAGTTTTAAAAATAAATACACCTGAAATAGAATCATTAAAGAAAATAGCTTTAATTAAAATTAATGAAAATGATGATGCTTTTGAATATACTGAAGAAGCTGTTTTAATGATTATTAAACATTTTGATAATGATTTAAGAAAATTAATTGGCATTATTAATCGAATTAACTTTTATGCTATTCAATATTTAAAAGTAAATGAAATTATTGATGTTAATTTCATTCAAAAATTTTTTGATGAAGAATTCGTTACTTTTGGTAATAAACAAAAACATTATAATATTAATCCTGATCTTATAATAGAAATTATTTGTAAAAAATATAATTCTAAATCAAGCATAATAAAATCAGCTTCTCGTTTAAAAGAAGTTACGATTGTAAGACATATTTGTATGTATGTTTTAAGAGAAAAATTCCAAATGAGTTATAGTGATATTGGTAAATATTTTAACAATAGAGATCATTCATCTGTAATGTCTGCAATTAAAAAAATTACAACTTTAATTCAAAAAGATGAGGGATTAAAAAAATATATTGCTAATTTAATTAAATAAATAACGAATTCTATATTCTTCTATTGTATTAATAATTGATTTAAGATTTTCATCTCTAATATTAAATGATGCAATATTTTCATCTTCAAATAAATTAAGAACTATTCTTGACATTTCTCGACATCTATAAGCTTCATCTTTTCCACTTAACAACTTATTTTTAATATTTAATGAAACTTCTAAATTATCTATTTGAGAATAAATATTATCAATATTATGATATTGATTCAATAATTTAATCCCTGTTTTTTCACCAATTCCAACAACACCTTTTAATGAATCAGAAGAATCACCAACTAATCCTTTAAATTCAATAATTTGATTTGGTTTTAAATTAAAAAATTGTTCTGAAAAATTATCATTATTATATTGCAAAATATCACTTACACCTCTTTTTAATAAATTAACATTAGTCTTTTCATTAACAAGTTGAAGCATATCTTTATCAGAACTATAAACTTCAACATCAATATTATTATCATTAAATAATTTACAAGCTGAACCAATTAAATCATCAGCTTCAAAGTTTTCTTTTGAAAGCGTTTTAAAGCCCATTCCTTCAAAAATTTCTTTCATAGCTAACATTTGTTTAATTAAATCATCAGGTGTAGCATTTCTATTACTTTTATAATTAACATCTGTTTCATGTCTAAAAGTTTTTTCACCATGATCAAATGCTATTAAACAATATTGATAAAGATCTTTATCAAAGATTTTTTTAAACATTCTAAAAATAGTAACTATTCCATTATTAGGAACTAAATTTTTACTAATAGCATAATCATAATTATCTCTAGTAGCAAAATATGCTCTATAAAATAATGAATTTCCATCGATAATAATCATTTTATTCATATTTATCCTTAATTATTGCTGAATTTAAATATTTCTAAAATTTTATAAATGTCATATTTATATCTTGATATATCTATATATGTATTATTTTAATTTATTTAAAAATAAATCTTATTTTATTTCAAATTCATCAAGTATAAAAATTAATAATAATTAAAATTTTCTTAATCTTAAAAAATTTTTCATTTTTTCATTAAAAATTAATGGATTTATTTTAATTTTTTGAAGTTTTAAAGTTGTGAATAGATATTCTTCATCTTCCGGTCTACAAATCATTTCCCCATTTTCATTAAATGAAAAGTAATTTCTATCAAAAAAATCATGATAATCACTCTTCATAAGCAATCCATTATAAGGATCACTTGCTGAAGTCATAAGATTTTTTATGCTACTAGTATAACCATCTTCTTTTGATTTAGCAATTTTTAATATTTTATCCTTTATTTGTCAAAAATTATATATGTGAGCAGCTTCTAATTCATTGATTTTAGAGGACATTCCATCAATTTCATTATTTATATTTAAGAAATCAGAGTAATTATCATTGCTATCTTTAAGAAGATTTAATTCTATTCTGTTATCTTTAGTATTTTTTTTGAAATAATTTCTTTCTTTATTTAAGTTAGCTAAAATGTTCTGTGTCTCAATTTGATTTTCAATGAATTTATCATCTTTTTTAAAATGAATATTATAAAGATCATTAATAAAATTTTCTATTTTTTCATTTTTTAAGCATTCAAAAATTAATTCACTATATGTTTCTTTAGAACATTTAGCAAAATAATTTGTTCCATAATTTGAATTTGCATCAAAAAATTTAATACTGTCTTTATTCTTTATTTTTGTAATTGTTCTATTTTCATCTTTTAAATTATTGAAATTATAATTAAAAAAATTTAGTGTTGCAATAAAAAGAGAAAATCCAAGATTTCTAGAATAATTTATATTTCTTTTTAGAGAAAAATTTATTAATCTTTTTATCATTTCCGGATTATTAAATTCACCTATTACTGTTTTAAAATTACAAGTAATTTCAAATTTATTTACTATATTATTTTTATCAAGTTTTGTAAACATAAGTATACCTAGTGAAGACAATATTTTTAAATATTGTGTAATAGTATTATGAGCACATTCTTCTTTATTTGATGCAGGAGTGACATTAATATTATTTATATATATAGAATACATGGTATTCCCTTTTTTATTTATAGAAACTGATTTTACTTCTAATTCTAATATAGGTCCCGATATAATTGATATTTTATTATTTAAATTTTTTAAAATTGTGAGAATTGATGTATCTATATTTCATAATTTAGCTTTATAATTTTTATTTATTCCGTATTTTTTAAATTCAATAGGGTCATTAAAAATTGTTAATATTTCATTTATTTTATTGTTCAGAGTCATTATTTAACTCCTGAATTTTTAAAATAACTGCAGCAATAACATTAACAACAATTGAATTACCAGCTTGTTGTCACATTTTTTCTTTACGTATGTTTTGCTTTTTTATATTTTCATAATCTTTATCATCGAAACCCATTAATAAATAAGCTTCTCTATTAGTTATGAAACGATAGTTAGCCTTCGGTTTGCTCTCTCTCTCTCTCTCTCTCTCTCTCTCTCTCTCTCTGCACTAGTAGTTTCTAAAATAGTATTCTTTAAATTAATAACACCAGCATTAGGATGTCTATCTTGTTTAGTTGTTACTGTTCTTGAATATGAATATTTACCAAAATCATTGAGTTTATAATTATCTTCAAACATTCTTTTTCGTGATTCTGTTCTATTAGGTCTAACTAAGATAGCTTCTTCTTTAAGTTTTTCATCTGTATAGTCTTGTCTTAAAATATCTTTTAATTCTTTTTCCTTTAATTCAGGAATTTTTTCTATTTTTAATGGAAAAAAAGATTGATTTTCATCAATAATTTCAAAATTTTTATCAACTTCAAAATCTCCTAAAACTGAAATAGCATAAACTCTTTTTCTGTTTTGTGGAATTCCGAAGTCTTTTGCATTAAGAATATATGTTTTAGTTTTATAACCCATTTCATATAGTTCTTTTTTTCAAATTATATAATCATTAATATGTCGAGAACTTAGCATATTAGAAACATTTTCTAATAATAGAAATTTAGGTAGTTTTTTGATTTTTTCTAATTCCTTTAAAATTCTTCCTATTTCTCAAAGTAATCCAGATCTAGTACCATCACCTTTTTTCATTCCTTGATTAAACCCATGAAATGACCCAGCAACAGATAAATCTTGGCATGGAAAAGAATAAGTAATTAAATCAATATCTCCTATTGTTTCATATAGTTTTTTACCATCTATAGCCATAATAGAACCCATATTTTTAGATATTTTATGAGCTTTATAATATTTTGTTTTTCTTAAATAATCCATTTGGATTATTCTTTTTATATCAGTTAATTCTTTACCTGAAAAAGAATGGTGAAATTGTGAAAAATAATTATTCATTTCATCTTCATTAATAGTTTTAATTTTTTTTTCAAAATTAGGATAATGGATTGCAGCATAGGAAATACAAGCATCAACATCTCATTCACTTGTTCCGACTATTTCATAATTATATTGATATGTTTTTTTTAAAAATTCTAATGCTTTATGTTGAGAACCAATTCCAGAAAAAGTTTCAAAAACTTTTAAAACTTTTGATTCTTTTTTATCTTTATCACTCACTTTAAGACCTTATTTACAAATAAATATTATTAAAAATACCTATTATTTATAATAACCTGTTTATTTATAAACAGGTTTAAATGTTATCTCAATTAATAATTAATTAAGATTCTTAAATATAAAAATATCAAATTTAAAATAAAAAAATTTTAAAAAATGTACCAATCATTGAATCTAAAATTAATATTAATAATTATTAAATAAAGTATTAATCTTCTGTTTTAATTTCTCTAATAATATTTTTAAGACTAGCTCCTCTATCACTATTTTTTATTTCAATTAAATAGGTAGATTTATCTTCTAATTTATTAATTAAACTTGGTTCAAAACAAGATAAATCATGTGTTCCAGAAAGATCACTAACAGTAATAAAAGCCATTTCTTTACCAAATTTGGTTACTAACTTTTTTATTTTACTAATTTTTACAAGTGCTAAATAATACATAAAATTTTTATGTTCATCACTACTAATAGTGAACAATTTTTTATTAGTTACTTTTAATTCATCAAAATATTTTTCTAAATTAGATTTCATAAAAGACATTGATAAATATTTTATTTGATATTGTTCTTTTTCAATAATTGGCATTTTCAAATAATCTTCATTATAAACAATATCAAACAAAGGTAATTTTGTTTTTGTATCAATTATTCCGTATTTATCAATAATCTCTTTGAAATTAACTAAAAGAAAGTTTTCGTCAACATCAAAATTTTCAAATGCACCTATTCTAATTAGAATTTCAATTGATTTTTGACTTATTTTATTTGAATAAAGTGATGAAATAGCATCTTCAAAAGAAACGAAAGTATTATTTTCTTTTAATCCTCTAATATCAATTATTTTTTTCGATATTTCATAACCAAATCCCTTAATTGAATTAAAACCTAAATAAATAGCACCATTTTTTAATGAATAAGATAAATCTGAATCATTTATTGAAATATTTTTAATTTTAATATTATATGTCTTTGCATCATTAATATATTTAATAACTTTAGAATCATCATTATCAATATTAGCTAAAAGAACTGAGAAGAACTCTAATGGATAATGTACTTTTAAATATATTACTCAATATGAAATAAGAGCATAGGATAACGAATGGGCATGATTAAATCCATAGTTAGCAAAATCAACAATAAAGTTAAAGATTTGATTAGCTTCATTATCAGTATAATTATTTGCAATTGATGATTTAATAAATTTACTTTTTAAACTATTAACAACACTTTCCTCTTTTTTAGAAATAGCCCTTCTAAAAATATCTGCTTCTGTATTTGAAAAATTAGCAACTGTCTTAACAAGTTGAATAACTTGTTCTTGATATACACAAAATCCATATGTATATTTAAGAATAGATTCGATTGATTTATCAATAAAAAATATTGGTTTTTTATTGTTTCTTACAGCAATAAGATCTTTAATAAATTTCATTGGTCCTGGTCTATATAGAGCAATAACTAGGGAAATTTCTTCTAAATTATTTGGTTTTAAATTCATTAAAACTTGATTCATTCCTGGTGATTCTAATTGAAAAATACCTTTTGTATTTCCTTTTTTTAATTCATTAAAAACTTTTTTATCATTAAGATCAAACTTTTTTAAATCAATTTTATTAGTATTTTTTTCATTAATTTTTTCAATAATATCATTAATAATAGTTAAATTTTTTAACCCAAGAATATCTATTTTAATTAATCCATTATCTTCAAGATAATTCATTGAAAATTGCGACAAAGGAAAATCATCTATTCCTTTAATAATAGGAATATAATTATCAATCTTTTTATCAGAAATAATAATACCTGCAGGATGAGTTGAAAATTGTCTCGGTTTATCAACTAATTTCATTGCTAAATCAAAAAGTAGTTTATATTCTTGATAGTCTTTAATAAAATTCTTATTTTTTAAAATTAAATCATTAAGTGATTTATCTAATGGAATATTTTTAGATATTCTATCAATTATTGATAAATCAATATCTAAAACTCTACCAACATCTCTAATAGCCATTTTTGATTTAATTCTTTGAAAATTAATAATATAAGAACAATTTTCAATTCCATATTTATCAAAAATATATTTAATTAATTCACTTCTTTTATTATCAGCTACATCAATATCAATATCGGGAAGATTCTTTCTTTCTAAGTTCAAGAATCTTTCGAAAAATAAATTATTAGGAATTGGATCAATTTCAGTTATATTTAATGCAAAAGAAACAAGAGAACTAGCACTTGAACCTCTCCCTGGCCCTAATAAGATATTATTATTACTAGCATATTGACAAAAATCATTTACAACAAGAAAATAATCAGCAAATTTAATTGTTTTTATTGTTTCAAGTTCATAATTAATTCTTTTTAAATATTCTTCTGGAATTAAATTTTTATCTCTTAAATTTAGTTTTTTAATTAATCCTGAGAAAACAATTCTTTTTAAATAAGTATCTGAATCTATATTATCAGGATTAGGAAATTTAGGAAAATGAATTTCTTTATTTTTTTCAATTATTAAATTAACATTTTCAATAATATGATCAAAATTTTTATCATCAACTTCCTTAATATCTAGGAAATTAAAATTATCATTATTTTCAACATTTAAATCTAATTCATTAATCTTTTCATTATTTTTAATAGCTCTAATTGTTCTATATAACTGATAGTCTTCTTGTTTTAAATATTCACTTGTATGAATATTTAAATTTTCTTTTGTATAAAAGTTATTAGATTTAAAATCAATATCTCCAGAAAGTTTAATAATAAAAAAATCATTTAAATATTCTTTTAAATCAAAACTTCTATCAAAACTCAACATTGAAGAAATTCTAAATAATTTTAAATAAGAATCATTATTTTTAGCAATTAAAATTAAATTACTATTTTCATATTCAATGTTTAAACCAATAATTGGTTTAATATTATTTTTTTGACATTTATCATAAAATTCATTAACACCAAAAAAATTCTTATCTGTTAAGATAGCGTATTTTAAATTATTGTTAATTGAAAAATTAATAATATCATCAATGCTTAATGTTGATTCTAATAAACTGTAATGAGAAAGAACATTAATACTACTAATCATCTTGACTATTTAATGCAGTAGTTAAAATTTTAAGATCATCTTCATCAGTAATTACATTTGCATCAAGAACAAATTCAATTTCTTTTTTAGATAAAGTTTTAACTTTATCAGCTCAAATTATATCTTTACTTTCAAAATCAAATTCAATCATTGTTGTAGGATTAATAAGTCCTTTTTCATATCCGTCGTGAATTTCATCAACTTCAATTTTTATTGTTTTTTTATCTTCCATTTTATTTGTCCTTTATATTTCTAAATTCATAATCACTAATGATCATTGAATCAAGATTAGATGTTGCTTTTCAATTTATTGTTTTTTTAGCTAAATCATTATTTGTTATTAAAATAGAAGGGTCACCTTTTCTTCTATCTTTTATTTCATAATTAACTTTTTTATTTAATACTTCTTCGGTCTTATTAATAATTTGCATATTAGAATAACCTGTTTGATTACCTAGGTTTAGAATTGCTTTTTTATTATCTTCAATACTTAGTCACTCTATAGCATTTAAATGAGCTTGAGCTATATCTTTAACATGGATATAGTCTCTAATGTTAGTTCCATCAAAAGTATCATAATCATTACCAAACAAATTAAAAGTTGTTTCTTCAATAATTGATTTATTAATATTAGGAATTAATAAAGTAGGTTTTTTAAGTCTTAATCCATTTTTTTCACTAGCACCAGCTACATTAAAATATCTAAAGATAACATATTCAATATTATTGATAAAATTTTCTTCACAAATTAATTTTTCACAAGCTAATTTAGAACTTCCGTATGGATTAACTGGAATAGTATCATCTGTTTCTTTAATTGGCACTGATTTAACTTCACCATAAACAGCTGCTGTTGATGAGAAAATAATTTTTTTAACATTATACTTCTTCATATAGATAAGTAGATTACTTGTACCATATAAATTTGATTCTCAATATTCACTAGGTTTTAGAACTGATTCAGCTACACTTGTTTTAGCAGCTAAATGAATAACTAAATCAATTTTGTTTTCTTTAAATACTTTATCTAAAGTATTTTTATCAAGAATTGATCCTAAAACAAAATCAATATTACTTGGAATTGACTCTTTAAAACCTGTAGAAAGGTCATCTAAAACAATAATTTTATTAACATTTTTATCTTTAATTAATTCTTCAACAACAATAGAACCAATATAACCAGCTCCGCCGACAACTAATATTTGCATCTTAACTCCATATAAAGTTTTTATAATCATTTTAACATTAAAATAATTATATTATTTATGAAGTAAAATTAATTTTAAATAACTATATTTTTTATTTGGTTGTTTTGATAAATAAAAATAAATATAGAATATTTAGTAAAAATTATAAAATTAATATTACTAAATGATATGTATATATCCTTAATATATTATAATAATTTAACCAAGGTTTAATATGAAAAAGACAAATTTAATTGATTTTATAAAAAATGTAGCTTTAGAAATAGATATTTTTAAAAATCAAACTGCTCTAGATGAAAAAACAGAAATTGTTTCAGAGTTAGTTATGCATAAAGTTTTATATTTTATATATGGTGGGTTTTATAAAAATTTTAAAAAAGAGCTTTGAGAACCTAAATTTGAATCTTGAAAATATGGTCCTGTTGAAATACAATATAGAGATAATATTAATGATGAAAAAGCACTAAATAAAATATTCTTTTTCAATGAAGATGAATATAATAATGAGGAAATTAAATATTTAAAAAAATTAATCATAGGTTTAATAAAAATGGGTGTATATAATCTTGTTGAATTTTCACATGAAACAGATCCTTGAATTAATAATTCAAATAAACCAATTGGTTTTAATTCAATAAATAAAATTGAAATTCAAAAATTCTTTTCAAGTAATTTAATAATTTAATGATAGATAAACATCAACTTTTTATTAATTTTAATTTTTTAAAGAAGGCTGATTTTGAAGAATTAATTAAAATTGATAACAAATTCATTAAAAATATTATTATGGAATTTAATACTCTTTCTGCATTAAATAGAAAGGAATTTGAATTAAAAGCTTTTCATAACAGCATAAATTCTTCACTTTTTTATTTGGGTGTTGAAGAAGAAATTGAACAAAAGGAAAAATATAATAAGAAGAAAATACAAATAGAAGATTTTGTTAAAAATAATTATTTTTTAGAAAATAATCCAAATGTAAGAATAGACTTTTGTAAAAGAAGAATATCCAATATTACAACGAGTAGATTAATAGCTATTGTTGTTAGATTAAAGCAATCTAATAAAATAAAGGGATATCTCAATAATGATGAAAATATGATTTATCTATATTTTCCTATTGAGTTCATAAGAACAAAAAAGTAAGTAAATATCAAATAGCTTGTTTTTCAAAAATAATCAAATATATTAACTTTTGGTGACGAATAATAATTACTTAAATTAATTTTCAATAATTTCATCTACTATATTTTCTATATTAATATCTTCATCTTCATCATCGCTATTCATATTAATTTTATATATTGCATAAAAAATAGATATAGATAGAGAAATTGTTCCAAGTGTAATGAAAATATCAGGTACATTAGCTACTGAAGTACCTAGTTGAATATAATCTACAACTGCATCATATTCAGGTTCTGCGCCTTTTGGAAAATCAACTAATCATTTATCAATTAAATTATAAAGCCCTCCTAAAGAAACAATAATTGTCGATATTGCTATTAAGATATTATTTGTGAATAAAAAGGTAGTAAATAAAACAATGACTGGTAGTATTTTTAAAAAATAAACAGCTTCTTGAGGTCAATCATCACCAAAGCTAAAACCCATTCCTGTATTAAATTTAACAATGTTGGGATTATAATTATTTAACCAATAATCTCTTAAAATAAAAGTTAATGGGGCTGATATTAATAAAACAAATATTAAAATTAGAAATTTAATAAAAATAAGTTTGTATTCAAATAATTTTAGAAAGTAATCTTTGACTTTAGTTTTTTTGATATTATTTATTTTTTTTTCAAAAAGAATATTAGATCAAAATAGATTTTTAAAAACTGACATATAATCTATTTTACTATAATGCATTTTTTTTAGATGTTGAGTGTTTTAAAAAAGGATAATTATTAAGAAATAATTAATTTATAACATTATGATTAGATACGTCATTTTTAATAAAATTAAATAATTTATTGAAAATAGTGCATATGTAATAAAAAATTTTATCATCAAAAAATGTATCTATTTGATTTTAGAAAATCTTGATTATTATTAAATGTAACAATCAATAAATATGGAATAATCTGTTAAAAATTCTAAATTAGATATCAATATAATGATAAAATTAATTTGAATTTATATTGTATTTTATATAAAGAGGCTTAAAATGAACATCCCTATTTCAGATATATTAATTATTATATTTTTAATTATAATTATTTTACTAATATTAGGTATTGGTTTTTGATTTTTATTTAAAAATAAAAAAAGAGAAGGTGATGATTCTGAAGAAAATTCAAACATTAATAATAACGCTGATCTAATAGAGAAAATTAAAAGTAATGATAGTGAAAATAGAAGAATATTTAGTGAAGATTTAAATAAAAAATCTGATGATATTATAAATAAAATTAATGATGGTTTAGTAGATAAATTTAAAATTAGTGATATTGAAAATCAAATAAAATTTAGTGAAGATTTAAATAATAAATCTAATCATATTATAAGTAAAATTAATGATAATTTAGTAGATAAATTTAAAATTAGTGACAATCAAAATCAAATAAAATTTAGTGAAGATTTAAATAATAAATCTAATCATATTATAAATAAAATTAATGATAATTTAGTAGATAAATTTAAAAGTAGTGATAATGAAAATCAAAGAATATTCAGTGAAAATTTAAATATTAAATCTAATCAAATTGTAAATAAAATTAATCTTGATTTAGTAGAGAAATTTAAAAGTAGTGATAATCAAAATCAAAGAAAATTTAGTGATAATTTAAATATTAAATCTGATCAAATTGTAAATAAAATTAATCTTGATTTAGTAGAGAAATTTAAAAGTAGTGATAATCAAAATCAAAGAAAATTTAGTGAGAATTTAAATATTAAATCTGATGAAATTATAAATAAAATAACTGAAAATCTACAAAATAAAGTTGAAGAACTTTCGAAATTAACTGAAAAATCTTTTACTCAAATAAACCAAATAACTAATATATTTTTTAATAATAAAGCAAAAGGAACTCTAGGGGAAGCAACATTGGAAAGTATTCTTAGTAATAATTTTGGTTCTTATGAAACTCAAAATATTTGAGGTAAGCAAGTTAAGCTACAAAATGATTCTGTTGTTGATTTTGATTTTAAAATAGGAGAGAAAAGAAAAATTGCAATAGATTCTAAATTCCCAACTAATGATTGAGACAGAGTTCAAGGTAAACAAAAAGAATTGAGTGAATCTACTACTATAACTGATCGAGATAAAATAAAAAATGAATTGGTAAAAAATAATACATCATTTTTTAATTCAATAAAAGCAATGGCAGATCAAGTTAATGAAAAATATATTAAAAATAATGAAGAATATGTTTTAGGATTAATATATATTCCGAGTGAAGGTATTTATAATTATTTATTAGAAAATTTTTATGACAAATTAATTAAATATTTTGGAAATAAAAACAAAATTATTTTTGTTTCTCCAACTAGTTTAAATTACATTATTTTAATAGCTAAAACAATTTATGAACAAGAAAAAATAGCTGCTGATTTACCTAAAATATTAGATAAATTAAATATTTATCATGAAGATTCTGGAAGATTATTTGATAGATGAAAACAAATACATAAAACATTAAAAAAATTAGAAGAGACTGATATAAATAAATTTAATATAAGTATTGAAAAGCTAGAAAAAGATTATCAAAAAATTCGAGTAGAAGCTGAGAAAAAATTTGAATTAGTTGGTTCTGATGATGAAGTTAAAAAGGAAATGAAAATATAATAATAGGATTTATATTTTTAACTAATTCTGATTTTAAATCTATTTTATCTTAAATTTAACAACTATCAAAATACAAATAATTTATTTAAAATAAATAGAATAACAATAGTGAATATTTAATATAGTAAAATTTATATATGAAAAAAAATAATTGAAAAAAATTTGAAAAGAAAACATATAGTACAAGTGAAATTCCACATGTAATAAATATTACAAAACAAAATTATGTTTGTATTGATGCTAAAGGTAATTTTGAAAGTAAAGAATTTACTGATAAAGTACAATCTTTATATGCATACTCTTATAAAGCAAAAATACTTCTTTTAAAGAAAGAAGTAATGGCAACTAATTATAGTGATTATGTTGTTTATCCATTAGAAAGAATTAAAAATTTATCTAAAAAAGATAAATCAGTTTATACAATTATGATTAGACAGCCTGATTTTTTTAATGAGGAATTATTTAGCAAACTAAAAGAAAAAATGAATTTTGATTATTTAAATGATCTTTACTTTCAAGTTAAAGAAGAACATTTAGTTATTCAAATGTTACATATTGGTTCATTTGATGAAGAAGAAGAAACTTTTAATAAAATGAAGGAATCTATTAAAGATAGTAAATACGAAGTAAATACTTTATACGAACAAGAAATATATTTATCTGATTTTAGAAAAACTAAAACAGAAAATCTTAAAACTATTCTTAGATGTGAAATAGATATTAAAAGGTAATTATCTTAAATTTCTTACTATAAATATTAATAAATAATGAAAAAGTTATTTTTAAAATTCAAAATAAAAATATAAAACATTTATTCGTTTGGATTATAAGGTGATAAGAATAAATGTTATTAATTAAATAATGAGGCGGAAATATAAATTTTAATAATGTGTTAAAGGAAAGTTTTCTAAAATACTTAGAAACTGGATCGCGAAGTAATGAAAAATTAAAAATATTACATGGTTATATAAACCAAATTATGTCTAGTATATTATCTAATGATTTCATTATTCATTCTATAAATACGGCTGAGCCCTCGAAAGAGAAGAGTATTTCTAGTATATATATGGATAAAAAGGTTGATATAACTATAACAAAAAGAAATCAAGATCAAGAAATTACTAAGTGCGGGATTGCAATAAAATTTGTGATGAGTAATTATTCTCAAAATTCAAATAATTATTTTGAATATATAGCGACAAATTTAAATATTGATCCAGAATTTGGGAAAAATATTTTTTATTATTACTTATAGAGGTATTGAAAAATAATAATATGTAAATTAAAATTAGAATAATTAGATTTTAAATTAATTATAATTTAGACAATAATATGGTCTTAAATATAGATTTTTATTAATTTTTTTATTTTAATCAGTAATTCATTTAAACTTTTTTCTACTTTTATAATCTTTAAAAGAAATATCATCAATATTCATGTTTTCAACTTTCTCTATCATTGATAAAACCTCAGGAATATCAATTGTTTTTTTAAAATGTTCATTATTATTAATTAAATTTTTTAGAATGCAAAGTTTTTCTTTTATTAATTTTAATTTTTCTTTTCTTTGAAATGTTGGTTTATATTTATGAGTTAAGAGCCCTCCTAGATAAGACATAATAATGTAATTAATATTAAATTCAGTTTTTATGGAAAACTTATGAGATATCTTTTTAAATTTATTGTTAGTGTTATTATCTTTATTTTCTTTTTTAATATATTTAAAATAATTATTTTGATCTCAAAATTCATCAGTAAAATAATATATTTCATATTTATTTTTATTTTTAAAAATAGCATCAAAACAATCATTACAAGGTGGTATGGTTACTAAGCAAATTATATTATCATCATTTCTTAATTTTACATCACTATAGCATTTATATTCTGCATGATTTTCAAAATTTGTTTTTTTACCATTTGCTCTTGAATTAACATTACTTGCTATTAATTCTAAATTTTCATCTAAAAATACAGAACAAACTGGAAAACCTCTATTATTTGTATTTTTAGTATTAATAAGTTTTTCTGTCATTATTTTTATGGCCTCTTCAAATTTTATTTCTTCATTTTCTTCCATAATACCTTCTTTATTTTTTAATATATCTTTTTAACATATACTAAATATTCCAATAATTTTAGTTCATTATAAAATAATTTTTAAAAATATATAATTAAAATACAAAAAATTAATTTTAGAAAATATGGATAAAAACTGAATGATTTTCTAATTTAAATTAGAAATTATATAAAAATAATTACTCCTAATATAGAAAATATAAACTTGTTGTATTTGTATATACAACAAGGTCAATTTCAATTTTTCCTAATACAGAAATTTATAAGGTAAGTGTTTAAAATAATTAATCAAGCAAAAGCAATAAAAGCCGATACTCTTAATAGCTTATGAATATTTGTCACTCCAAATAGTGCAACAACTATTTATGGACTACTGTTAAATTTATTCAATAATTATTCAAAATTTTCATTATAAATAAGATAAAACCTTAATCTAATATCTAATAAAATTTATAAAAAATCTTGATAAATTTTTTTATCATTCACTTTGTCTTATTTATAATTAATCAATTAATTGTATTAAAAAATCTCTTATCAATTTACTTGTAATATGTCATATATTCATTCCAAGAATCCACTTTTTTATTTTCAATTTTATTTTCTTTTATAAAATATCAATATATTCCCTAATGATTGTAATAATCTCATCAAAATTTTTATCTCTCGAATAATAAAAAAGGTATTGCTATTTTAAATCAGGTTTTTAAAGCACTCGAATCCATACTATTTGATATTTTATAAACTTTATTTTTATTCTCAATTTCTCTATTTTTATTAAGATAGACTTTACGATTTCTATTTCTAATTTAAAGGTTCTTTTGGTTAAAATCTCAGCTAAGAATTCAGGTCAAAAACAAGGAGCTATTCTGCATCTACTAGTATTCCATTTTGAAAATAATTTTAAAAATATGATGAAGATTTTTTTATAATGTATTCTTCATTTTCAATAGATTTTCTTTTAAATATTGCTCAAATTTTATGAATAGAGTTTATCATTTATAAAAATTTAAAAATTATTCAGGCGTTTTATAATTTACTAAAAATAGAGTTACTTTATTTTTAGTATTTAACAAAATTAAAAATAGTAAAATTTATATATGAAAAAATATGAAATTTTAAAAAAAAGAATGAATGACATAATAATAAAAAATAATATTGATAATCGTTCAACAAAAAATTATGAAAATAAACTAAGAGAATTATTATTAAACTATAATGATGATATGTTACAAAAAAATTTAGATTTGATGCATGATAAAAAAAATATAGAAAACTTTATCAATTATATGAGGATTCTTGAAAAATTATATCAAAATACTATTGCAAGTATTTTGATAATAGAGAAAAGAATTTTTAATTCTTATAGATATGTTACAAATTCAACTGAGAATTTATCCTTTTGTGAAATTAATGAAAAAATTTATATTTTAAAAAATGCTAATTATGATCAATATAAATTGATAAGAAAACTTTTATGAAAAAAAAATAAAGATTATGAGTTATTTTATATTGCATTAGAATTATGTAGACAAGTCAGAAACGAAATTATTCACAAAGATTGAATTGGTTTAATAAAAATAGAAATAAAAACAAATGTATTTTTAAATAATGAACTTATGAATAATGAATTTAGAAAAAAAATAGATTTATATAATATTTATATTGATCAAAAAGGAAGAATAAATTTAATTGATTGCTTTATTTTAATAGATTCTTTGATGGAAGCATCAAACTTATCAAATAATTTTAATAATATTAAAGAGAAACTAAAAAAATATATTGTGATACAATAATATTGTTAGAGAGGACATTGAAAAGTGTCCTTTTTTCCTGTCTTCTAAGTAAATAATTACTTTTTATTATGTATTTATTTAGTAAAATTATTAAACAAACAATGAGTCAAATAAATCTCTAAAACTTAAGTTGGTTTTTCAATTATTATCAATATATGCATGAGTATAATTAGTATCTGTATCACCATCATACTGATAAACAATTAGAGAAAAATTTTTATCAGTAAATTTCTCCATATAAATTTTATATGCTGTTAATAACTCTTCCGTTTTTAATTCATTATAATCTTCATTTTTTGATTTTACTTCAACCATTATTATTTTTTCTTTATATTTTATTACAAAGTCCATATAAGATTTACTTATTTTGCCTTGAATATTAGAATAGTATTCAAAGTAAACTTGAGATCCTAAAGTTGGCATTTTTGCAAAAAATAATATTTCTTTTATTTGTTTTTGAGAAACCATATTTTTGAAGTTTTCATAAAATTTTTTCTCTGGATTCGAATCAAGAAATTGAATATTCTCATCATCTGATATTTGAATGTAACCATAATTTTTAAAATCACTTGTATTTACATATTTTGTGTTTTTATTATCTTTTCAAACACTATAATATTCTTGAGTTTTTGCACTATTATTTATATAATAAGGATCTGGATCATGAATTCATTTAGAATTTTTATTTTTAATATCATTAAACTTAGAATTGAAACTTAAAAAAACATATCATATTATTTCAATATTAATTTTTAATGAATTTGATATATTTTTTAAAATATCTTCGAATAATGATAACTTAAATTTATTTTCAAAATCATTTTTTTTGTTAATATTATATATTTTTAAATATATATAATTAGGTATTTTATTTTTTAGAATATGTGAATCATAATTAGTCTTATTGTATATAATATCTTCTATTGGATTAAAATCTTTTAATTTATTTATAAATTCTGGTGATTTGATAAAACTTAAAATATCTTCTATATATTGTTTATCATCACCAATTATTTTTTTATTTTTTTGATCTATTCTACCAGATATAAATTTTTCTTCTATGAATTTATCCTTAAGTTTATAGAAAGCTTGATCTCTATTTTGTTTTTGATAGTTTGATCAAATATAATATTTATCAGTAGTATCATTTCTCTCTAAATTTAAGTATGGATTTCTCATTATTCGGCCAATTGTTTGCATATTTAATGATTCTGATGAAACATTACGCAATTGTAACAACATATTTGCTCTAGGGATGTCTCAACCAGTTGCTGGACCTACTTTAAAAATGATAACATCTATTTTAGAATCAATTTGCGATGCGTATTCTAATGTATTAGGTAATTTGGCACCTATTACTTCTGCAGAATTATTTAAATATTTAAGATAATATAATCCTTTATTTTGTAATTTTTTTTCTAAAATATTTAGAGTTTCATTAAATAGTTTATTTTTTATTGGATCATTTTTATAATCAGTTTCATTCATCACTTGAATAAGTAATGCAGGATTTATTAATATAGATTTTAATGATTGGTATTCTTTTTTTGATTCAATAAAAGTCTCTATAGCATCATCAATAATTTCATCATTAGAAACTTCATAATTTAAATTTAATTTTTGAAAATTTGTTTTTTCATGATTAGTTTTTAATAAAAATAATCCATCTTCTTCCATGTCAGAAGAATTCATAACTATTAAATTTATTCTATTTTTTGGAGTTGCAGTCATATTAATAGTAAATTCAGATGCATTGTTTACTTTTTCATCAAAATCTTTTTGTTCTTTTTTACCTATTTTTTTCTCTTTTTTGCTGCCAATATGAGCTTCATCTCTAATAAAAAAAATTTGATAATTTAATGCTTTTGCTTGTTCTAAAAATCTATCTAAAGTATTATTTTGATAAAATAATGTATTTTTTCCGAATGAAGATATACCGAAAACAAAGACTTTATTATCTTCAAGTACAAAATCCTTTATATCTTCAAGGTTTCTTTTTATACTATCTCCAGATGTAGGTGATTTTATATATTCTATTTTATAATTATTAAATTCATGATATTTTTTATAATCTGTAAGTTTTTTAGCAAATTGTTTAGGTAATTTAGCACTAGAAATTGTTGCAACAATAAAAATTGTTTTTTTGTTATTTCCCAGTTCTTTTGTAAAAACTTTAGATATAAATTCTGAAGCCATAAATGTTTTTCCAGCTCCTGTTGGCGCTTTGAATGAAACAAAATCAGATTTTTCTCTATTATCAAATGCATCTATTAATTTTTTTACAATTTTTCTTTGTGATGTTGTTAATTGCATATGTCTATTATCTTTCTTTAAGATTTTATAAAATTATTAAAATTTATCATCATCATTTTCTAATGGATTTAATGCAGCAAGATCATAATATAAATTTATTTTTGTTTTATTATAATCACTATCCAAAAGTTTTAAACCATTTTTTGCATCATCATATATTTTTTCATCAACGTTTTCATCCACTGATATTTTTATGCTATCATGGATATTTATTACTCTTAATTTCTCGTTTTTATAAGGTTTATTTGTTTCTAATCAAATGAAATCATCTTCTCCGTTTGTACCTTTTCCTTTAATTATTCTATGCAATCTCTCATAAGTTGTATTATCTGCTATATTATTTTCATTATTTGTGCATAATATAAAATTACGATTAGCACCATCTTCTCTATTAAGTTCCATAACTGCTTGTCCAGTTGTACCTGAACCAGCAAAAAAATCTAAAATAATTACATTTTGTTTTTCAAATTTCAATGATTTTAACAAATGCTTTATTGATGAAACTGATTTTGGGTATCTAAAATATAGAATATTATCTTTTTTTATTGGTATTATTTCATTAAGTATTCTTGCTCCATGATGAGAATAACTATATTCAGAGCTTTCTAATCATGTGCTTAAAAGGGGAAACTCATCCTGAGTCGAATAAATATTTTTTTTATCAATATCAAAAAATATTTCTTGATTAATTTCCTTTTTAGTTCTACTAAATTCTCTTTGTCAAACTCTTCTTTCATCATGTGAATTCATTGGTCAAATTAGTAAGAAATTTTTTGAATATTTTTGATTAATTTCAATTATTTTTTTTTCATCAAATTGTTTTGATTCTTTATTATAAATTGATTTGTAATCTATATCTGAAATCATTTCTAATTTATTTAAATTATTAACTAAAATAGGGAAAAAACGAAGAGGTCTTTCTATTGCTTGTGAATTATCACCGCCTCTGATAAAAGGAACTGCTTTTCTTTTTAAATTTTTTTCATATAAAGCCTCTCTACTATCTGATTTTCTATAAGTAATAATGTATTCATGTCTTCTTGAAACACCTCTAATTTTTCTTCCATTTGGTTGAGATCTAATTGGCATATTTGCAATAAAATTTTCTTCTCCAAATATATCATCCATAAGAACCTTTAAATATGCCTGCTCAGCGTCATCAATAGCTACAAAAATAACTCCATCATTTGCAAGCAAATCTTTTGCAATAGTTAATCTGTCCATCATCATATTTAAATAGCCCCCTCTCCCGAACTTATTTTTATACATAAGTATTTTAGAAGAGTTTTCTTTTCAAGAACTATTTCCATCTTTAGCCATAGATTCTGTATTATAGGGGGGGTCGATATATATAATATCTATTTTTTCTTTATGAGTGATTTGCAAACATTTTAATGCATTATAATTGTCTCCGATAATTAGCTTGTTTTCATCTTTGTCAATTTTGTCATCTATATTTATTCTTTTGTCTTTATCTTCTCTTAAAGTTATTAATTTTCCTTGAGCAATTTCTGGTGAATAATCAAATGCAAACCCTGTTTTTCTTTTCCCATATATGAAATGTGCATATGCTTGAACTTCTTCTTCTGGAGCATTTTTTAAAATTTCTACTGCGATTATTTTTTGATCTTCATTAAAGTATTTATTTTTAGAATTTTTAATTTCGTTTATAAGTTGTTCTTTTTTTGTCATTGTTAACCTTTTAAAAATAACTAAATATATAAAAATTATACTAATTATTTATATATTAAAGATTAAAAATAATAATCTATTAGTCTATAAAAATATTACACTACTAGATATGGTAAATTAAATAAAATATATTTTACTTGCTATTACTTTTTTCTTCACTTATTTTATAAAAATATTTATTTATTATCAATAATACTGTATTTATAATTTGATATTTTATACTTATTTTAATCACTATATTTTTCAATTACTTGTTCAATAATATTTTCACATTCAATAAATGTTTCATCATTAATTTTAATTCTTGCATTACCAGTGCTTAGATGCCCTATATTACTAACATCTATAATTATTTTATTCTCATCAATAATTTCTTCTCAATTTTTAAAATAAAAATAAATATAGTCTTTATTAAAAAGAAAAGATCCAATTGTATCTTCATTTTCAACAATTCTAATGTAATGTTTTTTAACAATAATTATATAGCTTATCTGCTCTTTGCTTTATTTCATCTTCTCCTCAATTATCACTATTAACCACAAATTTATTTAGTTTTAGTTGAGACTCTCTAAAACCACCGTTCATATCTTTCTTTTTTTGAAATGAATTATTAGATAATTCAGAGTTATAAAGAGTTAAAGTGATATTACCAATAGTTTGAACATATTTATCGAATATATCTTTTCAGTTTTCGCCTAACATTTCTTTTCATATTTTAGGTATGTTTTCACCTTGCGGCATTATATGCTCCACTGTATAATTATCTAAAATAAGAGGTGTTTTATTCTCGAAATTTTCAATCATTTCTAAAATACTATTCTTAATTTTCATATTATAAAAATTTTGTTCTTTAAAGTGTATTTCAAATTCTTTATTAGTCGGAAATTTTTGAGTATTTTCAAAATTTAATAAAGTTGCGCAAATTACTTCTTTTATATTTTCATTATCTAATTTAAGAATTAAATTTACAAAAACTTTATTTAGAGGTCCGGTAACAAGGCCTATAAATGCTCTTCTAACAATATAAGAAGTAAAAACATTAATTAAGTAATCTAAATCGTCTAAAGATAATGCTTTCTCATCATATTTATTAAGTAATTCAATAATTAAAGGTGTGACAACAGTTATTTTTAGTGATTTAAGATTTTTTATAGATTTACTAATTTTATTACTCTCAAAAGTGTTAGTTATTATTTTTTCAAAGATAATAAAATATTTGTAAATATTTTGTACAATTTCATAAGTAGATTCAGAAGAATTATTTTTGAAAATTTTAAATTCATTGTATATATTATTTTCATACGGAATTGTTTTTGTTTTTATTGTTAAATAATGCTTAAAAAAAACATCTAATTGATTAGATTGTATTAATTTTTTTTCCATCTCTTTTCAATATTTTTTATAAATATTTATTTGTTCATTTGGTAAAAAATCCATTAATATATAATTTTTAATTAAATCACCTTGAGATAATGATAACCCCGTTGAATTTATTGATTCAAATATAAGTTGTTGATTATCAATTTCAGGATCTAAAGTAATTAGGGCAACTCTCAATTTATCCATAGTATCAATAAATTCTTGAAGTGAATAATTTTCTAAAGCAATTTGTTTTCTAAAAAAATCAAAATTTCTAAAAATGCTAGACTTTTCATCATCACTATTTGTTTTTTCATTATTAATTATTTTTTTTAATACAACCATGTCTTCTTCAATTAATAATAATTTATATTTCTCTTCATTTTCTTTATGTCTGTTAATCAAATATGATTCTTTTATTTCATCTAAATTAATTAGATTTGATTCTTTAAAATGATCTATTAATGCAAGAATAAATAATGTGCATGTTGTAAATCTTTGTTGTCCATCTATAATTGAATGAGCAGATAAAGTACCTGAATTTTTCTTATGAGTAATTTCTACTATTGATCCTATAAAATGTTCTTGATTCTTTACATTACCATCTATTAATTTTTTAATATCGATAAAAAATTGTTTACAATTCTCAATTTTTCAAGAATAAATTCTTTGAAAAATAGGCACTACATAATGTTTTTTTCCATTTAATAGATCAGCTATTGTTGTTTCACTTACTTTCATATTTACTTATTTCCTTTTACATTTAATTTAGGAATGAATTTAATTTCACTAAATACAATTTAACATTAAATAATAAATAATTAAAATTCCTTCTGTTATACTGAATAATAATTGAAAGATAATAATAAAAAATAAATATGGATATATCAAAGAGAACTATAGAAGAAATACAAAGAAATGCTAGTAATTTACTTATTCCTTTTTATCAAAGAGAATATACTTGAAATAAGCATGATGTAAATAAATTATTAAATGATATTTTTGAGAGCAAAACTAAAAATTATTATATGGGATCATTAGTTTTTAAAGCTAAATTAAATTCAAAAATAGTTATTGATGGTCAACAAAGAATGACAACTTTATGGTTAATTGTTAAAGTTTTAACAGAGTTTGAAAATAAAATATCAAAAGAAAATCTTTTTGAAATAAAAAAGAATGTTGAGTTCTTTAAATATCAATCTTCTAATTTAAAAAATTCTAAAATTGTAGAAAAAATAATGAAAAATGAACTTCATAATCTTACAGAAGAAGAACAAGAAAGTAACTATTGAATTAATTATTGTGAAATTAGAAAATTTTTAAAAATATATGAAGGACGATTAGACAATTTTTATCTTCAATTTAAAAAAGTAATTGTTTCAGAAGTAATTGTAGAAGAAGATGTTGATGAGCATATTTTATTTGCTCAAATTAATTCAACAGGAAAAAAATTATCTGCCTTTGATCTTGTTAAGAATTATCTTTTTTCTGGTTTCCATAATATAGTTGAATTAGATAAATTAGAAAACTATATTGATAATAAATTACTTCTTTGAGATGATATATCTAGTTGTTTAAAAAGTGACAATCAAAAAAATGATTGAATTAGACATTTTATTTCATTTAAAACTGGTATTTTAGTAAATAGTGATGTTGAAAAAATTTATAACTTTTTTGTTAATTTTTTTGATGCTGATTTTGAATGAGCATTTTATTCTAATTTAAATTCAGATTTAGCTTTTAATGAATTATATAAATATGGATTAATATATAAATTTCTTATTAATAAAGATTGATCAAAGAAAAAATATAAAGATTCTATGAATATTTTAATGGAATCAGAAAAAACTTTCTTAACTATATTAATTGATATATTTGATAAAAATTGTGAAATAGTTGGTAACAAAATCCAATTTACTGAAGAACAGGAAAATGAAATTAATAATTGTCTTTTAATTCTAGAAAACTATAAAATTAGAAGAGAATTTTTTGGATTTTTAGATAAAAATATAACTAGATATATTCCATCACTTGTAAAATTAGTAGAAAAACTATCTAATGATATGTCTTACTCTCAAAAACTTTATTATTTAATATTTTATTTTGCAAATAAAAATAATGATAAAGATGTAACATATAGAGCTCCAACTAATGAAGAATTCAAAAGTGGTTTTATAACTCATAACTTGTATTTAACAGCAAAATTTTGTAAATCTATTTTAATTAGAATTGGAACATTCCAAAATAAAGTTACATTTAACTTTGATGATTTTACTATTGAACATATTTTACCTCAAACATTAGATCAATGAAGAGAAGCTGGATATAATGAACCAAATGAACTTGTTATAGAAAAAAAAGGAACTATTGGTAATTTAACACTAACTCATAAATCTTTCAATTCTTCATATTCAAATAAACCATTTGAAGAAAAGAAAAAATTAATGTTTGAAAAAGAAGAATGAAAATTCAATAATTACTTTAAAGAAAAGAATGAATGAAATTTAGAAGAAATTGAAAAAAGATCTAAGTATTTATATTCAATAACTCAAAATATATGAAATTTCTCGAAATATGAAAATGTTAGTGAAGAATTCTATAATAAGATAGATACTAAAACAAAAAACTTAATTTTAGATTCAAATTTAATAACTGAAAATAATGATAAGATAATGAAAAATAAATCTCATTTTTTAAAAATAGAAAAAATAGGATATGAAGAAATAAAAAATATTTTATATGATTATGCAGTTGAAGGAAATACTCTAAAAAATATCGAAATGAAGCATTTTGGTATGAATTTTGATGGATGAACAATTCATTCTATTCTAGATTATTTAAATATTCAAAAGAAAGATTTTTCAAAAAAATATACAAAGGATACTATTAATGAATGATTCATTAAAAATGATAAAGAAATTAATTATTTAAGTAAATATCTTGAAGAATTAAGAAAATAAAATTGATTAAATTTAATTTATTTTCTTAATTCTTTTTCTACTTCTTCGCTGTTCAATCAATATTGTTGTTTTGTTATTATTTGACCAAATGGAGTTTTCATAGTGTCTTCTCTATTTCTACCATGTGGTCTAATATGTAAACTCTTATTCTCTTTTTTTGAAATTAAATTATTATAATTTTTATTATTTTTTTCATATATATGAATTCCGTTTAAAAATTTATTTTTAGTATCATTATATACAAACTCAGCATTTTCTAAAATTTCTTTTGAAAAATTAAAAGTTTCTAGACCTGCCAAAATTATTCTGTTATCTATTTTTTCTCATACAATAAAGAGAAATCTAAATGCACTTAAGAAGAAGTATAAATCTGTTTCTTCAAATTCTATATTTTTTATAAAATCTTCAGAATTAACATTTTCTAACCCTATTTGTTCTTTAATTTTATGATTATTTTTAAATTCAATATTTTTAATACGAAAAAAATTTTTTTTAATATTTGGAATTTCTGAATAATCATCAATATTTAAAATTTTTTTTATTAAATTATGTTTAATATTTTTAGAATTAGGAATTCTTATATCTAGCTTTTTATATATTTCTTCAATAGAGGAATTAATAAATGGTTTTATTTTTTCTTTTATAAAAGATATTGTGTCAATTTTTTCTTTTTCAATAATTTGCTCAGAATAAAAAACTTCAGATAAATAAGGTATTTTTCAGGAAAAAGCTCTTCGTTTAGCTAAAATTGGAGAATTAGGTTGAACTACTTCTCTTTTTCCATCTCCTTTAGTACATGCACCTAATTTTTTGGTTAAACTTTCACTTAAATTATGAGCTTCACCAGATAATATATTTTGACAAATAAGCTCATAATCATCAATAATTTCTTGTATATTACTATCATTTTCTAAATCTTTATATTTGAAATCAATTATTTTTCAATCTCGCTTTGGTTTATCATTATCATAAGAATAGAAAATATAAAGTGTCTTTTGTATTTTTTCAAAAAGATGTGATTTATAAAAATTTATTTCTTCTATTATTTTTTGATAGTTAATCATAGATAATGAAACTCTCTCTTTTATTCTATATTCTCGACCTTCATTATCTTTTCTTTTTTTTATAACAGCTGTTACTTTTAGTTCAATACCCAGGTTCTCAAAATCAGGAGCTGATTTATTATTTATTTCAATTCCAAAAACTTCTTTTTGAATCAAGTTTCCAATTAATCCTTTATCTTTGGTTTCATTATTATTGAAATCATAAGAAAAAATTTCGAAAAATTTTTTACCTTTTATTTTTTCACATTTTGCAAGAATTTCTTCTATTGAATTAAATTGCATTTTATTTATTCTTTCTTGTAGTAATCTCTTAATACTTTATATAATATAATAACTTAAACAAGAAGAGGTTTTACGTGACAAAAGCAATAAAGGTCGTTGAATTATTTGCTGGTGTTGGTGGTTTTAGATTAGCCGCTGAAAGAAGTGGTAAAGACTTTGATTTTATTTGATCTAATCAATGAGAACCTGGAAAAAAAATACAACATGCTTTTAATTGTTATGAAAAAAACTTTGGAACATCTGATAAACATATTAATGAAGATATTTCAATTGCAAAAGAAAAAATACCAGCTAAATTTGATCTTTTAGTTGGGGGTTTTCCTTGCCAAGATTATTCTGTAGCTACTACAAAAGCTAGAGGAATTGAAGGAAAAAAAGGTGTTTTATGATGAGATATAAATTGAATTTTAAAGAATAAGAAACCTAAATTTGTTTTATTAGAAAATGTTGATCGTCTTTTAAAATCACCAGTAAATCAAAGAGGAAGAGATTTTGCAATCATACTAAAATGTTTTAATGATAATGGTTATAATGTGGAGTGAATGGTTAATAATGCTTCTGACTTTGGATTCCCTCAAAGAAGAAGTCGTATTTTAATTTTCGGTTATAAAAAGAGCATTAAAAAAAAAAATATATTTTTTAATACATTTGATTTTGAACTTATAAACCAAAAAATAGAACATGATATTAGTAAATTTAATGATTTACAAGAACTATCAGATAATTATAACGATGGTAAATTTTTAGAATATGGTGAAATGAATAATGGGTCTATTTTTAGTTCTAAATATTCAAATAAATACGATGGTAAAAAGTCAACATTAGGAGATATATTAACTTCTGAAAAAGAAAATGATGTTTTGATTTTAACTGAAGACCAATTAGCAAAAATGAAATATTATAAGGAATATAAAAAAATAGAAAGAAAAAAAACAGATGGCACTCATTATTATTACACAGAAGGTAATATGAGTTTGTTTGATTCTTTGCAAAAGCCTGCAAGAACACTATTAACAAGTGAAGGTAGCCTTAATAGATCTACACATATTATTGAATACAAAAAAAATAAGAATAGATTTTTATCACCTATTGAATGTGAGAGACTAAATGGATTCCCTGATAATTGAACTGAAGGAATCCCTTTTAGATCAAGATATTTTGTTATGGGAAATGCTTTAATTGTAGGTTTGATAGCAGAAATAATGAAAAATATATAGGAACTAATAATGAACCAAGATACTAAAAACATAGATAGAAAAGAACGTGATATAGAAGTTAAGAACTTTATTAAAAAAATGAAGAGTAAACCTAAATTAAATCATGAAATTCTTTCATCTAATATTGTTATAAACGGGCGATGAGGTGATGGCAAAACTACTTTTTTAGAACAAATAAAAGAACAATTAACAAAGACTGAAGATAAAGAAATTAAATTAGATGACATTATAACTATTAGTGCTTGGGATTATGATTTTTTAGATGACCCTACTGAAATGATTTTAGATATTCTTATTAAGAATAAAGATCAAAATAAAATAATTGAAAAGATAAGTGATCAAATAAAGAATTTTTTAAAGGGATTTTCTAAAGAAATAATTAATCAAAATAAATTTTTTAAACTTTTTTATGAAGGTTCTAAAAAAGCTATTGTTGACTCAAAAAAAAATAAAGAAAAAGATTCTACTAAAAGTTATTTAAATTTTATTGATTTAAAAAAGAGAATTCAAAAAAATATAGAAGAAAAAGATGGCAATGTTTATATTTTTATTGATGATTTAGATAGATGTAATACTAATTTTGTCATTAAATTAATTGAAATTACAAAGCATTTATTCAATATTGAAAATGTTGTAATTATTTATATGTTAGATTTAAAGAATATTAATCATTCTATTGTTAAATACTACAATCTATTAGAAGATAATGATGCTAATGAAACTTATTTATCTAAAATTATTGACTATGTTCATAATTTAGAAGAAGTGGATAAAACTACGTACTTATTGAATAGATATGAGCTATCTTGAATTACGAAAAGAACTGGTAGAAAGACCTATCAAAATATTTTTAATAATTTGAAGAATCAAACATTTAGAAATCAAGAACGTGTTATTTCAATATTAAAAAATATAGAAATAATTATTACTAATCAAAAAATTGAAGATCCGGAAGATGATGTAAAAGTTATTATTATTTTATCTATTATTCAATACTTATGTGAAGAAAATAGTGATTTAATGAATAAACTATTAAATAATGTAGTTGAACAAGAAATATCTAATAATATAATACCACGAGAAGTTAGACAATTTAATAGAGAGAATTTAAATAAAATAATATCTTTTTTTGAAAATGTATATAAAAAAGAAGGTATTTATTCAGCATTTTCTCATAAAGATTTTTCTTCTACTAATTTAAATACAATGTCTAAAATTGATTTTAAAAAATTATTCAATGTCGCTATTAATGCTAATTCTTAGAATTCTTATTTAAAAAAAAATTATTCTTTTCTACGATTACATCTAATAAAAGTGTGTTTACTTTAGCATTTTTTGCTTGATTTTTAATTGATGAAACATCTTTTGGTAAGCACTTTCCTGAAAAACCTCTTTTATCTTCATAAACAAAAGTATGACTTCTTCCAATTCTAGGGTCCGCTAGTCAAATTTCTCTAGCTTTATTAAAATCAACTCCAAGAGCTTGTGAAATATCAAACATTTCATTAACAAAAGTAACTTTTGTTGCAAGAAAACTATTTTCCATGTATTTTGCCATTTCAACATCAATTGCATTAGATTGAAAAAATTTAACTTCTGAATTAGTAATTAATTGATATGCTTTGATAGCTATATCTACACTTGATGATTCACCACCAAAAGATAATCAATCTCTAATTGGATTATTAAAAGGATGATCTTGAGTTTCGCCATAATATTCTGGTTGAAAAACAATTCTTTTTTTGTATTTTTCAACCATTTTATCAGTAAATCCTACTGGAACTGTTGAACGAATAATAATTAACTCACTATTAATTCAATTAATACATTCTTCAACAATACTTGTATCACAATCTCCGTTCTCTAACATATCTGTTGGAACACAAATAAAAGCTACTTCGCATATATTTATTTCTTCTTTTGACCCTATTTTTAAAAAAGGATCAAAAATTAATGATTCTGGAAAGGTTTTTTTCATCAACTTTCCTACATGTCCAAATCCTACTATTCCTATTTTCATATAACACACTCCTCTTTTAATAATTCAAATATATTGATATTTATGAATTCTTTTATTTTAATAATTATTTTCTCTTCATCATCACTAATTTTTAATAATTCTATTTTTTTAATTAATCCTTTAATATAAAAAAATAATTCTTTTGTGTGGCTAATAATAGCATCTTGGTTCCAATTGGAATCTGTTTTAAATTTATATAAATTTAAACCATTTATGTAACTAATAACTGAATCTCAAGAGAGTTTAATTGTCTCATTATTACGAATATGATTTACAAATATAGGAACTCTTGCAAAAGAAAACTCTTTTTTAAGCATGTTTGTTCTAAAAGAATCGTATCAAATCAATGATTTATCTTTATATTTTTCTCAATCAAAAGACGGTAGCAACAACTCTTTTTCAAAATAAATGGTGGCTCCACCTGTTGTTGTACTTTTTTTATCAATGTTTCTAGTAAATTCTTCAATATCTCTTGCAAAACTTTTTCCTATTAAAATATTTGAAAGTTCTTTATAATTATTTTCTCTATTAAAAGCTGAATATGTTGAATTATTAAAATCGGAATCATCGAAATAAAAACTTTGAGTTTTTGAAAAAATATTTTTTTTATAATTTAAAAAATCATTTAAAGATGATGCAAGTGTATAAAAAATAGGGATTGGAGGATCTCCTTTATAATATAAAGAAATAAAATCATATTCTTTTTTATAAGATAAAACTTTTTCAAAAAAATTATCATTATCAAAAAGAATATCAGCATCTAATATAAAGTAAATATCTCCTTCATGTTTATGACATTCCTTAAGTAATTCTTCTCTTGATGATTTCATGTCACCAATTTTGTTGAAAGAAATATCAACTTTTATTTTATGTGGTGTATTAACTATACTTAAAATGTCATAACCTCATTTTTTGATTTTATTAATGTTTTCTAGAAAAAAATCAGGAGATTCGTTATCCATTATTGTAGTAGCAAGAATTATCTTCATGAAATTGCTCCTTTAATTCCATGTATTTTTTCATGACGTTCATTAATTTTTAAAACATCATCATCACTAATTAAAGCATCAAAGTGTCTATAAAAGTTTTTTAAATCATTTTCCATACTTAAATCATTTGTAATACGATCTCTATTACTATCTTTATTATATTTCATTACAAAATCATTGATAATTCCAACTTTTGTCTCTGGATGCATTAATAATGAAATATTAAAAAAGCGATCTGTTGATCTATTAATTGATTTTCCCATTCCCCCTGATTCAAGAGCTATGTCTAAATTAAATATTTTATTAGAACCTAACATACCGATATTTCTTAATAAAAAATTATTTATATTGATTTCTTCTTTTTGAAAAATTCATTCATCCTTTTTTTTGTTTTGATTATAAACTTCTACTCAACCTGTTATAAAGTTATACCCTTCATTGATTAAATTATTTGCTTGATAAATATAATCTTTATTTCATGTATCATCATCATCAAGTGTTGCTATAAATATATTTTCATTTTGAAAAATTTCTTTTATTTTTATTAAAGCTTGATTATTATTTCTAGCTAATCCTTTTTTATAAGGATTTAAAAGTACTTGGTAATCTGTATTTATTTCTTTTTCTGAAGCTATAAAAATATGATCAACTTTTTTAGTTTGTTCTAAAATTGAATTAATTGATTTCTCTAATGGTCTGTTCCCTGCAGTTACAATAAGGGCAACTATTCTCTTATTCATTTTTTAGCACCTTCAATTAACTCTAAATTTTTTGATAGTTCTTTAATTTTTATTGCTTCTTCTTTAAATCCTGGAGGAATATAATTATGATTACATTTGAAAACTTCATTTAATTTTTGATCATAACAAAATAATTGATCTTTTGATTTTTTCATTATTCTTCTCATAGTAGATCTTCCATTGCATGTAGCTACAGAATCATAATTTTTAAGATTTTTTCTTGCTTCTAGATCATGACAAGGCATCGGTAAACATTCTTCATATCCTTTTTCAACAAAATCAATAAAAGATTTTAATCGAGGTTTTTTAGCTATTAATTTGTCAAGTGGAATATATCTTTTAGAACGAATAATTTCTCTGCAATCAACTCTTCCGTAATTTTTTACTAAATAATAAATATCTCTAAGCAACTCTCTTTGAAACTCATTGCTTTCTGTTTTTATAAAGGCACATCCAAAATCATTATAAATAAGTTCAAATATTTCAATATTTTCATCTATATTTTCTATATTTAAAATAATTTTTCTGATTTTTCCATAATTAATTAATTTATTATCATCAATAAAAATATTTTTTTCTCTTTGATTAATTGCTAATCTAGCAGCTTGTGGAAAATTAATTGAACTTGTTGGTAAAATAATATTTTTATATTTATATTCAATTGAATCTGTATTTTTTTTATATTCAATTAATAATGTTTTTTTATCATAAAAATCTTTTACACCTTCTTGGTAATATTGAACTTCATGGAATTTATATAATTTACCTATATTATTAGTGGGATTCTCTTCAAGAACTCTTATATTATTGATTTTCTTAACTATTTCTTCTTTAGTTGAATCTTTATAAAATAAAATGCCTTCATTACCTTCGTTAATATATAAATTATTTTTTTTCTTGTTTTCAATAATTTTTTTTATTTTCGTTTCTTTTTCATCATTTTTATCTATTTTATTAAATTCATCTTTAATTTTATTATCAAAATCTAAATCTAAAATTTCTTGTAATAAATAAAATCATACTTCTAAAAATAAATCTTGCTTAAATAAAGTATTTTTTTTATAAAAACTACTTGTTGGAATTTCTAGTAATTTTTTGTCATTAAAAGATAATCAATCATTTCGTAATTTAATATTTAATTCATCTTTATTTATTTCATCTATTTTTCAATTATTAAGAGTTTCTTGATTATGATAAATTCAAAATTTTTCAACTTCTACTTCATTTTTATTCTCATGAAAATACATATTAATAATTCAAAAAATATTATTCATAAGAGTCGCTAGACAATTATTCATGGGAGTTTTAATTAATTTAACATTTTCATTTTTAGTGATTTCATATGGACTATAAACATGAAATTTTTTATCAACATCTTGGGGATTTATTTTTATATGTTCATTATATATATCATAACTTTTACCAGATAGATTTATTAAAATATTAATCATCGATATGACCCATTCTAAGTTTTTTATCCAACACATATTTATTAGCATTGCTTGATAAATTCTCACTTCATATTTTTTTTCTAAAAACTTTAATTCCTCGAGCTTCAATTGGTTCTATTTTCAAAGGATTATTAGTTCATAGTTCTATTTTTTTTATTTCTAAATCAAATAGAATATCTGCTGGTATTTCAAACATTCTATTTTCTGTTTTCTCTGCAATTTTCAACATTGCATCATGTGTATCGAGTTTTTCTCTAGCAGTTAAATAATAAGAATTAATTTTATTAAATAAACCTAATCCTCTACCTTCTTCATGACAATAAATAAGAATGGAATTATCATTTTTTTGCATAAGCTCTAAAAAAGTGTCTAATTGTTCCTTACAATCGCAATGTTTAGAACCGAATATTTCTGATGTTTCACATTGATAATGAATTCTAACTGAGACATTATCATTAAAATTTAGATTACGAATATTACCAACTATTGTGAATTCTTTATTAAGTTTATCTTCTTTTGCAATCATAATTTGAAAATCCATAATTTTACTTTCCAAATCAACAATTTCAGTATATTTTATTTTAGAATAAAATAAAAATTTAAAAACAATTCCATTGTTAGTTATTTCATAACTCTTAATAATTGATGAATTTTTTATTTTTTCTCAATCTTTATTTGGAAGTAAAAATAAAACTCCTCGGTGCATGTATTTTTTATTAATAAAGGAAGTGCTTACTGTTATTGTCATAGAAAAAATTTCATTAAATTTTCTTAATTCAAGATCAATTAAGTCATCAAAAAATTTAATTGTTCGAAGTAATTTTATATGATTATCAAACTCAAATCAAACTTGATTATTATCAACTTTAAATGGATAAGTTTCTACTTTTAAAGATTTCAAATTATTTGCTTTTTCAAGAAAATCATTATAGACATTATTGAAATTTTTTGCAGTAGAAAAACAATTTATATATACTTTCATTATTATTAATTAAACCTCTCTATATCTAAAATATTAGATATATTATATAGATGTTTTCTTATTTATTTTAGTTATGTTTATAACTATCAAATAATTTTATTTTTGTAATCTAATTTTTTATTGATTTGACTAAACATTTTATTACCAATAAAACCACGATAAGCCGAAAGACCAGAAGGATGTACTAAATTAAGAATATTATCTTGTTTTTTTACATAAATATTTTTGATTTGAGCTTTTTTACCAAAAAAAACAAAAATAATCTCAGGATAATTTGAACTTAAATATTCAATAATAGAATTAGTAAAAATCTCTCAATTTAAATGATGATGTGAAAGAGCTTCATTTTCTCTAACACTTAAAACTGAATTTAAAAGTAAGACTCCTTGTCTAGCTCAATTTGATAAATCATTATTTTTTCTATTAATACCTAAATCATTATAAAGTTCTTTAAAAATATTTTGTAAAGAACTAGGTGTCTTATTAGTGTCACTTGTTGAAAAACAAAGTCCATCAGCAATGTTTTTTTGATGATAAGGGTCCTGTCCTACAAACACTACTAATGTTTCTGATGGTTTAAAAAATGAGAAACACTTAAAGATATCTTTCTCATTAGGATAGATAGAATTATTTTTATATTCTATTTCTAAATCTTCTAAGATTTTTAGATTATTTCTATTAAAAATTTTTAAGATTATTTCTTTTCATTCTTCATTTACTACTTGAAAATATTTTTTTTCGATTTTTGAATTCATAATAATTAATTATATGTACAAAGAAAGAAATAAAAGAATTATTTTTAAATATTTATCAGAAAGTTATTCTCTTTTTATTATTTTCTTAATTTAAGTTTCTATATCTATATCTACTTCTATTTCTTGAATAATATTTGAGTTTTTTTCTATAAACTTTTCAAAATTTAAATTTGAACCGTTAAAAATAATAGATATACCTATACTTAAAGCGTTTGATAATACATTTGAATCAGGAAACGAATATAAAGATAGTCTTTTAATAAATAAATAATAATTATAATCAGGGTCAAATTCTTCTTTAAATAATATTTTTTCTTTTTTACTTGTAAAATATTTACTATCGTTTATTCTCAATTCTTTTTCACTTTTAAATTTATTCATATTTTTTTTATCAAATTTAACATTTTCTATATTGTTATCTTTTAATCCTAAAAATGAATTAATATTTTCTTCATTTTTCTTTCTTTTCTTAATAAGAAAGGAAAAATCATCAATTGAATATTCGTCACTAATTTTATTTATTGGAATTGCATTATTAGATATTGATATTGAAACATTTTCAACACCTTCGAAATCAATTTCTATCATTCTAGGATCTTTATCATTTATTTCAGTTTTTATTGTTAGATAATTGTTATTAAATTCTGGTTCTATTAAATAACCAAATAAGGAAGATTTTTCTTCAAATTCTTCACTTAGGCTAGTATTAATAATATGAGCTTTAATTTCAAGAATAGATAATCCTTTTTCTAACAAAAATGCAGCCATTCTACAAACCTTAGGAGCAGCAAATGATGTTCCTTCTATATTACATACAATTTTTTTTCCATTATATGCTAGTAATTTATTACCATCATAATTATAAATACCACCAAAATGAGAAACTTCAGGTTTAACATACAAAATAGTTGTTCCTATAGAAGAATAGGAAGATTTTTTGATATGATTATTTTTATCTTTAGTTACTGAACCTACAGATATTACATTAAATGCATCTGAAGGAGAACATATTCCGTCATTCCCATTATTACCTGATGCTACAATAAATAAAACATCATATTCATTTGATAAATAATCTAAAAAAGAAGCTAAGGGAGAAACCTTAAAATCATTAATTTTTTTTTGGAACCCTAAAGATAAATTTCATATTTTTATATTTTTATAGTTATTTTTAATAATAAGATTAATTTTTTCTACTAAATGTTCATATGAGACAGAAGCCGGACTTTCTTCATTTGCTTTCGATAATAATTCAAATAATTTAACTTTATAATTACCTAAAAAATCCTTAGAATTACCTAATTCATCATTCGCTATAATTAAGGAACTAACAATCGAACCATGATTGAAATCTGAAATTCCTCCATCTAATTTATGTGATTCCATTATAAAACAAGAATTAAGAGAGTCAGGCATGTTACCTGCAGTATCAATAACACCAATAGTAGTATTCTTAATGTTAGTTAATTTAAAATCCTTTTTTTTATTAATGATTTCCTCTAATTCTTTATTAAATATAATTTCTTTAGTTAGTATATCATTATAAGGATTATAAAAAAGCATTTTATTTTCTTGATATACATCTTTAATAATTCAAGGAATGTGTATATTTATTTGTTTTAATTCAGCATGAGAAACAAAAGCAATAAACTTTGTTTTATTTATAGAATTTAAATTAATCTCTACTCCTGCTTTATCAAAAATAAATTCTTTTAAATTGATACTTAATGGAATAAATTCAACATAAATTTTTGAAGGAATATCTTCCTTATCAAACCTAAAATTAGCAGGTTTCTCAATATTCTTTATTATAGATAATTTTTTTATTAAATCTTTTTGAGATGTATTAATAAATCCGATATATCCTTTATTTATATTTCACTTTTCTTCAGTAATTTCTAAAAAAGATAATGATTCAACTAGACTAATAAATTCTTCAAACTCTTTTTTTTCTATTTCATATGTCAAACAACAATTCTCAACATCGTTTTCAATATCAAAAGAGATGTCCTTCAACGGAATATATTCTTTTGATTTTATTTCTCTTCTAAAATCTATTCTATTTGTTTTAGATGGTAAGCAAGAAGATTCATAAATAATGTTAAAAATATAAATTTGATCTATATTAATAAAAAAATCATTAATATTTGCATTTAATTGATCAATTATATTTTTTGCATTGATATATTTATCATTTCAAGCATTAGCTCCACCACCATCATTCTTAATTTTAAAAATTGATTCATTTTTTATTCTGTAATTTTTTTTAGAAATACTATTATTCATTAAATTAAACAACTCCTAATTTTTCTTTATCTCTAAAAGATAGACCACTATAATTAATTTCAAATTTATTTTTGAATTTTTTATAAATAAATTCTCAACCAATTTTATTTTTTTTATTCATTTTTTGTTCTAAATAACATTCATCAAGAAAATATTTTACATCTGAAAAGGTAAATTGATTTTTTTCTTCAATTATATTATTAATATAAAAATTAGATTTTTGCGTTGTGATATTAAACTCTTCTTTTTTAATTATTTCAATAAATTTTTCAATTTTAAAGGAAGATGTTTTTATGTTAACTTGACATCTTCTTAAAATAGCTGAATCAATAATATCAAGATAATTCGTTGCCATAAATAAAATAATATTGCTACTTAAATTATCTAAAAATTTCAAAAATGTAGCAACTATTCTAGAGTGTTCTCCTAAGTCTGAAGTTTTTCTATTTGTAATAATAGAATCTATTTCATCAATAAATAAAATTGTTTTTTCATTTTTTTCATTAATTTCAGAAGCTAAATTAAGTAAATTTATTTGAGTTTGTCCCATTTTAGAAGAAATTAAATTTATAAAATTAATATCTATAAATGGTATTTTACTTTTATTGATAATTTCATTTATCAAAGTTGTTTTACCTGTTCCTGTTGGGCCTGATACAATGATCTTTAGGCCACCTATCTTTTTTAAAATTTCATTTGAATTTATGATAAAAAAAATTTTATCAGTTTCTTCAGAATAAAAATTTTCCATTATTTTTGTTGATTTTGTTATATCTTGAGTTACAAATGTCATGTTTTTACTAGAATAAACTTTTTGAATTAAATCAATATCATTTTTGGAAAATTCTAATGAAAATAATTCAATAAATTTATTGAATTGATTTATTTCTAGACTTTTTATTCACTCTTCTATTTGTTTTGTATATTTCATTAAAAAGCTCTTTCTTTTATTTTTAGAAAAATATACACTTTTTTAAAAAAACTATACACTTTTATAGAAAAACTATACACTTTTATAGAAATTAAATACAATTATTTTAATATTATAGGTAATAATTCAGAAATTAAATATATTGATAACAGCTTTATAACTTACATATTTTCTGAAATTATCTGTTTTATCTTTTCATATTTTTCTTTTGAATCATTATTTTCTAAAATAATATATTTCTTTGAATATTTAGAAATAGATGAAATAAAATCTAAACTTTTATATTTTTCATTCAATTTTTCAAAGAAGGCTTGGTTATCTGTTTCAAATTCTCTCATTTTTTCATCTTGAGAACATTCTCTTCTTTTATTTATTTCTTCACTACTAGCATCTAATAAAAACACATAATCTAATTTAGGTGTTGAATTTAAAAAATTAAAATATTTCTTTTCAATTTTTTTTCAAGAACTTGATTGTTCTTCTGTCAAATTATTAACTTCAATATAAGTTTTAGATAATATGAAATCATCAATTAAATGCCCATCAATTATTCCATTTTGAAAATTATTCAATTTTTTAATTTGTTCTTTTCTATATGCAAAGAGATCATTTTGTGTTTCAAAGGGATTAGATTTCATATATTCTGTAAATCCTTGAAAATCTTCGTTTATTATGTTTTGTTTTCCATAAATGAATTCAAATTCTTTTAAATCTTGTTCTAAATATTTCATAACCATTGTTTTACCAATATTTTCTGGACCTATTATTGCTATTTTCATTGTTTTAATTCTTGTTCTTAAATTATAAATAGATAGGATAAAAAATAAAATATTCATTATTAATATCGAAATATTAAGTACTCCAATTCCAGAGAAAAAAATAACTGCAAGAATATTTTTTGATATTCATATATATCATGTTTTTTGATAACCACTAACCATAGTAATGAATGCAATTATTGAAATAGAATTCATTAAAGAGTCAATTGTTCTACCAGCTCAATAATAAGTAAAATTTGATCCATATATAAAATTTGGAAGATTTAAAGCATTAGATAGTGCTCAATTTAATTCAGGTATTAAAAAGAAAAATAATAAAAAAGTGACAATCAAAATTAATGAAAGGATCGTAATTGATTTCTTTTCTAATCTTCTTTCTTGAATATTGGTATTATTTTTATTTTTCAATAACATAAATATAATTAGAAAAATATAAATTATATTTACTATTAAATCACCTGTTAAATTTATGGATAATGAAAATATCCCAAAGGCAATAGAATTCAATATACCTCATCAATACCCACTTTTTTTATTATGGTTTATTTTTAATACTGCAACAATACCAGAAAATGAAACAAAACCTGAAGTTGTTCCAAATATTATTTGTTGGATATTATCTGTTTCTCATATTCAACTATTATGTGATATAGAATATAAAGAAACAAATATGTTTATTGTTATAAATAAAATAAATAAAAATATTTTCAATATTTTTATTTGATTAGTGTTTAAAACTAGATTTTTAGTCATAATTTTATCTATTCTCCTTTCTTTAACTCATTATTTCAAGTTACTATAAACTTTACCAAGATATGTAACTATGATTTTCTTTACTACTAAATATTCAATTCATTCATATTGTAATGTTATTGTTCTCTTATTATATGTTCACTATGTTTACTGAATTTATAATTCTTAATTCAATCTTTAATGTTGGTATTTGAAAATATACTAATTTGAAGTAATGGATTAAAAATAATATAAGAGATGTAGTCTTTATTGATTGTTATTTGATAATTCATAGTACTTTTGTCATGAATTCTTTAATATAGAATATTTTTAATTTATCTTTTATTTTTAAATATAAAAAATCAAAGTATTAGTTTAATATTTTGATTTTTTATATTTAAATAAGTTTATTACTATTATAAGTAAAATTTAGTTATAAGTATTTTTTTATTCTTATAAGTTCAGAACTAACTACTTTTATCAAAAAAACTTAACTGAAAAATATATTAAATTTATCATTAAGGATAAAATATTATCTTTTAAAGTTAATTTATGCTCTTGTTGATCATTTAAATCTCTTTACAGAAACAAACATTGCTGAAATAAATCAAATAAAAGGCAAAAACATATTTAATCATTTTTCTTCACTACTTAATATTTGAACTTCTTTTGGAATTGATGATGAACTAAAATAAATTCAAGGGGTATTTAAATCAAAGGGATTTGATGTAAAAAATTCAACTTGAAAAAGGTCATTAACTGTTGCTGAACCATTTCATGATTCTAAAATAATTGCTGTTGATGATTTAAAAGGAGAAATAAAATATCCTCCAATTCACAAGGCATCAACACCGACAACCATAGCTGGGGGTAATACTTGACCTGTTGAAAATTCTGTTGAAATTAAAATCATTGTTCCGATTGAAATAACCATAACACTTGATTTAGCAAAAGAAGATAATACGATACCAATAGATACGCCAACCATAATAGACATTAAGTGTCCTCAAATAAGACCACCTCAATTAATAACACTTAATACTTTAGAGAATGAAGGAGCAAGGGTTGCTGGTGCTGTTTCTGTAGCTGCACTTATTACTCTTCCGACTTCTCAATATTGGGAAAACATTATTAAGGAAAAGATAAAGCTTCAAATTAGTGAAATAATCATTACTATTACATAATAAAATCCTATAGTTATTAGAAAAAATAATGGTTTAACTGGTGTTGAACCTATTCTTTTTAAAAGGGATGACTTCTTGAATTCAAAAATACTATTAGGTAGTATAATAACAGAAATAGCTATTGGTCCAATAATAAGTGCTCCGCCTAATATTTGATCATATCCTAGTAAAATACCTAGAATAATTATAAAAATAAGTGGGAAGAAAAAGGCGAAAAACGGACCAAAAATACTTCTTCAAAAAGAGTGATTAATAAGACTAAATAATGGTTTAAAACCATATATAAAATCTTTATTTAAAAAAATTTTATTTTTAGATAAATGCATTTTTTTTCCTATAAAAATAGATAAGATTTTAAATTTAAAAAATTAGTATTTTAAAAATTATTAATTAAAATAATTAAATATACTTCTCAATACAATTTTGAATAGATCCGTATTTTTCAATAACTTCTTCTTTACTAGCATCAACATAAACTTTGCCAAGATACATAACTATGATTCTATTAGTTAAATATTCTATTTCATCCATATCATGAGAAACGATTAATATTGTAATGTTATGTTTTTTGCTATATTCTTTGATAAATCTTTTAATTCTTGATTTAATTTTTATATCAAGACCTGATGATAATTCATCCAAAATAATAAACTCAGGTTTATGAATCAATGATAATAAAAGATTTAATCTTTGTTGTTGGCCGCCGGATAAATCCATAGCATTTTTATTATAAATTTCTTCAATACCAAAAATTTTAATTAAAGCTTTTAATTCATCATTTGATATTCCTGATTTATAAATTGAAACTATAAAACTAATTACTTTTTTAACAGTAACACCTTGAGGATATGATGAATCTTGGAATTGAATACCTATCTTTTTCTTATAGTTATCAGTATCAAAATTACGAATAATTTCCCCAGATGTTGGATCATTAAGACCACAAATTATTTCTGATAAAACAGTTTTACCTGCTCCATTACATCCTAATAAAGCTGTATGTTCTAAAAAATTAATATTAAAATTAATATCTTTTAAAACTTTTTTTTCAGATTTTCCAGAACCAAAATTCTTATAAATATTTTTAATTTCGATAAGTTTATTACCATTAGAAGCAAAATCAGTTATAAATATTTCTTTTTCATCTTCATGTGTTTTGAAGTCAATTTCTTCATTAAAGAAATCTCTAATTACAGAATCTGTTAAATTTTTATCATCAATGATAAAATCGTTATTTTTTTTAAACATAATTATCCTCTTGTTGATCATTTAAATTTTTTCATAGATATAGATATTAAAGTGATAAATCAAATAAATGGTAGGAACATATTTAATCATTTTTCTTCACTAGTTAATATTTGAATTTCTTTTGGAGGAATTCCCATATCAAAATACATTCAAGGAGTATTTAAATCAAAGGGATTTGCTGTAAGAAATTCTATTTTAAATCCTTCAACTACTGCTGTTCCATTTCATGATTCTAAAATAATTGATGTAGGTGATTTAAAAGGAGAGATAATATAACCACCATATCATAAGTAATTAATATTAAAAATCATTGATGGTGGTAGTACTTGAGCTGTTGTAAATAGAGTTAGAATTAAAATAATTGTTCCAATTGACATAACCATCATACTTGATCTAGCAAAAGAAGCTAATACCATTCCAAGAGATATACCAACCATAATAGACATCATGTGACCTCAGATAACTCCGCCTCAATTAACAACACTTAAAACTTTAGAGAATGAAGGAGCAACTACTGCTGGTGCTGCTTCTGTAGCTGCGCTTATTACTCTTCCAACTTCTCAATATTGGGAAAACATTATTAAGGAAAAGATAAAACTTCATAATAATGAGATAATCATTACTATCAAATAAAAAAGTCCTATTGTTAACATAAAAAATAATGGTTTAATTGGGGTTGAACCTATTCTTTTTAAAAGGGATGATTTCTTAAATTCAAAAATACTATTAGGTAATGTAACAACAGAGATACCTATTGGACCAACAACAAGAAGTCCTCCTAATACTTGCTCATATCCTAATAAACTACCTAAGATAACTATAAAGATAAGAGGAAAGAAAAAAGCGAAAAAAGGACCAAAAATACCTCTTCAAAAAGAGTGATTAATTAAGTTAAATAGCGATCCAAATCCATAAAAGAAGTCTTTATTTAAAGGTTTTTTGATTATTGATAAATTCATTTTGGTTTTTCTACAATATGTTGTTTAATACTTTTTAAAAAAAAATAAAATACTTATATATATTATATATAAGTATTTTATTTTTTTAATATCAAGATATTAAATTTCAAACATTATTGAAACTTTTTCTAAATTCTTTTAAACTACTTGGAATAATAGCTTCTTCAACTTTAGAACAACCCAAGAAAATATTGTTATGAACTTCAACAACTTCTTTTGGAAATTTTATTTTTTTCAATGAAGTACAATTTTCAAAAACATTACTTTCAATAATAGAAATATTACTAGGAATATGAACACTTTTTAAAGAAAAACAATTTTTAAATAACTCTGAAGAAAGTTTTTTCATATTATTTGGAATATTAACACTTAGAAGTGATTCACATTGTGATAGTGCTGCAGAATTAATTTCAACAATAGAATCTGGGAATGTTATTGTTGGTAATTTTAAACAAGAATAAAAAACAGAAGATCCGATTTTTATTAAATTACTTTGACTGAAATTGATTTTAGTTAAATTTGAACATCCTTCAAAAGTACTATCTTGAATTTCTGTTATGTTTTTAGGGATATTAATTTTCACTAGACTAGAACAATCTTTAAAACTTTTCATTCCAATTGATTGTAAATTATTAGGTAATGGAATTTCTTTAAGCTTAGGACAATTTTCAAACGCCTTACTGCCAATAGAAATTAATTCTTCAGGTAAATTAACATACAGTAATTTTGAACAATCTTTAAAACTACTATCTCCAATTGAAACAATATTTATTGGTAATGTTACTTTTGATAAAGAGTGACAAGAATTAAAAGCTAAATCTTCAATTTTAGTAATATTTTTAGACATTGCAACATGAGAAAGTTTTAAACAATTTTGGAATAATCCAGTTGAAATTGATGTTAACTTATTAGGTAATTCAATACTAACAAGTGATTTACAATCTAAAAAAGTAAACTTACCAATTTTTTCAATATTTTCATTTATGCGAATAGCATGTAATTTATGACAAGCTGTAAAAACACTATTACCTATTTCTAAAACTTTATTAGGAATTGTTATTTCAAATAATTTTGAACAAGATTCAAATGCATTATCATCAATTTTCATTATTGAATTAGGTAATTTAATATAATTTAAATTCTTACATTCAGCAAACGCTGAATTAGGAATTAGTTGTAGAGAATTTGATAATTTAATTTCATTTAAACTATTACAACCTTGAAAAATTGAATAACCTATAGAATTAACTGAATCTGGAATAATTATTTTATTTAGCTTATTACAATTTTCAAAACTTCTGTTACCTATTTTTATTAATTCCTCTGAGAACAAAATTTCTTGAAGTTTTGAACAATCCTTAAATGTTCTACTTTTTATTTCAGTTATAGAATTAGGTAGCTTTACTCTTAAAAGTGATGTACACCCTCTAAAAGCTTGATAACCAATATCAATTATTGAATCAGGTATTTTAATATCGATTAATGATGAACAATTTTCAAAAGAAGAATCTCCTATTACTTTAAAATTACTAGGAATATCAATTGAAATTAATTTTGTAAAATTTTCAAAAGCATTTTCTTCAATGTTATGATAATTTTTTAAATGCTCTTTTGAGATTATATTGTTAATAGAAATCATTCTCTTTTTAGAAAATAATTTATTAGCTATCTCTTTTGTTAAAATTCTTTCACTACTAAGTTTTGGTGAAATAATATTGATATCTAAAATTTCAACATTAAAATGTTTAAATTGATGTACTAAACTATTTGGTATAAATACTTTTTTCAGATTAGGACAATTTTCGAAAGCTGTTGGATGAATTTCAAGAACATTTTCTGGAATTATAATTTCTTTAAGATTAGAACAATTTTTAAAGGCATTTAATCCAATAAATCTAATTGTTTCAGGAAAAGTTACTTTACTTATTGAATCATTATTTTCAAAAGCAGAAGCTGTTATATCTGTATAACCTATTAAATTTTTTTCTTCAAGATTTATATTACTAATTCCTGGAATAAACTCTCTTGTTAAGATTTTATCAGCTATCGTTTTTGTTAAAATATTAATATATTCACCGTTAAGATCATCTTCAAATTGTTTTGTGATGTTAACTGGTATTTGAGAATTTATTTTTTCTTTTTTATCTTCTAATCAAATTGTTTCACTAACAATATCATTCTCATTTTCTTGAAAAATATCATTTACTTCTAATAATTCTTTTGGTGAATTTTGTTGATTTTCTATTTTAGTTTCTTCTCTATAAACATCATTTACATCTAATAACTGGCTAGTTAAAATTCCGTTTTCTCTTATTTCAAAATATTCTTCAACATCTTCTTCATAAATATCATTTAGATCTAATAATTCGTTAGTCAAAATACCATTTTCACTTATCTCAAAATATTCTTCAACATCTTCTTCATAAATATCATTTAGATCTAATAATTCATTAGTCAAAATACCATTTTCTCTAATTTCGAAATATTCTTCAACATCTTTTTTATAAACATCATTTACATCTAATAACT
>CAMQYY010000002.1 GCA_947039515.1 uncultured Ureaplasma sp.
TTTACTTTAGGAGATTTAACTTTAACATCTTCTTTTACTTTAGGAGATTCTGTTTTAACATCTTCTTTTACTTTAGGGTCTTCAACTTTAACTTCTTCTACTTTAGGAGATTCTGTTTTAACTTCAACAATTTCAGATTCAGATTCAACAAGTATTAATTCTTGTTCTAATTTAGATTTATTATTTGCTGAAATAGCATTATTAATTTCAGACATTCTAATTTTTAATTCTTCAATTCTATTTTTATAATTTTCAATTACCTCATCACTATTATCTACTGGTAAAGAAGAAGGAGAATCATATTCAATTCTTTCTGGTATTTTTTCAACTTGAGTTTCAATAGGAACATGTTGTTGTTCAGGTTGAGAAAATTGATTTTCAATTATAGAAGAAGAAGTTTCGATAGGTACATACTGTTGAGTAGGTTGAGGAAATTGATTTTCAGTAGGCACATACTGTTGAGTAGGTTGAGGAAATTGATTTTCAATAGGCATATATTGTTGAGTAGGTTGAGGAAATTGATTTTCAATAAAAGAATTTTGCTGAGTCTGTTGATTATAATTTAAGTATTTTTTTGGAGTTGAAAAAGGATCACTAACTATAAGGTTATAATTTGTTGCTGATCTAGGTGATTCAGACTGATAAAAATCATTATTTTCTGACTCATTTAAAAAGATAGTATCTACTTTGTATGTATTATGTGAACGATTGAAAGTACTACGACCATATAATTTTTTAATTTTCATAATTTTCGACCTACCTAATAATATTTATTATTATACATAAAAAAAATATAAAATTCACCTTATTTTTTATGTATAATTAACATTAAATAAATATATTGGAGATGCTAATGAAAGATTGAGCAATTGTAGTAGATACAACATTTAATGAGGAATTATATGATTTGGATGATTTATTTTTTATTCCTATTGAAATAACCTCAATTGATAAGATTACTAAAGATATAAAAATTTATAAGGATTATGTTGATTTAAAACCGGACGTTCTTTTAGATTTAATTAGAAAGAAAAACACTTTGCAAACTTCGCAAATACCTCAAGAAGTTTTTAGAGAAAAGGCAATAGAGTTATTAAAGAAATATAAGAAAGTAATATTTCTTACATTATCTAAAGGACTAACAAAGCAATTTGATTCTTTACTTTTAGTTGAAAAAGAATTAAATACCGAATTTGGAGAAGAAAGAGTTATTGCTCTTGACACTAGAGCAGCTTCGATGCTTGGTGTTTACATGACAAAATCTGTTATGAGTAAATTGAAAAATAATCCAAATGTTAGTAAACAAGAATTACAATTATTAGTAGATAGTATTTTTAATAAAGCTAGACTTCAATGTTTAGTTACAGATGTTAATTTTTTAATTAATGGTGGTAGACTTACTGGCCTTAAAGCATTTTTGGCTAAAACATTAGATTTAAAAATTATTGTTGAACTTAATGATGTTGGTGGAATTGATAAATTAGATCAAGATAGAGATATTTATAAAGCACTTGATAAAATTTGAAAAAATATTAATGTTAAATTGAATACCCAGGTTAATAGAATTCGTGAAGTTCATTTAATATCATTATGAACTGAAAAAGAATGTGTTGATTACTTGAATTATATTCAATCAAAAATAACAGATCAAAATATAATCATTAAACATAAATATATGCCAACAACAATTGCATCACATACCGGTGAAGTTTTAGCAATTTGTGTAATCACAGAATAATTTTTTATGTATATGTCTAAATTTTATTTAAAAGATATTATTGAAGCTCAAAATTGAAATATAATAGATTTAGCAATTGAGAGTGGTTTATCTATTGATTGATTAGAAAATTTTCTTGATGAAAATGTAGTTAGTTTTATTGGAAAAGATGAAGATGCAAAATTATGCAAGGCAACTAATCAGCAAATTGGATATTTTTTAAATATAGATAAAGAATTCAAAAGATTTTTGAAGGGATAATTGTAAAATGGCACGTTCTAAATTTTGTGATAATTGTGAAAAAAAAATTCCGTCTTCTCAAGTTTGAGATAATGAACTTTTTTCTAAACTAGCTCTTTGTAATAATTGTGCTACAGATGAATATCTTTCTGAAAAAGAAAAACTAATTGAATCTCTAGAAAATGTTGAAACTGGTTTAGAAGAATTAGAAAAAGCAGAAGCATATGCAAAAAAATTAGTTTCAGCAATTGATGAATTTACGAGAGGTAAATCTGAAGATTTATCAAAATTTTCTGATATTGATGATTTAGGTGATTTAACTTTTGAAGAAGCTCAAGCGTTGTTGAATAGTGATGCTGATTTTGTTAGAGAAAAAAATCTTGAAAAAGAAAGACAAAATCAAATAAATAGAGAAAAGCAATTAAGAGAACAAAAAGCTAATTTAAAAGAAAGTAAGAAAAATAAGAAAAAGGAAGAAAAAGAAAAGAAAAGAAAATTGAAAGTTGATTTTTCAAATTTTTCTGAAGAAGATGCAGAAAATTTCTTAGTAAGCGAAGGTGTTATAAAAGGAAAGAAAAATAGTATTATTGATTTTGAATTAGATGATAATGATTTTGGTGATTTCGGTGATTTAGACGATTTAGATGATGAGGATTAGTGAAAGTTTTATTTTCTGGCAGTTTTAATCCCATTCATGCAGGGCATCTAGATATTATTTTAAGAGCAAGTAGTTTATTTGAAAAAGTATATATTGCTATTAGCATTAATGAAAATAAAAAATATTTAAAAAATATTGATGAAAGATATGAAGAAGCTAAAGAAAAAATATCTTTTTTGAATCTTAAAAATATTGAAGTTTTAAAAAATGAAGGATTAACAATTGATATTGCTAAAAAGTATCAATGTAAAGCTTTAATTAGATCTATTAGAAATTTTGAAGATTTGGATTATGAATTTGAATTAGCTGAGAAAAATAAAGCTCTTTCTAAAGAATTAAATATTGAAACAATTTTTCTAGTTTCTAATAAAAATTTTTATAATTTAAATTCAACAAATTTAAGAAAGCAGAAATAAATAATGGAATTAAGCAAATCTCAAACTTGAAAAAATTTAGAAACAGCTTTTGCAAATGAATCAAAAGCTCATGTTAAATATCAATTTTTTGCTAAAAAAGCTAAAAAAGAAAAGTTAAATGTTATTTCTTCTATTTTTCAAGAATCAGCAGAAAATGAAAAAGAACATGCAAAAATTTGATATAAAGCGATGCATAATGATGATATACCAGTTACAAAAGAAAATTTATTATATGCTATTTCAGCAGAAAATTATGAAACAAATATTATGTATCGTGATTTTGCCAAAATAGCAAAAGAAGAAGGTTTTGATAATATAGCTGACTTATTTAACTTAATTGGAGACGTTGAAAAACATCATTCAGAAAGATTTCAGTCATTATTAAAATCTTTAGAGGAAAATTCATTATATGAATCAAAAGACCCTGTTTTATGAATTTGCACAAATTGTGGGCATCTTCATTTTGGTAAAATACCACCAGATTTATGCCCAATTTGTATACACCCAAAAGCATATTTTGTTAGAGAAAATAAAAGTTTTTAATAAATAATATAAATATGTATATATCATTATAAATAGAAGGTAGTTATAAAAATGTTTAAATTTAAAAAGAAAAATAAAATTAAAAATGTTGAACTTGAAGAAAATCTTGTTAATTATGATGTTCCTGACAACGATAATAAACAAAAATATGAATCAACAAAAATTTTGGATATAGATTTTTTTGATGAAGAAATAAAAAAAGAAAAATAAAATTTTAAACTTCATTAATTTTTTAATGAAGTTTATTTTCATATATTTTTTATGCAATAAAAAAAGAGGATTATTATGAATAAAACACTTAGTACAATAATTGAAGTAGCTAATAATAATAAAATTAAGATTAGTGAAAAAAATCTTAATGTATCATTAAAAGATCTTGGTATTGATTCACTTTCAGTAATGAATTTAATCATCCAAGTAGAAGAGAAACTTCAAAAAACATTGGATGATGATATTTTAGTAAAAATAAAAACAATTGAAGAATTAGTTAAGGCTTTTGAAGATATTAAAAGTTAATTTTTAATGAATACTTTTATTAAAAATTTTTTTACTAAAAATATAGACAACTATCAATTGTCAGATATAGAAAAAATACAAAAAATAGAAAAAAGTTATAGTAATAATATTTTTTGTCTTCAAACATTTGATAAAAAAAAATTCTTCATTAGGATAGTTAAAAAAAATGATTTTATTAATCGTAATAATGAAATGAATTATTTTTTAAAATCAATAGATAATAAACCATTGTTTATTGATCAATTTGGGAATATGATTTCTAATTGGATTGATAATTTTTTAGATATAGAAAATTTTAACAAATCAGAAATTAATTTAATTATTGAAAAAATATTATTAATATCCAAATTAGAAGTAGAAAATTTTAATAATTTTGATTATTTTAAATACCTTAAAAAAAATAATAAAATAGCAAATATATACATTGATAAATATAAAGAAATTATTAAAAAATATGAAAAAGAGAAATTAGTTTTTGCTCATAATGATTTAAATCTTTCAAATATTTATTTTTATAATGAAAAAGTAGAATTTATTGATTGAGAGTGATGTTCAATGAATAATAATTATTGAGATATAGCCTATTTCTTAAAAGACTTAAATTTAGATGAAGATTTACTCTTTTATATTTCAAATCAATTTTCACTTTTTTTAAATAAAATATATGACTTTCTCTTTATAACAATAATTTATACAATTTCTTGAATTGAGTTTTATAAAATAAAAAAACTTAATGAATACTATAAACATTTAAATAACATTTTAAATCTTGTATGAAATAAATTTTAAAAATATTATTTTTGTATAATAAATATGATGGAAAATAATAGAATTACTAATATCTTAAAATCCTTATTTTGAATCTTATTAATTATTTTACCTATTTTTTTAATTTGAATTCTTTTTGGTGAAATAAATATTTTAGGTTTAAATTGAATTGTTAGCTTTAATGGCAAATGATATGGAGAAAATCAAATTACTGGTGAAATAAATTTTTGGGTTTGAAATGGAGAAAATATTTTTAATCCATTATTTCTATTGTTTCCTTTTATTCTAATTCCGTTCAATATATTAATTTTTTTTATGCTATACAAGAATAAAATATTTCAAATGAACCAATTTAATTCTTGATTTTCTTTTTTATTAACTGGATTTATTTTTATTATTTCAGCATTAATTGGAAATGAATGATGACATATTATAATCAGAATATTAGTAGTAATATTAACTTTAGCAATTTTATTCTTTGCTCTTAATTTTATTACTAATAAAATTATTTTTAATTCAAAAAATAAATATAATTTTCTTTCAACAATTATCAAAAAGGAAGAAGAAGAAAAAAAATATCATGAAGAATTAGAAAATTTAAAAATATATAAGAAAGAAAAAGAAAATTCAGATGTATCTTCTATTATTATTGAAGATACATAGAAGAAGGAGTTAATATGGCATTAGTTGATAAATGTTCAATTCTTTTTGTTGCTGGTAATGGTGGCGATGGTATTGTTTCATGAAGAAGAGAGGCACATGTACCTCTTGGAGGTCCAGATGGCGGTAATGGTGGTAATGGTGGTAGTATTATTCTAGTTGGTGATTATAATGAGACATCATTACAATATTTGAAATTTAGAAAAAAAATAAAAGCTGAAAATGGTGAAAAAGGTTCTATTAAAAAATGTCATGGTAAAGCTGGTAGTGATATTTATTTAAAAGTTCCATTAGGAACTATTTTAATAGATGAAGAAACAAATGAAGTTATTGCAGACATTACACAAGATAAAGAACAATTTGTTATTTGTAATGGTGGTGCAGGTGGTAATGGCAATGCAAATTTTAAATCAAATTTTAATTCTGCACCAAGTTTATATGAATTAGGTGATTTTGGTGAGAAAAAAACAATATTATTAGAATTGAAAATAATTGCAGATATCGGTATTGTAGGATTACCAAATGCTGGTAAATCAACATTTATTTCAATGATCTCTAATGCAAAACCTAAAATAGCTAATTATCAATTTACAACTCTTTCTCCATCTCTTGGAACAATATATAAAAATAATAAAAGAGTTATTTTTGCAGACATACCAGGATTGATTAAAGGCGCTTCTGATGGTGTTGGTCTTGGTCATGATTTTTTAAAACATATTGAAAGAACAAAAATACTTATACATATTATTTCAATGGATAATTTTGATAATGAAGATGTTATCAATGCTTATAAAATAATAAAAGAAGAACTAAAAAAGTATTCAGAAATATTAGATAAAAAACCAATGATTATTGTTGCTAATAAAATGGATAGCGATTCTGCTGATGAAAACTACTCTATTTTTAGTAACTTTTTAAAAAAAGAAAAAATAATAAAAATCTCAGCTATTAATTCTGAAAATCTTTCACAAGTAGTTGATTTATCATTCAAATTACTTGAAGATATTAGAAAAAAAGAAAATGCGGAAGTAGTAGAAGTTAAATATATTAATGAACTTAAAATAAAGGAAAGAAATCTTGATAAAGAAATATCACTTAATTCTATTGGTGAAAATTCTTGAAGAGTAACTAGTGAGTATTTAGAATATTGAACTCATAAGATACCAATTAACACTCAGGATAATTTAGTTCGTTATAACCAAAAATTAACTAGTATTAATTTTTCCACATTTTTATTAAAAAATAACGTTAAAATAAATGATACTATTCATATTTATAATATTTCTTTAAAATTCGAAGGATAGCAATGAATAACGATGTATATATAAAATATTTAGATTATTTGAAAAATTATTTGAAAGATTTTTTAAAAAATAATAAAATTAAAAATGTTATTATCGGTATTAGCGGCGGAATTGATTCCATTTTAACTTTGAAAATATTATCTCTTGTTCTTGATGCAAAAAATATTTATCCATATTTTATTAATGTTGAAAAAAAACTTACAGATAAATTTTTAAAAAGTGAAGAATATTTAAAATCATTATCAATTAAAATTAATTTAATTGATATTTATAATGAGTTTGAATCCCTTTCAAATAAAATTGAAATAATTGATAAGAACAACTTAGGAAATTTAAAAGCAAGATTAAGAATGAGTATTCTCTATTCGAAGGCTTTTGAAAAAAACGGAATAGTTATTGGAACAACAAATTATACAGAAGCATATCTTGGTTACTTCACTAAGCATGGAGATAACGCTGTTGATTTGCAAATGTTGAGTGGTTTATTAAAAGAAGATATTTATAAGCTAGCATCAATTGTAAATATTCCTGATTTTTTCATTAAACAAGCTCCATCAGCTGATCTTTATTTAGACCAAACAGATGAAAAGGAATTAGATATTTCTTATCTAATTATTGATTCATTTTTAAACGATAAAGATATTTTAAAAGATGATATGGAAAAGATAGTTAATATTCATAAAAAAAATAATCATAAGTTATTTTTTCCAATATCACCAAAAGTGATTAAAAATAGAAAAAAAATACTATAATTTATATTTAATTAGGAAATAAAATGGATACTAAAAAATTAAAAGAAGATTTTATACAAGCTCAATCAATAAGTCAAATTATTGAAACTAAAAATATTTTTATAAAAAAAAATATTAACCCTTTAGTTGAAGAGTTAAATAAAGAAAAAAATATACAAAACAAAAAAGAATTAGGGATTAAAATAAATTCTTTTAAAAAAGAAATAGAAGAAATTACAAAAGAAGCAATTTCAAATTTTTCTTTTGTAAAAAAAGAATTCCTTAATTCGAATATGGATAAAACATCATTTGTTCATCTTTATAATCAAGGAAAAAGAAATATTCTAGTTACATTAGCTAATGATATTAATTATTTTTTTAACAAAATAGATTTTAAATTTATACATGGAAATGAAATTCTTTCTTTAGAAGAAAACTTTTTTAATTTGAATTTTTCTTTTGATCATCCATCTTTAAGTAAAAATGAAACATTTTATTTAGATGAAAACAAGATATTAAGAACTCATTGTACACCAGCAACATATGGTGAGATATATAAGAATAGTAACGTTGAAGAATTAAAAGTTATGACTATTGGAACTGTTTTTAGAAGAGATGAAGATGATGCTACTCATACTCACCAGTTCAGTCAACTTGATTTTATATGAATGAAGGAAAATCTTAATCTTGCTAATTTAAAATGAATTATAGATTCATTTTTAGAGTTTATTTTTGAGAGAAAAATTGTTTCTAGATATCGTTTGAGTAATTTTGCATTCACATCTCCTTCTTTTGAAGTTGATGTTAAATGTTGAAATTGTAAAGAAAATAGAAAATGTAATGTATGTAAAGATTCTGGATGAATTGAAATTCTTGGATCAGGAATGGTTCATAGAAATGTTCTTGATAAAGCTGGCGTTAATAAAAAAATGGAATGTATAGCAGCTGGTATTGGAATTGAAAGAATTGCAATGATTAAATATAATATTTCTGATATAAGAAATATTTACATTAATGATATAGATATGTTCAGACAAATTAAGGAATAAATAATATGATAGTTAGTAAAAACATGTTAGTGGATATGTGTCCTGATATTGAAAGAATATCAAATGAAGAACTTTCAAACGCATTTATCGCTATTGGTATTGAAGTAGAAAAAACTTATAAGCATCCAAAGCTTAAAAATTTTTGTATTGGTTATGTTAAAAAAGTTATTAAACACCCTGATGCAAATAATTTAAAAATAGCAACAGTTGTTGTTGAAAAGAAAAAAGAATTAACAATTGTTTGTGGTGGAAAAAACCTTATTAGTGATAGATATGTAATTGTTGCTAGAGTAGGTGCAAAATTACATGATGGTATGATTATTGAAGAAAGAACTATTCGAGGAATTAAATCTTCTGGAATGATTTGTTCTCTTCCTGAATTAACACCATATATTAATTATAATTTTGATCCTAATGAAAAAAATAATATTATTTTGATTAAAAAACAAAATTTAGAAAAAAATGCTGGAGCAGGTGATTCTTTTGTTAGTAAATATTTTAATTTAGATGATAGTTTTTTTGAATTATCAATTCCAACAAATAGACCAGATCTTTTTGGTCTATACTCTTTAATTAAAGAAATATCTACTAAATTAAATTTTAATTATAATTATGATTTCAAAAAATCTGAATTATTAGATGATATTTCTTTTAATAGTGGTTCAAAACCAAACTTGTTAATAGAATCTGATAAATGTACTTCATTTGGTTATTTGACTTTTAAAAATAGAGGTGTTGATGTTAGTTTAACTCAAAAATCTCTTCTTGTATCATTAGGTCATAAAGTAGAAAATAATATATCAGATTTAATAAAATTATTCTTTATTCAATTTGGTATCCCTTATTTAGTTATCAATGAATCTATTGATGAAAACTCAAATATTAGAATAGTAGATTCAAAAGAAAAAATTCAATTCACTGATATTGATAATAAAAAGTATGATATCCCAGTTAAAACACCATTAATTTATTTTAATGATAAATTAATATCAGTAATGGGTGCAATTCATAACATTGAAATTAAAAAAAGTGAAGAAACTTCAATTCTTTTATTTAATTTTGATAAATCAACACTTTATGAATTCTTTAGTAAGGTTGATGTTGAAACATATAATAGTAAATTTTTAAAAAGAAACCATAATGATTTAATTAATAAATTAGCTATAATAGGATTAATTAATTTAGTTGCAATAACATTGAAACAAAAAGCAAACTATGATTTTACTTTTAATTCACCTGGTGAATTACCCAAGAGAGTTTTATTTGATTTTGAAGAAGCTCAAAAATTCTTAGCAGTTCCAATGAAACAAGAAGAAATTTATAATAAATTGATGAATTCATCATTTAATTTTGATGGTGAATATATTTCTCCGCCATGAAACAGATTTGATATTAATTCTAAATATTCTATTTATTCAGAAATTATTAAATATTTAGATTTTAATAATTTAAAACCAGAACCAATAGCAATGAAAATAAATTCAATTGTTAAAAATGATAAATATAATTCAGCCTTTTTTAATTTTTCTCAAAAACTATTATATAAAGGATTTAATGAATTAGTTACTTATAAATTAATTTCAGATGAAAATAGAAAGTATTTTAATTTCTTTCATTTTTATACAAAATTAGAATTAATGAATCCAATAGTAAAAGATAAATTATTTATAAGAACTAATCCTGTTATTTCTATTTTGAAGGTTATTCAATATAATATTGAACACAAAAGAAAAATTCAACCATTATTTGAATTTTCATCAGTATGAGATAAAACTAATAATAAATATGACCAATTTTTATCGTTAGTAATAACTGAGGATTTAATTCCTAAAAATGCTTTACTTGATTCTCAAGTAAAAACAAATTTAAATACAGTTAAATCATTTATTTATGATTTATTATCATATTATTTTGATTCTATTAAATTTGAAGTTATTAAAAATTCTAATGTTTTAGGTATTGATTCAAAATCATTACTTTCTGTTAGTATTGAAAACGAGAGAATTGGTTATATAGCTCAATTTTCAAAAGAAATTTTAGATAGTTTCAAAATTAAAAATTTAGATAGTTATGTAGTAATGATTAATTTTACTAAAATTGAAGATTATATTAATAAAATTAATCATAATAAAATTATTGAACCAAGTATCTATCAAGATTCAATAAAAGATTTAACAATTAGTCTAAATGATGATTCTAATCTAAATGATATTTTTAAAATAATTTTTAAAAATAATTCGGTTCATAGAGCTGAATTAATTGATTTTTATGAAAGTAATAATGATGATAAATTGTACACAATAAGAATCGAATTAAGAACATATGATGAACAATTCACATCAACTATTATTTCTAGTATAATGGATGATGTAAAAACAAGTTTAAGCGAAAAGTGTTTTATAAAGCAATAATAAAAAAGGTTTAGTTTTTAGATGAGTCGTGAAATAGTAAAAAAAATAAAATTTCCTAAAAGAACAGAAATTCATAAATTGTATAGACATTCCATTGAAGATTTTGCTAAAAAAATGGAAAAAATATTTGTTATTAAAGATTATTCTAAAATAGAAAAACAATTAAAAGATTTAGAAATTGAATATAATGAATCTCATATTTCATTTGAAGAACAAATAAAAAATTCAAATGTTACAGATTTTTTTAAAAAAGATAAAAAAATTATCGATCAATTTAAGAAAATAGAAATATCAGACATTGATGATAGTGCTATTAAAGAGATAAGTGTTGGCTATGATGAATTAAAAATGCGTTATCTTAATAGTAAAATTAATTTTTCAACTGATGAATTATTGAAATTATATATTGAAAATAATGAGATTAAAAAATTAAATTTAGTTCATGATAATATGAATGAGCTTGAAAATGATATTAAAAACTTTTCATTAAATGGTGAAAATGATTTGAAAGATTTAGTAAATATTTTAAATGATGTTAATAATAATAAACTACAAGAAAATTTTTTAAAAGTTGATGTTGATAAAATAGAAATTAATAAATCATTGAAGAAATCAAGTAAAATTTATTTTATTTTAGGAGTTATGACTTTAATAATTTCTTTAATCATTTTTATTTTAATTTTTTTAATTATTTAATTTAATAATTTAAGGATTAAAAATGAAAAAAAAAGTAGTTTCAATTTCAATAGACGGACCATCTGGTTCTGGTAAAACAACAATTGGAAAACTTATGGCTGAAAAAATAGGAATGTTTTTTATCAGTTCAGGTTTAATTTATAGAGTTGTTGCATTATATTTAATTGAAAATAAGATTGAACCTAAAAATATTACTGAAGAAATTTTAAGAGATATTAATATTGAATATATTGATATTGATCATGTTATTTTAAATAAAAAAAATGTAATAAAAGATTTATTTAGTACAGAAATTTCTAAATCAGCTTCATTATCAGCATGAAATCCAATTGTTAGAAAACATGTTAATAAAATTATTAAAAAAATTGCAAGTGAGATTGATACAATTGTTGAAGGAAGAGATATCGGAACCGCTGTTTTACCAAAATCTGTTTTCAAAATATTTATTACTGCTGATATAAGAATTAGAGCCCAAAGAAGAAAAGAACAAGTTAAAACTATAGAAGAATATAGAAAAATTTTAGATGATATTGTTGAAAGAGATGATAGAGATACTTCAAGACCTGTTGATCCATTAACTCCTGCAATAGATTCTTATCTTTTTTTAAATAATGATTATACAGTTCAAGAGGCTACTGATATTTTAATTCAAGAATATCATAAAAAAGTTAAATATTAAAGTCTATAAATTCTTAATAACTTTATTAAGAATTTTTTCTTTTTTCTTTTTTGTGAAATTAATATCAACATAAGCTAAATTTTTTAAGTTTTCATTATAAATATTATTTTTTAGTATTTGATTTGTAATTACATTTGCTTCTAATAAGTTTTTATTAATAATATCTTCTATATTTAAATTTTTAATTACTTCAAAGTTATAATTAATATTACTAGTTATTTTTAGAAAATCTCTTGACCATTGTTCATTGATATTTTTTTTATCAATGTCCTTTTTCATTTTTTTAATATAAAAATTAATTTCATGAGAAATTCCCTTGATTTTCATTTTACTTTTCTTAAATTCTCTTATTTCTTTAGTACATAAAGATCCGAATTCTGTTAATGATGAATTTTTTTCAATTAAAGTATTAAATATTTTTTGATATGAGTTATTAATTGTTTTTTTAGAAATGCTAATAATGTGTTTTGTAAAAATATTATTATCAATTTTTTTAAGATCAAATTCCAAATATATTTCATTTTTATTTTTAATAAGATTTAAATTATTAACAATAAAAAAACCTAAGAATAAATATTTATCAATATTTATTCTTTTGAAGATTGTAATTAAATTTTGAGTTTTTATAGTATTAAATATTTTTTTATTTAAATCTATATTTAAAATTTTATTATTAAATGATCTATATCCTTCTATTTTGAAATTTTCTTCATTAATATTATTATCAGTAATTAGAAATAAATTATTTTCTAAGTCACTATAAAATTTATTTGAAATTAAAAAATTATAACTATTTGTTAATGTTAACATTTCCATTTTGTTTAATATTGAATGATTTTCAATTAATGAATAACTCATTTTATTTATCTCTTTTATCATTGGTTCGTATTTACTATTTATTAATGAAAAGAGATTAAAATTATATTCTTTAATTGTTTTTTTCATTAGTGTTGATAAAAAAGGTAAATGATCATTAAATAATGAAAATAATTCATCAAGTTTATCTGAATCATTTTCATATTTTAAAATTTCTGTATATAAATTTGATTTTAATAATTTAAATGATTTTTTGATTTTCTTTAAATTATAAATGTCAAATTTTTTAATCAAATCATTTAATTCATCTGATTCGATGTTTTCTCTTTTTATTAGAAAACCAGAAGTATTAAAATCATTTTCAATAAATCTAATATTTTTCTCAAATACATATCTGCCAATAAATAAATTTCTATCTTCTATTTTAGTAAAAACATAAATTTTATTTTCTCCATGACATTGGTTTATTTTTTGATTTATCTTAGAATTAATTCAATTATTCTTTGTTTCTGGATAGTTAATAGCTATAAAATTCATATATTGGTAATTTTTTAAATCATCAATATTTAAAAAACAATCATCTTCAAAATCAAAAATAATTGAATTATTTTCATTGTAATTTTTTCCATAAATTAATGCAATTTCATCATTATTTAAAAGAGTAATATTTTCAATTAAACTAGTTTTAGATAAAATAACATTAGTATCAATATTTTTTAATATTTCTTCACAATAATCTCTTAAAATAATAGCCATTTTAATAGATTGATTATCATAACTTTTATATGAAAGATTGATAATATATTGAAGAAAGTTTTCAATATATTCATATTTAGTATTTTTATTAAGAAATTCTTTGATTTCTGAATGTTCAAAATTACTTCTTAATAATTTTTTATAGGCTATATTTATTATTTTATTTTTATTCATCTTAAAGTTCATTTATAGTTTTAAAATTTTGCTTAACAAATTCTTTTAATTGATGTTTTTTCATTACTTCTCTTGCTTTATTTTTTATATTTACATTAGATGATCCTAAAGGAATATTAATTTTTGAAATTGATCTTAATTTATCTATTTGTTTCAAAAAATAGTATCTAGCAATAATTGAAGCAGCAGCTACTGCAATATATTTCGTTTCTGCTTTTGTCTCAAAGAAATCAATTTTACTTACATTTTGAATATTCGCTTTTTTTAAATAATCATAATAGAGATTTCTACTAGCAAATTGATCCATTACTATTTTTGTATTAGTTATATTATTTTTTTCTATACCATTAAGTGCATCATTATGTAATATTGCCTTTAAAATATTTCCATTTTCATATTTTTTATACAAATTATTATATTCCAAAGGATTTATTTCAGAAACTTTATATAAAATTAGTTTTCTAATTTTGTGATATATATCAATAATTTTTTCATCTGTCAAAAATTTTGAATCTTTAACACCTATTTCTATTAAAAAATCAATCTGATTTCTTTTTACATAACATGCACAAACAACAATGCCACCAAAGAAGTCACCAACACCAACTTCATCGCTCCCAATAATATCAAAAGAATTTTGAATATCTCTAAAATTTAATGTTAATTCTTCAACTTTTTTTTCACCTATGTTTAGATCACTTATTTTAAAATTTAATTTTTCATATCATTTTAAAGCTTCCGAACCTTGAAACATTGCCTTTTTTGTGTTATATATAGTAATGGTACAATTTTGTATTTTATACAATGATTTTATATTTTGGTTATTTGATTTAATTTTATACTTATAGATTTTTTTATTAAGTTCATAAATCTCTTCATCTTTTAATAAAATTACAATATTATTCATAAATACCTTCAATTTATAATATTTTATATTAATATATAATGTATATACTAATAATAATTTTGGGAGAAAAAAATGTTTTTTAATGATGAAAATGAATTTAACATTTATTCAGATGTTTTTAATGATAATGTTGATGATGATCCATATGCTTTTGATGATGATGACCCATATTCATTTGGAGATGAAGATTCTACTACGAACAATGAAAATGTTGACTTTGAATTAGAAAAACAAATTGCTGAAGAAAAACATAAAATGGAAATGGCTCGTCTTGAAGCTCAAAGAAAATCAAGAGAGAGATTAGGTCAATTGAATAAAGGAGCTTTTTCAGCATCAGCTACTCCTACAACTTCTATTAGTATCAACACTGTTAGTGCATTTGATACAAGTTTAGATACTTCTTCAAACATATCAGAAAGTTTTACAGAATCAAACCCATATGATTTTGAAGACAATTATGTTACACAAGCAGTTACTCAAAGAGGTATTGATAGTTCTGATACTACAACCAGTTCTCAATTAAAAATGAAGCCTGTTGTTGTTGAAAAATACTTAGTTAAAAAAGTTGTTCAAACTAATAAAATTACAGTTATATTTTCTTGATTAATTTCATTTGGAATTACTGCTGGTTTAGCATTAATACTTTTGGCTTACTTTGGTGTTGATGAATCAAGACAAGCTGGTCTTGCTGCTCAATTTAGTTTTTTAGAAAATGATATTTGATGAGTTGCTGTTGGTGCAACTGTTGGACTTTTATTTGCTCTTTTAATAACAATGATTATTATGATTGTATTCCTTCATAAGAAAACTACAATTATAAACATAACAATTAAAGAAAAAGCTGAACAAATGGCTGCTAAAGAAGCGCTAGTTCAACGAGCTAGAGAAGAAGCTATTAGACGTTATAAAATTGAAAAAGCAAAACGTGTTATTGCTGAACATCAAAAAAGTAAATCTGGTATTGATAAAAACAAGAAGGATGCTTCAGTTATTCCTTCAATTAGAAAAATTATCTTTAATACAGATGAAATTAATAGTTATGAACTAAAAAATACTGATTTTGAAAAATTAATTTTATCTCCTAGAATTATTCAAGATGGTAATAAATTAAACATTCTTAAAAATTATAATAATGTTTTTACTAACCAATTCAAATTAATTACTTCTCCTTTTGTGGAAAATAAAGAATTAGAACCAACATCTGATAAAATGCATGAATTATTGCAAATCAAAAATAATGCAAATTTAAAATTAATTTCACCATTCTATGTTTATGAAGTTCCTAATGCTGAAATCGGATTATCTCTATCAACTTGAGAAGATAATAATGAAAAAGTTAAACAAATTTTAATTTCAAAACCAACAAGAATTAAAAATAATTTCTTGATTACTAATTCTAATATTCCTGTTTCAAATGAATTTATTTCAAAATTATTTAGTGAAAAATTATCTTATGAAGATAAAGAAGATGGAAAAGATATTAACTTAACTATTTATTCAAATAATTCAGAAATTAAAAATGATTTAAAAGAAGTAATTAAAAATTTCTCAGATTATTTAGAAAAAACACCAGAAACTCAAATTCTTATTTTAGATGGTATTTGTTACATTTCTTCAATTGTTTCAATTGGATTTATGGAACCAGAGTTAGATGATAAATCACCTGAAGAAATTAAAAAGATATTAATTGATCAAATTAAAATTGATGCAAAATTTTTCAAAAGACTTAATAAAGCAATATAGTAAAAATAGATATATCAATATATCTATTTTTTTTATTTCATATGGTATAATTTTTTTGTATAAAGAAAGAGTTTTTTAACTCACCTGATATATTGTTTTTAAAAAATTAATAATAGGTTAATAAGCTTTTAATATGATAAAAATTTATATTTTGTCTATCACTTATTTATATATACATTGAAAAGATTTAAGGAATTTTAATGGTTCAAAAAAATAATAGCCCTTTAATCACTTCTAAGTCAAACATATCACATATGAATGTTATTGATAGCGATGGAAAAAATTTAGGTAAAATGACTAAAGAAGAGGCACTATCGCTTGCTGAGAGAGATCAATTGGATCTAGTTTTATTTAGTTTTAAGGATAATCAAGCTTTTGTTAAAATATTAGATTATGGTAAATTTAAATTTGAACAAAATAAAAAGAAGAAACAAAATACCAAAAATCAAGTAATAACTAAAAAGAAGGAAATAAAAGTAAAACCCTTAATAGGCGATCATGATTTGAAAATTAGAGCAAAAAATGCTTTAAAATGACTTGATGAGGGTAATAGAGTTTCATTTGTTATTGAAGTAAGGGGAAGAATTTCTTCTAAACCAGAACTTGTTGATAATGTACATGAAAAGTTTATTGAATTATTAGAAGATAAAGGTGTTATACAAATTTCAAAAAAAAGAATTAGTAGCACTAGATATGAAACATTAATTGTTCCAAAAAAATAGTTAAATTTTTAAAGGATTAAAAAAAGATGAAAGTTAAACAAAAAACAAAAAAAGCAGCAGCTAAAAGGTTCACTGAAACAAAATCTGGTGAATTAAAAAGAAAGCATGCTTATAGATCACATATGGCTATTGGTAGTACAACAAAAACTAAAAGACATCTTAAAAAAGATGGATTAGTTCATAAAAGTGATCGTAAAAGATACGAACAATGCTTATAATATATTTAAATTTAAAGAACAGAGGATAAAATGAGAGTAAAAGGTGGACCAAGTACTAGACAACGTAGAAAAAAATGATTAAAGCAAGCTGAAGGTTATTGAGGTACTAGACATGTTACTTATAAAGTAGCTAAGCAAACTGTAATAAGAGCTTCACAATATTCTTATAGAGATAGAAGAAAAAGAAAATCAGATTTTAGAAAATTATGAATAGCAAGAATTAATGCTTCTGTTAGAGAAGAAGGTTATACATATTCAAAATTTATTCATGCACTATCTATAAAAAATATTGCTCTTAATAGAAAAATGTTGTCTGAAATGGCTATTAATAATTCTGCTGAATTCAAAAATTTAGTTAAATTTGTAATGAATTAATTATTTAACTTATATTAAATAGATAAATTTAAGGTTTAAAATGTCAAAAGTATTTTTTTGTAAAAATTGTAATAAATTCGCTCGAATTTTAGATGATCAAAAATGTGAAGTTTGTAGAATGTCAATTGATGAAATAGAATTTTTAGTTAGAAATCACCCTGAATTTTTCAAACAAAATGGGAATCAAAATTTAGAATCTAATTCAAGTTTAACAGAAACTAGAATTATTGAAATTGAAAAAAAAGAAATTGAAAATGCAAGAGATGCTTTATTTTTAGAAAAAGAAAAAAATATTAGTGAACATGTTGATACAGATGAATTAATTGAGAAACAAATAAGAGAAGAAGAAGAACGTTTAGTTAATGAAGAAATTGAATTAGAAAAAGAAAGAGAAAGAATCATTAAAAATATTCAATTAGAAGAAGAAAGATTAAAAAAAGAAGCTGAATTGGAAGAAGCTAGATTAGCAGCAGCAGAAGTTGAATTAGAAAAAAATAGATTAGCAGAAGAAGAAAAAGCTAAAAGAAAAGCAAAATTAGAAGAGGCTAGATTAGTAGCAGAAGAACAAGCTAAAAAAGAAGCAGAATTGGAAGAAGCTAGATTATTAGCAGAAGAAGAAGCTGAATTAGAAAAAGCTAGATTAGTAGCAGAAGAACAAGCTAAAAAAGAAGCTGAATTGGAAGAGGCTAGATTATTAGCAGAAGAAGAAGCTGAATTAGAAAAAGCTAGATTAGCAGCAGAAGAACAAGCTAAAAAAGAAGCTGAATTGGAAGAAGCTAGATTAGTAGAAGAAAAAGCTGAATTAGAAAAAGCTAGATTAGCAGCAGAAGAACAAGCCAAAAAAGAAGCTGAATTGGAAGAGGCTAGATTAGCAGCAGAAAAAATAACAAATAAACAACTTTTGTTAGAACAAATACAAGCTGAAAAAGAAAAAACTAAACAACTTTTATTTGAACAAGTTCAAAATGAAAAAGCTGAAAAAGAAAAAGCAAAACAACTTTTATTAGAACAAATTCAAATCGAAAAAGAAAAAACCATAAAATTAGAAAAAGAAACAGAAGAAACTATAAAATTAGTAGAAGAAGCTACTGAAAAATTAATGGAAAATGATAATGATGTCAATGCTTTAACAGATACTCTTTCTATTGATTTAGATATTGATAAAATTATTGAACCTAATTTTGATTCTAGTTCATTGAAAGAAAATAATTCTATTTCTAAAAGTAAATTAATTGAATCTATGGATTTTGCAATGGATGACTTATCATCTTGAGATGAACAATCTGAAGAAAGCAAAACAATTAATTTAGAAAATGTTGATACCAAGTATAATAATGATGAAGGTCAAGAATTGGACATTGGAATTGTTGATTTTATTACCACTAATATTAATGAAAAAGAAACCAAGATAATCGAAGAAGATAATAAAACAAAAGAAGAATCAAATCCAATAGAAACTCCACAAGTTAGTACAACTACTGTTTTAACTTCAAGGTTAAATTTGGAATCAGTTAAAACCAGTGCCAACACATTAATGGATAAAATTATCAATTTTTTAACTTCTAAAAGAAATGGTAAACCTGTTAAAAATATTTTATCTACAATTGGTAATTTATCATTTTTAGATAAAAATGATAAAAAGAAATTTATAGAAATTTGAAAAAAATTAGAATTCATTTCTTCTTTAAATGATGAATCAAAAATTTCAAAAGATCATATAATTCAAATTTTAGATGCTGAAATTTATATTGATGATATCATTTTATTAAATTAAATTTTAAAAAGGAAAAAAAACTTCTTTTAAGAAGTTTTTTTATTTATATATGAAAGAAAAAAAAATAATTATAGCTTTAAGTGGTGGAGTCGATTCTGCTGTTGCTTGTTTTTTATTAAAAAATAAAAATAAAAATGTTGAAGCAATATTTATGGATAATTGAGATAGTTTTATAAATAATGAATTAAATTACCAAAATAATGAAGAAGGTTGTAATTCTAAACAGGATTATATTGATGCTTTAGAAGTAGCAAAAAAATTAAATGTTAAGTTACATAAAGTTAGTTTTACAAAAGAATATTGAAGCAAAGTTTTTCAAAAATTGGTAATAGGTTATGAAAATGGTAAAACTCCTAATCCTGATATTTTATGTAATAAATACATAAAATTTAATATGTTATTGAATTATGTAACTGAAAATCTTGATGCTGATTTTTTAGCAACAGGGCATTATGCTAATATTGAAGAAAAAAATGGAATTTTCTATCTTTTACAACCAAGTGATAAATCCAAAGATCAAACTTATTTTCTTTCGGAATTAAATCAAGATCAACTTAGTAAAACAATTTTTCCATTAGCAAATATTTTCAAAAAAGATGTTAGAGAAATTGCAAAAAATAATGAATTTAGTATTTGAAATAAAAAAGATTCAACAGGAATTTGCTTTATAGGAAAAAGGGATTTTCAATCTTTTTTATCAAATTATATTAAACCCAAAATAGGTAACATTATTGATATTGAAAATAATCAAAAAATTGGTAATCATAATGGAGCATTCTATTATACTATAGGACAAAATAAAAATTTAAATCTTAGTGGTTTTGATTCTAAATATTATGTAATAAAAAAAGATATTAAAAATAATAATATATATGTTTCTAGGAAAGAAATGTATCGTAATAATTTTATAAAGGAAATTATTGTTAATCCTCATTTTAATTGAATAAGTGGTATACCTATCGATTTTAATAATATTAATGTTATTATAAGACATCTACAAAAGCATATGGATTGTAGTATTGAATTTAATGAAGATAAGTTTGTTATTAAATTAAAAGATAATATCTTGAACTCAGTTTCAGAAGGACAATATGCTGTTTTATATAAAGATAATATTTGTCTTGGTGGCAGTGAAATAGTTAGTTATAAATAAAAAAACATCTATTGTAAAAAAAAAAAAAAAAATTAATTAAAATTAATTTTAGCTATCATACCATTTGAAATATGCTTAAAAAATAAATCATATGCTCTTATATAATCATATTCATTATTTATTTTTTTAAAATTATATTTCTCACAAAAAAATATAAGAAATTCATTAAAATCAATCTTTTCTTTCAAATCATAAAAAGATACTATTTTTTGATAATAATTACTAATTAAAAAGTTATAACCATATTCTAATATTTTTTCAATTGGTAAAACTTCCCGTTTTATACAATTGATAAGAGCTAACTTATATCCAGTTTCATAATCATCTATTCTTTTAAATAAAATACCAGGAGTATCAATAATACTAAAAACTTTGTTTATAATTCTTGTTTCTTGATTTTTAGTAACACCAGCTCTATTTTCAACTTTTAAATTTTTTTTCATAGAAATAAAGTTTATTAAAGAACTTTTGCCAACATTAGGAATTCCAATCACCATAATCAAAAATTGAGGGTTTATTAAACCCTTTCTTTTTAAATTCTCAATTTTATCACTAAAAATATTAGATAACTCATCAATTATTTTTCTTTTAAATTTACGATCATATATGTTACCAAAAATAATATTCTCATCATTTTTAAAATCATAATCAGTTAAATCAGATTTTAAAGCTATTGTTATCTTTTTTTTATTATTAATCATTTTGTCTAAATCTGAATTCCGAGTTAATTCAATAGCTCGAGCATCAACCACTTCAATAATTAAATCAACAACTTTTATTTTTTTATTAATCCCATCTGTTGCTTTTTTCATATGACCTGGATATCAATTTATTTTTATTTGATTTTCCAACATATTAAAAATTTTTTCCAAAAGGATTTTTGCCTTTTTTAATCATATTACCAATATCTAACATCTTCTTGTTAGCATCTTCTCATTGTTTAAGGAGTTTATTTAAGTCATCAGGTTTCTTTCCAGAACCTTTAACAACCCTAACCTTTCTATTTGGATTTTTTTTAAATATTTTAGGATTTCTTCTTTCCTTTAATGTCATTGATGACATTAAAACTTTTCAATCATGCATCTTAGATTCAATTAATGCTATTTTTGAATCAGATAAAGTATTTAAACCTGGTAACATAGAAGCCATACTACCAATAGACCCCATTTTATTCATTTGAGAAAATTGAACCATTAAATCCTCTAAATCCATTTTTCCAGACATCATTCTTTGTAATTGACCCTTTAATCTATTTTCATCAACAATATCAGTAGCTTTTTCAGCTAATGATGCAATATCACCTAAACCAAGAATTCTATCAGCCATTCTATTAGGATAAAAAATATCTAAAGAACCTAATTTCTCACCAGTTCCAGAAAATTTAAAAGGTAAATTTAAAGTAGAAGATATACTTAAAGCAGCACCAGCTTTGGCATCTGAATCTAGTTTAGTGATAATTACACCTGTTAATTTTAATTTATTATGAAATTCTTTAGCAACATTTACAACATCTTGTCCAGACATAGCATCTACAACTAATAAGATTTCATCAGGTTCAAATTTCTTTTTAATTTGAACTAATTCATTCATTAATTTATCATCAGTTTGTAATCTACCAGCAGTATCAACTATTATTACATCATTATTTTTATCTTTTGCAATTTCTAAACTTTCTTTAATTGTTAAAACGGGGTCTTGTTTTCCTTTTTCTAAAAAATCAACATTAACTTCATTTGCTAATGTTTCTAATTGATCTATAGCAGCAGGTCTATAAATATCACAAGCAACAAGTAATGGTTTCTTCTCTTTTTTTTCTTTTAAATATTTTGCAAGTTTTCCAACAGTTGTAGTTTTACCAGAACCTTGCAGACCTACAAGCATTATTTTCACGCATTTTTTATCAAGAACTAAATCAGATTTATTTTTACCTAAAATTTCAATCAGCTCTTCTTTAATAACTCTAAGAACAAATTGTTCAGATGTTTCATTTTTATCAACTATCTGACCAACACACTTTTCTTTTATTCCGGATATAAATGTTTTAATAACAGAAATGCTAACGTCTGAATCTAATAAAACCATTCTAATTTGTTTTAATAACTCAGCTATATCTTCTTCAGTTATAGTGGCATTTAATAATTTTTTTTTCATTGTTTTCTGAACAATATTACTCATCATTGATTTCAACATAAAAATCCTTTGCATTAAACATTTATTATTATTATAATTGATATAGTAATTAAAATTAAGGAAATTATGCCTGAGCTTCCAGAAGTTGAAACTGTTGTAAGATATTTAAATAACAATATTTTAAATAAAAAGATAGTTGAAATCATTGTTCATAAAGAAAAAATTATCAAGAACACTAACAAAAAAAATTTTATAAATTTTATCATTAATGAAAAAATATTAAAAGTTGAAAGAAAAGCAAAATATATTATTTTTGTTTTTAGTAATAATAAAAACATGATTTCTCATTTAAGAATGGAAGGAAAATTTTTTGTTGAAAAAAATGATTCAGAATTAATTAAAAATAAACATTCACATATTTTATTTAAATTTGAAGATGATAAATATTTAATATACAATGATACAAGAATTTTCGGAACCATGAATATTTATAATAAAGAAGAGATGTTCAATAATAGAGAACTAATTAGAGTTGGTTATGAACCATTTGATAAAAATTGTAATGTTGATTATTTATTTGAAATTTTTAAAAAAAGTAATAGAAAAATAAAAACCATTTTATTAGATCAAAGTATTATTTCTGGTATTGGGAATATATATGCAGATGAAATTCTTTTTCAAGCAAAAATATTACCTTTTAGAGAATCAAAATCATTAAATAAAAATGATATTAATAATATTTTATCAGCTTCAATAGAAATATTGAATAAATCAATATTAAATAAAGGAACAACTATTCATAGTTTTAAATCAAACAGTTTAGAAACTGGTAATTATCAAAAATTTTTAAAAGTACACACTAGAAAGGATAAAGAATGCTTAATTTGTAAAGACAAAATAATTAAGACAAAAGTTAATAACAGGGGAACATATTATTGTGAAACATGTCAAAATTAATTATTTTTCTCAATAATCAATTTTGCCAATTCAAAATCCTCATAAGTTGTTATTTTAAAATTTAATTTTTTCCCATAAACTATTTTAGGGTTATATTTATTAACATAAAGTCCAATAGTATCAGTTATTTTGTTATTAATATCAAAATCATTTTTAATATTTTTTATTATTTCATACTTAAAACTTTGAGGTGTTTGAAGTGTCAAAAAATCATCTCTATTTAGATTATTTAATGTTGATTTATCACAAATTGTATTTTCAATTTGTATATAAGTTCCTACTATTTTATTATTTTTTATATTATCTAAATGATTATTAATAATTTCATTGTCTATCAAAATTCGGTTTCCATCATGGATTAGAATACAATCAATATTTTTTAATTTCAGATTGATATTAATTCATTCAATTGCTTTTATTAAACTTTTATGTCTAGATGTGCTGCCACTAATTAATTTAATTTTATTATGATATTTTTGATTTAAAAATTCATGATATTCATTTTGAATAACTATAATAATTTTGTCAAAATTATTATTTGAAATAAATTTATCAATTGTATATTCAATTAAATGTTTATTTTTAATTAATTCCATTTGCTTTAATTTATTACTATTATTAGCAAATCTTTTACCAATACCATTTGATAAAATAATTCCTATTTTTTGCATATCTTACCCTATGTACAACTATCACATATTTCTTCAATACTATCTTTTTCAGTTTTGCAATAATAAAATGTTTTTATTCCAAGATGGAATCCATAAAAATGAAAAAGGGAAAATTCTGTTAATGATTTAACCTTAGTAAAGTAACTATTAATAGATTGTGATTGATCTAAATAACATTGTCTTATAGCAGCATTTTTTAATAGCATGTATTGATCACAGTCAGTTGCAATTTTATAATATTTTCAATTATTTTTTAAATTAGGAGCAAGTGTTGGTAAATTTATTTTTCCATCTTCTTTATAAATAAAATTTTGAATCGGTTCTATAGATTCAGTAGCATTAATTATTTTTCCAGAAGTAGCAGTTGGAGCAATCGCCATTATTTGAGCATTTCTCAATCCTGATTTTTTTATTTTATTAGATAAGTTATTTCATTTTTTCATATCAGGCTGATAATTAGTTAATTTTAAAGCATGCTTATTAGCACGATATATAGGTAAATCACCTTTTGCTCATTTTGTTTTCTTAAAATTATTGAAACTTCCTTTTTCGATAGCTAAATTAGCAGATGCATTAATTAATTCATATGAAATTTCATCCATTATCCGATGATTCTCTTCTAATGCTTCTTTTGAATCTATAATAATTTTTTTAGTTGCTAAATAATTTGTCAAATTTAAAATACCTACTCCTAAATATCTGAAATTTTGATTAGTTTTTTGAGCTTCAATTACAGGATACATCCCAATATCAATAGTATTATCTAGTGCTCTTATAATTAAATTTGTGATATTTTTTTTATTTTCAAAACTAGATGAAAAATAATTTAATAAGTTAATAGAAGCTAAATTACACAAACTAATATCACCAGCAATTCTCTTATTGATAATAATCTTTGAATCATTAGTATCAAAATAAGTTTCTATTTCTTTTGATGATGAACTAGGTAAAGTTATTTCTGTACAAAGATTAGATGAAGAAATATATTCATTTAACATTGAAACTTCATTTACATTTTCCTCATGGAATAAATATATATTACCTGTTTCAACTCTTTCTTTAAACAGTAAACCAATAATTTTTCTTGCATTAATAGTTTTTTTAGATATCTTCGGATCATTTTCATATTTAATGTATAATTCATTGAATTTATCGCCATAACAACTTAAAAGATCTGGTACATCCTTCGGATCGAATAAAGAAACTTTTTCATTTTTTAAAACTCTATCAATCAATAATTGATTTATTTTTACTCCATATTTTAAGTTTCTAGCCCTATTTTCTTCTGTACCATTATTATTTTTAAGTACAACTAAATCTTGAAAATTATTATTTCATCATTGAAAATACAAAGCACAAGCCCCAGGTCTATGTGAGCCTTGATTAAAAGATTTTATAGTTGATTCAAATATTTTAACAAATGAAACTGGTCCAGTACTATAATCTCCATTATCACCAATTTTACTACCACTACTTCTAATACTAGAAATATCAATAGCAATTCCTCCTTTATTTTTTGAATAGATAGCTAAATTTTTAGTTGTATTCAAAATTGAATTAGTATCATCATCAGTTGACATTATTACACATGATGCTAATTGCATTTTATTAGTTCCTGAATTTAACATAATAGGTGTTGCTAATGTAATATCGTGATTTGAAATCATGTCATAAAATTTTTTAATATAATCTATTCTTTCATCTTTTTTTTCATTATAGAAAAGAGTCATAGCAACTCTCATATAAACATGTTGAGGGAGTTCAAATTTTTTAGTTTTTGTTATGTTTTTACAATATTTTTCAAAGAACATATAAAGACTTTTATATTTAAAAAGAGTATCTCTTTTAGGTTTAATAATTTTTTCTAAAATTTCAATATCTTCATTAGAATAAGTATTATAAATATTTGCATTATATATATTATTATCTAATCCCTTTTGGATAACATCTTTAAATTTTGGATAATAGCTGCTCATTTCATTTTTTGAAAGAATTTGTTTTTTATCTCATGTTTCTTTATAAATTTTTAATAATAAAAGTTTTGAAGCAATATCTTCATATTGAGGCTGAATTCTTGAAATATTATTTACAGCAGTTCTAATAAGTTCATCATAAACATCAGTAATTTTTATTTCATCATATAGTTTTATTCTAGTTGCTTTTAGTAAATGTTCAACATTTCCTTCATTGTTATCACACGCTCATAAACATACTTTATGCATTTTTTGAACGTCATATTTAACAATTCTTCCATCTCTCTTTGTAATTTTTAAATTATCAATTAATTTTTCTTTTTCAAAATCAAATTGCTCATTGATATTATCATTACTTTTTTCAACATCTATTAGACTAATTTTTCTCTCAGACATAATTAATTTCCCTTTATTTTTCATCAATAATTTTTTCAAGCAAAGATTCTAAATTCTTTTCTCCAATATCAAATTCCATTGTTCCAATATTATAACTAATAGATATTTGTTCTTGTTGAGCAGTATTATCTTTATTGATATCTTTATAGAATTCAAATCATTTAACAATTTCTATATCATTATTTATTTTATAAATAGGATCTATTCCTATATTATTAAGTCTTAAATTTGCATAATATTTAATAAATTCTTCAATAACATTTAATGTTAATGATTTAATAGGACCAAAATCTAAAAGATAATTTGCCCATATAATTTCTTCATTTACTACTTTTTTAACAATTTTTATTGTTTCTTCTTCAAATCAATTTGTATTAAAAAGGTTTTTAAAACCTTCATTTTTATCTTTTTTTAAAATATTTAATAAACTTCCAATAACAGCAACATGTTTATCTTCATCATAATTAATTAGCTTAATAATTTTTGAGATTCCTGGGATTGCATTTGCATATGAATCATTTATTATATATGTAACAAGGAATGAAACATAAAATTTTATTCCTTCAAGAAAATAAATTTGAATTAACAATGACAATATTGTTTTTTTATTTTCTTCAGTATCAGTTAATAAATCCTTTTTTAATAAATATTTTACTTTATCATAAGCCTCAATTTCAGCACTAACTCTATTTTTAATAGCATCTAGTTCATATATTCTATTAAAAACATCAGTAGCATCACTTGAAAACATTTCTCTAATAATATGAGAGTACGAAAGTGAATGAATTAATTCGAAATATGCCTGTGACTTAAAAACAGATTCTCATTCACTCGAAGTAACGATTTCACTCATTATTGAATCTAATCCTCTATTTTGAGTACTGTCCATTAATGTTTGAAATAATAGATTATTAATTATCACTTCTTGAACATGGTTTGGTAAATTTTCAAAATTTTCCTTATCATGAATTAAAGAAATCTCTTCAGGAGTTCAAAATGCTTGTCGCATAGATCTTTCAATATTTTTTGTTATTTTATTTTTGTAAATATCATATCTTTGAAAGCCATTATAACTTCCAAAAAAAATTTTCTGATTATCAATAGGAACAATCAATTCTAAATCTACTATTTTTTTCATAAATATTCTCCATATACCTATTATGGTACAATAGTATTATTAAAAATAATACAAGAATAAAAATAGAAACAATATTATGATAATAAAATTTCTTTTAAAGAATGGATTTTAATGTTTGTTGGATTTGGTAAAGATATCCATAAATTAGAAAAAAAAAATAAAAAAATATTACTTGCTGGAATTGAAGTTGAATCGGAATATTCAATTATTAGTCATTCTGATGGTGATGTTTTATTTCATGCAATATCAAGAGGTATTCTTGGAGCACTTTCTTTGGAAGATATTGGAACATATTTTCCAAATAGTCAAGAAAATTTAAATTTAAATAGTCATGATATTTTAATTTTTTCTATTAACAAAATGAAAGAAAATAATCTTATTATTTCTAATATAGACATTACTATTACTTGTGAAAAGATTATTTTAAAAAATTTTTTATTAAAAATTAAAAAAAAATTAATTAACGATTTAAGTTGTGAAAATATCAGCATTAAAGCAACTAAATTTGAGGATGAAAATAATAATTTTATTTTATGTGAAGCAATTTTAATTTTAAATTAGTTATAAATTTATCAAAATTTTTCAATAACTTTAATATTCAATTCCTTTGCTTTTTCTAATTTGCTTCCAGAATTTTCTCCAACTATAAGAAAATCTATTTTCTTTGTTATAGTTGATAAAATTTTTCCATCATATATTTCTTCAATAATTTTTTTAATTAAGTTCCTATCGATTCCAAAAGTTCCTGTAATAACAAAACTCTTTTTAAAATATATTTCTTTTTCAATATTTTTTGAAGTTTGAAGATAAACATCTAAATTTGAATTATTTGATAAATAATTAGTATTAATTCCATATTCAATAAGTTGATTAATTATTTTAATATTTTTTTCATTTTTAAAAAAATCAAAAATATTTTTAGCAGATTTTTCACCAATAATAAAAATATCACTTAATTCACTTAATTGAGCATTCATCAAATTGTCAATATTTTTAAATTTTTTCGCTAAAATTTTTGAAACAGAAGCACCCACATTTTTAATTCCAAAACCAGTTATCAATCTTTCAAGAGAATTTTTTTTAGATTCATTGATTGAATTAATCAATTTATTAAACATTTTATTTTTTATTGAAATTCCAGAATTAATTATTAAATCTTGATGTTTCTCTAAAGTATATAAATCTGAATAGTTTTTTACAATATTAAGATTCATAAATTTTTCAATATATTTTAAAGATAAATTCATAATATTCATTGCATTTTTTGAAGCAAAATATTCAATACTTGTTAATATTTTTTCATGACAATCTTCATTAATACAAAATTGATCAACAATAATATCATCACTAACTAATTTTGAATTACAAGATGGACAAAAAAGGATTTCAGAGAACTTTTTTAATTCTTTACTTCTTTCATTTTTTTCACTACTAATAATATATGGAATAATATCACCAGCTTTAATTAAATTAACAATATCACCAACTCGGATATCCTTATTCTTTATATAGTTAGCATTATGTAAAGATGCATTTGTAATAGTTGAACCTGATAAAAAAACAGGTTCTAAATTAGCTACATAGGTAATTTTTCCTGTTCGACCTACTTGTGCAATAATATCTAATAATTTTGTTTTAATAATTTCAGCAGGAAATTTATATGCTGTTGCTCATTTTGGGAACTTACTAGTATAACCTATTTCATCATAATATTTTGTTTCATTTAATTTAATAACAACACCATCTATGTCATAATCAATACTTTCTTTTTTATTTTGAATTTTTAAAATACTATCTCAAACATCATCAGAATTGGAAAGGCGAATCAAATCAGAAACAGGAAAATTATTATTCTTTAATCAATTAATAGCATCAATATGATTATTTAAATTTAAAATTGAAATATTAGGAATATTATAAAGAAAGCATTTTAGATTTCTTTCCTTAACAATCAAAGAATTCAAATTTTTTAAAGTACCACTAGCTGCATTTCTAGGATTAACAAACTTTTTATCATCCTTCAAATTCTGATTTATTTTTAAAAATTCACTTTTAGGTAAGTAAATTTCACCTCTAATTTCTATCTTTAAATCCTTATATTTTTTATCAATATAAATCGGAATATTTTCAATCATGTAGACATTACTAGTAACATCTTCACCAAATTCTCCATCACCTCTTGTTACTGCTTTAGATAATTTTGAATTTTCATATACTAAAGAAATAGATAATCCATCTATTTTTGGTTCTATAACAAAATCAACAACTTTACCAATTACTTTTTGATTATCATCAATAAATTTTAAAATATTATCTTTATTAAAAGCATTTGATAAAGATAGCATAGGAGCAGTGTGTTTTATTTTTTTAAATCCACTACTAATATAACCAGCAACTTTAGTAGATGGAGAGTTAGGTTCTTTGAATTCAGGATTATCATTTTCCAATTTTATTAATTGGAGCATTAATTGATCATATTCAAAATCAGAAACAGATGGATTACTCAAAACATAATATTCATAGTTTCATATATCTATTTTTTCTTTATATTCAGTGATGGTTTCTTTAATTTCTTTTTTATTCATATATTCTGCTAATTAACTTATAATTATAATAATATTTTATTTTTAGCAAGGTTTTATGGAAAAATTTGATTTATTAATAATTGGTGGCGGTCCAGCTGGTTTTACTAGTGCTATTTATGGAGAAAGAGCTAATTTAAAAACCGCTTTTATTGAAAATGATGTACCAGGAGGAAAAGTTACAAAAACCGCTGTTGTCGAAAATTATCCAGGTTTTGATTATATTCAGGGCCCAGATTTAGCTCTAAAAATGTTTTCTCAAGTTGAAAAATTAAATTCAAAATTTATCTTTGCAACTGCTAAGAAGATTACTATTGAAAACAATTTAAAAATAGTTACCCTTGATAGTGGTGAAAAAATCACTGCAAAAGCAATTATAATAGCTATTGGAACTATTAATAGAAAATTAGGTTGTAAAGGTGAAGAAGAGTTTATTAATAAAGGAGTTTCATATTGTTCTATTTGCGACGGACCATTTTTAAAAAATAAAGTAGCAGCAGTAATAGGATCTGGTAATTCTGCTATGGAAGAATCTTTATATTTATCTGAATTAGCTAGTAAATTATATTTAATTAACAGATCAGATAAGTTCAAAGGTACTCCTTCATTATTACCAAGACTTGAAGCAAAAAAAAATATTGAAATTATTTATAATAGTTCTGTTATTGAAATTTCAGGAACTAAAAAAGTTGAACAAATTGATATTGAAGATAAAAATGGTGAGATTAAACAAATTAAAATTTCGGGAATATTTCCTCTTGTTGGTTTGTTATCAAAAAATATTGAAATTGAGAACGGAGAATTAAAACTTTCAAAAGAAGGGTTTATCATAGTCAATGAATCTATGGAAACTTCTATTCCCGGAATATTTGCTGCTGGTGATATAGTTGATAAAAAAATACGACAAATTTCAACAGCTATAAACGATGGAACAATAGCAGCATTATCTGCTAAGAAATACATTAATGATTTAGAAGAATAAGTTTTTAATATTATTTATATATAATAATATTAATTAATTATGGATAAGTACCAAATATATGAATCGAAAAGAAGAGCAAGTTAATGATATATCAATATCAAAAGAAATTCAAAAATTAAATTCAAATTTAATTATCAGTTTAGAAAATTTAAAAAAAACATATGTAACTGATAAAAATGAAACAACCGTCTTACATGATATTAATTTACAAATTGAAAAAGGAGAATTAATTGTAATTCTTGGACCCAGTGGATGTGGTAAAACAACTTTAATGAATATTATGTCCGGACTTATCAGTGCGACATCAGGTTCAGTTAAAGTTTGTGATGTTGAGTTAACAGAATTATCCACTAATGATAAAACTAAATTTAGACGAGAAAATATTTCTTTTATTTTTCAACAATATGGTTTAGTTCAAAATTTAAATGCTATAGAAAATATTGAATTAGGATTATTTCTTTATTTGAAAAATGTTAAATTAAACTATAAGAATAATTTAATAGATTTAAAATTAAAATTAAAAGAAAATTTAATTGATAAAAGTGAATATACAAAAAAATATATTAATTTAAAAGAAGAATACAAATCTAAAAAAATTAATAATCATGAGGAAATAAATAGTTTATTAAAAACTATGAATCTAGAAAAGCATGGCAAAAAAATGATAACAAATTTATCAGGCGGACAACAACAACGTGTTTCTATTGCAAGAGCTCTTGCAAAAAAACCAACAATAATTTTTGCAGATGAACCAACAGGTGCTCTTGATGAATCTACTTCTAAAATTATTCTTGAAGAATTTTTAAGTATCAATAAGAAGTTTCATACAACAATAGTCGTAATTACTCACAACCCTATTATTGCAAAACTTGCTAATAAGGTTATTTATTTGAAAGATGGCTATATTAAAAAAATTATTGAAAATGAAAAACCTGCTACTGTATCAGAATTAGATTGGGAAATATAAAATGAGCAATAATAACGAATTTACTTTTAATGACATTAAAAATTCATTTTCTTCAAAAAATAGAATTTTAAAGCAAGCTAAAATTATTGCTAATAAAGTTTTGGAAAAAGAGGAATTTTATTCAAATTTATTAGATACTGAATTAAGAGCTGAGTCTCAAAGAATAATGGATGAAGTTTCAATGGGAAGATCTACTGATGATTTTTTAGTTGAAAGTTTATCACTTGCAAGAGAAATTATTTATAGAACATATAATCAAAAAGCATATAAAGTTCAAATAATAGGAGCTATTATTGTTTATTTTGGTAACTTTGCTGAAATGAAAACCGGTGAAGGTAAAACATTAACATTACTTTTAGTATCTTATGCTGCTGGTTTAGCAAAAAAAGGTGTTCATATTATTACAGTTAATGAATATTTAGTTAAAAGAGATGCTGAATTTTCAAATGGAGCTCTAAATAAATTAGGCTTAACAGTTGGGTACATTACTTCAAGTATGGAACCTAATGAAAAAACTAGAATGTATAATTGTGATATTACATATGCACCAAATACAGAACTAGGATTTGATTATTTAAGAGATAATATGGTTAAAGATTACCATTATAAAATGCAAAGAGGTTTAAATTTTGCAATTGTTGATGAGGGTGATTCTATCTTAATTGATGAATCAAGAACGCCATTAATTATTTCTGGAATGCCTAAAAATGAATTTAGTTCTTATATTCAAGCTGATAATTTCGTGAAAAGTTTAAAAACATCTGGATTTGTTATTGATGATGAATCTCATACAATAACATTAACAGAAGAAGGTATTGAAAAAGCAGAAGAATTTTTTAAATTTAATAATTTATTTCATATAGAAAATAGTTCAACAGTTCATAGAATTTTAAATTCCTTAAGAGCTAATTTTCTTTTTACAAATGGTAAAGAATATATTGTTAGAAAAAATATTGAAAAAAACATTGATGAAATTGCTTTAGTTGATCAATTCACTGGAAGAATTTTAGAAGGTAGAAGTTATAATGCTGGACTTCATCAAGCTATCCAAGCAAAAGAATATGTAAAAATTGAACCAGAAAATGTTATTGTAGCAACTATTACTTATCAATCATTATTTAGAATGTATAGTAAGCTTTCTGCAGTTTCAGGAACAGCTGCTACTGAATCTGAAGAATTTTTAAATACATATAACATGGCTGTTGTTCAAGTTCCAACTAATAAACCAGTTATTAGAGAAGATAAAACAGATTTTGTTTTTGCTAATAAAAGAGCAAAATGAAAAGCCGTTATTCTTGAAGTAAAAAAACAAAATAAAATAGGTCAACCAATATTGATAGGTACAGGTTCTGTAGAAGATTCTGAAATTTTACATCAAGTTTTTACAAAAATGAATTTAAAACACACAGTTTTGAACGCTAAAAACCATGCAAGAGAAGCTGAAATTATTAAAAATGCAGGACAAGTTGGAGCAATTACTATCGCTACAAATATGGCTGGTAGAGGAACAGATATTAAATTATCAGATGAAGCAAGAGAACTAGGTGGTTTATATGTTGTAGCCACTGAAAAAAATGAATCACGAAGAATAGATAATCAGTTAAGAGGAAGATCTGGTCGTCAAGGAGATGTAGGTAAAAGTAGATTTTACATAAGTTTAGAAGATGTTTTATTTAAACGTTTTGCTACAGATAAATTTGAAAAAGCTCAATTTAAATTAGGAGGAGATGTTATTGATTCTAAATTTTTTACTCGTCTTTTAGATAAAACACAGGAAAGAGTAGAAAATTTAAATTTTGATAGTAGAAAAAACCTATTAGATTATGACTATGTTTTAAGTAGTCAAAGAGAATTAATTTATAAACAAAGAGATAAAATATTAATTTCTGATAATTTATTAAATACTGTTTTAAAAATGTCTAAGTATTTTATTTCTAAAATATTTTCAGAAAATACACATGAACAAAATGTCCATATGCTTAATAATAAGTCAATTGCAAAAATTTTAAATGACAAATATTTAGATGAAAATAGTAAAATAGATATCCAAAAAATTAAATTAATGAAAGCTGATGAATTTAATGAATTTATTACAGAAATTATTAATGAAAAATTAAAAATAATTTTCCAATCATATTCCCCTAATAATGAATGAAAAAATATAATTATTGGTATTTTAGACTTAACTTGAACTGAACACTTAAATACATTATTTAAATTAAGAGAAGGTGTTTTTTTAAGACAATATGAACAAAAGTCACCACTTAATATTTATATTTCATCAGCCGATGTTCTTTACAATATCATGGTTTCAAAAACCGGATTTAATATCATTTCAAAAATATTAACTAATGAATATAATACTTCATTTGAAAATAGAGAAATCTCTCAAAATATTGATAATTTTTTTGCAATAGAAAATAAAGAAGTTGAAGTTGAAGATAAAAACAAAAATATTAATGAAATTTTAGGAATAGAAAATAATGAACCTTTATTTGATATGACAAGCTCTTTTGATGATGACGATGACGATTATTTTGATTCTAAATATCTTTTAGAAACAAAAGAATTAGAAGATTTAATTCCGACAAAAACTATAGTTTTTGACACAGAAGAAACAAAAGAATTAGAAAATTTAGTTTCAACAAAAACTCTAATTTCTGATATAGAAAATAAAAATGATGAATGAGAGTTATTTCCATTTAAAGATGAATGACAATTATTTCCTTTTGAAACTGAAGATAATAAGAATTATAATTTTAAAGTTTTGCCTAAAATATTTAAAGATATAGTTCAAAAAACAAATAATTCATTTCAAACATATTCATTAATTTTTAATAATATTGAAGTTAATAACGATTTAGTTAGTAAAATTATAGAAGCACCTAAAAAAATAAATAATTCATTTCAAACATATTCAATAATAAATAATTTTAAACCAACCATTTCTTTTAACAATAAGATTTTAACTTATTCTATTTTCAATAATTCTAAAATTGAAAAATTAATAGAGCAGTTACCAAAACAAGAATTAAACAATAAATTAGATACTAATAATGATTTTGAAATAATTGTTAATCAAAATTTATCAATAACAAATCTAATTCCAAAAATCCTTAATCCACAAATCCATAATCCAACATATTTTTCTATACCAATTATTAATAATTTTCATAATCTAACAAATTTAAAAAAACAGCAAATAAAGAAAACAAAAATTTTTGATGTTAGTAAAATTAATGAAATTGATTGAGACAATATTGAAAAAGTTATAAAATATGATTCTGAAAATATTGATCAAACTAAAATAATGACTTTTATGACAGATGAAATTGATTCATATGATTTTTCACTAAAAAAGAAAATATGAAAAAAATATAAAGTTAGTTCATCTGAACCAAGAGAATGTTGAAAATGTCAGAAAATAAAATTATTTTCTGAAACAATATCTTTAAATAATGGTGAACAAATTTGTTATTTTTGTTGAATTAAAAAAAATCATGGAATTTAGGGTACTTATTAAAAACTCTATTTTTTTTATAAATAAAATCTCATTTTCAACTATAATTAAATTAACTAATTAATCAATAATTAATTAAAACTATTTAAAAACAAATAAGAATTTAATTTTTAAATCTTTTATTTAGAAATGAGAAAAAATGAATAATATAATACCAACAAATATTTTTGCTTTAGGTGGATTGAATGAAATTGGTAAAAATACTTATGTTGTTGAACATGATGATGAAATAATTGTTATTGATGCAGGTATAAAATTTGCCAATGCATCTTCTCCTGGGATTTCTGGTATTATTGCTAATTATGATTATTTAATTGAAAATGAAAATAAAGTAAAATGTTTAATAATAACACATGGACATGAAGATCATATTGGTGGTGTTCCATATTTAATTAAACAACTTAATATTAAAAAAATATATACACCTCTTTTAGCTTGAAAATTAATTGATCGTCACCTAAAAGAACATTATGATTTACCTGATTTACCTGAAATAATTATTTATGATAAGGAAACTATTATTAAAACAAAGAATTTTGAAATTGATTTTTGTCAAGTTTGTCATTCTATTCCAGATGCATTTTCTGTAGCTATTAAAACACCTAATGGAAACATTTTTTCAACAGGTGATTTTAGATTTGACTTTGTTACTAAAACAACACAAACTGATTTAAATAAATTATCAGAAATTTCTTCAAGAGGATTGGATGTTTTATTGTGTGAATCAACAAGTTCTGAGGTTCAAGGATTTAGTTCATCTGAAAAAGTAATTATTGAAAATATTAGAGAACTTATGATTCAATCAAAAGATAGAATATTTTTATCTACTTTTGCATCTAATATCGGTAGAGTTTCAGAAATAATCAAAATTGCTAATGAATTAAATAGAAAAATATGTGTTTTAGGCAAATCAATGCAACACAATACTAAAGTTTGCTCTGGTATTGGATATTTAGATGATAGTAATTTCATCTCAGTTACTGATATTGTTAATTATAAAAATGAAGAGATTTTAGTTATTTTAACAGGTTCTCAAGGTGAAGAAATGGCTGCTTTAAGTACTTTATCAAGAGGTGAACATAGTAAGATGAGTTTAAAACCAACAGATACTGTTATTCTTTCTTCGAATCCAATTCCTGGTAATTTCATTGCTGTTGAAAATTTGATTAACAATTTATATAAAAAAGGTATTAAAGTTATTGAAAATAATCCTAATAAGCCAATTCATTCATCAGGTCATGCAACATCATCTGAACAGCAATTATTAATTCAAATTTTAAAACCTAATTTTATATTTCCAATTCATGGTGAATATAAAATGTTAAAAACAATGGAAGCAAATGCTCTTGATTTAGGTTTTAAAAAAGAAAATATTTTAATTACTAAAAATGGTAATAAATTACAACTATTGAATAAAAAATTAACTTATACTAATGATAATGTTGAAGTTAATCCTATTTATATTGATGGTAGTTCTGTTAATAGAAATTCTCCAAAAACAATGAAAGAAAGAAATACTTTAAGCACAGACGGAATTATAAACATTTCAATAATTGTTAATGATAAAAAAGTTTTATTTCCAAATATTAATAATAGAGGCATATTTTTTGCTAAGGCATCAACAGCTTTAATGTCAAGAATGTCATCAAAAATAATATCTATTACTACTGAAAATATACCAAAAGATAATACTCCAATCGATATAGTTAAAATAAATAAAGAAGTTAAATTATTTGTTGAAAATATCATTTGAAAATGAAAACATAAAAATCCAATTGTAAAAATTGATGTTCTACTTAATGAGAAAAATAATTAATTAAAAAATGAGCAAAATTATTTTAGATATTGGTAATACTAATATAAAAATAGGTATTATTGAGAATAATATTCTATCTGAGATTAAAATATACCCAAATACAGAAATAGAAAAATTACTCTTTGATGATTTATTTTTTAATAATTATATATACATAAGTTCTAATAATAAGAAGATATTAAAAAAAATTATTAATTTTTTAAATAATAATAATATTAACTATTATCTTTTTAAAAATAGTTTTTTTAAAAATAAAGTTAATATAAATAAAAGTATCAACATTAATGAGCTAGGTAGTGATATTCTAATTTATCTTTATTTTTTTAAAAAAAATAATATTCAAAATCATTTAGGTTTTTCATTTGGAACAACTAATTTTTGTTTAATTTATAAAAATGAATTAAAAGGAGTTATTATTATGCCTGGTAATGACTTAGTCATTAGTTCTATTTTAGAAAATACTGATATTAAAAATATCAAGTTAGAAGAAGATATCAAATTCCCAATTGATACATCTCAATCAATATCAAAAGGCTTATTTCATACATTATATGGGTCTATAAATTCAATTATTAAAGAATATGAGATAGATAAAATTTATTTAACTGGTGGTAATCTTAATTTCATTAATAATGATAAAATTAATAGTAATGAAGTAATAGTCATTAAAGAAATTATTTTAAAAACAATTTTAGATATAATCAATGATTTTAATCTTTAATAGAATAGAGAATTTATAAATGAAATCTTTTGAGTTAAAATCAGAGTTTAAACCTAGTGGAGATCAACCTCAAGCTATTGATAAATTAATTAAAAATATTGATTTACAAAAAATCAATACTCTTTTGGGTGTAACTGGAAGTGGTAAAACATTTACAATTGCTAATGTCATTGAAAAAACTAATATGAATACTTTAATCATTGCTCATAATAAAACACTAGCAGGTCAATTATATTCAGAATTGAAAGAAATGTTTCCAAATAATAATGTTGGTTACTTCACATCTTACTTCGATTTCTATCAACCAGAAGCATACTTACCAGGCTCTGATACCTATATTGAAAAATCTTCTCAAGTTAATAGAGAAATTGAAATGCATAGAATAGCATGTATTTATCATTTACTTTCTAATGAACCCACAATAATAGTTTCATCAGTTGCATCAATTTATCCTACAGCTTCACCAGAAAATTATGAAAAAGAGCGAATTTTTATTAAAAATAATATGCAAATTTCAATAAAAGAATTAAGAAAAAGATTAATTGTTTTAGAATATACTTTCAATGCAATAGATTTAGCTCCAGGTACTTTTAGAATTAAAGGAGATGTTATTGATATTGCTCCACCATACACAAGTAAGGAATTCTTAAGAATTTCTATGTTTGGTAATAATATTGAATCAATTACACTCAATAATACTTTAACGAGCGATGTTGTTAAAAAAATTGAAAATTTTACAATAGGACCATCTAAAGAATATATTGCTAATTTGGATAATAGAAAAAATGCACTTGAAAATATTAGAAATGAAATGGTGGAACAAGTAAAGTTTTTTAATGATAATGAAAGATTTATTGAGGCTCAAAGAATAGAACAGAGAACTTTAAATGATATTGAATCAATAGCTGAATTTGGTATTTGTAATGGAATTGAAAACTATGCTTCACAATTAGAATATCGAGACGATGGTTCAACTCCTTATACTCTTTTTAATTTTTTTAAATATTTAAATAATGAATGATTACTAGTTATTGATGAAAGTCATATTACTCTTCCTCAAATAAGAGGTATGCATAATACAGATAAGTCTAGAAAAAAGAATTTAGTTGAATATGGCTTTAGACTTCCTTCATCTTTTAATAATAGACCACTTAATTTTGATGAGTTTATGGAAAAAACAGATAAAATTATTTGTGTTTCAGCTACACCTAATGAATGAGAAGTTGAACAATCTAATAATATAGTTGTTGAACAAATAGTTAGACCTACAGGTTTATTAGATCCTATTATTGAAGTTAGAACTACAAAAAATCAAATGGATGATTTAGTTAATGAAATTTTTAAACAAAGAAAAATTAATGAAAAAACATTTATAACAGTTTTAACCATTAAAATGGCAGAAGAATTATCTGATTATCTAAAAGAAAGAAAAATAAAAGCTGCATATTTACATAATAAATTAACTTCATTAGAAAGAACAAAAGTTATTCTTGATCTTAGAAAAGGTGTTTATGATTGCATTGTTGGAATTAATCTATTAAGAGAAGGTCTTGATGTGCCTGAAGTTTCTCTTGTTGCTATTTTAGATGCTGATAAAACTGGATTATTTAGAAATGATAAATCATTAATTCAAATGATAGGTAGAGCTGCTAGAAATATCAATGGTAAAGTTATTATGTATGCAGATACTATCTCAGATTCAATGAAGTTTTCTATTTCAGAAACAAAAAGAAGAAGAAAAATTCAAAATGAGTACAATATTCAAAATAATGTAATTCCAAAATCAATAACTAAATCTATCAAGGAAAGTGTTTTCAACACTTCTGAATCAATTCAAGAAGTAATTAAGGAAAAATCAATTCCTTCAAAAATTAAGAAGTTAAAAAAATTAATGCTTGAAGCAGCCAAAAATCAAAATTACGAATTAGCTGCAATTTATAAATCTGAAATAACAGAATTATCAATTATGAATGATTCCAATAAAGAAAAAAATACTAATAATTCTTAGTATTTTTTTTAATATATTTTTTATAATTTTCAACACCTGGTTGATTAAAAGGGTTAACATCATTTAAATAAGCAGAAATAGTTGCTGAAAGACATAATCAAGTATAAATATAACCAAATGATTTTTCGGATAAATCTTTTAATTCTAAAACTAAAACATTAATTTTAGCATCACTAAAATGAGCTTGAGCTACTGATCTTGCTATAATTTCATTAATCTTATTAAATTGATAATTTTCTAAGTAGTCTAATTCATCATCATTATTAAAAAAGGATTTTTTGATAATATTATCATCTTGATATTCTTGCACATAGAGTATAGTTTCAAAAAAATTTTTACTAGATTCTTGATAATATTGTCCAATTGAATGTAAATCATTAGGATAATGTGATATTGTTGGGAAAACTATATTTTCTCTCTTTCCCTCTGTTTCAGCAAATATTTGTTTGTAGTGTTCTGAAATATAATCTAAATTTTCATCAAAATTAGCAAAAACTTCAATAAACTTATTTTTTTTACTAATCAAAAAATCTCTTAAACTAACATAATAAAAATTTTTATTATTTAAAACATCCTCATTTTCAAATTCATCAATAACAAGTTTACTTCCAGAAAATATTTCGCTAATGTTGACATTTTTTAATTCAAGAGCAAAAATTCCGACACTAGTTAATGCTGAAAATCTACCACCAATATTAGATGGTATTTTTAAAGTCATATAGTTTTCATTATTTGCTATTTTTCTTAAGATTCCAGAATTTTCATCAGTAATAAAAACTATTCTATTATTAATTTCATTTTTATATTTATTCAATAACTCTTCTCTTAAAATTCTAAAATTTATTGATGTTTCAAGAGTTGTTCCTGATTTTGATACAATTGTTAAAGCTCAATTTTTGTTTTTTAACTTATTCTTTAATGTATTTAATTTATTATTAGAAAAATCTGTTAAATAAATAATTTCAATATTAGAATCATAATATGATTGAATCATCTCAATACCTGCTTTTGTGCCAATAAAAGAACCACCAATACCTATAAAAACAACTACTTCAATTTTAAGAGAAACTCACTTATCTTTTATATCTTTTATTTTTTTTAATTCAGATTTTTCTAATCCATTTTTAGCAAGATCATATCAACCTAAAAATTCATTTCCAAGACCATCTTTGTTAATAATTTTATTTTTAATATCTATTAAAGAATTTTCATATTCTTTAATATCAAAACCTTCTTCAATATATTTTTTATCTATTTTTAACATTTTTAATTTCCCTTAAAATTCTTAGATAATCATTGTATCGTCATTGTGGTAGAAATTTATCTTCAACAGCGGCTTTAACATTACATCTATCTTCACTATCATGAAGACAATTTGTATACCTACATAACTTACTCAAAATATTAAAAGTATAAAAAGATTTAGACAGTTCCTGTGGAGTACCTTTGAATTCAATGGTTGAAAATCCTGGTGTATCTACAATATAACCATCTCCTAAAACCATTATTGATGCATATGTTGTTGTATGTTTTCCTCTATTTAATGATTTAGAAATTTCATTAGTTTTTAAATTAAAACTTGGATCTAACTTATTAATAAATGTTGATTTACCAACTCCAGAATTACCTACTAAACAAATTGTTTTACCCTTAATTATTTTTTTAAATCTTTTTATATCATTATCATTATTACTATCAACAACAAAATAACCTTCATCCTTTAAATTTTTAATAATATTTTCATCTTTTATTTTTTCGATATCTGTTTTAGTGATAATCATATCAACTTCAACACCTTTAGATTCATAAAGAGCCATCATTTTACTTAATAGGAATGTTGAAAAGTTAGGTTCAACAGTTGATTGAACTACAAATATATAATTTATATTACAAATATTAGGTCTATCTAATTCATTAAATCTGTCATAAACTTTATCAATAATATATTTTTCACCTTCAATTAGGTAGTGAACTCTATCGCCAACCATTAAGTTAAAATCACTTTGTCTCAAGCTTCCCTTGATAATAGCTTTATGAATTGTATCTGTATTATCTCTAAGTCAAATACTATTTCGTATTTTTTTTGTTATAGTTCCAAACACTAAATAAGACCTATTACAGAAAAAGTAATGACAATTACTAAAATAAAAGTGATTATGAAACCAAAAATTATAAACATACTATTTTTACTTTTTATAAAACTTTTTTCTTTATTTATATTCATTAAATCAATATTAGAATTAGTCACATATTTTCTATTTGATAAAGGTTTTAATAATTCTTCATCAAATCTACTTGCTGCATCTCATGTTAAAATATCTGCATATAATTCATTAATATCTTTATATCTAAATTTAATCTCATCAGGTTTAGATGCTGTACATCTAAAGAAAATATTTTCAAGTGAATTTGGAATAGTTGGAATACTTGAATTCATAGGAAGGACATCATAATTTAATCACATAGAAATTTTTTCAAGATCAGTCATATCATTTTTATATTTCATAGGTAAAGAACCAGTTAATATTTGATGTAAAATAACTCCAATAGAATGAATATCAAATTGAAAAGTAATAGCATCAGCTAATTTTTTTTCACTATCAACAACACCTTTTTTAATATTTTTAATATGTTCTCTTGTATCTAGAACATCTGGAGATGAATAAGGAACTGAACAATAGATAGCTTCTTCATTTGATTGAAGCACATTATCATATGTAAAAGTAGATATTCCGTAATCAATAATTTTTATTTGTTCAAAGTCATTAGTAATCATAATATTTTCTATTTTTAAATCTCTATGAATAATTGATCTTTTATCTGAATAAAAATGAAATCCTTTTAATCCTTCAATAATTTGTTTTATATATTCAATTGCTACAGATGGATTTAAAAGAGTTTTTTTCTTTAAATACTCACCAAGAGTTGTACCCTCAACATATTCTGTTATGATAGTTATTTTATTTTCTTCTAATTGATAATCTACTGGATATGCAACAAAATTATTTTTCAAACGTGAGCTTAAAGCTAGAGTTAATTTCAATTCATCTTTTGCTTTTTCTCAAGTTACATCAGCTGATTTATCATTTTTTCTTTTAATTTCTTTTACAATAAATAAATTAGGATTTTCTGAAAAGTCATCGGTTTTTTTAACACAAAAAATACCACTACTCATTCCACCAGTATTTAATTCTTTTACTAATTCATATTGTCTATTTAGAAAGTATTTCTTATTACTCATATTGATCACCAATAATAACAATTGATAAATTATCATTACTAGAATTAGCAAGTGCATTACTAATAATATTTGAACAAGCTTCTGATAATTTATTCTTTTTATTTTTATAAATTATATCTTCAATAATAGAAATATCTGAAAAATTATGAACACCATCAGATGTTAAAACTAAGTATGAATTTTTTTCTAATTCAATAGTAAAAGATTCTGCATCAACACTTCTATTGCTTTCAACACCAATAAATTGTAATAATGAATACAAATCATTTTTATATTTTGTATATCTCTCTTCTGGTGCATTTGTTCTTTTAAAGAAATTTAAAAGGTTTTGATCAATAGTGATTTGTTTTGATTTTTTACTTTTTATATAGTAAGCCCTTGAATCACCGACATTATAAATATAAACTTTATTTTTAATAATGATTCCACAAACCATAGTTGTTGCCATTGACATCATAGATTTTGATTTATTTTTCTCTAAAAAAAGAGTTATATTATGACGAGATTCCTTGATTATTTCAGTAACTCATTTATCCATTTCTATTTTACTAAAATGGTCAAAATTAACTTTTAAAAAAGATTTTTTAAAAGTTTCAAGAACAATATCACTAGCATTACTTCCACCTTTATAACCTCCTAAACCATCACATAAAATAGCAAGAAAATTATTGGATTCATTTTTTCCAGACCAAGCAACATCCTCATTATTAGGTCTTACAACACCTTTTTCTGAAGCAAAATCAAATACAATCATTTTTCTACCTTTCTAATTTAGCTCTTAATTGTCCACAAGCACCATCGATACTTGTCCCTTTTTCTTGTCTTATAGTTGCAGTTATATTATTTTCTCTCAAAATATCATAAAAATCTTTTATTTTTTTTGACCTTGAAAATTCACTACCTACTACTTTATTATAAGGTATTAAATTAACATAACATAGAATATTTTTTAATAATCCAGCAAGTTCAATTGCATTTTCCTTTGAATCATTAATTCCATCTAACAAAATATATTCAAATGTAACTCTTCTTTTAGTTATTTCTGTATATTCTTTGATATTTTGAATAATTGAATTAATATTGTAAGCATTATTAATAGGCATTATTTCACTTCTAATTTTATCATTAGGTGCATGCAAACTTATTGCTAATCCAATTTGTGGAAAATTTTTAATTCAATCAGGCATAACTTTCATAATTCCAGATGTTGAAACAGTTATTTTTCTTGCCCCAATTTTTAAATCTTTATTAACAATTGTTAAAAATTGTTTTAAATTTTCGTAGTTATCAAATGGTTCACCAATACCCATAACAACTATATTTCTAAGTTCTTCATTTTTTTCTTTTAGTTTTTCTTTAACTCATACTACTTGGGCAACAATTTCACCAACAGTTAAATCCCTCTTTTTTTTTAATTGTCCAGATGCACAAAATTTACAACCTATATTACAACCAACTTGAGTAGTTAAACAAACACTATAACCATAATTAAATTTCATAATTACTGTTTCAATTTTATTTTTATCATCTAGTTCAAATAAAATTTTAATTGTTTCATCAACATCTTCTTTAATAATTATCGGTTTCAATTTTTTAATTTCAAAATTACTTTTCAATCAATCAATATTATTTTTACTAATATTAGTCATTTCAGAAAAATCTGAAATATAGCCTTCATATATTCATTTAAATACTTGTTTAGTTAAATAAGGCTTAAAATTATTTTTTTGAAGAATTTCATTTAAATTATCAAATGTATAATCATAAATATTATTCATTTTTACATATTCTTTCGTATAAAATATTTGAAATTTCTTCTACTGCTATTTCGATTTGATCATTTATAATATTAAATTCATAAAGATCCTTTTCTTCCATTTCTAAAATTGCTTTTTCAAGTCTCTTATCAATATTTTCAGAAGTTTCAGTTTTTCTATGTTCTAGTCTATTTTTTAGTTCATTAATACTTGGTGGTAATAGAAAAAAACTAATGTCATGAATATTTTTTTTCATAATATTTTTAGCTCCTATTAATTCTATTTCAAGAAGAACATTAAATCCATTATTCAAATCATTATCAACATCACTTTTTAAAGTTCCATATTTATTATTAACATATTCTGCTCACTCAAGAAAATTTTTATTTTTAATATTTTTTTCAAATTCTTCTTTAGATACAAAATGATAATCAACGTCTTGAATTTCTTGATGCCTTTTATCTCTTGTAGTCATAGAAATAGAATATTTTAGATTTAATCTTTTATCTAAAAATAACTTTTCTATTACAGTTTTTTTTCCAACCCCACTAGGACCACTAAAAATTATTAGAATACCTTTTTTAATGTTACTCATAAGTTCTTACCTAATCTTTTATTTGAATTCCATTTAATGAAAATCGAGAACTAGTCAATATTTTTACTTTTACAAACTCACCAATTTTTCCATCACCATCAAAGTTAACAACTTTTCAATTAGGTGAATAACCAGTTAGTTTATCAGGATTAGTTCTACTATTGCCATCAATTAAAACTTCAATTACCTTACCAATGTACTTATCATTATTTTCTTTAGAATATTTTTTAACTAATTCATTAAGAGTATGTAATCTTTGTTTTTTAATATCATTGCTTATTTCATCTTTGATAGTTGCTGCATAAGTGCCTTCTCTTGGAGAGAAAATAAAAGTATAAGCATTATCATATTTAATTATATTATATAAATTAATAGTCTCATTAAATTCCTCATCAGTCTCATTAGGAAATCCTACAATGATATCTGTTGAAATAGACGCATATTTAATATTTTCTCGAATGTATTTAATTTTTTGAATATAGTCTTTTATCAACATAGAGCGATTCATTTTTTTTAAAATAGATTCAGATCCTGATTGAATTGGAAGGTGAAAATAAGGCATAATATTTGGATATTTTTTAATTAAATCAATAATTCTATTATCTCAGTTTCATGGATTGGAAGTTGTAAATCTAATTCTTTTAACCCCTGTTTTAGCAACATCTTCTAATAGACTATAGAAACTATCCTTTTCCTCAAAATCAATTCCATAATCATTTACATTCTGACCTAAAAGAGTAATTTCAAGATATCCTTCATCAATTAGATGTTTAACTTCATCTAAAATATCTTTTTTTAACCTGCTTCTAATTTTACCTCTTGTATATGGAACTATACAATATGTACAAAATTTATCACATCCAAACATAATATTTATTCAAGCTTTTTGATTATTGTCTCTTGAAATTGGTAGATTTTCAATAATATCACCCTCTTTTGATCAAACCTCAACAATCATCTGAGAACTTAGTTTTGCATTTTCTAAAATATCAACAAGTTTATGAATATTGTGTGTTCCAATTATAAAATCTACATATTGATATTTATTTAAAATAGTATTAACTACTTTTTCACTTTGACTCATACACCCACTAACACCAATTAACATATTAGGATTTTTTGATTTGTAGTTTTTTAGGGAACCAATTTCACCAAAAACTTTATTTTCAGCATTTTCTCTAATTGCACAAGTGTTTAAAATAACTAAATCACTACTAAAAATATCATCATTTCATGTATAACCAATCTTTTCACAAATACCTTTGAATGTTTCGCTATCTCTAACATTTGATTGGCATCCATAAGTTTTAATATGATATGTTTTATTTTTACCAAGATTACTATTAATATCGTTAAAATTAATTTCTTCTTTTATTATTTTTGCATTTTCTAATCTCTTTCTAGCTAATTTAATATTAGGTTTTAAAAGCTTATTTTGCTTGATCATCAAACATTTTATATTAGTATAATCATTATTTTTATCAAGTTCATATTCTAATTTTCAATCATCACTATAATTAATAAAAAAAAGTTCAATAAGTTTATTTAATTCTTCTATTTCTTGATTATTACTATTTTGAACTAAATTATATAGTTCATTAATGTTTAAATTTATTTTATAAATTTCTTGAAACCACAAATCAGTTTTAAAACTGATTTGATTAAATTCAACAAAATTACATTTACTAAATAAGTTCTTTAATAAATCATAACTTTCATAGTTACTACTATGTTCAATAAAAAGATCATTTGGTTGGATAAAATTCTTAATTTCCAAAACCTTTTTTTGATTATCTTCTAATGTTGAAAATGAAACTTTTAACTCATTTAAAAGTTTCTGATTTAAAAATCTTTTGGCATTTATATTTAAAATACCATTTTTACTTTGAATATCACAAAATAATAAAGTTATGTTTTCCATTAAAACTCCATAATTTTTTATTCCTATTTAAAATAAAAATCACATCATGAAGATATGATCAATATTCTATTATCTAGGACGTTTAAAATCTTCTACTAAACCACTACCAAGCGCATTATTTAATCTAACATCATAAACAATAACTTTTCCTTGATTTACAACCATATTATTAAATGCTTCTCCTTGAAGAGATGTGTTATTATTAGCAAAATCAACTAATCCTCAAAAGAAAGCTTCATCACTTGAATTTAATAAATTAGGAATAGCTCAGTTAATTCCGTTTTCTCCAAATGCTTTATTAACATCAGCATTATTGAATTGAGTTAAAACAATTTGAGTATTTTGATCAGTAGGTGATCCAAAAAATTTATTATTAGATGAAGTAGCTTCTGGATTTAGAATTTGTTTATTTAAAACAACTTCAAAAGCAACATCAGGAATAATATTAACATCCTTGACTTGAATTATTAATTGTGCTTTTTGTTCCTCAAGAGTTTTAGCATCAAATATAGGCTTTGTGTCAATATTAAAATTTACAACTAATTCATTTATAAACACTTCCAAAGAACTAAAATTATTTATTGTTTCAATAGTATTTACTACATTAGTTCTATTTTCATAGTTATATAATGTACCACTATTTTTTACTATACTAGTACCATCATTTGTCACCAATGAATTATCAAAAACAGCTTTTGAAACATATGAAGGCAAGTCATTATTGCTTTCGAATTGTAAACCATAAAAACCAGTATAATCAGTAGTAGCATTATTCGTAGTTTTTATTGCATTGAAATAATTACTATCATTTGTTAATGTTGTATTTGCACCATCAAATTGATTATTAGTTACTGTTGGTGGCGTTTGTCCTTGATATCCATATGTGTTTGAATATTTAGTTAAAGCTATAGGATTTTGAACAAAACCAAAATCATTATCTAAATTAGTTCCATAATTTTTAACAATATCAGCATAATCTGAATCTAATCATATATAAGAAGCCTTAGCATTGTTTAAAGTATTATTACTTAAATAATTTTTATATGGTTCAAATGTATAAGTTTTACTTTCTGCATTTCAACCAAGAGCATATTGAATTGTTAAAATGAATTGATATAAAGATTTTATTTCAGAAGAATTTATAATAATCTCACCAGCCTGATTTTTTGTAATATTTTTATCATGATCATTAACAGCTATTGTTAAAAGTTGAGAATAATTATTTCAATTTCCATCACTATATAAATTAGAATTATCTGTTATATATTTTTTTAATATATATTGTTTTTGAAAAATATTAGCAATTTGATTATTAATATAATTAGTAGTTTCAGAAGGTGTTGCATTAGCAGTTGGTCTAGTAGTAGCAAGACCTCCGCCGACATTATCAATTACAAATTTATTAGTTTTTGCATTATAAATTGGAGCTATTTCTTCTTCTATTTTTGAAATGATAATATCATCAGAAATATCAGAACTAATTACTGATTTAATTGATTCATTAATTAAACTATTATTAGTTAATATATTTTGATTATAAACTCCATAAAACGGATCTAATTTTTGTTTTTCTAAATTCAATCCATCAACATAAGTATTAACTAGAGGATTTACAGCACTAACTAATGCAGAATATTTATGATCATCAAAACTTCAAACATTATCTGTTAACTTATTAAAATAACCAATACTATCATAATTACCATTAGTTATATTTCTTGTATATGGTAAAATTCCAGCTATCCCGTTGCTAATAGTTGAATCATTTTCATTGAAAAAGTTTGGTAACGAATACTTATTTGTATAGCTATCTTGAACAGCATATAATTTTGATTTAATGTTATCATTAACATTTCTTCAAGTTTCCTCCTCTTTTGCAGCTAAAATAGCAATTGCTAAAGGAGATTCATTAGGCAATAATAATTCAAAAGTTTCAGAATTTCCATCTCTATCAATTTTACTTATTTGTTCTGAGAATAAAAATACATTACCTGTAGTAGGAAATTCTGGAGGTAAATTTGCTCCTCTTTCAATAATATATTTAACTAATAAACTACTTCTGTTTGTTGAAAAATAAGAATTTATTAAATTATTTAAATTAAAGCTTTCAGAAGTTAACCCACTTTTATTAAAACCTTCTCTAGTTTGAACATGTCTTCACTTTAAAGTATTTTTCATTTCTTCAATAACACCATCAAAACCAATAGTAGGATCAGCAGATGCCATTTTCATTGCTTGGTATCTATCAATACCCATAATATGAACTCCAGCTTCATTTCTTGATAAAATAAATGGAGAGTCAGCTCCTAAATCAACAGTATCAGAAATATGAGTCATTCCAGTATATTTACCAGTTAATGAAGAAGCAATTTCAGTTGGCAAAGCAAAAGCACCAGTTCTAGCTGTGTTTGTTAAAAAATTATCCATAATACTTACTGTGCTTATAGCTTCTTGTGTTGTTACATTCGGATCAGTTACATTGTATAATACATTATTCATTTTATAACTACCAGCCGAAGCAAAAGGTAAAAATAGATTATCAAAAGATGTTTTTTTAGTTACTAAAAAAGAAGTAGCAGTATCATCAGTATATTCACCATTATTATAGGGAATATCAATACTTCCACCAGCACTATTATTTAAAAATTTACCTTCAACTAATTGAGGGACTAAATTTAAATATTTTTGAGAAGCATTAACACCATTAACTGTTGAAATACTTGGCTCTTCATAAACTTGTCAAGCATAATTAGGTTCAACAGGAATAGGATTAATTTGTTCTTTATTGAAATCTTGAATTTTATTAACATCAAATCATTTTGATTCAGAAGATGAGTTCATAGGAGCTTGATGTTTATATAAAGACATTGAAGTTAAATAAGGCATTTCATTTCTTACATATTCATCAAAAATAAATTCTTTAAAATCAGCTATACCTCTTTCAATATCACCAGCTTCATTACCACTTAAACCTTCAGTTCCAAAAACAAAATTATTACTAGTTCCTACTGTTGTTTTACCATTTATATTATTCACATTATTGATTTCTAATTCAGTAGGATTTTTCTTATTACTAGCTGTTGATAAATATATATAATCTTTTTCAATTAAAGATGTGAATTCATTATTAGCTAATGTAATCATTTGTGATTTTTTTCAATCTTCAACATTACCACCAAATGGTGAAAGCAATTCATTTTGAATAAAATAAGGAGCATCAGAACCATTTTTTACATTATATTCCTCTAATTTTGCATCTCATAATTCATCTGTAGAAGTCGTTCAATCTTCTCATTTTTCCTCAATGTTACTAGCTGTAGAATTAATATTTTTAAATCAAGAATAAATGAATTCATTAGCTAATGAATTCATTCAAGTATTCATTCCGCCCACTGTTGATAAAGATTGCTTTGAAATATCTGCTAAATTCTTGTTATTAGAACCACTTGAATAAAAAATATTACCATTACCAGTATTAACTTGTTGATCTGTAATTGCACTTGAAACACCTGACCCACAACTAGATAAAAAAAGAATAGATCCTAAAGCAACAGATAAACCAGTAATTCCCAAAGATCATTTTTTAATTTTTTTAGTCATAAAACCTCATTTTATAAAACATTATAATTATATAATATTTATATAAAATTATGTTAAAATGTATTTTATTAAAAGTAGAAATATGTTAGTCACATACACGGAAGAACACAATGCTTAAAATTGATAAATTATCAGTTAAAGTAGACAATAATAATGAAATTTTAAAAGAAATAGATATATCAATTAATGATGGAGATGTTGTTGTTATTTTAGGTCCTAATGGTCATGGTAAGTCAACACTTTTAAAATCAATAATGAATCATTATTCGTTTGAAATATCTCATGGAAATATTTTCTATAATAATATAAATATTACCAATATGAAAACAAGTGAAATAGCTAAATTAGGTTTTTTTCTATCTTCTCAAAGTCCTATTGAAATTAGTGGAATTACTAATATTGATTTTTATAACTCATTACTAAAAGAAAATTCAAATAAAAAAGTTTCAATTTTTGAATCATATAAAAAAATTAATAATTATCTTGAAAAAGTTAATTTTGATAAAAATATTTTAAAGAGATATATTAATCAAGGATTTAGTGGTGGAGAAAAAAAGAAAAATGAAATCATGCAAATGTTATTATTGGATCCTAAAATAATAATGCTTGATGAAATTGATTCAGGATTAGATGTTGATACTTATGAAATAATTATAGACATTCTTTTAGAAGAAAAAGCAAAGAAAAAAACAATTATTTTTATTACACATAATATAAAATTAATTGAAAGATTGAAACCTAATAAATTCTTTTTACTTGGTAATGGCAAAATAATTCAAACTGGTAATTATGAGACAGCTAATGAAACGCTAAAAAAAGGATTTAATAAATATTTAAATAAATAGGAATATTTTGGAAAAAATAAAAATTGATAGTTTTTTACTATTAGATAAGAAGAATGATGAAGAATATAATTATTATAATCAAGATGTTGATTTTAATATTTTAGATATTAATAATTTTGTTGATATTTTGAAATTAGAGATTAATTTATTTTCATCAAATTTAAATTTGAATATTTCTGGGATCAATAATATAAAAAAAAAGATTGATATTTTAATTAATTTTTGCTCAGCTGACAATAATGCAAAAATTAACATTAATTACTTGTGTAAAAATCAAAAAACATTAGATATTAAAGTTAATGGTAAAATTATTGAAAATTTTTCAAATAATAAAATCCTTTTTTCTCTAAATGGTATTCTTGATGAAGAAAATACTTCAGTTATTATGAAACCAATTTTTGAAGTATATAATAATGAATTAGAGGCTAATCATTCATGTAATATAGGAGCAATTAATAAAGATATTTTATGATTTTTAATGTCTAGAAATTTTTCTAAGAAAGAGGCAATAAAAAAAATAATTTGATCTCATTTTAACTTAGTTTTAAAAAACTTAAGTGAAGATAAAATAAATTATTTTGAAAAAATGATTAGTGAAAAACTCTAATTTTTATTTTAAATCATTTGAATTATTTTTTAAATAATTGCTAACACCTTCTGGTGTAGCTTTCATAGCTTCATTACCTTTTTTTCAATTAGCAGGACAAACATCACCATTTTCATTATGGAAATTTAAAGCATCAGCCATTCTTAGCATTTCATCAATACTTCTACCTAAAGGTAAATCATTAATAACACTATGTCTTATAATCATATTACTATCAATTAAAAAACTTGCCCTCAAAGAAATACTTTCATCAAATAAAACATCATATTCTTTTGAAATTTCTTTCTTAATATCAGAAATTAATGGATACTTTATTTGTCCAATTCCCCCATTATTAACTTCTGTATTTTTTCAAGCCAAATGACAAAATTCATTATCAACTGAACAACCAATAATGTTATAACCTCTTTCATTAAATTCTTTTAATTTATTATCAAATGCAATTATTTCTGAGGGGCAAACAAATGTGAAATCTTTTGGATAAAAAAACAAAATTAATCCGTTTTTTCCAATGTGTTCAGATAACTTAGTTTCTTTTATTTCATTATTTCCCATAACTGTTAAAGCAGTAAAATCGAAAGCTTTTTTTGTAACTATCATAAATATATTCTCCTAAATCTATATTTATAACTATAATATTTTTATTAATAATATTTAATATTATTTATTTATTGTATAGGAATTCTAATGTATAAGAGATATTTTCCATGATTTAAAAACAATCCTGATTTAGTATATTTTGATAGTGCAGCTACAACTTTAAAAGTTCAAATTGTAATTGATAGAATAAATGAATATTATCTTAATCAATCTTCCAACTCACATAATACAGACTCTAATTTCACTAATAAAGTTAATATTGTTATTGAGGAAGCAAGAAAGAAAACTGCTGATTTTTTTAATGTTGATTATAATGAAATAATTTTTACATCAGGTGCTACAGAATCTTTAAATATGATTGCTAGTTCTCTAAGTGAACTTGTTTCAAAGGATGATGAAATCATTTTAACTCATTTAGAGCATGCTTCAAATCTTCTACCTTGATATAACTTAAAAGATGAACATAATTTAAAAATTAGATTTGTTGATATAGATAAAATTGATTTAAAACCAGAAGATTTTCTTAAACATCTAACAAATAGAACTAAAATAGTTTCATTTACTGCAGCTTCAAATGTTCTTGGAAATAAAATTAATGCAAAACCAATAATTGAAGCAATTAGAGAGTTTAATAAAAATATTTTTATTTGTTTAGATATAGCTCAAGTTATCCAACATTATTCAGTAGATTTAAAAGATTATGATGTTGATTTTGCAGCATTTAGTTGTCATAAATTATTTGGGCCAACAGGAATTGGTGGAGCTTATATTAAAAAAGAATTAGCCACTAAAATTAAACCTTATAAATTCGGTGGAGGAATGAATTCTAATATTAAGAAGCAGAAATTTGATTATAAAGATAACTACTCAAAATTTGAGGGTGGAACCCTTAATATGGCCGGAATATATGGTTGATTAGGTTCATTAGAATTTATTAATGAAATTGGATATAAAAATATTTCTAAATATGAAGATAAATTAATCAATTATGCTATTGAAAAACTTTCAAAAATAGAAAATATAATTATCTATAATTTAAAAAATTCAAGGATTATATCCTTCAATATTGAAGGAGTTTTTTGCCAAGATTTAGCAGGTTATTTAGGGACAAAAGGGTTTATAGTAAGATCAGGATTTTCATGTGCTAAATTATTAAATAATGTTCTAAATTGTGATGGTGTTGTTAGAATTTCCTTTTCTATTTATAATACAACAGAAGAAATAGATAAATTATTTGAAGTATTAAAAAAATTTAAAAAAGGAGATGAAATAAATGTCATCTTATAGCAAAGATTTGTATAAACAAATAATTTTAGAACATTATGATTTTCCAAATAATAAAGTAGATATATTAGAAAATAAAAACAAATATAAAAGTTATCATAGTAAATCAGAATCATGTATTGATGATTTTGAAATTTTTATAAAAATAGAAAATGATGTTATTATTGATGTAAAATTTATAGGTGTAGGATGTGCTATTTCAACTTCTTCAACAGATATTTTATGCAGCAATATTTTAAAAAAAACATTGATAGAAGCTCAAACTATAATTAATGAATATAAAAAAATGATTGATAATATTGAATATGATAGAGAAATTTTAAATGAAGCTATTGCATTCGAAAATATTTATAAACAACAAAATAGAATCAAGTGTGCTTTAGTTGGTTATGATTCAATTACAAATTTAATAAAAGATATGAATAAATAAATGCTTAAACCCAAAAAAGGTATTAATCAAGAAATAATTAAAGAAATTTCTAGCCTAAAACAAGAAGATGAAAAAATGTTATCTATAAGACTAAAAGCTTATAAATCTTTTTTGTTACAAAAAAATCCAGATTGATGTCAAGAGGATTTAAAAAATATTGATTTTAATGATTTTATTTATTTTAAAAAAAATATTTCTCCAATAAAAGAAAATTGAAATGATGTTGATAAGGATATTAAAAATATTTTTGAAGAATTAAATGTTATTGAAACTGAAAAAAAATATTTAGATGGAATTAATGCTCAATATGAATCTGAATCTGTTTATCATTCATTTAATAAGGAATTGGAAGATAAAGAAATTATTTTTTTAGATACTGATACAGCTTATAAAAAACATCCAGAATTATTTTTGAAATATTTTAATAAACTAGTTCCTTATACTGATAACAAATATGCAGCTTTAAATACATCAGTGTGATCTGGAGGAACTTTTATTTATGTTCCCAAAAATGTGAAGCTAGACAAACCATTACATTCATATTTTAGATTACAATCAAAAAATATGGGTCAATTCGAAAGAACTTTAATTATTTTAGATGAGAATAGTAGTTTACATTATATTGAGGGGTGCACAGCTGAAATTTATGATGATAATAACCTTCATGCAGCAGTTGTTGAAATATATGTTGAAAAGAATGCTGAAATGAAATATACAACTATTCAAAACTGATCAAATAATGTTTTAAATTATGTAACTAAAAGAGCAATTGTTCAAGAAAATGCAAGTATGACTTGAGTTGATGGTAATTTAGGTTCTAAACATAATATCAAATTTCCAACTTGTATTTTAATGGGTAAAAATTCTAGTGGTAATTGTATTTCAATAGCAAAGGCTAAAGAAAATATTATTCAAGATACCGGTGCTAAAATGATCCATATTGGTGAAAATACTAAAAGTAGCATCATTTCAAAAACAATTGGATATGAAAATTCTAAAACTTATTTTAGAGGTTATGTAAATATTAAAAAAAGTGCTAAAAATTCATATTCAAAAATTGTTTGTGATAATTTACTTTTATCATCCAAACTAGAATCATATACATATCCATATGAAAAAATAGATAATATGTCATCAGTTATTGAACATGAAGCTCAAATTTCAAAAGTATCAGATGAACAATTATTTTTCTTAACAAGCAAAGGTTTCGATGATATAAAGGCTGAAAACCTACTTGTTTTAGGATTTATTGATCAATTCAATAAAGAGTTACCGATGGAATATGCTGTTGAACTAAATAGATTAATGAAATAAAAAAAATTAATTGTTTTTTTTTATATTTATGATAATATATAAACATTATATAAAATAAAATAGGAGAAAAATAATGGCTAATGAACAAAATATAAATATGCCTATTAATAACCAACCAGTTGTTAAAAGTAAAATTGATTTAATTAAGTGTATTGATGAAATAGGTGTTTCATTAAAAACTCAAGAACAAGTGATAATTCCTTCTTTTGTACCAGGTGGACAACCTACAAGAGATGAATCAACAAGAACAGGTGTATTACCACTTTTATGTTTCGGACCATCTGATCTTAAATCTGATATTTCAACTTTAGTTATTGTTAATGAGCACAAACCTGAAAGTATTTCAAATGCTATTAGAACTTATGATTTTGCTGCTGGTGTATTGACTTCAAAAGCACAAAATGAATTTAAAAAAGTAAGTAGAAAATTAGATGTTTTAAAAAGAAAATCTGCTTCAATCCAAAAAATTAGAGAAAATAGATTTGTTAATCATGCTAAAGCTTTAGATTTTTTTGCTAAACAACAAAAAAATGATGCTACTAAGTATAATGATGCTCAAAAGAAAATTGCTGCATTAGCTATGAAAGACCCAGCAAAAGCTGAAATGCAAAAAATGAAATTTGCACAAATTCATGATGTTCAAGCTAAAAAACTATTAAGCGTTGTATCTAATATTGAAAAAAATGATTTAACTAGTCAAAATGTTTATATTAATGAAATTAGAAAATTTATTTCTGATAATAATGCAAATGCTGAATGAGTAAAAATTGATGTTTCTGATTTACCAAATTTAGTTTCTTTACCAGAACAACCATTAAATCAAATTCCATTAGTTCTTGTTGATCAAGCTGGTAAAAATTATGCTAGAACTCCTTATTCAACAGTTATTGCTAAAAATACTGATGCTAAAATAGCAAATCCAGTATCTATTATTGTTTTAGAAAAATTCAATGATATCAATGATTTAGAATTAAGATCTTTTATGCTTAAAGAATTTGCTAAGAGAGAAACTGCTACTATTTTAGCAAATAATGAAGCTATCGGAAGACAACAAATTGCTATTGCTCAACAAGCATTAACTGTTGAATTGAGAAAAGCTGCAGCTTTTAAACAAAATTCAGTTAATTTAGCTGCATTGAATACAAGAGCAACAAATTTTAGTAATGAATTAACTCAAAAAATAGTTTCATTTAGACAAAATCATGAACAAAAATGAGCTCAAAAAATCCAAGGATAAATCCAATTTATTCTTTTAAATAAAAAAAAGACATATTTCATTTATGTCTTTTTTTTTATTTAAAATATCTATTTTTATATATTCATTTACAAGTAATTTCATTCATTTTATATATTTATCATCCATCGCTTTTTTCTATATAAAAAAAATCAAACAAATAATTTTTTAATTATTTGTTTGATTTAGCAACTTACTATTTCTTGATTTAATTCTATTAGCTTTATTTCTATGAATTCGATTATTTTTAGCACCTTTATCAACTAGCGAATATATTTTAGTTAAATTTTCTTCTGTTGGATTTACTTTATTTTTTTTAATAGCAGTTCTCATTTCAGAATTTTTAGAATGATTTAGAAAACGCTTTTTTTCATCTTGATTATGTCTTTTTATATTCGATTGGATATTAGCCATTTTTTTCCTTATTAATTAACAAATAAAATAATAACATATTAAAATAAAAAATGATATATATAAAATATTAACTTATATTAATTTGATGAACTTAATAATTTTTTTTGAGGTACTTTATGAATACTGGATCGACAACATTAACTTCCATGATGCCAATTTTATTTATTGTAATTATTGGTGTAGGTATTTTCTTATATTCAAAAAATAAAAAGAAAAAAAAAGAAGAAGAAACAACCTTTGTTAATAAGAAAAAAGATACTAAAAATAATGAACCTTGAATAATTACAAAAAAATATTTACAAGATACCAAAGAGATTGGAAAAGAAATAATTGAAATCTATGTAGCTAAGAGAAAAGATCCACGTGATATCACTAATATGAATAAGGAAGAGAAATTAAATCATGATAAGAAATTAAAGGAATTAAAGCAATTAAAAAAAACTAATATAAATGAATATAAAATTAAAATGGATGAAATTAAAAAGGATAAAAAAATTGCATTTCCTGAAGAATATGTAATCTTATTCAAAACAAGAAATGCTAAAACAAAAGAATTAGACGAACCAAGAGCTATTCAATGTGCAATAGTTTATAACAGAATAGCTAAAAATGATACAAGAAGAGAAGTTGTTTCTACTTTAACTAATTATGAAGAAGAAATGATTTGAATTGCTCCTATTAAAGAAAAAGATGATATCGCATTAAAAAAACGTAATGATATTAATGAAAAAAATAAGATTAATAGAATGAAGAAAGAAGAAAAAAAATCCAATTCTAAATTTTATCAAAATCTAAATAAAACAAAAGAAAAAATAAAAAATGTTAAATAAAGAATATATTTTACAAAACACAAGAATTATTTTTTGTGGAACACCATTGATAGCTAGTAGGATTCTTCAAACATTACTAGATTTAAAAGCAAATGTTATTGGATGCATTTCTCAACCAGATAGAGAATTAGATAGAAAAAAAAAAATTATTTTTTCTGAAACTAAAAAAGTAGCTATTACTAACAATATAAAACTTTTTCAACCTGAAAAAATATCAAACATTTATAATGAAATTAATGAATTGAATCCTGATTTAATTATTACATGTGCTTATGGTCAATTTATTCCAGAAAATATTTTAAATATTCCTAAAATAGGAGCTGTAAATATTCATACGTCACTTCTTCCAGAACTAAGAGGTGGTGCACCAATTCATCATGCCATTGTTAATGACAAAACAAAAACAGGTGTTAGTTTAATGAAGATGGTTAAAAAAATGGATGCAGGTGATATTTTTTTTCAAAGAGAAGTTGAGATATTCATTAAGGACACTTATGATGACTTATATTTGAAGCTTATGCAAACATCAGTAGATATGATTAAAGATCACTTATATGATATTATTTCTAAAAATTATGTTTTAATACCTCAAGATGAGAATAAAGTAACTTTTGGTAATAATATTAAATTAGAAGAAACTTTTATAAATTTCAATAAGAACTCGAAAGAAATATATAATTTAATAAGAGGATTATATTCAAAACCTTCTGCTAAAATTAATTTTAACAACTCAATAATAAAAATATTAGAATCAGAGATTTCAAACTTTAAATCAAATATAAAACCTGGAACGATTTCGAAAATTGATAAAACAGGAATTTATATAACTACAAAAGATTATGATATTTGTTTTAAAAAAATTCAATTACCATCTAAAAAACCGATATGTGTTTCAGATTTTATTAATGGAAATATTTTCTTTAAAATTAATGATTATCTAAATTAAGGAGAATTATCAATATGGATAAATCAAAAATTAGAAATTTTAGTATTATAGCCCATATTGATCATGGTAAATCTACATTAAGTGACAGAATAATAGAAATGACTAATACCCTTGAAAAAAGAGAGATGCAAAACCAGATACTAGATAGTATGGATATTGAAAGAGAAAGAGGCATCACTATTAAATTAAATGCTATTCAAATCAAATATACTGACAAAGATAATGATGAATATACGTTTCATTTAATTGACACACCAGGTCATGTTGACTTTACATACGAGGTTTCAAGAAGTTTAGCAGCTTGTGAAGGTGCTTTACTAATTATTGATGCTGCTCAAGGAATTGAAGCCCAAACATTAAGTAATGTTTATTTAGCACTTGAAAATAATTTAGAAATAATTCCTATAATTAATAAGATTGATTTACCATCAGCTGATATAGAGAGAGTAAAGAAAGAAGTGGAAGATATAATTGGATTAGATTGTTCTAATGCTCCTTGCATTTCAGCAAAAACTGGACTTAATGTGGATTTAGTTTTAAATGCAATTATTAATGAAATTCCTGCACCAAAAATTGCAGATGATTCTTTGCCACTTTCAGCATTAATTTTTGATTCATATTATGATGCTTATAAAGGTGTTGTTTGTTTTGTTAGAATAAGAGATGGAAAAATTGCTGTTGGAGATAAAATTAAACTTATTTCGAATGATGCAGAATTTATTGTTACTGAAGTTGGTGTTAGAACACCTAAAATAATTAATAAAAAATTTCTTGAAGCTGGTGAAGTTGGTTGAATAGCAGCTTCTATTAGAAACATTAAAGAAATAGGTGTTGGTGATACTATTACGCTAGCTAATAATCCAACAAAAAACCCATTTCCAGGATATAAAAAAGTTTCACCAATGGTTTACTGTGGATTTTATCCTATTGATACATCAAAATATGAACTTTTTAAAGAAATTATGTTGAAAATAAGTCTTAGTGATTCCTCATTAATATATGAATATGAAACTTCTCAAGCATTAGGATTTGGTATTAGATGTGGGTTTTTAGGTTTATTACACATGGATGTGATTAAAGAAAGAATTACTAGAGAATTTAATATTGAACTAATAGCATCAGCACCTTCTGTTTCTTATAAAATTATGAAGACAAATAATACAGTTGAATATATTGATAATCCTTCTGATTTACCTGAAAGAAATTTAATTTCTAAAATAGAAGAACCAATTGTTAAGTTAATTATTATTACTCCAGAAGAATATCTTGGTGGCATAATGGAATTGTGTCAAGATTTTAGAGGTTCTTATGAAGATTTAGAATATTTAGATAAAACTAGAAGAAGATTAATTTATTCAATGCCATTAGCTGAAATAATGCATAATTTTTTTGATAAAATTAAATCAGCATCTAAAGGTTATGCGACCATGGATTATGAAATAAGTGGTTATAAGTCTGAAAAATTAGTTAAGGTTGATATTTTATTGAATGGTGATAAAGTAGATGCTTTAAGTTTTATAACTCATATTGATTTTGCACAAAAGAAATCAAAACAGATTTGTTCTAAATTAAAAGATTTAATTCATAAACATCAATTTGAAATTCCTATTCAAGCTGTTATTGGTGGAAAAATTATTGCTAGAGAAACAATTAAGGCAATGAGAAAAAATGTACTAGCTAAATGTTATGGTGGTGATATAACTAGAAAGAAAAAATTATTAGAACAACAAAAAAAAGGAAAAGAAAAATTAAAAGCAATTGGTAGTGTTAATGTTGAACAAGATGTTTTTATAAAAATTCTTGAAAATTAATTATTTCCAAATGTTTTAATATTATTTAGTGCTATAAATTGAAATAGAGGTGTTTTATATGGCAAAAAAAAATGAAATAAATGTTTGAGGTGTTTTAGGAAGTTTATTCTTCGGTCTTGGATTAGGGTTAATAGTTTACTTATTAACAAAAATGTTGAACTTATCAGGATGAGTTTGATTCATTCCATTCTTTTTTTTACCACCATTTATAGGCGCTATAATATATGCGCTATCAAACGGAAAATAATATAAATAAATATAAAATAAGAATAAAGTTAATTTATTCTTATTTTATTATTGCTTTTAAATTTTAAAATGTTAAACTTTAAAAGTATTTCATATAATGACATAGATTGCTGATACACTAAAAGAAGTTGTCAAGTATCAGGTAACTAGTCAAAACAAAAAAAGATAATCAATTCGGGGGCAATAAAATATGAATAATGAATTAAGAATAAAAATATTTTCATATGACCATCTATTATTAGATAGTTTTATAAAATCTTTGCTTAAAATACTTGAAAAAGAAAATGCAAAAATAAAAGGTCCTATTCCTTTAAAAACAAAGAAAGAAATTTTTACAATTTTAAGATCTCCACATGTTAATAAATCAAGTAGAGAACAATTTGAAAGAAAAACTCATAAAAGATTAGTTATTATTGAAAACGTAAATCCGGCTATTATGAATTCTTTGAAAAAAATATTACCACCAATTGGTATCAAAGTTTCAATAAAATAATTTAAATTATATAAAATAAGGAAATATTATGAAAGCAATCTTAGGAACAAAAATTGGAATGACTCACGTTTTTGCAAAAGACGGTAGATCAATACCAGTTACAATAATTCATATTGAACCTAATCAAGTATTAGAAGTAAGAACAAAAGAAAAAGATGGTTATGATGCTATTCAAGTTGGCTATATGTCAATCAGTGATAAAAATGTTACCAAAGCAAGAAAAGGTCATTTTGAAAAAAATCAATCTGATTCAAAAAGATTTATTAGAGAATTTAGAGATGTAACTGGTTATAAAACTAGTGATTTACTTAAAGTTGATTTATTCAATAATGGTGATATTGTTGATGTACAAGCCTTTAGTAAAGGTCATGGTTTTACAGGTTCTATTAAAAGACATAATTTTGGAATCGGTCCAATGGGACATGGTGCAGGTTATCCACATAGATATGTAGGTTCAATTTCTGGTGGTCGTGGTGGTAGCCAAGCTCAAAGAGTTTTTAAAGGTCAAAAAATGCCAGGTCATTATGGTCATGAAAAAACTACAATTCATAATTTAACAATAGTTGATGTTCAATTAGACAAAAATTTAATTTTAATAAAAGGTGCTGTTCCAGGTCCTAATAAAAGTTTGGTTAAAATAAGACAAACAGCTAGACATTTAAATAAAAAAAATGTGATTGAATTAATTAATTTAAATTCAAGTGTAAAAAGTGAACCAATTATTGAAATTTCTGAAAACAAAGGGTAGTTAACAATGACTGATATTAAAATATATGATATTGATGGTAATAGTAAATCTAAATTTAAATTAGATAAAGAACTATTAGTTGATGTTCCTCATCAACAAGCAATATTTGATTGTGTTATAGCAGAAGATGCTGGTATGAGACAAGGAACTCACTCAACTTTAACAAAAGGTGAAGTTAGAGGTGGTGGTAGAAAACCATGAAAACAAAAACATACAGGCCGAGCTAGAACTGGTTCTACAAGAAATCCACATTGAACTGGTGGTGGTGTTGTATTCGGACCTAAACCAAATAGAAATTATTTAAAAAAAGTAAATTCTAAAGTTAGAAAATTGGCTTTTAAATCAGTATTGACAATGAAAGCAAATGATAATTTCATTTTAGCTTTAGAAAATAATGCTAAATTAGAAAAACCTTCTGTTAAAAAAATTATTAATTTTTTAGAGAAAACAAAAATTGATAATACTAAAAAAATTCTATTTATAGTAAATAATGATGATAATAATATTAAGCTTTCTACGAATAACTTAAAAAATATTACAACAAAAAAATGAGATCAAGTTTCAGTAAAAGATGTTTTACATAATAATTTTTTAATTGTTCAACAAGATTCATTTAATAATTTCAAGGAGATATTAATTTAATATGGATTTAACTAATATATTAATAGAACCTTTACATACTGAAAAAAGTTATTTACTAAGAAAAGGTTTTGAAAAATCAACATTGGTTTTTATTGTTAATAAAAAAGCAAATAAAAATGATGTAAGAAGAGCTTTTTTAAAAATTTATGGTGTTAATCCTGAAAAAATTAATACTCAAATTAAAAAACCTCAAAATACAAAAGTTGGAACAGCTCATCCAGGAAAAACAAAGAAAACAAAAATTGCTTTCATTATTCTTCCAAAAGGTATAGATATTGCATTGACTCAAGATGAAATAGCTGAAACTCAAAAAAAATAAAATTAAAAAATCGTAAAAAAGTAGGAGGTATCTATGGCAATTAAAAAAATTGATACTAGAAGTAGTGGTAAACGTCAAACTATAATGATTGACTACAAAAAAGTATTAACAACTGATAGTCCTGAAAAAAATCTAACTAGAGCTATTCATAGCAAAGGTGGAAGAAATAATCAAGGAAAAATTACTGTTAGACATCAAGGTTCTGGCGTTAAAAGAAGATATAGAATCATTGATTTTAAAAGAAATAAGGATAATAAAATTGGTTTTATTAAAACTATTGAATATGATCCAAACAGAACATCTTTTATTTCATTAGTTGTTTATGAAGATGGTGAAAAAAGATATATCATTGCACCAAAAAATATTAGTGTTGGTGATAAAATAATTTCAGGTACTGAAAATATTGATATTATCATTGGTAATGCAATGCCACTAGAAATCATTCCTGAAGGTACATTAGTTCATAATATTGAAATCCATCCAGGGCATGGTGGTCAATTAGCTCGTTCTGCTGGTACTTCTGCTCAGATATTAGGAAATGATGATTCTGGTAAGTTTGTTATTTGTAAATTAGCTTCAGGTGAAGTTAGAAAAATAAGAAAAGAATGTAGAGCTACTATTGGTCAAGTTTCTAATCAAGATCATAATCTAGTTAATATCGGAAAAGCTGGAAGAAACAGACACAAAGGTATTAGACCAACTGTTAGAGGTTCGGCTATGAATCCTAATGATCACCCACATGGTGGTGGTGAAGGTCGTCAACCTATTGGAATGGATGCACCAAGAACACCTTGAGGTAAAAGACATATGGGTGTTAAAACTAGAAATAAAAATAAGCAATCTTCGGATTTAATCATTCGTCGTCGTAAGTAATAAGGAGAAAATATGTCAAGAAGTTCAAAAAAAGGATTTTTTATAGATGAACATTTATTAAAAAAAGTTAATACAATGAATGCTTCAGATAAAAAGAGACCAATTAAAACATGATCTAGAAGAAGTGCTATTGATATCTCATTTGTTGGTTTAACTTTTGAAGTTCATAATGGAAAAGTTTTTACTAAAGTATTTGTTACAGAAGATATGATTGGACATAAGCTTGGAGAATTCTCTCCAACTCGTAATTTTAAAAATCATACAGAAGCTAAACGTTAAAGGGAATTATTATGATAAACACAGTAATACAAAGAAACATCAAAATATCTCATCGAAAAGCTCAATTAGTTTGTGATTTGGTTAGAAATGCAAATGTTCAAGAAGCACTTATTATATTAAATAATACTAATAAAAAGTTTTCACCTATAGCTAAAAAATTATTAAATTCAGCAATTGCTAATGCAATTAATAATCATGCAATGGATTCTGAAAAATTATATATTTATTCAATTGTTGCTAATCAAGGACCAACTATTAAGAGAACTATGCCAAGAGCAAGAGGTTCAGCTGATATGATTTTAAAAAGAACAACACATTTAGAAATAAAGTTAAGTGATAATCCTAATGAAAGAAAGATTTTATTAGAAGCTAAAAAAGCTCAAATTGCTGCTAGTAAAATAGCTTCAAAAGATAAAGTTAAAGCAAACCGTGAAAAACAAATTCAATTCAGTAATATGTCAAGAACTGAAAGAAAAAACTTAAAAGGGAATTCAATTTAATATGGGTCAAAAAGTAAATGCAAATGGTCTTAGATATGGTGTTAATAAAGAATGACAGTCTAGATGAAACTATCAAAATGATGAAATAACAGCTTTATGATTAGTTGAAGATGATAAAATTAGAAAATTATTGATATCAAAATATGCACCAGCTTTCATTAACAATATTGAAATTGAAAGAAGAAAAATAGATGATATAAGTTTATTTATTTATGCAACACAACCCGGTTTATTAATTGGTAATGGTGGTGCTGAAATTAAGAATGTAAAAGAACTTATTCAAACTGTTGTTTCTAAACAAACAAAAATTAAAATTGAAATCATTGCAATTTCTAATCCCAATGTTTATGCAAGAGTTATCGCAAGAGAAATTGCAAATAGTATTGAAAAAAGAATTTCTTTTAGAACTGCACAAAAATCAGCAATAAAAAAAGTTATGTCTAGTGGAGCTCTCGGAATCAAAACACATGTATCTGGAAGATTAGGTGGAGTTGAAATGGCTAGAGCAGAAGGTTATTCAAAAGGGAATGTTCCTTTATCAACTTTTAGAGCTGATATTGATTATGCACTTGAAGAAGCTCATACAACTTATGGTATTATTGGTGTTAAAGTTTGAATTAATCGTGGAATTATTTTCAAAAAAGGTCAAATCTCTGAAGTTTGTAAGAGAACTGTATCACCATTTGATTCAAGAGGACCTAGAAAACCAAATTTTAATGCAAAAAATAAAAACACAAATAAAGAATCAATTGCAAATAAAAATTCAACAATTGAAAAAGTTACAAAATAATTTTTAAATAAATTAATGAATTAAAAAAAAGGAAAATATTATGTTACAACCAAAAAGAACAAAATATCGAAAACCTCATAAAGTAAGTTATGAAGGTAAAGCAAAAGGTAATTCATACGTTGCTTTTGGTGAGTGAGGATTAATGGCAACAGATGGTGCTTGAATTGATTCTAGACAAATTGAAGCTGCGAGAATTGCTATTAGTAAAAGATTAGGTAAAACTGGAAAAATGTGAATTAGAATTTTTCCACACATGTCATTAACTAAAAAACCATTAGAAGTTCGTATGGGTTCTGGTAAAGGTGCTCCTGATAAATGAGTAGCTGTTGTTAAAAATGGAACTGTTATGTTTGAAGTAAAAGGAATTTCAGAAGAGCTTGCAAGAAATGCATTAAGAGCTGCTGGAAACAAGCTTTCTATTTCTTGAAAAATTGTTACAAAAGGAGATATTCCAAATGGCAAATAGTATTTGTAATGAACTTAGAAAAAAAACTGATTTTGAACTTATTGAGATTGTTAGAAAATTAAAATCTCAACTTTTAGAAGTTAGGTTTAAAATAGCAAATGGTGATGATGAAAATTCTAATGTTAATCAAATTAAAAAAACAATTGCTAGATCTTTAACAATTTTGAATGAAAGAGATGTTGCATTTGATTCAAGAACAGTTTTAGATTTTCAGAAAGATGATCAACAAAAAGTTTCTAGAAAATTATTTAGAGAAACAAAGTCTAAAAAAGTTATTAAAACCTCAAAAGTTAAGAATGAAAAACCAACTGAAAAACAAATTAAAGAAATAAAAGTTGAAAAAGAATCTAAAACAACTAAAAAACCAATTATTGAAAAAGTAGTAAAAGAAGCAAAAGTTGAAAAAGAATCTAAAACAACTAAAAAACCAATTATTGAAAAAACAGTAAAAGAAGCTAAAAAACAAGTTATTGAAAAACCGACAAAAGAAGCAAAAGTTAAAAAAGAATCTAAAATAACTAAAAAACCAATTGTTGAAAAATTAGCGAAAGCTGAAAAAGAAAATAAAACAATTAAAAGTAAGATAAAAAAAGGAATTTAATCAATGAATAATATTAAAGAAACCGAAAGAAATCAAAGAAAAACTTTTGCTGGTATTGTTGTTAGTGATAAAATGGAAAAAACAATCGTTGTTAGTGTTGAAAGAAAACAAAAACACCCTTTATATAAAAAGTTAGTTATTTTTCATAAAAAATATCATGTACATGATGAAAAAGAAGAAGCTAAAGTTAATGATAAAGTAGAAATAATTGAGACTAGACCTCTTTCTAAGACAAAAAATTATCGATTAAATAAAGTATTAGAAAAAGCAAAATAATTGCTTAATAATTACAAAGGAGAAATAATATGGTTCAACATATGACAAGACTGAAAGTAGCAGATAATTCTGGTGCTAAAGAAGTTGGAATTATTAAAGTTTTAGGCGGTTCTAAAAGAAGATATGCTTTTATTGGTGATACTGTTGTTGTTTCTGTTAAAAAATGTACACCTAATTCAAATGTTGTAAAAGGTCAAATTTTTAAAGCAGTTTTGGTAAGAAGTAAAAAAGGCGTTAAGAGAAATAATGGGGCAGTTTTAAAATTTGATGAAAATGCTTGTGTTTTGATTAAGGAAGATAAAAACCCAAGAGGAACACGTATCTTTGGACCAGTTGCTCGTGAATTAAGAGATAGAGGATACAATAAAATTGTTTCACTAGCTCCAGAAGTTTTATAGAAAGATTAAATAAAATAATATGAATAGAATTTTAAAGGGTGATAAAGTTAGAGTAATTTCAGGCAAACATAAAAATGCTGAAGGTGTTGTTTTAACTGTTTTTCCAAAAGAGCAAACAGCTATTGTTGAAAATGTAAATAAAGTTAAAATGCATAAGAAAGCTGGTCCTAATCAAGAAGAATCTGGAATTATCCAAAAAGATGCTCCAATTAGACTTTGTAAATTAGCACTAATAGATCCTAAATCAAAAAAATCATCAACAACAAAAGTTAAATTTGAAATTGATAAAAATGGTAAAAAAAATAGAATAGCAAAAACTAGTGGTCATAATTTCACAGTAAAAACTAAATAATAGGACATATATGAATAGTATTAAAATAAAATATAAAAAAGAAATAGCGCCTGCACTACAAAAAGAGTTTAATTTATCTTCTGTTATGGAAATTCCTAGATTGGAAAAAATTATTATTAATTCAGGTGTTGGTGAAGCGGCTCAAGATGCTAAAAATATTGAATTAGCTTCAAAAGAACTTGAATTAATTTCTGGTCAAAAACCCTTAATTACAAAGTCAAAAAAGTCAATAGCTACATATAAACTAAGACAAGGTCAAGCAATTGGTGTCAAGGTAACATTAAGAGATGAAAAAATGTGAAACTTTGTTGACTTGTTATTTAATATAGCCTTACCAAGAGTTCGTGATTTTAGAGGAATTCCTGTTACTTCATTTGATGGTAGAGGGAATTATACTATGGGTATTAAAGAACAAATAATATTCCCTCAAATTAATTATGATGATATTAAATCAATTAGAGGTTTTGATGTAACATTTGTAACATCTACTAATGATGATTTACAAGCGGAAAGTCTTCTAAGAAAACTTGGAGCACCCTTTAAGAAAAGAAAAGAAAGTTAATTTATGGCTAAAAAATCATTAATTGAAAAACAAAAAAAAGGAAGTAAATTCCAAGTTAGAAATTATACAAGATGTGTTAGATGTGGAAGAACACACGCTGTTATGAGAAAATTTGGTATTTGTCGTTTATGCTTTAGAGATTTAGCATACAAAGGCGCTATCCCAGGTATTAAGAAAGCTTCTTGATAAAGAAGAGTATAGGAGAAATTTAAAATGCATGATCCAATATCAGAATTATTAACTAAAATAAGAAATGCTAAAAAAGCACACAAAAAAATAGTAACTATACCTACTTCAAAACCTAAAATAGCTATTTTACAAGTTTTGAAAGATGAAGGTTTTATTACTGACTTTATTATTGAAGAAGATAAAAAAACAAATAAATCTTTTGTAAATATTAGTTTAAAATATAAAGATAAAACTTCTGCAATTCATGGTTTGAGACAAATCTCAAAACCAGGATTGAGAATCTATTCAGAAACTACTAAATTACCAAAAGTATTGAATGGATTAGGAATAGCTTTGATATCAACTTCTAATGGTATTATGACTGATAAACAAGCTAGAAAGGAAAACATGGGCGGTGAAGTTATCGCTTATGTTTGATAATAAGGTAGTTATATATGTCAAGAATAGGTAATAGAGTTTTAACAATTCCAAGTAATGTTGAAGTAAATATTGAAAAAGATTTCATAAATATTAGTGGACCTAATGGTAAATTAGTTGTTAATTATCCAAAGAATGTTATTGAATTATCAAAAGAAAATAATTCAATAACTGTTAAAAGAAAAAATGAACTTAAACAATCGAGAATGTTCCATGGAACAGTTAATGCTAATTTAAATAATGCAATAATAGGTGTTTCTACCGGTTTTAAAAAAGAATTAGTTCTTAAAGGAGTTGGTTATAAAGCTAAAGTTGAAAATGATAAATTAACTTTAACATTAGGTTTTTCTCATCCTGTAGTTTTGGATATACCAAAAGATATAAAAATTGAAATACCAACTCCAACAGAAATTATTATTAATAGTAATTCTAAGGAAAATTTAGGCCAATTTGCTGCAATTATAAGAGAATATAGAAAACCTGAACCTTATAAAGGCAAAGGTGTTTTATACAAAGGCGAACAAATTATTAGAAAAGCTGGAAAAACAGCTGATAAATAGTATCAAGGAAAAAAAATATGAAACAAACAAATATTGATCGAAATAAACAAAGATTATTAAGACAAAAAAGAACTCTTAATAGAATTAAAAAAATTGATAACCCAAAACTTCGTTTATTAGTTACTAAAACTAATGCTCATATTTTTGTTCAATTAATTGATACAGAAAAAGGAATAACAATTGCTTCTAGTTCTTCAGTTTCTTTAAAATTGAAAAATGGTAATAAAGAAAATTGCAAAAAAGTTGGCGCAGATATTGCTAAAAAAGCTTTAAAAGCAAAAGTAACTGAAGTTACTTTTGATAGGGGTGGATCACTTTATCATGGTAGAGTAGCAATTTTAGCAGATGCTGCAAGAGAAAATGGATTGAAATTTTAAGGTATGATGATGAATGAAATAATTGAAAAAAAAGAAAATAAAATTGATGATATTAATTTAAATGAAAGTAATATTGAAAAAAATGATGATTCTAAAATAATAGATAAATCAGATTCTAAAAAATTTGTTAAATCTCCTAAAAAACCTTCTTTTAATAAAAAACAATCTTTAACTCCTCCTGGTTTTGAAGAAAAAGTTGTTCAAGTTAAAAGAATTTCAAAAACAACCAAAGGTGGAAGATCAATGAGATTTAGTGTGCTTGTTGTTATCGGAAATAAAAAAGGACAAATTGGTTTTGGAATGGGTAAATCAATTGAAGTTCCAGATGCAATTCAAAAAGCGATTAAAAATGCTGCATCAAATATTTTTGATGTTAAAATTACTAAAAATGGAACATTGTTTCATGAAAATGTTGGTAAACATGGTGCAGGTAAAGTTTTAATAAAACCAGCACCAAGAGGTACCGGAATTATTGCTGGTGGAGCTGTTAGAGCTGTTGTTGAATTAGCAGGTTATCATGATATCTATACTAAATCACAAGGTTCAAATACACCAATAAATGTTATTAGAGCAACAATAAATGGATTAACAAGTCAGTTGACTCCAAGTGATGTTCAAAAACTAAGAAGTAAATAATTTTTTAAAAAAAAGAGGAACTTATGGAATTACATAATTTAAGCTATACTCCAAAATCAAGAAATCATAAACCTAAAAGAGTAGGTAGAGGCCATGGTTCTGGAATGGGAAAAACTTCTGGTAGAGGTCAAGATGGTCAAAAAGCTCGTAAATCTGGTCATGTTAGATTAGGTTTTGAAGGTGGTCAAACACCTTTATATAGAAGATTACCAAAAGTTGGTTTTAATAATTATAATTTTAGAAATAATTATAATGTTATTAACATTAAAGATCTTAATAAATTAAAAATTACTGATATTGATTATGATTCATTATTAAAAATTAGAATGATTAGTGATAATCATTATCCAATTAAATTAATTGGTAACGCTACTATTGAAAAAAAGTTTGTTGTAAAAATTCAAAAAATTTCAAAACAAGCTGAAGAAGCAATTAAAAAAGCTGGCGGAAAAATTAATATCATATAATTTTAATTAATTATTTATTGGGATTAAGATGATTGAAAATAAGCGATTTGTAGGAAATAATAATATTAAAATAATTAAGGGACTTCTTAAAAATAAGAATGCCCTTATTTCAATATTTATTACTCTTATTATTTTATGTGTTTTTGTTTTTATCGCAAATACAACTTTGCCTTTTATAACAGTATCTGAGAATGGGATAACAGGTAATAGTTTTCTTGAAATGATTAGTTTATTAGGTGGAGGGGGACTTGGTTCAGCATCACTTTTTGCTATCGGTATATCTCCATATATAACTTCACAAATTATTTTTCAGATCTTATCATCAGAATTAGTTCCACCAATTTATAGAATGATTAAACATGATGGTGAAAGAGGGAGAAAAAGAGTTGAATCTTGAACACGAATCTTTACTTTACCACTAGCTTATTTACAATCTTTTTCAATTCTTCAATTTGCATTATCAAGTGGAATATTTGAATTTTCTGGACCAAATGGTGAAACTACATTAACACCATTCTTTACTTTCTTTTATTTAACAGTCATGACTGCTGGAACTTTCATTGCAATATTCTTAGGAGACTTAATAACTAAAAGAGGTGTTGGTAATGGAATCAGTTTAATAATTCTTTCAGGTATTCTTTCATCATTTATTAATGGTTTTATTTCAACTTTTCAAAGTATTTCACTTGAATTAGGTCAAGGTAAAATTGATAGTATTATTGCTTTCATTGTTTATATTTTATTTTATATTTTACTACTAAGTGCTGTAGTTTTCATAACCGGTTCAACTAGAAAAATTCCAATTCAACAAACAGGAGAAGGATTAATCACTAATTTAACTGAATTACCATATTTACCAATAAAATTAACAAGTGCTGGTGTTATCCCTGTTATTTTTGCTTCAGCACTATTAACAATTCCAAGTACTATTGCTAGTATTATTAATGATGTGACTAATCCATTTAGTATTTTCGTTTCAAACTATCTAGAGTTGACAACGCCAGTAGGTTTGATCATATATATTGGATTAATTATTTTATTCACTTTCTTTTATTCATATATTCAATTAAATCCTGGAAAAATAAGTGAACAATTTAAAAAATCAGGAAAATATATTCCAGGAATCCAAGTAGGAAAACCTACAGATGCCTATATCACTAAGATTCTTTTTAGAATTAATTGAATAGGAAGTCCATTCTTAGCTTTTATTTCAGCACTTCCATATGCAGCTAGTATGATTACTGATAATGTTATAAGTTCAAATTCTGCTCTTGGGGGAACCGCTATTATTATTATTGTTTCTATAACACTTGAATTTTGAGATTCAATTAAGGCAACAGCAACAACATCTTCATATGTATCGAAAAGAAGAACAATACAACAAGAAACAAAAACAGTTAATGCAATTGAGGATTCATTATGATAAAAAATAAAAAAATAAAAATACTTTTCTTAGGACCACCAGGTTCTGGAAAAGGAACAATTGCTAATATAGTTAGTGAAAAATTAAAATATGTGACAATATCAACTGGTGATTTATTTAGAAAAACTAAAGATCAAACAGACCCATTATCAATTGAAATTCAAAAAATAATGAATTCAGGTATTTTAATTAGTGATGAAATAACTAATAAATTAGCTGAAAAGGCAATTAAAGAAACAATAGAAAATGATGATGGATTAATTCTTGATGGTTATCCTAGAACAGTTAATCAAGCTGAATACTTAAAAAACATTATAAATGTTGATTTAGTGGTATCATTTATAATTGATAACTCAGTTTTAATTAAACGTATTGTTGGTAGACAAAATTGTCTTAAATGTAAAAAATCTTTCAATAAATTTTTCATGCCAACAATTAAAGAAGATATTTGTGATTTTTGTCAATCTTCTCTATCTTCAAGACTTGATGATAGAGAAGATATTGTTGCTGCTAGAATAAGTGAATATAATAAGAGTACAGCACCTTTATTAGAATATTATGAAAAAGTAATTTTTGAGATAAATGCTGAAAATTCTGTTGATAGTATTGTTAAAGAAATTTTGGAAAAAATTAATGAATTTAATTAAATCAGAAAAAGATATTGAATTAATTAGAAAAGCTTGTGATATTTGAAAACTAGTTAGAGAAGCTATTTATGCAAATGTTAAAATAGGAATAAGTCTAAATGAGTTAGATTTAATTGCTAAAAAAACAATTGAAGATAATAATGCAACTTCTGCTTTTTATAAATATTTAAATTTTCCAAAAAATATTTGTATTTCTGTTAATGATTGTTTAATCCACGGGGTTCCTAATAATTACTGTTTAAAAAATGGTGATATAGTTACTTTTGATGTTGGTGTTAAATATGAAAATCATTTTTGTGATGCTGCTTTTACTATTATTATTGGTAATGCAACAATTGAAACAAAAAGAATTAATGATATTTGTTATAACAGCTTAATGAAAGCAATTGAAATAATAAAACCTGGCATATTCAATAGTGATATTGCTAAAGTTGTTCAAGATTATACTGAAGCTAATGGTTATGAGTTAATTAGGAATTTTACTGGTCATGGGTGTGGTAATCAAATCCATGAAGACCCGATCATTCCTAATTACAGATCATCTTTTTTCAAAAAAGAAAAATTGCTTAGCGGAATGGTAATATGTATTGAACCAATGATAATGACAAAATCAAACAAATATTATATTGACCCAAAAGATAATTGATCAGTTATGTCAGTAAATAAAAAAATAACATGTCATTGAGAACATATGATTTTAGTTACTGATACTGGTTATGAAATCTTAACTAAATAAATACTAGGAGCATTATGAAAGAAGAAAAGATATCTTTAAAAGGAAAAGTTATAAATGTTTTTTCAGCTAATGACTTTAAAGTCGAATTAATTGATAATAAGCAAATTATTTCAGCTCATGTTTCAGGAAAAATGAAAGTGAACAAAATAATGATTCTTCCTGGTGATATTGTTGATATCGAGATAAGTCCATATGATTTAACTAAAGGTAGAATAACTTTCAGACATAATAGTGCAAATGCTATTAATACATATAAAAATAAAACAAGAGGTAAATAATGAAAGTTAGAGCATCTGTAAAGAAAATATGCAATGATTGCAAAATTATTAAAAGAGAAAATGTTGTTCGTGTAATTTGTAAAAACCCAAAACACAAACAAAGACAAGGATAGGAGTTTTATGCCACGTATATTAGGTGTAGATATTCCAAACGATAAACGTATTGTTATTTCATTAACATATATTTATGGTATTGGAAAAAAAACAGCTTCAAAAATTTTAAAAGAAGCTAATATTGATGAAAATACAAAATCAAAAAATTTAACAGAAGAGAACATAGCTAATATTAGAAAAGCTGCTTCAGCATATCAAATCGAAGGTGATTTGAGAAGAGAAGTTGCTATGAATATTAAACTTGCTATGGAAATTGGAAGTTATCAAGGACTTAGACATAGAAGAGGTTTACCCGTTAGAGGTCAAAGAACTAAAACGAATGCCAGAACAAGAAAAGGTCCTAGAAAAACTGTTGCTAACAAAAAAATGGAAAGTAGATAGGATTTAAAATGGCTAAAAAGAAAAAACTGACTAATCCAGAAGGGATTGCTCATATTCATGCAACAAGAAATAATACAATTATTTCAATTACAGATTTACAAGGAAATGTAATTTCTTGAGCTTCATCAGGTTCAAGTGGTTATAAAGGTTCTAAGAAAAAAACTCCATATTCAGCTGGTATAGCTGCTGCTAATGCTGCTAGGACTTCTAAAGATTTAGGTCTTAAGATTGTAACAGTTAATGTTAATGGAATTGGTTCAGGTAGTGAAACTGCTATTAGAAGTATTGAATCAGTTGGAATCTCAATTAAAGCAATTAGAGATGTAACACCTATTCCACATAACGGTTGTAGACCACCAAAAAAACCAATATAGGAGATTTGAATATATGAAACAATTTATAAAATATGATTTAGAACCAGAAATTAAAGCTGAGAATGATTATAAAATTAATGTAGAAATATCACCATTAGAACTTGGTATGGGAACAACTATTGGGAATGCTTTAAGAAGAATTTGTTTAAGTTCAATTCCAGGTGTTGCCCCATTTGCTATTAGAATAGAGGGTGTTAGTCATGAGTTTACGTCTATTAAAGGTGTTTATGAAGACGTTACTGAAATAATTTTGAATATTAAAAAACTAGTATTGGAAATAGATGAAGAAATTTTTCCACATTATGAACTAATGGATACTCCATTAGAAAAATGACCTATTTTAAAAGTAAATAGAAACACAAAAGGAATTATTACTGCTGAAGATATAGTTTGTCCAATGGGTTTTAGAGTTATTAACGAAAAACTAAAAATTTGTGAATTAAGTGAAGATATTAAATTTGATATGGAAATTTATGCAACAAGTGGTCGAGGTTATACTACTTTTAATGAAAACAAGGAAGGTATCAATGTTATTGGTATTATTTCTGTTGATTCAAATTTTAATCCTGTATTAACATTTAATTATCGTGTTGAAGAAGAAAAAAATTCAAAATCAGGTTTAAATGACAAATTAATAATTGATTTAGCAACTAATGGATCAATTTTAGCTTCTGATGCTTTATCATTAGGTTCAAAAATTTTAATAGAACATTTAAATCCTATTATGTTCATTAATGATAAAATTCAAGAAGAAATTATTTTCAAAAATGAAAGAGAAGAAAAAAGAAAATCTACTTTATCTGTATTAATAGAGGAATTAGATTTACCAGTAAGAGCATATAATGCTCTTAAACATCTTCAAATTCATACAATCCAAGAATTAACTGAAAAAACACTAAAGGAAATTCAAGAAATTCGTAATCTTGGTAATAAATCAATTAATGATATAATAGAATCATTAAATAAATATGGTTTAAAATTAAAAAAAGAATAAATTATAAAAGGAGCTCATTAAAATATGTCTTTCCAAAATAAAAAAGGTAAAACAAGTGCTAGAAATAAGATGATCATTCGTCAACAAGTTTCAGATGTTTTAGCTAATAATAAAATTATTACAACACATACAAAAGCAAAAGAAACTCAAAGACACGTTGATAGAATTATTTCTTTAACAAAAAAGAAAAATACTTTAGCTGCTAAAAGAGCAGCTGCTAGTATTTTATTAACAACATCTAAATTAGATTCAAATGCTATTTTAAATCGTCTATTTACAGAATTAGCTGATAAATATAAGGATAGAAATGGTGGCTATACTCGTGTTCTTAAACTTGGTTCAAGAAATGGCGATAATGCCGAAGAAGCTATCTTAGAACTAGTATAATAAAATAATAATAAAAAAATTGATATGTATAATTTTGTATTTGCAAAATTATCACGAACATGCTTAGGAGAATAAAATGGCAGTATCATCAGAAAATAAAAAAGATTTAATCAAAAAATTCGGTGCAGATGAAAATGATAGCGGAAAAACAGAAGTTCAAGTAGCTATTTTAACAGCTGAAATCATTTCATTAACTGAACATATGAAAATAAATAAAAAAGATACCATTGGTAAAAGAGGACTTCACCAAAAGGTATCTAAAAGAAAATCACTTTTAACTTATTTAAAAAATAATGATATTGAAAGATATCGTAAAATTATAAAAGACTTAAATTTAAGAGGATAATAAATAAAAAAAAAGAAGGTTTTTAAAAACCTTCTTTTTTTTTATTTATTACATGTTTTATTTTTCTAAAACGTTTCTATCTTTATAATAGCCACATTCTTTACAAACTCTATGTGGTTGAATGCTTTCACCACAATTTTTACAAGCAACAACTGTTGGTAAATCTAAGTGATCATGACTTCTTCGCATCCCTTTTCTTGATTTAGAGACTCGTCTTTTAGGTACTGCCATTTCATTGTCCTTTTCCAAAATATCAATAATTAATATATAAATTTTACACTATTTTTATGACAATAACAATATATAATTGAAATGTTAGATTATTATTTCATAATAACAATATTATAATATATATATTATAGAGATATTAGAGGTTTTAATAAATATGCCAAAATTAATAATTATTTGCGGTGGTTCAGGTTCAGGAAAAACAACCTTTGCTAAAAAACTGTTTAATCATTTATCAAAAACTTCAAAACCACTTCTTTTATCACAAGATACATATTATTTGAATAAAGAGTTGGTTCCAAAAACAAAATTGAATAATTTTAATTTTGACCACCCAATGTCTTTTGATTGAGAGTGAATAAAAAGTGATATTAATAAGTTATTGAAAAATGAACCAATAACTATAAATGAATATGATTACGAAAATTACGCTCCTATTCCTAGTAGTGAAAAAACTAAAGAAATTGATTATATTATCTTTGAAGGTTTGTTATCTTTATATGATCCAGAAATTAATGCAAAATCAATTTTAAATATTTTTATTGATGAAAAAGCTGATGAATGCTTAATTAGAAGAATTAAAAGAGATATAAAAGAAAGAGGACGAGAACTGGATTCTATTTTAGAACAATGAAGAGATTCTGTTGCAGAGATGTACCATGTATATGTTAAAAATTTAAAATACAAAGCTGATATTATTTGCCCTCATATAAATTCTAAAAATTTTGTAAATTTTATTGAAAATGTTTTAGAGAAATAAAATATGAGAACTTTTCAAAAAACAATTATTACAAACCATGCAATATATCGAATAAAAGAAAGATTAAAACCATTTTTTAATATTGATTCTGAAATTCTTTTATTAGCTAAAGCAAGAGAATTATTATGCAATTCAGTATTTGTTTCTTACTCAAATGATAATGAAATTTATCGTTATAATTTAGAAAATAAAAATTGATTAAAATTTGTTTATAATCCATATAGCGATATTTTAGTAACAGTTGTGGAGGTTTGTAATGAATAGTAATGATATGATTGATAAGATTAATGATATTATAGATTCAATGAGACCATTTATTAATCAAGACGGTGGAGATTTAGAATTCATTAAATATGAAAATAAAATTATTCATATTAAATTGTTAGGTTCATGTATTGGATGCAATCTAGTTGATGTTACTTATGTTGATGGATTATTATCAATAATTCAAGACGAAATTCCAGAGATAGAAAATATTCAAATTGTTGAATAATATGCTTTTATTTTATGTTATAATTTATTAGTTAAATAACTTATAAAAAGATGATTTTTATAAGTTATTTTATTTTTGATAAAATACTTGAATAATTTTAATTATTCTTTATAGGATATAAATGAATATAGTAAGTATAATTAATAATAAAAAAAATAATAATGAATTATCTGAAGCTGAAATAAATTATTTCATTAAAGAATTTACTATTAATAAAACTATTCCTGACTATCAAGCAGCAGCTTTATTGATGGCTTTTAATATTATTGGTCTAACTGATAATGAAATATTTTTTTTAACTAAATATATGATTGAATATTCAAACAAATTAGAATTTAAAAAAAATAGTTTAATAATTGATAAACATTCATCTGGTGGTGTTGGTGATAAAGTATCATTAATTATTACACCAATACTAAGATCATTAGGATTTTCTATAGCTAAACTTTCAGGGAGAGGATTAGGATTAACTGGTGGAACAATTGATAAATTAGACTCTATAAACGCTAATACTTTCTATAAAAATAATAATGAGATTATGAAGCAATTTGATGATAATCAAATAATATTTTTACAGCAAACAGATGATATTGTTCCTGCTGATAAAGTAATTTATGCTCTTAGAGATGTAACTGGAACAGTTGATACTGATGGTTTAATTATTTCTTCAATTCTTTCTAAGAAATTTATTATTAATTCTGATTACATTTTTTTAGACATAAAAATAGGTGATGGTGCTTTAATAAAAACAAAAGAACATGGTGATATTATTGCTGAGAAAATGCAAATAGTTGCAAAAAAATTTAATCGTAATTTAAAAATAAAATTAACTGATATGAATAAACCACTTGGAAGAGCTATTGGAAATAAACTTGAAATTATAGAGACAATTGAATTTTTAAAAAATAAAAATGTAGCTAGTGATTTAAAAAATAATATTTATGAATTCATAACATTAGTATTATTAGAAACTAAAACAACAACTTCAAAAGAAGAAGCTATTAAAATGATTGATAAAGTTCTTCATGACAACTCTGCTTATTCGGAATTTGTTAATTGAATTAATTCAATTAGTGAAATTGATGTAGATAAAATAATTGATAATTATAATCCTAAAAATAGTGTTGAAATTAAATCTTCCAAAAATGGCACTCTAAATTATATTGATATTGAAAAAATAGCATTTGTTAATTTAGAATTAGGAGCTGGTAGAAAAAATAAAAATTCTAAAATAGATTTTAATGCTGGCATTTATTTAAATAAAAAATCAGGCAATAAAGTTCAAGAAAATGATATTTTAGCAAAATTATATAGTGACAAAACAATAAATGAAAATTTAATAAAAATATTTAATAATTCATATGAAATTAAATAAATAAGGATAATTATGAAAAAAATAAATAGACTAACATCAAAATTTAAGACTAATAAAAAAGATAATATCATTGATAATATCGATATATTTTCTAATACAACTTCTCTTGATGATAATACAACTATGATATCTAATACAATTGCTTTGGATGAAAAAGAGTTTCTTAATTTAAAAAATGATAATGATTTATTAATTGATAGTTATATTGAAAATATTGATAATAAGAAACATAATATTGAAGAAGACTTTGAAGATGATAATGATTTTAATCTTGATTCACAAAATGATGATGATGATAGCGATGATGATGATGATGATTCAGTAGATTTTGAAGAATTAGATATGAATGGTGAAAATAATGAATTAGACTTATCTATTTTAGATGATGATGGTGATGAAATTATTGATGAAGTTGTTGATGAAATTATTGAATTTGAGGATGAAAAATCTAAAATAAAATCTAAAAATAAATTGAAAAAAGATAAATTTCTTAAAGAATTTAAACAATCTGAATTAAGTGCAACAAGATCAATTGAAGATGATAATGATTTTAGATCTTTAGCTTTAGGTGTTTCTGAAATGGGTCTTGATACCTCTAAGAATAAAAATCTTGTTTATGATGTTGTTATGAGATTAATAAAAGAAACTGAAAAAGCAAAAAAACCCATGGTAAATGTTATTGAAAAAGTTAAAATAGATAGAAATTTAGCTAAATTTAAGCTGAGTAAAAAAGAATATGAATCTATTTATAAACTTTTTGAAAGCGTTGATATTAAAATTTCAACAGATAAAAAAGCAGCACAAAAAAGCGACCATTTAGAAGATTATGATGTTGATGATTTAACATCAAATTATGGTGCTGATAAATCTGGAGATGCTATAAAAATATTCTTAAGTAATTTAGGTTCATCCAAAATTCTTAAGAAAGAACAAGAAGCAAAAGTTTCTCAAATGCTAAAATCTGATAATCTTGAAGAAAGACAAATAGCTAATAATCAATTAATTCACTCTAATTTAAGACTAGTTACTTCAATAGCAAAAAAATACCTAGGGAAAGGACTTGATATTGACGATTTAATTCAAGAAGGTTCTTTGGGATTATCAAAAGCAATTGAAAAATTTGAACCTGAAAAAGGTAATAAATTTTCAACATATGCCACTTGATGAATTAGACAATCAATAACAAGGGCAATAGCTGATCAAGCTAGAACAATTAGAGTTCCAGTTCATATGGTTGAAACTATCAATAAAACAACAAAATCAGAAAGAATTTTATTACAAGAATTAGGTAGAGAACCAACTGTTGAAGAAATTGCTGAATATATGGATAAAAATTCTGTTGGTAAGAATCAACATTTTACTGCAAAGAAAATATCAGAAATAAAGAAATTAAATAATGAACCAGTTTCTCTTGATAAACCAGTTGGTAGTGATGAAGAATCTAAATTTTCTGATTTTATTTCTGATACAGAAATTCTAACTCCAGATAAACATACTGAAAAAATGTTCTTAAATGAAGAAATAAACGAAATGTTTAAAAAATATTTGACAGAAAAAGAAGAAGAAATTATTAGAGCTAGATATGCTTTGCCTCCATATAATCAAGCCATGACACTTGAAGATGTAGGTAAAAAATTTGATTTTACAAGAGAAAGAGCAAGACAAGTTGAATCAAAAGCTTTAAGAAAACTTAAGCACCCTTCTAAAATTTCTAAATTATCAAAATATATGCCTAATAATAATGATTAATTAATGAACAAAAGAATAGATTATCTTTCTAGTTTTGTTAAAAAATCTAATTATATAATAGATGTTGGCTGTGATCATGGATATTTATCTATTTTATTACTTAAAAAAGGTTTAGCCAATCATGTTATTAATATTGATATTAATAAAAAACCATTAGATTCAGCTATTAATAATTTAGTTAAAAATAATTTATTAGATAAAACAACAAATATTATTAATGATGGTTTAAAAAATATTAATTTTGATTTTGTCATAGATTATTGCTTTATTTCTGGTCTTGGTTCAAAAACAATTATTAATATTATTGAAAATAATAAAAATGTTATTAAAAATTTTATTCTTCAAACAAATACTAAATCATTAGATTTAAGAAAATATTTATTAAAAAATAATTTTGAAATTATTAATGAAGATAAAATAATTGATAATAATATTTGGTATGAAATTATTCTTGCAAAAAAATCAAATAAAAATTTTCTAGATTATTTTACCATTTCAGAATTATATTTTGGTAAATTTGAAGATCATTTAACTCTGGATAATTTTAAAAAATTTGTTAATTTTAAATATGAGAGAAATAATAAAAAAGAGTCCGATAGAATTTCTTTTAAATTAAAAGAAGAATTGAAAATTATTAAGAAAGTATATAATGAATATTCAAAAAATAGTTAATTTTCTAAACAAAAAATATCCAATTGCTAATCAAGAAATTTTTGATCAATCAGGTTTATTTTTACCTCATAATAATGATATTAGAAAAGTTTTAGTTTGTTTAGACATCAATATTGATATAGTTAATTTTTCGATAGATAATAAAATTAATTTATTAATTTCGCACCATCCTATTTTTTTAGATAATGAGAAATATCCTTTAAATGAATATAATGAAAAAATAATCAATATTCTTAAAAAAAATTCAATAACAGTATTATTTCTACATACTTGCTTTGATAAAGCTGATGAAGGTATGAATTATATTTTAAGTGAGAAAATAGGATTAGAAAAAATAAAAAGATTGGAAAATAGTGAATATTTGTTTAAAGGTGAATTGAAAAATGAAACACCATTAGATGAATTTTTATTAACCTTACCAAAGGTGCTAAATATTAATTATGTAAATTATCATAAATATTTTGAAAAAAAAATAATTAAAAAAATAGCAATTTGTGGTGGTAGCGGTTCGAGTTTTATGTATGAAACAAAAAATAAGGTAGATTTATATATCACATGTGATATGAAATACCATAATTGATTAGATTCCTTCAATAGTAATATTTGTATCATAGATTTAAATCACAATATTGAAAATATTTTTATTAACAAGATAAAAAAAGATTTAGAAGAATTTAACGATTTAAAGGTTTTAACATTTATATCAGAAATAGATATCATAAATAAAAAATTATAGAAATTATATTAATATAATTTCTATAATTTTTTATTTATTGCATCAGCAACTGTCCTAGCTTCTGAAAAATAAACTGTTAAATTAAAACCGCCAGTTAAAACTCCTGTTGATAGAACTTCACCAATAGCAAATAAACCAGGAATTTTTTTCGATTCAAATGTTTTACTATCAAAATCTTTAATATTTATCCCTCCACCAGTTGAAATAGAATCAGTAAAACCTCTTGTTTCTAAAATATCTAATTTAACATTTAAAACAAAATCTTTAAGATTTAAATATTCACTTTTTAGAAGATTAGCTATTTGTTTTTCAGGATCTAAATTTAGTTCATCTAAAATATAATTTTTTAATTTTCTAGTTAAATTTGGGAAAATGCTATTTAATTTATCTTTTTTATTTAAAAAATTTGTTTCAAATTCTTCATTTGACATCAAAGATAGGACAAAATTATAATTTCTATTAATATCAAAATAGTGAGAAACTCTTCTAATTAATGGTCCACCTAAACCTACATGTGTAATCATTAAATCATGACTTTCAGATTTAATTATTTTATTATCAAGTCTTACTGTCATAATAGAATTTTTTAAGGAAGTTCCACTTAAATTCTTAAAATTATTATTATTTAAAATAAAAGAACTCCCAATAGGATAAGTATTTAGTAATTCATGGTCTAAATCTTTTAATAAATAGTAACCATCACCAGTGGCGCCAGTATTTTTGTGGCTTAAACCTCCTGTCGAAATTAGAATATTTTTTGCTACATATTTTTGATTATTTGTTGATATATAAAATAAGTCATCTTTATGTTTGATACTTTTAGCAGTTTGCTCAAATTTTATTTCAGCAATATCCTTTATTTTATTAATAATAATATCCCTAAAATTATTATTACCTTGTGTTAAAAAAACTCTGGTTTTATATTTGTATTCATATTCAATATTATTATTATTCAAAAAATCAAGAATTTCTTTAGGACCATACTTGCTAAGAGATGAATAAAGAAATTTTGAATCTTGAAAAATATGATTTTTTATAATTTCCTTAATATCCATATTATTAGTAATATTGCTACCATTAGGTCCACCAGTATTAATAAATTTTTTTAATATTGTTTTATTTTTTTCAAGGATTAATATTTTCATACCTTTTTTTATATTAATAGCAGTAATAGCTCCAGCATAACCACATCCAATAATTATTAAATCATAAATTTCATTCATACAAAATATTATATATAAAATTAAAAAAAGAAATAAAAGATTATTTTTCTTTTATTTCAATATTTTTATTTTTATCATCGTAAGAAACTAAATAATTAGTTTCTTTCTTTATTTCAGAATCAATTATTTTTTCAGCTAGTTTATTTTCAACATTACTTTGAATATATCTTTTTAAAGGTCTGGCTCCATATAATGGATCAAATCCAGCTGATTGAATTTGTTTTTTAATAGTTTCATCAAATTCAACATTATATTGATTTTCTTTTAATCTATTTGAAAGCTCATTTAACATTTTAGAAATTATTTTAATAATAACCTCATCACTCAAAGAATTAAAAATACTTATTTCATCAATTCTATTAATAAATTCTGGTTTTAAATAACCTTTAAGTTCTTCTAAAGCTTCCTCAGGTTTATTTTCAAGAACAGCTGTAGCACCAATATTACTTGTCATAATAATAATTGTATTTTTAAAGTTAATCATTCTACCTTGAGAATCTTTAATTGAACCATCATCTAGTATTTGCAGTAATAAATTTAAAACATCAGGATGAGCTTTTTCAATTTCATCAAATAAAACAACTGAATAAGGTTTTCTTCTAACAGATTCAGTTAAAGCACCAGCTTGCTCATAACCAACATATCCAGGAGGAGCTCCTATTAATTTAGAAATTGAATGTTTTTCCATATATTCACTCATGTCTAATCTAACCATTGATTTATAATTATCAAATAAACAATAAGCTAGTGATCTAGCTACTTCAGTTTTACCAACACCCGTCGGACCTAAGAATAAAAATGAACCAATAGGTCTATTAGGATCATTAATTCCTGCTCTATTTCTTAAAACTGCATTTGAAATTAATTTTAATGTTTGCTCTTGTCCTTTAACATGAACTTGCATTTCATCAGTTAGCTTTAAAAGTTTTTCTTTTTCATCTTCAACTATTTTATTAAGAGGTATTCCTGTTGATTTTGAAATAACTTCACCTATTTCTATATTAGTAACAGAATCTCTAATTAAACCCTTTGATTTCAATGTTTTTTCAGCTTCTAAAAGTTCTTTTTCAAGTTTTGGAATTTCAATATATAAAAGTTTTGAAGCTTGAGTAAAATTTCCAGATAGTTGACTTTTTTCAACATTAAAACGTGTAGTTTCAATTTTTTCTTTGATTAACATTAATTTTTCATGTTCAACTTTTTCAGCTTCTCAAACTTTTGTTAATTCAGAATCCTTTATTTTAAATTGATCTAATTTTTTAATTACTTTTTCTAATTGATTTTTTGATTTAGAATCATTTTTTTCTTGCTCAAGAGCAGCTTTCTCTGTTTCCAAATGAATAATCTGTCTTCTTACATTATCTAACTCATGTGGTATTGAATGCATTTCAGTTTGCACTTTTGCTGCAGCTTCATCAACTAAGTCAATTGCTTTATCAGGTAAATATCTATCAGTTATATATCTATCTGATAAATCAACAGCAGCAACTAGAGCATTATCATGAATTTTAACACCATGATAAACTTCTCATTTTTCTTTTAAACCTCTCATAATTGTTAGAGCTTCTTGTTTTGTTGGTTCTGAAACAATTATTTTAGACATTCTTCTTTCAAGAGCAGCATCCTTTTCAACATATTGTCTATATTCACTCAATGTTGTTGCACCAATTATTTTAACTTCTCCACGTGCCATCATAGGTTTTAAAATGTTAGCAGCATCCATACCACTATTAGCTCCAGTTTTTCCAGCACCAATTAATTGATGAAATTCATCAATAAATAAAATTATGTTTCCATTAGATTTTTTTACATGTTTAATTACATCATTAAGTCTTTGCTCAAATTGACCTTGAAAAGAAGCGCCTGAAATTAACGAAGATATTGAAAGTTCATAAATTTCTTTATTTTTTAAATTATCAGGAACATCACCAGAAACAATTCTTTGAGCTAAACCTTCAACGATAGCAGTTTTACCAACACCAGGTTCACCTATCAAAATCGGATTATTTTTCTTCTTTCTACTAATAATTTCAGTTATTCTTCTAATTTCTTCTTCTCTACCTATAACAGGATCAATTTTACCCATCGCAGCTTCATCGTTTAAATTCCTACCAAATTGTTCTAATATTGACTGATTAGATTGTGGATTTTTAGGTTTAAATTCCATTTTAACTCCTATTTTTATATTAATTAAAATTAATTGTAGCATGTTTTTAGCAATATATGTTTTTTTTGCTAAAAATAAATACATATTTTTATAAAATAAGATTCATTTTTAGCAAAAAAAATATATTATTTAAGTATAAGAATCAATTATGAAAATTTTTATTCCATTAATTCATTTTTATAAAAAACAATTTTATAGAAAGGAAAAAAAATTATGGAAAACGAAAATTATAGTGTTGATGGCGATACGCTATCATATGCTGATAATGAAACATTTGCTAATGCTCCAACGCAAAAGAAAATAGGATTTTTTAGTGCTATTTTAATTGTTATTGGTTCAAGTATTGGTGCTGGTATATTCTTTAAATCAAAAGCTGTAATTGATCTTTCACATGGTTCTCTTGTTCTTGCGATATTCACTTGAATAGTAGCAGCTGTTGCAGTAATGGCAATGGCTCTTGCTTTAATTGAAATTGCTAGTGCTAGAAATGATAATCTTGGATTAATTGGTTGATGTAAGGCTTTTAATAGTCGTGTTATTTATAAAGCATCAAAAAATTTGATGTTTTATATTTATTTACCTCTAACTTACTTCTTCATGCCTTTATATGCATTACTATCTCTCCAAGATGCTATAGGTGCCTTTGGTACTACTTATGATGCTGCAACTGGAACAATAAACTATGGTAGCCCTAATTTAGGTGCCGGTAGTGCTGATTGAATAATATGAACTGTTATTTCTTTAGCTCTTTCAGCATTCTTTATTTTTGGTTCAGGATTGAGTTCAAAATTTGGTAATGTAGCTAATTTAATAATTACTTCATTGAAGTTTATTCCATTAGGTATTGCTGCTGTTATTGGATTTGTTTTTATAGGAATGAATCCAGGTGCTGTTGATAATATTAATCCACTACCACCTGTTATTGCTCCTGGTGCAGAAGCATCAACTTTAACATCATTTTCTAGTTTAACTCCAGCTTTTGGAATGATTATTGCTATTGGTTCAATTTTCTTTGCTTATGATGGTTTCTATGTTACTTCTGGTATGCAATCAGAAATGAAAGAACCTAAAAAGACTCCTCTAGCTGTTCTAATTGGTTTAGGAATAATTACAGCTATTTATTTATTAATTGCTATTTCTATGTCAATGAATGGTTCAGGATCTTTCTTTGGTTTTGGTGATTGATTATTTACTATTAATATGGCTTGATTCTTTGGTGTAACAAACTTATTAATAGCTGTTGGTATTTTAGGCGTTCTTAATGGTTTTTCTATTTGAGCTCCAAGATTTGCAGAAGATCTAATTGCTGAAAAAGAATTACCAGGTTGAAGTAAAAATATTGATAAATTAAATTCAGATAAACCACTTGTTGGAATCAAATATTCTGTTATTATATCTTTACCAATTGTAATTTTATTTACAATAATTGGTGCTTTAGGTTATGTTAATTCATCTGGATATGCATATACTCCTGAAATGGATAAATTATATTCATTTGCTGATTTAATGGCAACATGAACAGCTGTGTTTGTATTCGGATTTATTTCATTAGCTATTTTAGGCGGAATTAAAAATAGAAAAACTCAAACAGTTGTAACTGATGAGAAAAAATACTTTAAATCAAGTGGTTGAATAGCTGTTGTAGTAAACTTCTTAACATTGTTCTTAACAGCATTTGCACCATTTTATGATTTATTTATGTTAATACCTGCTTCATATACTGAATCAATTGTGATTGATAATGAAACATTAATTTCTAGAATTATGTTAGTTGTTGTATTCTTCCTAATGGTTGGTTTAATGTTCTTACCAACTATATTCTCTGATAAAAAACTTATCAAACAATATGGTAGTATTGAAAATGCAACTCAAGCATTAGGTTTAGATCAAAAATAATATATTTTTAAAATAAACAAAAAAATAACACTATTTTCAAAAATAGTGTTATTTTTTTTATACACATAAAACTATAAAATACTAATTTATTAAATTCAACTAATTTTTATTTAAATATTTAATTAAGATAATTTGTATGATTTTAAATACTAGGATCTTATTAATATTTTATAACTCTATGCAACTAAAATTTTTCACCTAAATAATATTTATTCGATGAATGTTAAATAACATTATTTAAATCAAATAGATTAATTCAACTCTGATAAATATAATTGCTTAAAATATTTTAATAACTTTTCATGTAAATTATATTTTCTTTAGGTATGTAAATAGTATTATTAAACCAATTAATATTTTCTTTATAATTAAAAAAGTTCTATATGAATAGAACTTTTTTAATTATAAAGATATCTTACTAAATGTAACTTTTTTGTTTTTCTCTCATAAATATTAAGATATCATCAACATTATAACCAACTAATAATCTATATGGAGCATTAGCTTTATATTGGATAATAATTGGTCTTTTTAAAATAATAGGATTTTTTACTATTAAATCAATTAATTGCTGAGTAGTTAAATCATCAATGCAAATACCTTTATCAATTAAAATTTCACTTCTCTTTGAAATAATATCTTGGAATCCATTTTCTGTTAAAGATAATATGTCCTTAAGTAGTTTTTCATTGATATCATCTTTTAAAATATTTATGCCTGAAAACTTTAATAAATTCTTTGCAAAGAAATTTAAAGTTTTAGAAGATGACTTACAACTTTTTGTATATAGAATAACTATCATAGATTCTCCTTTTATTTTATATCCTTAATTATATAACTAAAAAAAAATAAAGCAATAGAATAAAAAAATGTAAAATAATTATATATTAATAAAACTAGGGTTAAAATGAATTATAAAATCATTAATTTTAACGAAACAGAAAAAACAAAAGAAGTTCAAAATACTTTAAATAAAGTGCTTAAAAAAGCATTTTTTATGAATATTGATGGAGATTTCATATTTAATATTGGTGGTGATGGTTCATTTTTAAAGGTAGCAAAAGATAACTATAATATTGAAAAAAAAATAATTATCAATATTCCATCTGGTTCACTATCTTTTCTTGAAAGTTCAACAATAGAAGAACTTTCAAAAGTAATTACAAATATTGATCTCTATAATAATTTTCAAGTTCTAAAAGTAAAAGTAAATAATATTGAACACTATTCTTTAAATGAAATATACATAAGAAGCAATTATCTTCATAATTTCTCTATAAGTATTAATAATACATTATTTGATAATTTCTACTCTAGTGGGCTAATTTTTGCAACTATCATTGGTTCAAGTGGGATTAATAGATCAAATAACGGCCCACTTCTACTTCCAAATTCTAAAAATATTGTTTTTTCAGCGATAGAACCTTTAAATAATAAATTTTATAGAACGTATCCTAATGCAATAATTTTTAATGAAAATGAAAAATTTCAAATCAATTTGAATGACAAAGTTAAAAAATGTGTTCTACTTATCGATGGGGATGAAGAAATTATTTTGAAACAAAATGATAAAATAGAAATTGAAGTTATTCAATCAAAAGCAAAAATGCTAATTGATTATAATACTGAATCATGAATTAAGAGAATAAGAGAGAAGTTGAAATAAATGAAAAATAAAACAAAAATAATTAATATTCTTTCATTTGGAGCACTAGATAAAAAAGTTAAAGAAAAAGTTAAAAATAACGAAAATAATATTAATAGTGATTTAAAAAAATCGAATCTAATTCCATTTGATCTAAATTTATTTTTAAAATATATTGGTACAAAAGAAAATATAATAAGTGCAAAATCAACTTTAAACTCAATAATATTGAATTTAAAAAATATTGATATAGTTAATAAAGATAAACTTAAAAAAATAGGCATTAGAGGAATTTTAGTAAATGAGAATTCAATAACCTTAATTTTAGGTAACTATGCTGGAGAATTAAAAAAACAACTACAATTGTAGTTGTTTTTTTAATTCTATAAAATTACTATTTTGAATCATTCATAATATTTAACATAGTTGTATGAGAATTTTGCATATTTTCTCATAATTTGTCTAAATCAGTTGTATTTTTAAATTTTTCTAAAATAAAAGCAATAATTTTTTCATCTAAAAAAGCTCTTTTAGCATTTTTTAGATTTTCATCATCATTAATAATTTCTCTAATTGGTTGATTTGTATTTTCATAATATTGATTTAAAATTTCTTTTAACTCTTCATCAGAAACAGAGATATTATAAGTTTTTGCTATTTCATCAAATATTAAAATTCTTTTTATAAAAAATATTGTATTAAGTTTAATAGCTTCATCATTTAAAGGTTGTGCATTTGCTACCTTTTCTGCAATACTTTTATTTATTCTATCAGAAATTTTTTCAATATCTTCATCATTAATATCAAATTTAAAAGATTTTTCAATTATATTTAATGCAGAATTAAGAATATTATCTCTTATTAGTATTTGCATAATATATTCTTCTTTTTCTTCATCAGAATGATTTTCAAATACTTTATCGATTCTACTTCTATGAACATCAAGAGAAACTTTATCAACTAATAATTTTTCAATAATAATTTTTTCTGATCAATTAATTTTTTCTGCTTCAATAATTTTACTTTTTAGTATTTGCATTTGGTCCTCTTTTTATAATTCCATTGTGTTTTCATCTTCATCTTTATAAAAAGAATAAGACAAGTCATAATATGATAAATTTTTATAGTTATTGAAGTAATGAATATTTTTTTCATTACTATTTAATTTAGTACCATTAATAGTAGCTACAAAAAAATTACTATTTTGTAGATGTTCTAATACATCTGGTTTTTGGGTCATCACACAAACTTCGCTTATTAAAAACTCGTTTTCTAAATTTAATTTAACAAAACCCTCTAAATTTAAAGTTTTTTCATATGAAATAAATTTAAAATCAACATTTTTTAAGAATGGATATAATTGTCCTATATTATCACAAACATCTCTATTATATGTCACAATCATTTTAACATTATTTTCATAACAATTTTTAAAAAAATCTCTAATAATATCATTAAGACCATTTTTGGCTAAAATAAATAAATTATCTTTAAATTCTAATTTTCAATAATCATAAAAGAATTTATAATCTTTTGGGCTTAATAATTCTTCAAATAAAGTTGTATTTTTAAAAAAAGCAGGATTATCATCAATCAATTCAACCATTTTTGGTTTATCTTTTAATCATTCAATAATTTTTGGATTACTTTTTACTTTAGTTCAAATTATTGAAGACAACTTTAAATCATCAATAATATATGGAAACAAATCTATATAAATACATTTAAGCATTAAATCTACCTCAATTAATAGTATTATATATATAATAAATATAAAAACAAGATTATTAAATTAATATTGTATTTAAACATAAAAAAAGATTTCTTATTTTTAATATTAAAAATAATGAAATACGGAGAAATATGAATAGTAAAATAAGTTTTTTGTCGTTAAGTGGCATGGATGAAAAGTATAACAATAGTTATTGTATTGAGATAAATGATGATATCTTTATTTTTAATGCAGGTATTGATGCATTGATAGATAACAAATTAGGAATTAGTAAAATAGTTCCAGATTATTCTTATTTAGTTAAGAACAAAGAAAAGATAAAAGGAATATTTATTGGTACGCCTTCATATGAAAACTTTGGATCACTTCCTATGTTATTGGATAAAATAGGATTTGATACTCCTATATTTACATCTGAAATTGGAAAAAAAATTATTGAAAATTTGTTTGAAAAACAATTTAAAATCACAAATAAAACTTTAAATTTCCAAGTTTTAAATTATTTAAAAGACTTTCAAGTAAATGGATTAACTTTTACTGCATTTAAAATAGCAAATTCAATTCCATATTCTTGTGGTTTTGTTATTAAAACTTTACAAGGAGCAATAGTTTTCTTGGATGATTATTTAGTTTTAAATGAACAATCAATTCCATTTCATTCACAATTATTGAATTTAAAGGATATTTTAAAAGGTCATCAAGTTCTGCTTCTAATTACTAAAACAGGATTAGTTAATGAAGTTAATAACTTTACATCTCCTAGTCACTCTATAAAATCTTTTTATGAGAAAATAATGAGTAATACTAATGAAAGAATTATTATTGGTTGTAATGCTAATGATATTTATAATATTGTATCTATCAGCCAATTATGTAAAAAATTTCAAAAACCACTTATTATATACAGTAGAAATTTTATTGATATTTTTAAAAATTTAATAAAAACTAATGTTATTAATCAAAAAGGTTTATTACTTTTACCTCCTAATGAAATTAATAAATCAAAAAACGCTGTTGTTTTAATAATTGGTAGTAATGATTATTTAATGAATAAACTAAGTAGATTGCATAAAGATGAAGATAAAAATTTAAAATTAAGAGAAAACGACAATTTTGTTGTTAATATTTTTAGAAAACCTGGGTATGAACTTCCTATAAGTGCTATTTTAGATAATGTTAGTAAGCTGAATGTTAATACATTTACTTTAGCTAAAACTATTAAACCACTTCAAGCTGGTAATGAAGATCACAAATTATTATCATCACTTTTGAAACCAAAATATATTATTCCGATTGGTGGTTTGTATAAATCACAAATTCAATATTCTGATCTTATTCAAGAAACATGAATTACTAAAGATAAAATATTAATTTTAGAAAATGGTGAGTTTGCAAGATTTGAAAATTCAGAATTACTAAAAATTAAAAATGATAATATTAAAATAACTCAACAATATACAGGTGCAAATCAAAATGATATTGAATCTTCAACACTTTATGAACGACAACAAATGTCTGAAAACGGCGTTATTTGTGTTAATTTAACTTTAAAAAAAGTTGAAAAAAATGTAGAGGTTCTAAATCTATCAATTTCTGATTATGGAATTATTAATTATAATGATTCAATTAGTAAAAGTCTTCTAGATGAAATTAAAACTGATGCAAGAGAAAATATTCTAAGTTCAGTTTCATTTTTAAAAAATAATCAAATTGATTTTTCAGAAACTAAAATTGGTATCAAAAAATTAATAATTAAAAAGTTCGAAAGAAAACTCAAAAAAAGACCTATTATTTCAACTATTGTGACACTAATTTAAAAAAACAAACAAAGTAATATATGTCATATATATTTATTAAAAAATAATGTATAATATTTTAATATATAATAATAGTTGATATTTATTAAAAAGGAAAATTATGACTAAGAAAACTAAAAACATTGCTACTAGTTCAATTTTATTAAGCTCACTGTTAACTACTGGTGCTCTTGGTTATTCTCTTTATGAGTCTCAAAATAGTAATATTACTCAAAATAATTCAGTAATTTCTATTAGAGATAATAATTTAATTGATCAAAAAGAATCAATTAATACAAAAGCTGTTGATGAAGAAGCAAATGGTGGTAGAGGTGTATTTATTATCATGTTAGTTTCACTTATCATTGGTGGGTTAATTATTGCTAATATTATGATTTTATTACTATATTCAAATTATGGTAAAAGATCAAGAACATTTATTGAACAAAATGTTAATGGTAAAATCTTAAAAGAAGAAATTACTGTTGCTATTGAAGAATATAAGCAACGTCGTGATATTGTTGATAAAAAGATTGAAACTGTTAAAGATTCAAAGTCTAATGATAAAAAAGAATCAAAAGAAAAACAAAAACCAAAAAAATCAGATAATGATAAAGTTGTTAAAACAAAAAAAGTTCTTGATGATGTTTCAGATGATGAAATTAGTAATAAGAAACTAGATGGTCAAAAAGTTGGATCAAAAGTTGATAGTGATAAATCATCTACTACTAAAAAAACCAAAGAAAAAGACTCTAAAAAAGACAAAAAAGAAAAAGACTCTAAAAAAGAAAAAGACTCTAAAAAAGACAAAAAAGAAAAAGACTCTAAAAAAGACAAAAAAGAAAAAGATAAAAAGAAATCTAAAAAATAAAACTTAAAGTTTTATTTTTTTTATATAATAAAAATATGTATAACCTCATCATTAATGATTTTTTTGAAACAAATGAATTATTTAAAAAAATTAACATAGCCATTTTTAATAATATATTAAAAGAAAAAAGAAGTGATAAATTTTATGAATTATCAAAAGTTTCAAAAGAAGAAATTAAGAAAATAAATAATGATTATCGAAGAATAGATAAACCAACAGATGTTTTATCTTTTGAATTGAAAGATAATGACTATTTATTAGGTGAAATTTTTATATGTGAAGAAATTTCAAATGATCAAGCAAAATCAAAAAATATTAGTAAAAAATACGAAGTTTGTTTATTATTTGCTCATGGACTTTTACATTTGTTAGGATATGATCATCTTAATGAAATTGATGAAAAAGAAATGTTTGATTTACAAGAAAAAATATTAGAAGAATGTTTAATTTATAAAGGAATGTATGAAGAGTAATATTGTTGCAATTGTTGGAAAACCTAATGTTGGCAAATCAACACTTTTAAATGCTATTTTTAATCAAAAAAAAGCAATTGTTAATAAGAAACCACAAACAACAAGAAAACAATCTTTTTTTATTTATAAAAACGATAATGTTAAGGCTATAATTATTGATACTCCAGGGTTTCACCTTCCACATAACAAATTAGATAAATTTTTAAATTGAGAAGTTAATAATTCTTTAAAATCAGCTAATTCTATTCTTTATTTATTTGATATGACAAGGGAATTTGATGTTGAAGATAGAAATATTTTGAACAATATTTCAAAATATAATATTCAAAATAAAGTTTTAATTATTAATAAAGCTGAAACATCAAAACAGGAACTTATAGATGAAACAGCTAATAAATTAAAAGAAGATTTTAATTTTCAAACAGTTATCCAAATTTCTGCTTTACATAAAATAAATATTGAAAAAATTATTGAATATATTGAAAAAACCTCAAGTGAAGAAATTGATGTTTCATATTTTAAAGAACCAGATGATAAATTTATGATTGCTGAAATAATTAGAGAACAATGTTTAATTTTATTAAGAAAAGAAATTCCATATGCTATTGGTGTTGATGTAACTACTAATAACTATGATGAAAAAACTAAAACTTTTCTTATTAATGCCGATATTATTGTTGAAAAATCAAGTCAAAAACCAATAGTTATTGGTAAACATGCTAGTATGATTAAATTAATTGGTACCAATGCTAGAATAGAATTACTTAATATTTATGATTGTAAAATTGTTTTAAAATTATATGTTAAAGTAGAAGAAGATTGAAGAAATAGTAATTATTTAATAAACAGCCTTGGTTATAAATAAATGGCTGAAAAAATTATTAAAGGATATTTAATAAATACTCATGACTATAATGTTTTTGATTCAATTATAACAATCCTTAGTGATCAAAATGAAAAGATAGTTTGCTATGCTCCAGGTGTTAGAAAAATAAGTTCTAAAAACGGTAGACTAATGCAATTTGGCTCATTTTTAGAATTTGAAATTTTTCATAGTATTGATAAAATGAGCAAGTTAAAAAAAATAAATTTACTTTCTGAATTAGATTTTGAATATTCTAATTTTATTTCAATTTATATTATGAATGATTTAGCAAAAAACAATAATAATCTCGAAATTAGTTTATTTGATTTATATAAAAGAAATATTATCAACATTTTAAAATTTAAAGATGATTTGATTGTTGCAATTTTACTATTAATTAATTATCTTCATTTATTAGATATTAAAATAGATTTTAATAATTGTCAATGTAAGGAAAATATGAACATTAAAACAGTTGATGTAGAGTCATTAAACTCAATGTGTGATTTTTGTTATGATAAAGAATATAGAATAAATACAAACATTTTTAATACTTGAAAAATGTTTGATTTATACATTAAAAGTGATTTTAATTCAAATCTTATACCAGAGGTTTCAGAAAATAAAGTTTATTTCAATATAATTAAAATATTATCTATAATAATATATAAACACTTTAAAGTTTACACTTTAACAGTTAAACATACTTTTCAATAGGAGGTTTTAATATGAATGTATTTGGCAAAAATGTTGAAATGAATAATGTTGGTATAAAAACTTATAAAAAGAAACATACTAGTATTATTGGAAGATCATCTCTATTTGCTGGCTTAGGTTTTTTATTAACTTGTTTATTCGGATATGCTTTTTCATTTATGACAATACCATATAATGCAAAAATTATTGTTATGGTAGTAGCTCTTCTAATCTCAATGGGATTAAGCTTTTATGTTTCTTTTAAAACAACAACAGTATCTTATGGTGTATATGCAATCTTATATTTTTCTTATTGCGTCAGTGCAGGTTTTACTTTTGAATCAATGTTTAGTTTATTTAATGGTCAAGAATTATTATTAATTTTTGGTATAGCTGGTGGAATATTAACATTTACAGGTATTATAGGTATGCTTATTCCAGATAAAGTAGCAATGAATTTAATGAAATTTGTTTTTATTTTATTCGGAATTTATATGGTTTTATCATTATGTTTAATGCTATTTTTCTTTTTAATGCCCGGAATATTTGACTGAATGTATTTTTTAATTTCAATTCTTTCTGGTTTAATTTCAATTTTATATATTGCTATTACATTTAATTCAATGTCAAGAACTGAAATGTTTATTAATGATAGTGGAGAAGAAGCTGATAAAACAGTTATTAATAAAATGTGTTTATTTTTCGGATTTATTTTATTAACTTCAATTATTAATTTAATAATTTTAATTGCAAGACTTTTTATTATTATTCGTTAATCAAATCATTTTCTTTAATTTTGTTATTAATAACAAAATTAAAGATATCAGAATCACTCTTTAACATTTTTAAAATTAGATCTATATCAAATAATTTAATTTCTAATTTTGGTTTTTTATCTTCATTTCATCCTCTAATATCTTGAGATAATGTTTCTTTAATTTGTGGTGCAACTATAATACAAATCCCTTTTGGAAATTGATTTTTATTTATTGCGCTTATTAAATGATTTCTAACTGAATCTAATTCCATCGATGTTTGGTTAGTTAATTGTGTTGTTGGTTCTATATTCAAAAATAATTGTTCATCGTTCTTTTCTATATAAATATCTGTTTTGCGACCAGCTGCAAATCTTATTGGACATAGATTTGTGTCTAACTTAGTGTTAAAATGTTTTTCTAGATAATCTTTTTCATTAATATCCTCTTTAGATTTATTTTTGGATAAAAAAGCCATTCCAATAATAAATTCAAAAAAAGTAGGAAAATCTACTTTTCCTTTAATGTGTTGATGTTCTCTTATTATTGTTTCTATTTTATTATTACCTTTATGACCTTTTATATAAATATTTTTTAATTTATTAAAAAGAATAATTAATTTTTCATTAGAATAATACTCATTAATAATATTTACAATAGGCATAGTATTTTTTTTATTTTTCAACTTAAAGAAATGTAATAATTCATCAGGATTATATAGTTTATTTTTATCTAATTCAAGTATCCTGTTTTCTCCAAATTTCAATATTGTATCAATAAGATATTGAAAATTTTCTTTTATTTTGAATTCATCTTTGTTATTAAATTCAAATATTGTATCAAGAGAATTTAAATGATTTTTTATTAAGTGTCTATAACTATTTCATGATCCAGAAATTATTTTATCTATTACTCGTGCTTCAATATTACTAATACTTTTTTTAATTTGTGAGATAAATTCATTCATATTTTCTTCCGGATACATTTTATAAAAATGTCTAATATTTATTTTCTTATTATCTTTGTATCCAAAAATTAATTCACTAATACCATCTGAAAATTCAAGATTATTTTTATAAATTGTATTTATAGAGTTATATAAATTACTATAATTTTCATCATTATTTTTTCAGATATTTAAAAAAGTAAAAATACATTCATCATTAAGTTCTTTTTTTAATTTATTTTTAGAACCACTTTTAAGTTTTAGTATTTTTTTTAGTTTTTCTATATCTTTATTATCAATTATTTCCTTTATTATTTCTCTATAATTAAGATCAATTAAAATATTTTTTTTAAGTTTATTTTTTTTAGTTAATTGATCTAGTATATGAAAAAAACTACTTTTATATTCTCCGTTTGATTTGTATCTCATTTTTAATAGTGCTTGAAAAAAAGAAAAATCAATACTACTAAGTCCAAAGAATTTTTGATTATATTTATTATATTCTCATTTTTTAGAAATCTCATTACTGATAAATTTTAGTTTTTTTTCTTCTTTATTCTCTTCAATAACTGCTAAGTTTAATAAAGATTTTATTATTGATTTTTCTCTTGTAATATCAATTTCTTTTTTCTCTTCTAAAAAATATTTTTTTTCTTTAAGAATATCAAAAAATTCTTTATCAGTAATTCAATTATTATCATTTTCATTTATTGCATCTATTAATAAAGTATAAGTTTGCTTTATATTAGATCTTTTTGTTTCTGATCTTCCAAATTTTACTAAATCATATCCATTACTCATTATCTAACCTAGTACTTAATAAGATTTCTATATCACTATCTTCTTTATTTTTTCTTTGATAATTAGAATTTTTATAATTAACTTTTTTAAAATAAGTGATATTTATTTTTTCTTTATTTTTATCTATGAATTCTTTTAAATATATATTTTCTTTTCCTTTTGAACTTAATAAATTAGACAAAAATCATTTATATCCATTGTCAGTTAATTTTTGAAGTCACTCAATTAATTTTATTTCTTCATTATCATCTCAAGATTCATTATATGTTGCATTAGATAATCAATAAGGCGGATCAAAATAAAATAAGGTTTTATCCTTATCTATTTCTGAAAATATTTCATTCATAAAATCATCAAAATTTTTAGACCTGATACTTATTTTTTTATTTTTAGCATTATCAATAAAGTTAATAAGTTTATTTTTATGGTAATCATTTCATCAAAACTTCCCACATGGAATATTAAATTTATTCTTAGTATTAAATCTTATTTGTTGATTAAAACCAAATAGTATTAGAACTAAAAGCTTAGAAATCTTAATATCATTATTAAAATCGTCTCTTAATTTATTATATTCTTTTGAATAAGTTTTTTTAGATTTTGGTAATTGATAATCATCTATAATTTTTTCAATATCATTTAAAATAATTTCTTTATCAGTATTAAATAAATATTCATGAATTTTCGTTAATCAAATATCACTATCATTTAAAAAAATTTTTTTAGGAGATTTATAAGACAAACCTACTATTCCAGATCCTGCAAAAACATCAACAAAATAATCAATATCTTTTTTCGGGAACTCCCTCATTAAATCTTCAAGAATTCTAAATTTATTACCTAAGTGATTAAAAGCAGGTTTTAAGTATGTTGCTTTGATTCTTTTTATTGATTTTAATCAATAATTTTTATCAATTTCGGCAGATATATAATATCTATTTAAATTATTTGCACAATAGCTAATTTGACCAGATCCTGAAAAAGGATCAAAAATAATATCACCCTCATTTGAATGAACTTGAATTAATTTATTAATTAGTTCTTCAGATTTTTGAGTAGGATGAATTCTGCTGATTCCAGGGGGAGCAAACCTATATTCAGGTCTTAAGTAGTAATTTCTCTCTCTCTCTCTCTCTCTCTCTCTCTCTCTCTCTCTCTCTCTCAGGTTTTCTATTAAATATTCATTTAGCTCCAGGATTTACTGCTCAAATTGCTAATTCAAAATCAGTTACATACCTTCTGTTTACATTTCTTGGCATAGGTGCAGGTTTAATTCATCTGATTAAATCTTTTATTATAAAACCTTTTGATTCTAATTTTTTTGAAATATCACCTAAATTTTTTCAATCATTAAAAATAATGATTGAACCACCAGGGTTAACAATTTTATCAATATTTTTTAATCAAGATAATTGATTAAAATCTTTATCTCATTTTCCAAAATCAATTCCAGATCTACCAATACTTTTAAAATTATTTTCTCTTGAAATGTTATATGGCGGATCTGTTAAAATAAGGTCTACTTTTAGATTGCTTCTTATCATCTTTAAAATTAATTTATTACAATCTTCATTATAAATATTATTTAATTGTATTTTATTATTTTTAATTTCGTCAATCATCATATTCTCTAACTTATTATAATAATAGTTATTTTTTTAAAAAACATCAATTACTTTTTAAAAGTATTTTTTTACGTTATTTTTTAAATAGTGAAATTAAATAAAATAAGGAGAAGTGTGATGAAATCTAACAAAAACAAATCTCTCTCTCTCTCTCTCTCTCTCTCTCTCTCTCTCTCTCTCTCTCTCTCTC
>CAMQYY010000003.1 GCA_947039515.1 uncultured Ureaplasma sp.
TAGAAATATCATTAGATTCATTATTTACATAATTCATTTGGATAATTTCATTATTCTCATTATTAACAGAATTATTTTTCTCTTCATGAGTATTATCTAAAATAGGAATAGATTTAGGTTCCTCTTTAGAAATATCATTAGATTCATTATTTACATAATTCATTTGGATAATTTCATTATTATCAGTATTAACAGGATCAATTTTCTCTTTTGAAATAGTGATTGAATCACTTGAAGATTTTGTTGCATTTTCAATATTATGAGATTTTTCTTCTTCTTCAGAAGTATCACTTACAATACTAACTTCTGTTATTTCTTCAATATTATTAGATTTATTTTTATCTTCAGAAGGAATATTTATAGGTTTCTCAACATTATCTAATTCTATAGTTTCAGTATCAAGTTCAGCATTTTTATTTTCATCATTATAATTAAATTCATCAGTTTCATCATCAGTAAATTCATCATTAGAAGGAATTTCTTCAATAATTTCATCTTCATTATAATCTTTTTCATCATCTTCATATAATTGAATATCAAAATCATCATCAAGAATATCAATTTCATCATCAAGCAATTTATTATCATCACTATTATTTAATTCATTAATCTCATTATCAATTAATTTTTTATTAGTATTATCTTCTAATTTATCAATTTCATCATTATTTAATTTTTTAGTAGCACTATTATTTAATTCATCAGTTTTTTCACTAGCTAATTTTTTAGTAGCATTATCTTCTAATTCATTGATTCTATCATCTAATTTTTTAGTAACACTATTATCTAGTTCATCAGTTTTATCACTAGCTAATTTTTTAGTAGTACTATCTTCTAATTCATTGATTCCATCATCTAATTTTTTAGTAACACTATTATCTAGTTCATCAGTTTTATCATCATCTAATTTTTTAGCATCAATATCATCGACTTGATTAATTTTATTATCATTTTTTTTTTCAATATTTTTATTTTTTTTACTAAAAATATTATTTAGTATACCTGCCATAATTTATTCCTTTGATATCAATAATTATATTTTTAATTATATTAATTTTTTTAAAATATAGTAAAATTAAATTACATATTATTTAAGGAGAAAAAATATGATGATAAAAGGATTAGATTTAAAAGGCAGAAGCTTAGATAGCATTACCAATTTTACTATTGAAGAAGTTGAATATCTTGTTGAATTATCGATGAGAGTTAAAAAAGATAAAAAATTAGGAAACTCACAAAGAAAATTATTAGAAGGTAAAAATATTGTTACCTTATGAGAAAAAGATTCAACAAGAACTAGATGTTCATTTGATGTTGCAGCTTTTGATATGGGTATGGGTGTTACTTATGTTGGACCACAAGGTTCTAACTATGGTAAAAAAGAATCTATTGAAGATACTGCTATTGTTTTAGGTAATTACTATGATGGAATTCAATTTAGAGGATTTAGCCAAGAATACGTTAATGTTCTAGCTAGAGATTCAGGTGTTCCAGTTTGAAATGGTTTAACTAATGATGAACATCCAACACAAATCATTGCTGATTTATTAACAATGGTTGAAGAAGTTGGTAGTTTTAAAAACTTAAAAGGTAAAAAATTTATTTTTATAGGTGATTATAAAAATAATATGGGACACTCTGAATTATTGGCATGTGCTTTTGCTGGTATGCATTGTACTTTAGTTGGTCCTGATAGTTATCAAAAAGAAATGCTAAAAGATACATTGAAATTTGCTGATAAAATTAATGAAACAACAGGCGGATCATATTCTTTCTCTAATGATAAAATAGCAGCTGCTAAAGATGTTGATTTTATTTATACAGATGTTTGAGTTTCTCTTGGTGAAGATTTTAGTTTATTTGATTCAAGAATTAATGAATTAAAAGATTTCCAAGTTGATATGACTATGATGAAAGCTGCTAAAGAAACAGTAAAATTCCTTCATTGTTTACCAGCTTTCCATGATTTAAGAACTGAATTTAGTACTAAAGTTGCTAAAGAATTAGGTGCTAAATATCCATTAGTTAAAAATGGTGAAATTGAAGTAACTGATGAAGTTTTCCAATCTGATTATAGTATTGCTTTTAGAGAAGCTGAAAACAGAATGCATTCAATTAAAGCAATTATGCTATCTACTTTGGCTGAACCAAAAGTTTATGAAAAAATATTAAAATTAGAAATCTAATTCTTAATAAAGTATTTATATAAAAAAAAGATATCTTTTTGATATCTTTTTTTTATATAAATACTTTATTAAATAAGAAAATAATTGATAGTATTGATTTATATTAAATTCATAAATATCAATGAATAAATCTACTATTAATATATTTTTGAAAATTATCTTAATAATACTAATTTAGTAGAGTTATTATTTTATGTAAGATTTTTTTCTAATTTCATTCATTTTACTTTCAATATGTTTTCTTTTAGATTTTTGTTTTATTTTTTTAATTTCTTCTGCTTTCTTCTTTTTATATCCAGGTTTTACTTTTGTTTTATCATTAACTATTTTTCTAATTGAATTATTACTTTTTTCATCTAATAATACTGCCTTTGTTTTATTTTTATATTGAATTGACTTTATTTCATTTTTTTTAAAAACAAAATGATCAAAATTTATTTTTTTTGATTCTAAATTAATTAATTTAGAATCTTCTTTTTCATTATAAATAATGTAAGAAGTTCCGGTATATTTACCTCTTCCACATCTTCCAGAACGATGAACATATCATTCAGGATCATCAGGTAAATTATAATTAATAACATGACTAGCACCATTAATATCTAAACCTCTTGAGACTAAATCAGTAGCAACTAAATATTGATATTTTAAATCTTTAACCTCTTTAATTTTATTTTTTCTTTCTCTCTCTACTAAACCAGCATGAACAAAAGTTACATTTAATTTATTGTCAACATCTAAAAGCATTTTATATATATATTCAACTTCTTTCTTAGTATTAGCAAAAATAATGCAAAAGAAAGGATTTATTTCATTTACTAGAAATTTAAGGGTTTCATCCGGATTAATATTATGAATAATTTTATGTTCAATATTATTATTTTCATAAATTGAATTTCCAATTTTTATAATTTTTGAATTAGTTAAAAATTTAGCAATTTGAAAAGATAGCATTTCATTAATAGTCGCACTTCAAACAGATTTTTGAAGCGATGTTTTTTCTTCAATTTTACTAATAATATTTGTAATATTATCACTAAATCCTAAATCAATTAACATATCCATTTCATCTAAAACAATAGTTTTTAAATGAGAATAATTAATTTTTTTATTTTCAATAACAAAATTAAACCTATCAACAGTTGCTACAATTATTTGTGGATTCAATCTATTGATATTTTCAATTTGTTTATTAATATCTTTTCCACCAATAAGAAGAGCATGTTTTAATAGATTTTGATTTTTTTTGAATTTTGCTATCTCATTAAAAATTTGTCGAGCCAATTCTCTTGTTGGTGTTAAAATAACAACTTGTAAATTTTTATTAAGTTCAATATTTTGTAAAATAGGCATTAAAAAAGCTAAAGTTTTACCACTACCAGTTGAACTTATTCCAATAACATTTTCTTTTTTTAATAATAATGGTCAAGTTTTAGCTTGAATTTCCATTTCATTCTTAAATCTATAATCACCTCATGTTTTTAATATTCAATCATTATATCCATATTTATTTTTCATAGTATCCTATTAATCACTTTAATTTATTCAATTAATTATAACTTTACTTTTTAAATAATATTATAACAATAAATATTAATGTTTTTAAGAGCTCATTATATAAATACTTCATTATTTTAATTTAGTGTTTAAATGATATTTATTTATTTTTAATAAGTTAAATAGGTAATCAGTTATTAAATATAGAACGATAAGTTCCAGCATTTTGTCCTATTTTATCTGGATAATATTGTCAATCAGAAGTTATTCTAAAGAATAATTCTCTCAAAGATGTATCATCAATTAATGGATTTGATAAATATCCAAATTTATTAAATTTATCAAGTTCTAAATTATAATTATCTCCAATTGATTTATTAATAATTTGAATCAAATCAGCATTTGTAATGAACTTTTCTGTATCAAAAATTAAATTATTTCTTTTATTAAAAGGTTTTATGGCCATCATAATAGATAATTGAATATCACTAGGATTAACATTTGGACCATTATTTCCAAAAAATCTTTCACCGTGATCAGAAAATAAAACAATCATTGAATTATCATAAGCATTATTATATTTTAAGTAGTTAAAAAAATTTATTAATTGATCTACTGATCAGTTTATAACCTTATGATAATTTTCTACATTTAAGTTTTTATGTTCTACAATCGGGTCACCAAATGTAAAATTTGCATGTGTATTTTGAAAAAATGATCAATTGTAATAATTCTCATTTTTACTATTTATATCTACAATTTTAGATAAATCTTTTAAAACATAAGCATCAGGAACATTTGCAAAATATTGGGGATATAAACTACTATTAGATAAAGATTTTACATTATATTTTTTAAAATCTTCTCTAAATTGCTGAATATTTCCATGTCATCAATTTGGGTTTATTATATTTTTATACCCATAATAAGACATTGAATTAAAAGAAATATTATGATAATCATTACTTTTTAACATTTTTATATGTTTTTCAAAAGCATTATGAAAAAATCTTTCCTGAGTTACTAAACTAGTTTCTCAATATTTAGGTGAAAATTCAAAACCACCTATCATACTTGGATTAGATGTAGAAGTTTTAGAACCTAGTGTAATTGCTTTAACATATGTAGTAAATCCATCTAATGCAGTTCTATATTTTGGATTTTCACTCATCATTCTATTGAAAGAGAAGCCAGAAACTCCATCTAAATAAATTACAATAACATTTTTACCAGTATTAGTTAATTCAAAATAAGGTTTTTTAGGTTTTTCAATTGATTTTTGAAAAATAAAAGGGATTGTATAAGTGAATATTTGTAATGGTATTAATGTTGCTATTGCCAATCCAAATATTATTTTGTTTATATTTTTATTTTCCCTTACTTTTGGACTAGTATTTAAATTAATAAAATAATTATCAATACTATCAATACTAAAAATAAGCAATATTGGTGGTAAAAAAACATAAGTTATAAACATTATGATTCTTACTCACAGTTTGTATTTTTTTAAATTTTCTTTATAAAAACTTTTTATAAAAAAATAAGAAGAATATATTAAATATGATAGTAAAGATATTAAAAAAATAATAAATAATGTAAGTAATAAAATATATTTTCAATTTTGTGGATTTATTGCACTTGAATCAATATTAAATAATCATTTTGGACCATTAAATCAAAAATAAATTGTAAAAAATATTATACAAATTAATATGTTTATACAATATAAAATATTAAGTAATTTTATTTCTTTAAGCATAAATAAGATATCCCTTATATAAAAAAATTTATATTAGAATATTTCTAATATAAATTTTTATTAATAATTATATTGGTGGAGCCTATGGGGATCAAACCCACGACCTCTTGAGTGCAAATCAAGTGCTCTATCAGCTGAGCTAAGGCCCCATTTGGTAGATGTAAATGGACTCGAACCATCGACCTCTCCCTTATCAGGGGAGTGCTCTAACCAACTGAGCTATACATCTATAAAATACATTTAACATTATACTTATTTTAAGTATAATATCAAATAATATTATGATTATTTTTAGTAAAAATAATCGATATAATCAAGAATTTCCAATTTATATTTACTTTTTTTCGTTGTTTTAACTGTAACAACTTGAATATTTTCTTTTTTCAAACATTTAACTTCTGATAAATCAACATTTTTAGCAAACAATATCTTACCATTAGGTTGAATTGTATGGAATAATCAAGTTAGGCTTGCAATATCTTCGAAATTGTAATCAAAAATTTCATTATTTTCATTATATCAAACATAAGCTTTTGGGTTTGCTATAAATTTATATTTAAAAATATCTTGCAATAGTTTAGTATTTTTGATTCTATCTTCTTTATCAATAAGCATTCAATTTTTGTCTTCATCATTTAAATATCTATTGTTATTAACTTCTGAAATTATGTCAGGTTCATTTGGATTTTCAAAGGTAGATATCATTGGAGTTGGATAAACTCCTTTTATATAGCTATAAACTTCTTTAGAATTAGAATCTTCTAAGTCTAAGAAACTAAAATCATCTCAATTTTTAACACTCATAGTAACACTATCATAAATCATTTCTCATTTTTTAATAGCAGTCTTTAAAAGATCAGTTGTATGACCCATATTTCTAAAACCATCTTTTGTCATTATTACTGAAATATTACCAACAATAAACATTTTTTTATTATCAATAATTCTTTTATTAGTTATCAAAGCAGCAGCAATAATTTCATCATTGTCATCACGTTTTATATAAGAATTATTTCTATCTACAACATTTTGAATAATTTCAATTGCAATTTCTTCTTTTGATTCAAAAAAATCACAATACATATCAATCAAACTTTGATTATCCTTACTTGTAATTCCCTTAATTATTTCCATACTTATCCTTAATTATTTAATATAATTTGTATTATTTTACTTCTATTTAATTATAATTAAAATTTCCAATTAAATAGAAGTAAAAACTTTTTTTAATATTTTTTATATAAATATTTATATTAATATTTATATATGGGACAAAATAGAATTAATTTAATTGATAAAATATTTGAATTAAATAAAAAAATATATAAAAATGATGATAATCCTAGTGAATTAAAAGTACATAAGGCTCTTTACTTTATATATGGTTGATTTTGAAATGAATATAAAGAACAACTTTTTGAAAATGCTAATTTTGAAGCATGAGATTATGGTCCTGTGGAATGCGATTATAGAAAATCACAATTTGTTGATCAATCTTTAAATTCGAAAAATAAGTTCATCATTAATGTATCTAAAGAAAAAGAAGAATTCTTAAATTTTAATTTAGAATGATTATTGAAAAAAACAGCCTTTTTTCTTACTAGCTATTCACATTTAACAAAACCTTGAATTGAAAATTCAGTACCAGTTAAAGAACATGGTAAAAATCAAATAAATATAGATGAAATTTTAAATTTTTTTGGATAATAAAAATAGTTTACTATACATAAATAAAAACTATATTTCTATATTTTTAGGAGTTTTTAATGAAAAAAATTAAAGTAAGATTAATTGATTTAGATAAATTAATCTTCGAATTAGCAGAAGATGCTAAAAAAGGTGATGAGTTTTCTTTAAGAGAAACAGAAGATTATACTGACCTTTCCTACAAAATAAAAGAATATTTTGATAGAAAAGTTGATGAAAAAATTAGAAAAGAAAAGAATAATATTCTAAATGAATATCGTTCTACTTTTGAGTTCAAATATGAATATTTGTCACCGATAGAGAAATTAAAAATTGAAAATATAAAATTACAAGAACAATTAACTCATAAAGATACAAGTATTAAAAATATTGTTGATCAAGAAATAAATAAAATTCTTAAAGAAAATAATGAAAAAATCAATGAATTAAAAGAAAATAATTCTAAGAATATTTTAAAAATTAATGAAGATAAAAATAAAATTATTAAAGAAAATAATGAAAAAATCAATGAATTAAAAGAGAATAGTTCTAAGAACATTCTAAGACTTAATGATGATATTTTATCCTTAAAAGAAAAAATTTCTATACTTAATGCAAATATAGAAGTTTCTGAAAAAAATATAGAACTTGTTTTAAATAAAGAATTTTTTTCAAAATTAAAAAAGCAAGAAGAAGAATTGCTTTTTAAATTTGAAAAAGAAAAAGAAGCTATAGAAAAACAACATGAAATAGCAATAAAATCAAGAAATAGTCGAAATATTAAACAAATAGGTAATGAACTTGAAAAGTGATGTGAACAAGAATATAATGATCATTTTTCATTAGCATACGATGATTGTATATTTGAACCAACAAATAAAATTATTGATGGTAAAAAACCGGACTATTCTTTTAAAGTTTTTAATGATAAAACACTTATTACTAGTGTTATATTAGAAATGAAGTCAGAATCTGATAATTCTGATGACAAAAATAGAAATAAAAATAGTAAATTTTTAGATAAATTAGAAAAAGATAGAGAAAATAATAAGGCTGAATACGGTCTTCTAGTTACTGAACTCGAATGAGATGATATTTTTGTTATTAAAAAAGTAAACAACCAACAATTTAAAAATATTTATATAGTCAGACCACAATATTTTTTAACTTTTCTTTCTTTAGTTAGGTCTTTTGCATTGAAAAAGAAAGAAATAATTAATCAAAACATCGATTTTCAAGCAAAAAAAGATATCCTAGAACAATTTGAAGATATGAAAGATAATATTTTAGATAATTCAATAAAAAATCTTGAAAAAGATGCTCAAAGTATTCTTAATATTGCAACAAAAATTAGTGCAGAATCAACAAAAATAGAAGAGATTTCTAAAAAAATAATTGACACTCATGTTTATAAAATAAGTAAAAAAATACAAAATTTTAATATTGAAAAAATATTAAAAAAAATAGAAAAAGTAAGTAATGAATAAAGGTTTATTTATATCAATAGAAGGTACTGATGGGTGTGGAAAAACTTCTGTAATTAGTGAAATAAAAAGACATTTTTCTGATAATAAAAATGTTGTTTATACAAGAGAACCTGGTGGATATAATAATAAAATATCAGAAAAGATAAGAGAACTTGTTCTTAATAATGAGATGGATTATATTACTGAAGCGTTATTATTTGCGGCTAGTAGATCCGAAAATGTTTTTAAATTTATTCTTCCGAATTTAGAAAATAATAAAATAGTAATTTCTGATAGATATTTTGACTCATCATTAGTTTATCAAGGAATTGCAAGAAACATAGGAATTAAAAATATTTACGATATTAATGTATTAGCTACCAAAAATTTAATACCAACAAAAACATTTGTTTTGTCTGTAGAACCTAAAATATCAAAAATAAGAATAGAATCAAGCAGAATCAAATTACCACCATCAAGAAGAATATTTAATGATGAAATGAATAGATTTGATGTAGAGCAACCAGAATTACAAAAAAAAGTTTATGATGGATATTTACATTTAGCTAAAATATATCCCGAAAGAATTGTTTTAATTGATGCTTCAAGAGATTTTAAAACAGTTTGTATGGATTTAACAAAGAAAATTGAGGAATTAATTAAAAAACATGGATTATAATATTGCTTTAAATAATTTTAAGAAAAATAAAAATTTTCCTCATGCATTTTTGGTTAATACAGTTAATTGTATTAATCCTGATTTTGAAATTAAAAAATATTTAAAAACAATAAATTGTAAAAAAGAATCACTTTTTTGTAATAATTGCAACATTTGTCTTGAAATAAATGAGAATAAATATCTTGATTTAATTATTATTGATGGGTCTTCTAATAAAATTAAAAAAGAAGATATATTTTTTATTCAAGAAAAATTTTCAAAATCTTCAAGTTCATTTGACCATATTAAATTATATGCCTTAATCAATATTGAAAACTCATCTAATGTTGCTTTAAATTCATTATTAAAAATTTTAGAAGAACCATATGAAAATACATATGCATTATTATTTTGTTCAAATAAAAATAATGTTTTAGATACGATATCAAGCAGATGTCAAAAAGCCACATTAATTTCTAATATTATTGATTTTAATGTTAACGAGATTGATAAATATTTTAAAGAGCTTATCTTCAAAATATTTACTTATACTAATCAATATAATGATTTCTCCATTAATAATAATTTCAGTGAAACTTATAATATTATCATGAATTTATTAAAAGATAAATCAGTAATAAATCAATATAATTTTATTTCTTTTTTTAAAAAACAATCATATGCAATAATTGATATTTGTATTAATCTATTAATAGAATTAGTTTCTATTCATAAAAAAATTTTAATATCAGAACTTAAAAATGATTTAAATGTGAACATTAATAGATCACTTTTAGCTATGAAAATAATATCTATTTTAGGAGAATAATATATGGAAACAATTGTAGCTTTAGCAACGCCTCCTATGAATTGTGCTATTCATATTATTCGTTTATCAGGAAAAGATGTTTTTGAGATTATTAATAAAGTAACTAAGAATAAAGTTAAAAAAATAGGTAATATTATTCAATATAATTATATTATTGATGAGAATAAAAGAGTTATTGATGAAGTTTTATTAAATACTTTTATAGAACCAAAATCATTTACAGGTGAAAACTCTGTTGAAATAAATTGTCATGGAGGAGTTTTAGTTGCTAATAAAATAATTAAGTTACTTGTCATAAATGGTGCTAAATATGCTAATAGAGGTGAGTTTTCACAAAGAGCTATGATTAATAAAAAGATTAATTATTCTCAAGTTGAGGCAATAAATAATCTTATTCATTCTAAAAATGAAATATCTGCAAATATTGCTATTAATGAAGTATTAGGTGAGTATAGTAAAGATATTAAAAAAATAAGAGATCAAATATTTCAATTAATAGGTTCTATTGAAGTTAATATTGATTATCCAGAATATGATGATGTTGATGTTATTAATAGCGATTTATTAATTACTGAATTAACTAGAATTAATTTATTAATTAATCAAATTTTAAAAAAAAGCAAAATATTTTTGCCTATTTATAATGGAATTAATATCGCTATAATAGGCAAACCTAATGTTGGTAAATCTTCATTATTGAATTTACTTTTTGGAAAAGAAAAGGCAATAGTTTCAAATATTCCTGGAACAACAAGAGATATAGTTGAAGCAAGTATTAATATTGATTCGATAACATGTAATTTTCTTGATACAGCAGGATTAAGAATAACAGATGATTTAATAGAATTTATGGGAATCGAAAAAAGTAAGGATGCTATTGAAAAGGCAGAAATAATTATTCATTTAAAAGATCCATTAGATAATATTGAATATGATTTTAAAAATATATTAGATAATAAAAAAGTTATTGAAGTTTATAATAAATCAGATATTTTGAAATTAAAAGATACTTTATCAATATCAGTTAAAAATAAAGATATTAGTCAACTAATTAAAAAAATAAAAGATGTTATTCAAATAAATGAACTTATTGATATTGATGTTGCAATTCTTCAATCAGATAGGCAAATTGTTTTATTAGAAAAAATTTATAAAATAATTAATGAAACAATTTATGATTCAAAAAATAATATTCCAATTGATATGCTATTGACAAATCTTGAAATAATAATAAAAAATTTCAATAAGATATTATCAATTGATTTAGAATATGACAAGATGGATGAATTATTTTCAAAGTTCTGTTTAGGAAAATAATAATATGAAAATAAAATATATTGATACACATTCTCATTTAAATATAGAACCACTATTAGATGATATGGAAGAAAACATTCAAGAACTAATCAGGAATAATATTTTTACTAATGTAATAGGAGTTGATTTAGATTCTTCAAGAAAAGCAATTGAATTAGCTCGAAAATACCCTCAAAACATTATTGCATCAGTTGGTATTCATCCAGAAGAGGCAAATACTTTTACAAATAATGATTTAGTAGAATTAGAAGAAATAATAAAAAATAATATTGAATATATAAGTTGTATTGGTGAATGTGGGCTTGATTATTTTTATCCTGAATATAATAAAGAAAAACAAAAGGAGCTTTTTTATTTACAAATAAACCTAGCCAAAAAATATAAAAAACCATTAATGCTTCATATTAGAGAAGCGCATAGTGATAATATAGATATATTGAAAAAAATTAACTACAAAGATGTAATAATTCATTGCTTTAGTGATGGAGCAGAATTTGTTGAAGAATATAATAATTTAGAATGTTATATTTCAATTTCAGGTATTGTTACTTTTAAAAATTCTCTTCTTTTAAAAGAAGCAGTAAAAAAAATTCCTCTAAATAGATTATTAACAGAAACAGATGCCCCATTTTTAGCTCCAATTCCTTTTAGAGGAAAAATAAATAAACCTGTTTATGTAATTAATATTAATAAATATTTATCAGAACTTCTAGAAATAGAAATACAAGAATTTAATAACCAAATTATTCTAAATGCAAAAAAAATATTAAATTTAAAAATTTAATATTTTTTTATATTTGTTATTTTATATAAAATTCTTAGTTACAGTAAGAGAAAATCTCTCTAAAAAAATAATCGGATAATATGATAATTTAGATTTTTTTAAAAGCTGAATACCACCATCATCGCCTCTTTCAACATATTTTGTGTTTATATTATGAAATTCTAGGTTAGTTTTAATTAAATATTGATATAAACCTCTAATATCTTTTTCAGCTTTTTCAATTACTATTTCAAGTGTTTCATTATTAATATATGAAAAAGTGAAAGCAACAATTTTATTATCAATTAAAATTACAGTTCCAATATAATTATTATCAACTTTAAACATTTCAAAATAGTTATTATATAATTCAATTTCAATATCACGATCTTCTTCAGTGTATTTATCATTGTGATTTTTAATAAAATTTTTTACAGAATTTAAATTAACATCTTTCAAATCTTTTACTTCAATATTATTATTGTTTTTAATAAAATAATTCAAGTGATTTCTTTTTTTTTGTAATTTTTTTCCACTAAATTTTTTTAGTTTTTCTGTTTCATAAATAAAATTAGAAATATAAGGAACTGTTTTTATATCTTCTTCTTCTTCTAATTTAAAATCATTAATAATTTTATTGTTAATATGAGAGAAATATATTTTATTTTTGCCATTCAAAGTAAATAAATCTTCTTGTATTATTTTTTTTATTTCCTCAATATTAGAAGAATCATTATAATAAATAGTAAAAACTGTTCATTCAACTTCTTTTCCACCGTTAATTTGCTCTTTTGTATAAAGAATAATAAAATCATCATTAATTTTATATTTAAAAATATAACCATAATTTATTCATTGAACTAACATAATAGGACTTAAAGGATCACTATTTATTTTTTTATCGTTAATAATTCTATTTAACTCTAAATAATTTGATCAATTTAAATCTTCCATACTTCCTCCTATTTTTACAATATAAAAATTAACTTATAAAAGTATTTAATTTTATTTATTGATTCTATTTATATTTTTTCCAATTAATTTTTTTCTCTTTTCTTTTTAAAATTTTTAGATAACTAACACTTATTTTTAATAACTTCAACTTTGATGTTAGTAAATCCATCGATATGATATCTACTTGTAATTAAATGAATTATGTCTTCATCAAGCTTCAAAATTTCAACACTATTTTTAGATCCACACTCTCTAAATGTTATGTAAAAATTATCTTCATTAATTAACTTATAATAAACTGTTTTAGAACTCCCACGAATATAAGCATGAATAAAACATTCATTAATTAATAAATCAAGAGTATTGTAAATACTTGATTTATTTAAATTCTTATCTTTTGCATTAAAATGCTTAATAAAATCAAAGAAAGAATGTTCTCTTTTATCATCATAAAGACATTTAATAACCTCTCTTCTTACATATGTTATTCGATGACCTCTACTAGAGAGTTCACTAATCATTTCTTTTTCAGTCATTTTTCACCCTTTTATTAATTACTTAATTTTATAAAACTTTTTTTTCAATAAGAATTTTTCTTAAGTTATCACTAATAGAAAAGTTTTTATCTTCATATTCAGAATAGTAATTATTAATCATTTCTATCACTTCATCATTGTGAATATTTTTAAACTCAATTCCAAGAATTGATAAACTAGAAATAATCATATTTAAAAAAGTGTTAGACTCTAAATAGTTTTTATTCTTTATTTCATTTTTTAATTTTTTAATAAGATTATAAATTTCAGTGATTGCATTTGAAATATTTAAATCATTATCCATCTCTTCAATAAATTTTTCAGAAAGAATAAATTGAGAAGATAAAGAATTATTATAGATCAAATCAGTTTTTGAAGTATTAATAATTTTTTCAATTTTTTCAATTTCAATTCTAGTTTCATTCATAATTTTTTGATTAAAATTTAATGGATTTCGATAATTAGTTTTATAAATAAATCATCTAATTTCTTGGTAAGAGTACTCTTTTAAAATATCTTTTATTAGAATAAAGTTATTCAAAGATTTTGACATTTTTTGATTATCAACATTGATATGACCAACATGCATTCATATTTTTGTTATATCTTCATTATACAAACATTTATGTTGAGCATTTTCATTTTCATGATGAGGAAATTTTAAATCAATTCCTCCACCATGAATAGTTAGAGATTTTTTAAAATACTTCTCAATTAAATAAGAACATTCAGTATGTCAACCAGGTCTGCCTAATGATCAAGGCGTTTTTCACTTTATACCTTCATTAGTATTTTTTCAAAGAACAAAATCAGCTTGACTTTTCTTTTCTGAATTTTCTTCTATTCTTTCAACTTTATTTTCATCATCAATACTTCTATTTGATAGTTTTCCATATTCTGTATCTTTTTTAGTATCAAAATAAACATTACCATTAACGACATAAGCGCCATTTGTTCTTACTAATCTGTCAATATAATCAATAATACCATCAATATTATTACTGACTTTTTCAATAATCATATCTTTTATGTTCAATTTTTTTCTAATATTCTCATATTCCTCAGCAAAATATGAACTAAGTTCAAGTTCATGTTGTTTTTGATTTTTTGCAGCAGCAATAATTTTATCATCAATATCAGTTAAATTATGGAGATAATTAACTTCTATATTTTGCGAAAGTAAGTATCTATATAAAACATCGAAGATAATAACTGGTCTAGAATTACCTATGTGAATGTGATTATAAACAGTAGGACCACAATTGTAGATATTGATAATATCATCATTAATAGATTCTATTTTTTTTGAAAGTGAATTATATAATCTCATTTTTATTTATCCTTAACAAACTAATTTTATTCTACTTAATAAATATTTAAATAATTTTTTTGATTATTTATATTCTTTCAAATTAAATATATTATTTTAAAATAAACCTTTTTATAAACTATACTTTTATTATTAATAAAATATTTTTTAAGAAAGGCAATTATGGGAAGAACAGTTTCAGTTGAAACAACTAAGAAAATTGGTTTCTTCACAGGATTGTCAATGCTAATAGGTTCTGTTATTGGTATTGGTATATTTTTAAAGAATGCAGGAATATTTAGTACTAATCAATTCAATCCAACAGGTATTATTTTAACTTGAGTAATAGGCTCAATAATAGCATTAGCAACAGCTTTCTCTTTTTCAGAAATAGGTAGTTCAGTTAGATCAAGAGCAGGCCTTGGTGCATGAACTGAAAAATTATTAGGTCATAAAGCAGGCTATTTTATAAAAGTACTTTTCCCCTTGTTCTATATGGGGATAATGATGGTCGTTTTATCTATTTTTGCTGCTGAATCTCTTTTTGTAATTTTTGATACAGATAGTTCCCAACCATTTGGTATAGTATTATTAGTTGGTTTCCTATTAATGGTTTATTTTTTAATATTCAACTTAGTTTCATTAAAATTTTCTGGAATTTTTTCATCATTAACGACAATTTTAAAATTTATACCATTATTAATGATTATTATTGCCGGTATTGTAATTGCTTCTATTAATGGTAATGGTGGATTAATAGGTACAGCACCAGGTTCACCAGTTCCAGGAACTGGTGAAAATCCTCAAATAGTAGGTGAGTTTAATTTTGGATTTGTAATAGCATCACTTCCATCAGTTTTATTTGCTTTTGATTCATTTGCTAATGTTGGTAACTTATCTCTTGATATTAAAAATCCGAAAAAAAATGTTCCACTAGTAATTGTTGTTGGAATAATATTGAGTGCAGTGTTTTATATATTAGTTACAATAAGTCAATTATTTAGAGCTAATGGTAATGGAATTGATTTTTTTAATGATCCAATATTTGCTCAAGCTAGTTTAGCTTTAACTATTACTATTAGAGTTTTTATTTTAATTTCAATTATAGGAGTTGTTAATTCATTTTCAGCAACATCATTAAGAGGGTTTCAATCTTTAGTAAGTGAAAATTTATTTTTTGCTTCTGATGGTATTAGAAAAATTTCATCTAAGACACCATTTATTAAAAAGAATGAATTAGCAAATGGCTTTATATTAGAAATAATTGTTTTATCCATTTGATGAACTATTATTATGCTTCCATCTGTTATTGTTAATGCAGATAAAGGAGGAACAGATGCCTTTGTTGATGGGATATCTAATTTCCCTACTATGTTTTTTTTCTTAGTATATGGTGCATTAATTATAGGTGCATTATGAAATAGAAAAACAAATAAAGTAAAAGTTCAAAAACAAAAATTCTTTTTAATAATAGGTCCAATCGCTATAATTGGAATATTAATTATCTTTTCATATTTATTTTTCTTTTGATTTCTAATTAATCCAATTATGTTGATTAATGATCCAAATGCTAATTATGGATGAGGTTTATTCTATAGTAATGACTTTGTTACAACGCCATGATACTCATTAATTTTGTTCTTTTTATCATTAATAACATTTATATTTTTACCATTTGTTAATTTTAAAATTAAACAAAAAATTGATAAAAGAAAAGGTATTATTACTACTTTTGAAAATAGTTATAATCCACTAGCTGATGAAGAAAATAATGAAGAAGAAAATATTGATTATGATGTTAAAAAAAATGAATATGTGAATAATTCAAAAGAGAACCAATCAATTAATAATGATTAGGTAAATATTTTATAAATCAATAATATTATTTCAAAGAGGTAGATTATGTTAATTAATTCAAAAAATATCAAGAATGGAATATTAGATTCAAAATTTGGTGGAAATAACCATGAAATAAATAGTTTAACAAAAGGTGTTATAAATTCATCTTTTCATATAGTCTGAAGCAATCTTAAAAAGGAAAGCAAATATATAAATATTATTTTTATTGATTATGATTCAAATCCAGTTTGTTCATTTTCATGAATTCATTGAATGGTTGCTGATGTTAATGTTAACTTAAATGAACTTAAAGAAAATTCAAGTAATGAAAATAAAGAAATGATTCAAGGTTCTAATTCTTGAAGTAGTCCATTTTTAGATTCAGATAAACATTCAATAATTGAATCATCAAATTTTGGCGGTTGTTATCCACCTGATAAAGATCATACATATACTTTAAAAGTATATGCAACAAGCGAAAAAACCAATCTAAAACAAGGTTTCTTTATGAATGAATTTTTAGATTCTATCAAAAATATTCTAATAGAAGAAGCCAAACTTAATTTTATATACAAAAAAATAGAAGGATAATATGAATTTTTATGAATTTAAAATAAAAAATATTCATAATCAAATAGTTGATTTTAATATTTATAAAAATAAAACAATTTTAGTCGTTAATGTAGCAAGTAAATGTGGTTTTACAAAACAATATGTAGAACTTGAAAGCTTATACAAAAAGTATAAGGATAAAGATTTTATAATTTTAGGATTTCCATGTAATCAATTTTTAAAACAAGAATTTGACGAAGATGATAAAATTTTAGAATTCTGTAAAACAAAATTTGATGTTACTTTTGATATGTTTTCAAAAATTGATGTTAAAGGAAAAAATATTAATCCGTTATTTGAATTTCTAATTAATGAAGACAAATCTTTTACTTCTCCAAAAAATATTAAATGAAATTTTGAAAAATTCTTGATAAATAAAAATGGTGAATTAATAAAACGATATCTTTCTAAAGAAACACCTTTTTCATTTGAAAAAAATATTGAAGAAATTTTATAGAATACACATTAATAAATAAAAAAAAAACTTCTTATTTTAAGAAGTTTTTTTTTTATTTATTAATTACTGAGGGATTGCTAATTTAAATCCTAAACCCATTGTTGGACTTATACTTATATTTTGAATAAATACACCTTTAACAGTTGAAGGTCTTTTTGACTTAATTAAACTAACTAAACTCATAATATTTTCTTCAATATGTTTAGGATCTGATGAAACTTTTCCAACAGTCATATGAATATTTCCATATGTATCAGTTCTATATTCAAACTTACCTGCTTTAAATTCTTTAATTGATTTAATTAAATCATTTGTAACAGTTCCTGTTTTTGGATTTGGCATTAATCCTCTTGGTCCAAGAAGTTTCCCTAATTTACTTAGAGAAGGCATCATTTTACTTGTTGTAATAATTACATCAAAGTCTAATCAACCTTTTTGAATTTCTTCAATTTTATCTTTTCCACCAAAAAAATCAGCACCAACAGCTTTTGCTTCTTTTTCAGAAATATCTTCACTTAATGCTAATATTTTTAGAACTTTACCATTACTATGCGGGAATGATAAAGAACCTCTTAATTGTTGTTCAGCTTTTGTTGTGTCTAAGTTTAATTTAATAGCAACATCAATAGAACCATCAAATTTTGAAATTGATTTTGATTGAGCCATTTTAATACCATCTAAAATTGGATAGATTTTTTTAAGATCGGTATTTTTTTCCACTTCAATCATTTTTTTTGTTTTTTTAGCCATAATTAATTACCTTTCTTTTCAGAAACATAACCATCAATTGTAATACCCATTTGTTTTGCAGTACCAACAATCATTTTTAAAGCAGCTTCTTCATCATATGCATTCATATCTATTAATTTATATTTAGCTATTTCTAATGCTTGCTCTTTTGTTATTTTACCAACATTAGTTTTTTTAGCATTATCAGAACCTTTTTTGATTCCAGCAGCTTTTAATAATAAAACTGTTGTTGGTGTTGTTTTAACTTCATATATAAAGCTTTTATCCTTATATGCAGTAATAATAACAGGAACAACATCACCCATTCTATTTTTTGTAGCTTCATTAAATGACTTAGTAAACTCAGCCATATTAATTCCTACAGATGCTAAAGCCGGTCCCGGCTTAGCTTGACCACCAATTATTTCTAATTTAGCGATTCTTACGATCTCTTTTTTCTTTGGAGCCACGCAACATACCTCTTTGTTTGTTCGCTTTGCGGTATAACGAATTTCTTCTTCCGCTTGCTTTTAATATAAAATAGTCTATTTGTATAGAATATTCTATTAAATTATAAACTAAATTTAATTTAATACAATTTAAATAGAATTAGATACTTAAATTTTTGAAGGCTTTTTTAAACTCATCTATCATTTCTTTTTCATCAAAAAAAATATATCCTGAGGTTGTAACAATAGATTTATGACCCATCATTTTTTGAATAACTTTTATATTACATCCACTTTTAATTAAATTAGTACAAAATGATCTTCTTAAACTATGCGGAGATATTTCAATATTTATCTTTTTACCATTTTTCTTTATAATTGTATTTAATTGCTTAAAAGATAATTTTTCACCATTTTTATTTACCAAAAAATATTCAAAATCTCAATCCATTAATTTATTTTTTAAATCACTAAAAATAAAAATAAAACGTGTCTTATTACCCTTTCCTAAAACTTTTATTTTATTTTCTAAAACATCTGATTTTGATAAATTTCAAATTTCATTTGATCTCAAACCAGTTTTAAATAAAATTTCAAAAATTAGTGAATCTCTCTTATCAATTCATTTTTTTAGATCAAATAATAATTGTATTTGATTATATTGGTCATCTTTGATAACTATTCTTGGATATTCTTCTAAACTTGGCAATCTAATCTCAGATAGTTCGTCAAGAAAATCACATTTTTTATATTTTATAAATTGTTGAATAATTCGAAAACCACAGCGAACTGTATTAGGACTATATATATTTTGTATTTCTTTTATGAAAATTGATACATTCATTTTTGTAATTTCATCTCCATTTAAAAATTTTAAAAATCTTTTTACTCATCCTATATAAAGAACTATTGTTTTATCAGATAAATTCTTTGCTATTAAATATTCCTTAAAATATTCTATATTTTCCATATTATTACCTCTTTTGTTCAAAAATTGAACTAAGAGTTATCTTATATCTTTTTTTATACATAGTCAAAGCACAAAAAAAGGAACTAATAAGATCATTTTTTTGCTTTTTTTTTTCTTTTTTAACCAACTATAGTATTCTAAAATTAATATTTTTTATTTTATTTTTAAAATTTTGTTTAGTCTTATAAGACTTCTTAATACTTAGATTTAATTTATTTTTATAATTATTATCATTTTTTTTGATAAAAATATTTAAAATAATTCTTATTTTTACATTTATTTATAATTATTCATTGTAGATATATTAAGACATAACTAACAACATAAAAGAGAATACTATGTATCCTCTTTTATCTATCTTTCTTTAATTTTAAAGTTCTTAATTAATACGATTCTCCATAAAAAACATCAAAGTCTTTTTGATAAAAGTGAAAATCATACCAATAATCAACCTCTTTTTCAAAAATGTTTTTTCATTCATTAGGAAAATATTTTTTAGAAATTTTGTTTTAAAAACAAATTCTGTAAAATTTTTATCAGTCGGTAGTTTAGCATCACTTAATATGTCTCATTCTTGAACTTCTCAACAGTCATCATTGAATAGTTTCTTTCAATATTCATATTTTTCTTGACATAAATATAGCGAAATTCCTTTCAATCTATCTCCCCTTTTATAAATTTCAATAATAGATAAATATGGAACTTCTTGGTTAAAAAAATAATTCATTTTATTTAAAATTAGTTCTTCTTGTTCTTTATTTAATAGATAATTTTCATTATCTTCATCAAGATTTTTATCAACTATTGATTCTAATAAATCAGCATCAATTAAAAATATAACACTTGAATTAATATATAATGCTTTTTTTGTTAAACCTATAGAATCTTCAATTAAAATTTCACCTTTTCTTTGTTCATTATTGCTACGATTTTTATTAGCAACACCTCGAGATTTAACATACCAATAGTTATCATTTTTTTATCATAAAAAATGATAAATGGCCTTATTCCTTTGGGTCTTCTTTTTTGTTTTAAAGTAAATCCTAATTCATCAAATATAATAGAATTAGATTTATTATTTAATTTCATTAATGGCTTGAATAATTATAATTTACTCATAATTTCTCATTTCTATATTATTTTAATTTTTATAATAAAGTGACCATTTCTATCTCACTTTCCAGTTTTTGAATTTTTTCTATCCTCATTTGTTAAAGGCATTTCAACTATTTTTAGACCACCCAAATTTAATGATTTAATAAATTCTTTTTTTTCCGTATCAGAAGTTCAATTAGAAGAACCATCTTCTAATATTCAATTATTTATTTTTATGTAGCTATAAAATATCCCATCTGAATTATTAGGTAAAATTATTGGTATATTTGGTTCATTTAATTTGTCACTTTCTAAAACTAAAGTAATATTAAATTTAGATCAAGCATTTTTTCAATTCTCCAATCCTACTGAAGTAATAGCTTCATCCCTACTTTTAGTACCTACTCCAAATAAATTATTTTCTGAATTATTTATTTCAATAGCGCCTCTTATCGAATTCTTCGCTCTTATAACTTTATTAATTTCATTAATAATATCAGTTTTAGAAATATTGGTTTTAATAATGTCACCTAAGGGATTATTATTTAGTCCAATATTAAAACTTTGATTATTTTTATCAGTATATATATATTTTGCCCCAATAATATCTTCAACAGACTTATTTAAATTTATATTAAAAGCATTTTCTCTATTTTCTAATCCGCCAGTTCAATTTTCAGCATCATGTCGATATTTTATAAAGAAATCATGATTTATATTTTTTATATCTAAATTTTCTGATATTAAATTTGTTGATAATTCAATATTTTCATTAATTCTATTTTCAGTTTTTAAATTATTTATTTTAAAATTAATTTTACTAACTTCAACATCACTCGGATTTTTAAAAAGAGTATTTCATATAATTTTATTATCAATAAATTTTCCATTTTTTCAAATAGGAAGATCTAAGATTTCCTCATTTGCATTTAACATTTTTCTACTTAAACTTATTTTTATATCGTTTGTTGCAAAAAAGGCAATAATAGTTTTATATATATAATAATATTTTTCCAATGATATTTCTTGAAATGATGCAATTGATGAATCTAATAATTTATCATTTTTTAATTTATTGTATAAGTTAATTGATTTCTGATCGACTAGTATTCCAGGAATTAATTTGATTTCATCTTGATTATTCATTATTGAATCAGTAGCCAATTTTACATTATCTAAACTAGAAAATTTAAAATCTAATATATCCTTATGAATTCTTCTAGCTTTTTCTATAGGAATATTTACATTTGGTCAATTATTTTTATTTTCTTCAATTCAATTATAAAATTCTTTAGATTTACTAAAAATATCAAATAATTCCTTTAATAAATCTAAATTTTCATCTAATGAGAATAGAATAGGCATTTTATTATTTTCTAAATCATTATTATTTAGAATTTTATCATTTTCTAAAGCTTCTTCACTTAATCTTATTTTTGGATTTAATTTTAAGAAACTATTTATTATTTTTTTTTCCATATCTTGATTAAGAAAAATAATTTCATTTTTAATAGATTTAATTTTTCTTAGAAGTGATATTATTGGTTTTCCAGATTGAAATAGAGATTTTCTAAATCCAAAATGAGCATTTCCAGGATTTGGTTGGTCTGGTCATATTCAATCTGGTTTTGAATTAGGAAGTTTAATTCCTTCTTGATTTTCTATTATTGGAATATAAATCGATGAAATACTTGTACTTTTATTAACTATTTTTTCTGGTTTAAATGTTGATGAAGAAGTTACTTTAGTCATAACAAATTCAGGGGCAAAGTTTTGTTTTTCTCAATCTCAATTTGATCCAGGTATATATCATTGTATAAATTCTTCGCTATTAACATCATCATACCCTTTTGTCAACCCTTCCATAGGTGAATATCATAAAGGTATTGCTTTTGTGGCAGCAGCTATCGTATAGTTCAAATTCCCATTTTCTTTTCCCAGAACAAAACCATCATTAACTTGAATATTATTTTTAGATTTTATGTGAAATTGTTTAGTGGTCCCAGTAAATAAAGAGTTATCAGTATAGGTAATATCATTTTCTCAAAAAGCTTCATACGAAACTTTTTTTGAGTAATTTTCCATATTTCAAAAATTATCAATATCTTTTTTTAGATTGTTATAAGTTTTATTACCTTCTAATTTATTAGCATAATTATTAATATTTGTACTTAATGCACTCAATACTTTTATTATAGGCATTGATGAAACAACTGAGAATAGTAATAATGTTGTTGTTAAAGATAATATTTTATATTTTTTATTCATTTTAAAATTTTTCCTTTTTTGAATTTGATGAAACTCTCTTTTTAATTAATAAAATTGTTGCTATTAATATTGAAATAAGAGTAATAGGCAAAACTATTATTAAAATTAAATTTCCACTATTTAAGAAGTTTTGAGAATTTAATGGATCACTTTCAAGTTGTTTTTCAACTGAAGCAATTGTTTTTTGGTGATCTATTATTTTATTTAGAGTAATATTTACATTATCAAAATTTGACTTATTATTATCATTTATAATTCCTTCATTTAAGAATAATGATATTGGTGCAAAAATAGAGATATAACCAGGTGTTTTTCTATCCTCAAAAGAAATAATATTATTTTTTTCATCCTTAATAAAAGCATAATTTTCTTTAAATTTTTCAGAAAATTTATAAATATAATATCCTTCAGGAACTGGTTTTTCAAAATCTGTAATTTTTAATGTAGCTTTTGAACCGTAAATATTTTCAAATGTTTCTGAGAATATAACAAGTTCAGGATTTCCTCTAAATAATTCATTTAAAGAATAAGCTAATGAATTTTCATTATTAAAATTATAGACACTTGAAGGAATTCTTGTTTGAACAAATAGTCTAGATATCATATCTATAAAAAATTTTTTTTCCTTGAAATCAGTTGTTAATAAAGGCAAAGGAGAATTTTCTTTAGTTAATTTATTTGTATCAATTGATGATTTATAGTCAATAAAAGTCTTTGTATTTAGAAAATCAGAATTATCAACAAATATTTTATTAAGTTTAATAATTTCAAAATTATTAAGGAATAAAAAATCATTATTTTTTATTCCCTTTCATCTTTCTTTAAGAATTTCTTGATCATCTATATTTTCAAATATTTTTAAATATGATTCAATAGAATTTAAGATTGAATTTCAATCAATAGAATTTAATACATCTTTGTTGTTTATGACTACTTCTGACCCTTCTTTTTTAATTTGTGAATGATTATTTATAGATATTTTATTAGATGTATCAAAATTATTAGAATGGATTTGACTACTAATTAATATTAAAGGTATAAGGAAAAAAAGAAATATTTTATATTTTAAAAAAAATTTCATAATTCTATTTTTGACTTCTATTAAATTTAATAAAAATTTCTTCTAAATTAATATCATCATCATTTCTTAACCCAATTATTTGCTTTGGAGGTTGAATTAATCTATTATTTAAATAATCTTTAACATAATTAGTGAAATTTTCAATTTCACTTTTTGAAAAAGAAGAAACTTCTATATCATAAAAAATTTTTAAATTTTTATGAATTAATAAAATCAACTTTTTAACTTCATTATCAGATTTAGCATTTATTCCATAGTCAGTGAACAATTTTATAATTATTAAGTCAATTTTTTCTAATTCTAAAGAAAAATTTTTTGTTTCATTTGTTGTTGACATTTTTGTCTTTCTTTATTTTTACTACTATTTTCTCTCCTTATAATTTTTATTTAATTCCTTAAATTCTTATTCTTTTTTATATAAATATTTATATGGTTTTTATTATTATTAAAATAATAATAAAATATGGGTAATTCTTTTAATTAGAATTACTTTCTAATATTTAGAAAAAAGATTTATTAAATATGAATAAAATACTTTGATTATTCTTTATAAGATATTTAAATTCACTTATATTTATTTGAAATCAAAATATTTTTGATTCTCAAGAATGGGTGTTAAATAAATTTCTAAGAAATTTAGAAATAATATTTTACTTTTTAACCAACAATTATATTATATCATAAATATGATATATTTATATTTTTTATAGTACTTTAACTAATATAAATATTGAATATTTCATTAATATAATAAAAAAAAAGGAGTATAAAAGCCCCTAAATTTTATCCATTATATTTTTAAAATTAAAAAGATGTTAAGCTAAAATAATTTTATATTTAAGTTAATCATAATCATAATAATCATCATCATGCACATAATGATATCAAGCATTATTTTTATCTCGCTCGAAATTTTCTTTGTATTCATTAGGAAAATATTTTCTTTGAAATTTTGTTCTTAAAACAAATGTCTTGAAATATTCATGATCACATTCACTATCTAATTCAGCTTGAAATAATATTCTTCATTCAGTGTTTTCTCAATTTTGTTCACCAAATTTTTTATCTCAATATTCTCATTTTTCTGGACATAAGTACATTACAAGACCACTTAATTTAATCCCCATTTTATAAATTTTAACAATTGATAAATATGGAGTTTTTTGATTAAAAAAACCATTCATTTTATTTAAAATAAGTTCTTGTTGATCTTTATTTAAAACATAGTTTTCATTGTTTTCATCAAGGTTTTTATCAACTAATGATTCTAGTAAGTCAGCATCAATTATAAAAATAGCACTAGAGTCAACATATAATGAGTTTTTTAATAATCCTCTAGAATCCTCTATTAAAATTTCCCCCTTTTTAAGTTTAAAATGATAACTACTTGGATCAGCAGGAACATCTCTGGATTTAATATATCAATAAGTATCTTTTTTTTGGTCATAAAAAATAACAAATATTCTTCGCTTTTTATTGGCTCATGACACACTCTCTTTATAATGACAACCTCAATCTCCAGAATCATTTCGATACGGAATTCCTGTTTCATGAAATAAAGCAGGATTTAATAATTCATCTTTCGATATCATTAATGACTTAAATAGTTCTAATCTACTCATAATTTCTCATTTCTATACTAATTTATCTTTCATAATTAACTTATGTTTAGATATTTTATTTACATTATATAATTTTTCTCTTTAAAAAAATTATCATATTTTGTTTAGTTTTTTAATTCTAAAGATTCAATAGGAAAGTATTTTTCTTGGAATGCTTTTTTGAAATCCATAGTTTTAGAATATTTATCACTATATTCATCTAATTTAGATTCCATTAGTATATTAATTTTTTTATTTCTTAATTTTTCATCTTCTTCTTTCATGGTACATTCTTCTTCTATTTTTTCTCATTTTTCTGGACATAAATATAATGAATTGCCTTCTATTTTATGCCCTTTTTTATCAACTTCAACAATCGATAAATATGGAGGTTGTTGATTTAAATAATAATTAATTTTATTTAAAATAATTTCCTGTTCATTTTTATTTAAAACAGAAGTTTCATTATATAAATTATGATTTTTATCAATTAATGATTCTAATAAATCAGCATTTATTTTAAATATTTGACTACAATCAACATATGATTCATTTTTAAATAAACCTTCATTTGATTTTCCCACTATAATCTCACCTTTATATTCAGGCCTATGTTTACCATTTTTATTTTTAGTACTTCTAGATTTAATGTATCAATAATCCTTATTTATTTCATCATAAAAAATAATAATAGGTCTCATATCCTTATATTTTTCCTTATATTTTAGCCCTAATTCATCAAATATAATAGGATTTTTTATATCTTTTAAATACATTATTGGTTTAAATAATTCTAATTTATTCATAATTTCTCATTTCTTTCTTATTTAAGGTAACAATTATTTTTTTGTGTTATTTGTTCTTTTTCACATCGACTTTTTTATAAAATTTCATTAATTTTTAATCTGATAATTAATTCTTTTTTATCAAAAGTCTTACTTAATTTAAAGTTTTAAATCACTAGTATCATTCTTCTGATGATTTTTTTTTATTTTTGAAAAATTAAAGAATATATCCTTTATTTCATTATCATAATGAGCTTCAATTTTTTCACAAAATAAATTTCAAATTTTATTTTTATCTTCTTCGTTTAAATATGTTTTTAATAACTCAGAATTTAATTTTTGATTGCTATTTATTGATTTATTCACTTTATTTACAAATAAAGTGAATTCAATATTGATTAATCTTCGATTATTTTTTAGATATATAATAAATTTTTCTAAAAATTTATTATAAAAGTCTTCATCACTTATATTATCTATAGAATCAATATATGAAATGAAATCACTATCTAATCTTTGCAATATTTCGACTATCTCTTTATTTGAATTTTCAAAAAAAAGATTTTTTAAAAATAAAGGAATAATCTTATTAGATTTTTTATTAATTAAGTTTTCAACTGATTCATTAATAAAATTTTGCATTTTAGGCAACTTATTTTCTGGTGTATAAATTTGATTCATAATTTTAGATTTATTAGATATTTCTTGAGATGTTATCTTTTTTATTTTTCTATTTCCCTTATCTCTAGAACTTTCCTTACTATCGGTCATATTTTTTCTTAACCATGCTCAATAGAACTCATAATTTTCTAGAGATGCAAATTTATTATAAATAGGATCTTTTCTACTTAACATAACTAAACCTGTTCCAATTGGTATTTTAGCTAATTCTTCAGGTGTTATGATATTCATTTGAATTTCTTCTCCATTATCTTTTTTAACTATTTCTTGTCCAAAAGAATCTGAAATTCTACTAAGAACCTCCTTATCTTGAGCCAATAAGTAAACTCTAACCATTGTTGAATCTCAACAAATTGGTAAAAACTCTTTACCATACATAACTTCTAATTGTTGAATAGATTGAACAATTAACATACCAAAAATTCTCATACCTCTACCTAAAGTTAAAATTGTTTTTACACAATTCATTTTAGGAATATTAGCTAGCTCTTCTAAATAAAAATAAAATGGTCTTGGAAGTGCTCCTCCTTTACAATCTTTAGCTTTCATAGATAAAAAACTATAAATTTGCTCAACCATTATAGCAGCAATTGTTTTTTTAGTTTCAGCTGTTGCTGGTATATCAATGAACATAATTGTTGATTTATCAATAAAATCATCATATTTAAAATCTGATGTTGCTATCAAATCTTCAAAATCTAATCCTGCTATTGCTTCAACAGCAGCAGAAATACCAATTTTAAATGAACCATATTGGTCATCATTACTTTGGAATATACCAACATATTCATTTCATCCTTGATTTTCACAAAATTTCAGAAAATTATTTTTTGGAGTACCCATAATTAATTCAAGAATATTCTTAAGATTAAAATTTAAAAATTCCTCTCTAATTAAGGAATCAAATTCTTGATCATTAAATATTTCATCCTTAATTTTTGATAAATTATCATTATTTATTTTTTCATTTTTATATTTTTGATAATTAATAACTTTTTCATAAGCTATAGATGAGATTTGTTCAAGAAGCGCTCTAGCTGCACACAAAAATAATGATTTAGAATTACTGCTTCAAACATTCTTCTCAGAACCAGAACCAATTTCAATTAGGATCCTTATTGTATCTTCTACAGATGAAAATGCTGAATTCTTTTTTTCTATTTTCTCAGAATTAACAATTTTTGAAACCATATTATCATTAATTTTTGAATTAATTAAAGCATACTTAATGTACTGTATAGATGAATCCAAAGCAAATTGAAAAGGATTTCATCTATGAGATTTACTTGTTTCATTTAAATTAATATTAATTACTTCATAACCAACCGATCTTAAATAAGGTGCTAATTTTTGATAAAGTTCACCTTTTGGATCAAAAACCACTCCTGATGGTTTATCTTTTGAATGAGCATTCAAAAGAATATTTGGCACAATTACATTATCAGTTTTACCAGAACCTGAAGAACCAAAATAAATTCCATGACCTTCAGGTAGAAGATAAGCCTCGATATCCGATTCATATCCATATTTAGAATCGGGATTTAATGCACTTATTTTATTTTTTCTAGCAACACCTGAACCAATTAGCAAACCAGAATTATAGTTTCCAAAATTTTTAGTACTTGCAATATTGTCTTTTTCCAATTTATAAAAATCTTTATAGTTCATTTTTTTAGAATTCTCATACTTATTTGTCTTTTTTTTATTTTTCATAATTAGTCAATATATTAGGAAAAATAAGATAATTAAAAAACCTCCTGTAGTGACTAAAATTATTCATGTTGTATTTGTTTCCATTTTCATTCTTTCTTTTATTTTTGAACATTTATTTTTGTTCTAATGTTATTAGATAAATATAATAGTTGTCCTGGTCGAGCATTCATAAGGAATTCTTTTTCTTTATTTGATAGACCATTTTGTTCTGATAATAATGCGTCAATAGCTTTTATTTCATTTCCATCAATATGATGACAAAGAATATATTGAGCTTGATTAACTAATGGTTTTGTATAAGCTCTTATTGAATCTTTTTCATAAAAATCAGAAATGTTTTGAGTTATTAGAGTCATCATTCCATTATATTTACGAATTCTTTTATACATTTCATTTGTAAATTGAACAATATCTAAATATCTTTCATCTAAAAGCAAATGAGCTTCATCAATAACAATATTTATGAATCTTTTGGAATCAAGATCAATAAAAGCTTCATCTATTGAAAAATATCCACATGATTTAGTTATTTTCTCTAATTGTTGCAAATTTATTTTTTTCATTTGGTTAAAATCAAAAGTATCTTTAATACCATTATTTTTTAATAAATTAGATTTATCTCTATTATCTCTATTATTAAGAACAACATTGTTTAGATGCTGTAATATTAAGAATATTTGAGCTTTTCCAATACTTGATGATGATTTAGCTAGTAAATCTCTAAATTGAAATGCCATATAATTAGAGTCCATTTTAAGTGTTGTTTTTTTATCTCAAAGACTTGCAAAAACTCCTCCAAAAGAATAAATTTTTAATTGTTGAATTAAGTGTTCTTCATTTTTGTAAATTGGATGATTTATAATGTATTCAGTTAAATCTGAAAATACAAATTCTTTATCTTTTCAAACTCCGTAAAGTTCATAAATAGATTGAACAAGAATTGCAATTTTATCATCTGATAATTTATCTTTAAAAACGGTTTTAAAAAAACTTTCAAAAAAGAATTTCTTATTATTAATAGCTTTATCTATCTCTTCATTATCTGGAATATTTCCATTATTAAAATTCAATCCCAAATCAAATGGATTAATTACATATTTAGGATCATTAATAATTATTGATTTGCCTCCAAGAGATTCAAATAAATTTCCATATTCATTTTCTGGATCAATAACATATATCTTGTATTGATTTTCTAGTATTTGATTTTTTAAAATTCTTTGACAAGTAGTAGATTTACCTCCGCCTGTTTTTCCAATTATTATTGTTGATGAAGACGGTTTTTCTATATTTATCAATTTTCAATCTATAAAAACAGGAGTTTTATTTTCATCTAAACCAAAAAGTAATGATTTCTCATGAATTAATTCTTGTGAAATAAAAGGATAACCAAAAGCAAATACTTCATCTAGAACATCAGCTTCAATATTTTTAATCATTTGTTGATTAGTTGGTATAAATGATTTCATTGCATTTAGTTGATTAAAAACTAATCTAGTAAATTGAAAACCATTCCTCCTTAGTTCTTTTGATATTTTCCTTATTGCGATTTTCATTTCCTCTTGACTTGCAGCTTCTATTTTTAAAATAGATTGAACTTTTCTAAGTTTTTTTCCACTTGCTATTTCTTCAGCAACATATGAAAAAGCTTCAAAATTAAGAAAGTTTCTAGCATTTTTAATTGAATCACCACTTTCAATTTGACTTTTAGTTTCATACTCATTTATGATAATATTTAATTTTTTATTCAAGTCTGAATCTTTTCATGTTGATATAAAAATATTTGTTGATAATCCTTTTAAATTTAATAAAGGAACTAATCATTCTCTTTCAACTTCTTCAGGAAAATGAGATATTGATATAAATGATAAATAAGTATTGATTTTATTGTTCTTCATGTTCTTCACCTTTTAATATTTCTTCTGTTTTTATTAGATATTTTCATTTTTCTTTCACATGTGCATTGTTAAAATACATATTTTTTTCTAACTCTTTTATTTCATTTAAATTAGGTTCAATAATATTTAATCCACAAAGATTCAAATTTTGTTTTATTTCATTTATTTTAAAAAAGTCATCATGTTTTGTATTATTTAAAACTAAAAAATATTTTACTTGTAAAGAGTTTTCTGAGGAATCATTTAATTTATTTAATAATTTTAAATTATTTTCAATTTCATCATTAATACTCTTTGGATATTCAGAATTTTTAAGACTTTTTAGAAAATCAATAGATTTATTTATTTCTATATTTCCATCCATTTTTAAAAAACTTATTTCATCATTTTCCTTAAGAAATAGTGATAAATATTTATATATTTTTTTAAAGTCATAATTAGAAATAAATGTTGTGTCTTTTCCTAAAATTCGAAAAACAGTTTGAACAGTATTATTCTCATCATTTAGATAAAAAGTATTCTTATCTATCTCCTTAATTGTTTTGAAATCTTTAATTATATTTCTCTTGAATAATTTCGAAAGAAACATATAAACAAATTTATAAAGTTTCATATCAAATATTTCCAAAACTAATATCGATGATATTAAAAATGAAAATATTAAAATACTAATCCCAATTCATTTTTCAATTTCTTTACTAGGATCATTTAATCCAGTTATTATTAAAGGAATATAAATTATTCCTCATAAAAATAAATTTAAAGTAAATATACCAATATCTAAAAAGTCTAAATTAAAAATTATTTTTGATTTTCTAGCTAGTCTTATTGATTCTGGAATTATTTTTAATTCTTGTTCATCAATTTCTTTTGAATTATTCATTTTTATCTCCTATCTTGATGCTCTTCTTGTTTTAATTCTTCTCATAGCTTCTTTTTTTATATTTTTTCCAACTTCACTATCTGAAAAATTTTTGCTTTTTGTATCAATTAAACTAGATGTTTTTTTCATAAAACCTTTACCAACCGCTGTTAATTTAGAATTATCATTTAAAAATGTATTTAATCATTCAATAAATTCAACCATAGCAATACTAGATGCAATTAACATTAAACCCTTTAAAACCAATGTAGCTATTGCCGCTCCAATACTATAAGCAGGACCGAATATATCAACACTTAAAATAATTTCATCAGAAGTTTTTAAAAGAGGTACAATAAGTAAATTAAATATACTTATTGCAAATGTGACAGATAAAACTAAAAATTGTTTTCCTAAAATTGTTTTGAATCATAATTCAAATTTAGCACCTGAATCATTTATCCCATTTGCTAAAACAACAGGGCTTATAATTATCAATGTTACAAATTCAAAAAGTCTTTTTGCCAGCATTAATGTTATTCCTAAAAATGAAGATAATATTATTGCTACAAATAATGTTCCTAAAAACATTTCAAAAAGTTTTATTGGATTAAGTAAAAAAGTAAAAATACTAGCAAGTGCAGTTCCTAATAATTTAAATCCATCAAATATACCAATTGAACCACCTGTGATATAAGCAAAACTAGGAGGGAATAAATCTCATTTTTCATATCCATAAATTAATTTACTCAGTTGAATAGTTAAATGTTCAGGAATATAATTTCCTGTAATATTATTATCAATTCCTCTAATGATAAAATTTCCTAATGACAAATTTTTATTATCATTATTTCCAAAATTAAAATCACCAATAACAACATTATTAAATTCTTGAAAGGAATTTATAAATGAATTGAAATAACTATTTTCTGGTTCAATGCCTATATTTAATAATGGGAAAAGTTCTCCATTAGAAGAAAAATTATATTTAAGATTTGTTATATTTTTTTCTAATTCTATAAATAGTGTTTGAATTTTTTTTAAAATATCACTATCTAATATTCCTGATTGGTTATTAAAAACGTCTTTTAATAAAACTGTAATTTCAGATATTTCTGCTTGAATATTGATTAATTTTGTTTTTAAAATATTAATTAAATTTACATCATAACCTAAATTAGGATCTAAATTTTCTAATCCAGTTATTCAGTTGCTAATATTAGTATTGAAATTTTCTATTTTTAAATTTAATATCTCTTCATAATTAATTCAATCTTCACTAGTTAATCCGGCTATACCAAAAAAATTACCACCAAATATTCCTGAAATTTGACTAATAATAAAATTTATTAAAAAGAAAATCAAAGGAACAAGAATAAAACCTATTGCTCAAAATCCTAATCATTTCCACTTATGAATCATTGATTTATTACGATTCTTTTCCTTAAATTCATTATGGTTCATAGTAGATTGTAAACTAGCTTTAATGATGAATAATAAACTTAATACAAAAGATATTAAGAATACTGATATATATATGATAAATATAGGATTAGATGGTTCAAATGCTTGAGAAAAAATACTTTTAAAAAAAGCATTTCCACTTATTATATTTAATGTTTTTAATATTAAATCTAATAAAATCAATGGAATATTTATTCCTGTAATCATAGCTACGATTAACCCGCCAATCAAGATAGCTTTAATAAGTAGTCCTCCAGTCATTTTTTCCTTTCATGCAAAAATTGCTTTTGTTTTGTTGTGTATATTTAGAATTTTTCTATAATTATAATTCCTATTAGTAGTTCATTAATTGCAATAGTAATTATTGTTAGAATCATAATAATAACAATCATCAAATATAAAAATAAATTGATACTAGAAATACTCCTTTTTAGGAGTATTATCTATTACTTTTTAATTTTGAGATGCTGCAATAATTATTGGCAAAATCATTAATAGTAGTGGTAATACAAATAATGGTAGAAATATTCATAAAACCCCTTTCATAGATTCTTTCAGATCTTTTTTTCATTGAATTTGAGTTTCTTTTGATGTTTCATCACTATTTTTCTTGATTTGTTTTAATCCGTATTTAACAAAATTAAAACCTAATAATAATATTGATGCTACTAAACCAAGAACGAAAGCAATATCTAAAATTCCTACAAGTATTCCTAATCCATTTGTCAAACTTTGTCCTAAATTATCTAATCCAAAATTTTCTGTTATTAATTTCATTATTTGTGGTCCAAATAAAAATCCACCTCAACCAGGTTCAATGGCTGTCATAGTAGCAATATTTGTTATATTTATTAAAGTATTCATTATTTTAAATCTCCAATAATATTACTAAAGATTATTTTATATATATGTTTATTTTTAATTTTTTCAACCAATTCTACTTGTGTGTTATTATCTTTTAATTTTGATTTCTCTTTTTTAATAATTTCATCATATGATTTAACACAATTTCTAATTGATAAAATTTTTTTTATTATCGTTTCTTTTATATTTATTTTTTGATTATTACGCATAGATAACCCCTTTAATTTTGTATAAATTATTTTAAAGTCATAAATTATATTGGACTATATTCAATTTTAATCTATTCTGAATTTCATATTTTATCTCAAAATATTAATTAATTTTTTAAGTAATATTTAAGAATCTGAATTCTTTTTATTATCTTTTCTTTTTCTAAAATAAACCAATACTTGCAGTATTGAAAATGTGATATAAATAAAAATAAATATTAATTTTATTATTTGATATATTGGGCAAATTAAGATAATTATTGAAATTATTAAAATAAGTGGATTAAAAATAAAAAGTTTTTTATTAACAGATCAAGAAGTTCAAATTAATTTAATTCTTGTTCATTTTTTTCTCTTATTATTTTGATAAATTTCTTCAATTGTTTCTATATTATTCATATTTTTATTCCAAAATGTCTTATATTTTTTATTAATAAATATTTATGCTTCTTAAATTAAATAATTCAGATTGTTATTTTTTATTTTTAAAAAATATTTTTAGATTAAATAAGAATTTTTAAATGTATTTTTTTATTAATTTATCATTTATCCTCTATTTAATATAGATACTCTTCAGCTATGAATTTTGGTTCATAGTACATCCCATTTTTGGGATGTTTCGTTCCAATTTTAAATCTTTCTGGATGATGTGCTTTTTTAATATTAGAATTAATTTTTATTCTTTTTGAAATTTTGCTGGTTAAAAAGTAAACAAATAATTCTAAAATATTACGGATTAACATCAACCAAATAATCAATAAATTTCCTTAGTATTAAGTTTAGATTTGGTGAAAATTAATTTAGCATCAACTCTATTATTTAATTATTTTTTGATATTTATCCCTTTATTATTTCTTCAAAATTAAGATTTATTTCTCCTTTAAAAAATATTTAAACAATACTTTCGAGAAATTTTTATTATCATTCAAGTTCAATCAACATATTTTTTACAGAAAATAACAATTATTAATCGTTATTATTTAAAATATTTTTAATATATCTTGAATTATAAAAGTTAAAAATAGTACATATAAGAAAAGCAAACTTTTAAAAGTTTGCTTCCTCAGGTAAATATATAGATATATATATCTATAAATATCAATTATTGTTTCTTATATATATTTATTTAGTTAAAATTTAACTTAATTTTGAAAAATTAATCATAATATTTACATAATAAAATTCTTTTTTAAGAAAAAGTGATAAAATTAATATTAAGTTAAAATTAGTTTGCTATTTTAAGTTTTTAGGTAAATATATATCTATATTATGAATCTTATTTTTACCATAAAGTTATTTTTAAAAAAGAAGTTAAGATCATGGAAATTATCGATAAAAAAAAACCAACAAATATTTATTATGTTTCACAAAAAAAAGATACTAAAGAATGAGTAGTTAAAAGAGGAAATGCTGAAAAAAATTCGGCTGTTTTAAAAACAAAAATTGAAGCAGTTGATAAAGCAAAAGAGCTTGCAAAAAATTCTAGTGCAACTATAATTGTAAGAAAAATGGATGGAAGCATTCAAGAAACAATTTCTTTTAAAAATAAAAAATAACTCTTTAAAAATTAATTTTTAAAGAGTTATTTTTTTGTTACACAATTTACATGCATGCATTCATTAATGTTTTTATTATTTAAATTTATTTTTCAAGCGTATTTACTATTTATTTGAGTTAAATTAGTTGAATTAGAACCATATAACATTTTTTTATTACATAACACACACAGTCTATGTGCATTTAAACCACAATCTTTATCTTTACAAAAACAAGGTTTTGCATTATTTCAAGATTTTTGTATTTCTGAGTTATAAGATGCCATAAATAATGTTTCCTTGTATTTTTTTATTATTAATATTTTAATTCTTTTTGTTTTATTTAGTGTAGTTATTATCTTAAAAAATAATTTTTCTACTTAATGATATTTTTCCTAATACAAAAATTATCTCCATTTTATATCAGTATTATTTTTTAGATTTATTTCTATCATCACTCTTATTTATTTCTTGTTTTTTTAATATTTCACTTCTATTATTTTCAAAGATTAAATTCTTATTTAAAGGTTCATAAAAGAAACTATCATCTTCAAAAAAACTATCATCAAAGAATTTTTTATCAACTTTTTTTGATTTATTTTTTATTCTCATATTGTAAGTTTTTTTATTTAAAATATTTTGCTCTTCTACTTTTTTAATTTCATTATTTATTTCATCTTTTGTTAAAGTTGAATCAACTTTTAGAAGTTGAGATTTAATTCTTTCATAATTAATAGGTTTAAATGCTTTTTTTAATTCTTTATTTTCTTTTCATATATTGAATAGGAACATATACTTTAAAAATTGATCTTGTCATCATAGAGGCAATAAAGGAACAACCTTTTCAATTAAATCAGCATAGTAAACTAAAAACATAGCAAAACCAATCCATGAAAGAACTTGAGGCCCTGGTACTCACATTAAAAGAGGTCCTGTTGCCATTAATATTAGAGAAGTTAATTTTAAAAGAAAAATATATTTCTTTTTACTTATCATAGATTGTAATTCTCTAAGATTCTCTCACTTTTGATTTTCAAGATTTTTGATATCCAAATGATTAATAATTACTTTATTATTTTCATCAATAGAATAAATGATACATCTAGGTTCATCAACTATTTTCGTATTTAAATCTTTAGTTGAATAATAAATAATTTTTGTATAGCTAATATTTTTTAATTTTAATGAATTAAATTCATTAACAGTAATATCTAACGGATGATTTAAATTATGCTTTTTTTTAAGTTCAAAAAATCTTTTATTATAGATTTCAATTAGATTATATAAATTGTTGATTAGCGATAAATTTTGATCAATATAATTTTCAATAAAATATTTTGATCTTAAATTAGAATATTTTAAAATTTTCTTAAACTCTTTTAAATATTTTTTATATATATTTGTATTATTATTTTCTTTTAAAGTTACTAACTTTTCATTTAACAAATTTGTATATTGTTGAATAGTTAAATTCTTTTTATTATTTAAAGTTAATTTTGACAATTTTAATATTCTTTTAAAATCACTAGGATTATATAGATTATTAATAACATTATTAATATCAATGACATTTTCTTCAATTTGATTTATTAAAGAAGCGTTATTCTTTAAATTAAAAGAAGCAATTTTTCTTTTAATTCTATTTATTTCATTTTTATTATTAATAGTTTTCAGAGGTTTTTTAAACAGTTTATCAATACTAGAAATTTTAATGAAATTCTTAATTTCATTATTTTTTTTAAAAAGATTATTTAATTCTTTTCTTTCACTTCTCATTCGATAAATATCAGTAGAAAAGTCATTTCTTGAATTAATCAATCTTTCAGTAACATAAACTTTAGACAAAACTTTATTAGATTCATTTGTTGATTCTAAATATTTTTCAATTAATTTATGTTCTTTAACATTATTTTTATTTTTTTCATATTTCATAAATTAATAATAATTTTTCTTAGATAGATTTTAATTATGTAAATTATATATTTATATTTTTAATATATAGAAATTAAAAATAATTTAATATTATTATACATAACTAATTAAATGAATGAAAAGAGCAATATGAAAAATGTTAATATAGTAATTCCATCAGGTGGATTAGGAACAAGATTTTCTGGTAGTGAATTCATTGAATTGAAACCATTTATTAAATTCTTTGATAAGACAATGTTTGAATGATTGCTAATTGGTTTTAATTCAAAGAAATATAATATTTCTTTTTTTATTATCATTAATGAGAAATTTAAAGATATTTATTCAAAAGATATAAAGTATCTTGAAGACAATTATCAAGTTAAATTCAAATATATCAATCTTGTAACAGAAGGAACAACAGCTACTGCTCTTTTTTTATTCGATGAACTAAATAATTCAACTCCAACTCTTTTGGCTAATTGTGATCAAATTATTGATATTAATTTTGATGATTACTTGGATGAGCATTTTTTAAATGATGCTGATGGGTCTATGCTTTGTTTTGATAAGGAGGATTCTAATAAATGATCATTTGTTAGAATTAGTGAAAATAATAGGATTATAGAAGTAAGAGCAAAAGAAAACATCACTGATATTGCTATTTGTGGTTGATATTTTTGAACAAAAGGTTCTGACTTTATTAAATATGGTATCCAACAAATAATTAATTTAGATAGAGTTGGTAATGAATACTATCTATGTCCTGTTTTTAACTATGCTATTAAAAATAATAAAAAGATAATTGCTATTATTATTGATAAAACTAAAATGCATGGTGTTGGTACACCTGAAGATTTAAGAAAATACTTATCTCTTAAGGATTAATTTGCTTATCATAAAAAAAAATTTTATAATATTTTTGTTTATGGCGGCTTTGGTGAAGTTGGTTAACACACCTGACTGTGACTCAGGTATGCGCGGGTTCGAGTCCCGTAGGTCGCCCCAATTTAAAATAAAAAAATGAGAGTAGTTTTATACTAGTCTCATTTTTTTTACCATTACTTTGTATTTTTAGCTTCAATCTTATTTAGAGATAACTGCAACTTTCTATTAAGTTCATTAAAAAGATCTTCATTTTCTTTATTTATTGAATTTAACTCATCTTGCAATTTCACTGATGAATTATTAATTTTTTCAAAATCAATATTTTCAGTAAAACCGAAAAATTCTGTAAAAACTTTTATTTCACTTTTAGTTGTAAACATTAAACCATCAAGAATAATGCATGTTTTATTTGTATTATTCTCAAATGTAATTGTTGATGTACAATTATTAATTTTAGCAATTACATTAACATGATTTGCTGATATTGTTATATGTCCATAAGTTGTTATTGTTTGAAAATATTTTACATCTTCATCAAATTTTAAACCTTCATAATCAAAAATTTTTAATCTAGTTAACATACTTACTTATTACTTTTTTCTGAATCTTTATATTTTTTGATAGCTTCATCAAGCGTTCCAATGTTAATAAAAAACTGTTCATTAATATCATCACATTCGCCATCTATTATTGCTCCAAATCCTTTTATAGTATCTGAAGGTTTAACATATTTACCAACAGTACCAGTAAATTTTTCAGCAACAAAGAAAGGTTGAGAAAGAAAATTTCTTATTTTTCTAGCTCTAGTAATAATTATTTTATCTTCATCGGCTAATTCTTCCATTCCTAAAATAGCAATAATATCTTGTAAATCATTAAATCTTTGTAAAATTTCCTTTACTTTTGTTGCTATTCGATAATGCTCAGCACCAACAATTTTAGGGTCAAGTAATCTTGAACTTGATTCAAGTGGGTGAATAGCTGGAAAAATTCCTAATGAAGCTATTTGTCTATCTAAAACTGTTTTAGCATCTAAGTGAGTAAAAGTTGTAGCAGGAGCAGGATCTGTTAAGTCATCTGCTGGAACATAGATTGCTTGAACAGATGTTATTGATCCCTTTTTAGTTGACGTAATTCTCTCTTGCAATTGCCCCATTTCAAATGCTAGTGTTGGTTGATAACCAACAGCAGAAGGCATTCTTCCTAACAAAGCACTAACTTCACTACCAGCTTGTGTAAATCTAAAAATATTATCAATAAATAATAAAACATCTTGACCTTGATTATCTCTAAATTCTTCAGCCATTGTCAAAGCTGTTAAAGCAACCCTCATTCTAGCACCAGGAGGTTCATTCATTTGTCCAAATACTAGTGCAGTTTTATCAATAACACCAGAGTTTTTCATTTCATGATAAAGATCATTACCTTCTCTAGTTCTTTCGCCTACACCAGCAAAAACACTTAGTCCACCATATTCAGTAGCTATATTATTAATTAGTTCTTGTACTAAAACTGTTTTACCAACTCCAGCACCACCAAATAAACCGATTTTTCCACCTTTTGCATAAGGAACTAATAAATCAATTATTTTAATACCAGTTTCTAAAATTTCAATAGTTGTAGCCTGATCAGCATAAGTTGGAGCTGGTCTATGAATGGGTAAAAGTTTTGGATTATCTAATGGTTTTTCTTCATCAATAGTTTGTCCAGTAACATCAAACATTCTACCTAAAACTTCATTACCAACAGGTACTGATATTGGATTATTAGTATTTATTACTTCCTGTTTTCTAATCAATCCATCAGTAGAATTCATAGAAATACATCTAACAATATTATCACCAATTAATTGACTAACTTCTAAAATAATTTTTTCATTATTAGGCATTTTTACAATTAAACAATCATTAATCTTAGGTAAATCTTTTAAATCAAATTTAACATCAACAATAGGTCCTAATATTTGAAAAATATAACCTGTACTTTTATTATTCATATTTCATTCTCCTTATGAATTAAATCCACTAACAATTTCATTAATTTCACTTGTAATTTTACTTTGTCTTTGTCTATTATATTTAATTTTATAATCATCTAACATTTTATTTGCATTATCAGTTGCAGTATTCATTGAATTACTTCTAGAAGCATTTTCACTAATTTTTGATTCGATGAATGCACCATAAATAATATTAGTTATGTATTGGGGCATTAATTCATAAATTATTTCTTCTTTATTAGGTTCAAAATCAAAATCATTTTCTTTAAAATTTACTTTATTTAATTTACTTGAATCAAATGGGAATATATCAACTATTTCAGGAACAAAAGTCATTGCATTGACAAATTTTGAATAAATCAATTTAATTTTATTAATTTCCTTTGTTTTGATAAACATCTTTCAAATTTTAAAAGATAAAGATTGAACTGTGTCATATGAAATATTTTCATATCTTTGTCCCATAAAAGATAAAAGATTATCATCTTTTATCAATTTATTATTTTTTCAATAATTAATACCTTTATTACCATAAATAGCCAATTTATCATTCTCTCCTATGTTTTGTTTCAATAGTTTATTAATATTATTGTTAAAAGCCCCGCAAAGACCCATATTAGAGTTAATAGAAATTCATAGAGTATTATCTTCATTTTCACTAATTTTAAATAGATTATCTAAATCAATGAATGTTAATATTTGTCCAAAAACACTAAAATATTCATTAAAATATTCTTTAGTTTTTAAATATTCTTTCTTTTGTTTTACCAATTTGGCATTAGAAACAAGTTTCATAGCATTAGTAATCTTTGAAGTAGTTTTTATAGATCCTATTTTTCTTTTAATTTGATTTAAAGACATAATTAATTACCTACCTTAGTTAATCTTCTAGTTTCAGTATCAACTTTAGTTTTATTAGATTTCTTTTCTCTTCTCTTATCTCAATCCATTGGAAAAAAATTAATAAGAAAAAATAGTGCAATAAAAATAGTTGTTGGAGCTAGAATAATCATTGAAATAATAAAAGTACAATAAGATCAAAATCCATTACCAGGTGTCGAAATACGGGCAATTTGTTTTCAAGTATACATATCAGGACCTAATTTTTTTAATTCTTCTTGTTCTGGAGTGAGAATTAGTTCAGGATTTTTTGTCAATACCAATCATTCATCATAATTTCCTTGAAAATTATCATTATAAGCAATTGTCATAAAGATAGTTGAAATAATAAAAAGAATAAGAGCAATAGCAAAAAAAACACCAGCAATAATTAATTTGTTGATTAGTTTTTTATCAAATTCTTTTTTTAATCAAGTTACTTGATTATTTTCCTTCATCATTAACCTTAAAACTATTCTTTAATTTTAAATATTTATTTTTCTCTTCATCAGTTTTTGTTAAATAATCAGATTTTACTGTTTCAGGATAAACATAATTATCAAAAGTTTTTATTTCTTCTTGAATAAAAGTTTTTGCTACATATTTAAAAGAACTAATAAAATCATCATCATAATCTTTATTCTTTGTTAAATACTTTTTAATATTCAATTCATCTTTAGAAAAATAATTAATAGCATTATTTCTAAAATCTTTAATTTCTTCAATTGGAATGAAATTAATAAATTCATATTTTATTAATAACAACAATATAGTTTCATCAATTTGATCATAAGGCTTATTTTCATCTTGCTTAATCATTTCAACAATTCTTTTTCCATATTCAAGAATTTTCTTTGTTTGGATATCTAAATCTGCACCAAATTGACTAAAAGATTCTAATTCATTGTAATTAGCTAGAGTTAGTTTTAAAGAACTAGATGCTTTCTTTATACAAGGAATTTGAGCACTACCTCCAACTCTTGAAACAGACAAACCAGGATCAATAGCTGGTCTTTGTCCAGAATTGAATAATGAACTCAACATAAATAATTGACCATCAGTAATCGAAATTACATTTGTTGGAATATATGCTGAAATATCACCAGCTTGTGTTTCAATGATTGGCAAAGCAGTAATAGACCCACCACCATTTTCTTCATTTAATTTACAAGCTCGTTCTAATAATCTACTATGTAGATAAAAAATATCTCCAGGATAAGCCTCTCTACCTGGTGGTCTTCTCAATAAAAGAGATAAAGTTCTATAAGAAACAGCATGTTTTGTTAAATCATCATAAATAATTAAAACATCTTTACCTTGACTCATTCAATATTCAGCAATAGCTATTCCAGTAAAGGGAGCTAAATAATTTAAAGCAGGTAAATCTGATGCTGTTGAAGAAACTATTGTTGTATATTCTAAAGATTTACTAATAGCTAATGTACGATGAATATTTGCAACTGTTGAATTTTTTTGACCAATAGCAACATAAACACAATAAACATTTTTACCTTTTTGGTTAATAATTGTATCTATTGCAATAGTTGTTTTACCAGTTTGTCTATCACCAATAATCAATTCTCTTTGACCTTTTCCAATTGGTAAGATGGCATCAATCGCTAATATACCTGTTTCTAAAGGAGAATCAATTGATTTTCTTGTCATAACTCCTGGAGCTACCTTTTCAACCGGCATATATATTTTAGATTTAATGTCGTCTTTACCATCAATAGCAAAACCTATTGAATTAATAACTCTACCTAATAATTCATCACCAACAGGAACTGAAATAATCTTTTTGGTTCTTTTAACAATACTTTTTTCTTTAATATCAGTAAATTTACCTAACATAACAATGTAAACAACATCTTCTTCAAGATTCAAAACTAATCCTTCTGAACCATTTTCAAAAATAACAATTTCATTTAGCATTACATTATCAAGTCCAGAAGCATGAACAATTCCATCACCTAGAGAGATAACAATACCTTCTTCTTTTAATGTAGGAGTGCTTGAATAATTTTTTATTTTTTCTTTAATTATTTCTGAATAATTATTTATTTTTGAAGACATTTTAGTTTTCCTCTTTTTTTATATTATATAACTTTTCAAGTTTGTTTTTAATGCTTCCATCAATAACAAAAGAATCAAATTTAATTTTAATTCCGCCAATAAGATCTTTATTTATTACTATTTTACTAATTATTTTACTTTTAGTTTTATTTTGAATTTTATTTTCAATATTCTCAATCTGTTTTTGATTTAATTCAAAAGGAGATTCAATTACAACTTCTAAAATATTTAAAGCAATTAAGAATCTTTGAATTGTTAATTCGAAGATTGTTATCACTTCTTTTATCAATTTATTTTTGACTATTAATTTTAAAAAATTGGTAATTAAAAGATCAAAATCATTTGCAAAAATATCATTAATGATATTTTCTTTTTCTTTAATATTTAAATAGTCATTATTTAATAATTTTATTAAATCACCATTTTTTTTAAAAACAATTTTTAAATTCATTAATTCATCATAAAATTTTTGAGTTTTATTTTCTTCAATTCCTAAAATTGAAAAAGCTAATGCATATTCTTCATTAATATTATTTTTCATCACTTAATTCCTTATCAAGTGAATCTATAAATTCGTTAACTAATTTTTCATTATCAATTTTTGAAATATTCTTTTTTGATAATTCCTCTGCAGTTGCAAAAGCTATATCAATAATTTTGTTTTTAATATCTTTTTCAGAATCACGTATTTTTTTAGCAACAATAACATTTGTTTCATCCAAAATTCTTTGTGAATTTTCCTTAGATTCTTTTTCAACATTCTTTTTATGAATATGAGCTTTTTCATTAGCTAAGCTAATTATCTTATCAACTTTTATTTTGCTAGCTATTTCTTTGTTTGCAATTTCTTTTTCTATTTCTAGATTTTTTTCTTTAATTTTTTTAACTTCATCAACTTCTTTTAATACAAGTTCTTTTCTTTTTTCAATCATTTTTTTTGCTGGATTTCAAATAAATCAAATAGTAAATATTGTAAGAACAATAACTGCAATTATTTGAGCACAAAAAATTCAAGGATTTGGAAAAAGTGAATTTATTATATCTTCAAGTCCAACACCAGGAGGAGTTCCTGAGCAAGAAACTAATAATGGCACAATTAAAATTGAAAATAATATAAAAATTGAGAATAATAAAATTAGTTTTTTAAATTTTTTCATTTTATTCTATATAGTTGGGGCAACAAATATTAAAAGAATAGCAACCAACAAAGCATAAATAGCTGCAGATTCAGCAATAGCCATACCAATAAGCATTGTACTCATAATAGCAGGTTTTGCTTCTGGATTCCTTGATACAGCAAGTGCAGCAGCACCAGCAGCATAACCTTGACCAGCACCAACACCACTAGCACCAACTAAAGCTAAACCAGCTCCAATAAAAGCACCCATTTTAATAAAGTGTTCGCCACCAGTTGTAGCAACAGCAATAACATCTATTAGTTGATCACTATTTTCTGAAACAACCTCAATTGCTTCGATTACGTTTGTAATATCCATAAATACTCCTGATATAATATAAGTAAATTTTGAAATTTAGAATTACTATTTTATTTTAGTCCTATATATCTATTTTTAAGAAATAATATTCTCAATCTTCTGATTTTCTTGAATATTTATTTTTTTCTCTTCAAGTATTTCTTTACCCTTTTCTATTTCTTGACCTCAATATGATGTCGATAGTAGAGTAAATACATAGGCTTGTATTAAACCAGTAAATAGGGAAAAATATAGATATAAACCTGGTAGAATTAATATTCCAGCAAGTACTAAACCAATTTGAGGGAACCCTCCTTGAATTATTTCTCCACTTATTGGATCTGTTTCAAGCGGGAATAAACCAGCAGCAGCTCATAAGAAAACCGCATATAAAACATATCCAGCAAACATATTCCCTCATAATCTCATTGATAATGAAATAATAGGAGTAATTCTTGAAACAATTTCTAAAGGATTAATAAAAAAATATCATTTTCTATTATTAATCTTTGCTCCTATTAAAAAACTTGTTAAATAACTTAATCTTTGATATTTAATTGCAAAAATCTGAGAACCTATCCAAGTTATTAGAGTTAAAGTTAGAGGAATGGTATATGAAGTTGTAGGTTCTCTTATTCCTATTATTGCTGAAATGTTTGATATTGCTAAAAACATAAACAACATAAAAAAATAAGGAGTAAACTTAATATATTTTTTACCAAGTGATAATAGAATCATCTTTTTTATCATATCAAGAATTGTATCTACAAATAAAACAATTAATGTTGGTTTTTGATCTGGTTTTAATTTTCTTGATTGAAAAAAATATAAAAAGCCAATTACAAAAAAGATTATGCAAGTAATAATAATCCCAAGTATTACTTGCAAAATATCGCTTGTAACAATTGTAGGAGTTCACTTATCCATTTACATCCATTCCTTTCTCTTTATAAAAATAAGATATACCTAAATTAACAAAAGTTCAAGATATATATCAAGCAATTGCCATATAAATATTAAAAACCACAACATTTGTTACAAAAACACTGATTAAAACAACTAATAATAAAGGAATCATATAAAGTATATTTTGAAAAATATAGAAGAAAGTCATGGATAAAATAACAGATTTTCTTGTTTTATTTTCAAAATTTCTATTTACTATTTTAATGAATAAAAGATTGAAAATATATTTAGTTCCTATAACAATTGGACTAATTAATAAAACTGTATAAACTAAAACTCATAATGTAGGAATTATAGAACCAATAATAATTGATATAACAATTGCCAATAAGGACATTAAAAAGTTAAATATTAATTGTTTTTTATTGATATTATCAATCATTTTGTTATTTATATTATCCTAATAAAAAATATATTATATACTTTAATATAATTATATTTGTATAAATAATTTTTTCTCAAATTCATATATTAAAATTATTCGAAAGATATTCAATGGAAAGCAAATTAATTTCTATATTAATAGCATGTTATAATGGCGAAAAATACATTGATAAATGTCTTGAGAGTTGTACTAGTCAATCTTATAAAAATATTGAAATATTAGTTATTAATGACGGGTCTACTGATAAAAGTTTAGATGTTTTAAAGAAATGAAAAAAGAAGGATAATAGAATTAGAATTATCTCTCAAAATAATAAAGGTTTAGGTGAAACAAGGAATATCTTAGTTGCCAATGCTAATGGTTTATACTTTACTTTTGTTGATATTGATGATTATATACCTAATGAAGCAATAAAACTATTAAGTGATAAAGCTTTTAATCTTGATTCTGATATCGTAATAGGTAGAACAATTTTAGACTATCAAAATAAGAAAATTAAAATCCCTTTCATTCCCACTTGAATAAAGCATTCAAGTTTTGAAAGTGGACATTATGTTAAATCTAACATGTGTACACCATGAGCATCATTAATTAAAACTGAATATTTTAAATCACTAAAAATTTCATTTCTTAAGGATAGAGTATTTGAAGATTATGGAGTTATGCCTTATGTTTTTTTAAAAACAAACAAGTTTTGTATGATTAAAAACATAGTTTATTATTATGTTAAATATAAACCAAGTGATGATGAAACCTCTCTTTCTAATTTTTATTCTGATGTAAAATTAAAAACATCTGATTGATATGATCAAGCAAACCAATTATTTTCATGGTTTGAAAAAGAAGAATGATTTGGAAATAAGAAATATAGAAGATGGATTAATGGTCTTATTATTTTAGTATTAATAGCTATTTATTACTTATTAAACCATGAAACTAAAACAAATAAATATTCACTAGAATTTGTGAAATACAATTTCATGCAACTTATTTATAGCCACGACATGAGAGTTAAAATTTCAAAGACAATTTGAAAATTTTTTTCATATTTTTTTATTATTTCTAATTTTTCTAAAACATATAAAAAAATTATTTCTACAAGAAAAAATATTAATAAAGAAATATTAGATCTTGAAAATGATATTGAATTCATAATAAGAAATCCTAATAAAAAAATTATTGATACTCGTGATAATTTTTTTATCAATGAATTATGAAATAAAGACTTAGAAAATAAAAATATTTCAATAATTTTAACATATGATTTTTTTAATAAGAATCAAAAATTGATAGAAAATATTAATCCTGAATTTTTGTTTATTGATGTTGAAGGCGATTTTAGTGAGAAAAAATTAAAAAATATTATGTCACTACCATACAATACTGTTCTAGTAGTAAATAAAATTAATGATTCAATCTATTTGGACAAAGTTTTTAGATATTTTTATATTGTCTTTTTTGATTTTAAAAATCAGGAAGATTTAGAAAAATCTAATATTTTTTCAAAAATAAAGATTTCAAATAGAAAAATAATGTCTATCGGATATGAAAGTGCCATTGATATTGAATCTGAAAACAGAGAACAAGTTGATATTATTGTTAGAAACAAAATTGAGAAATATAATGAATAAGTCTTTTTCAATTATAATTCCAATGTACAATGCTGAAAATTTTATTGAAAGTTGCTTAGATTCACTTGTTAATATTAATTATGATCACGATTTACTTCAAGTTTTAATAATTGATGATGGTTCTAGCGATAATAGTGAAAATATTATTAAACCATATTTAGATAAATATAATTTTTTTGAGTATCATAAAAAAAATAACGGCCAATGAGGTAGTGTTATAAATTATGTTAAAAATAATAGTTTAGCAAAAAATGATTACATTTCTATACTTGATAGTGATGACATGTTTACAAAAGAATCATTAAATATTCTAAATAATATCAATAATGACAAAGATTTAATATTAACATCATTTGCTAGATGAAATGGAAATAAGATAACAAGGAAAGTAAGACCATATTGGTTTTTATTTAAGAAGGAAATAAAAGATAAAAGACAAATGCATTCACCATACTGTCTTCCCTTAATTTGTTTTTCAAAAAAGGAAATATTCTATTCTTTAAAAGATATTAGAGAAAAAGTGCCCTATCAAGATCCTGATTATTTTTCTCAATTAGTAAAAAATTCTAAAAGTTTAATATTTACAAGAAAAATAACTGGCCTTTATTATTTTAGTAGAGATGGTAATTCTATTACCCAATTGTGAGATGACAAAAGATATGAATCAGAGATTTATGCTTGTAATAAATGTATTGAAAACGATGCTCAAGAAGTAGTTTCATATCGTTTAGGTTTGAAAAAAATGAGAGAATTAATGAAAAAAAAGAATGATTATTTCTATATTAGTAGAAACTTTTCATTTAAGTGATTTCCATTTTATATTAGATGAATATATAATTTAATTTACCTAGGGTGTTATAAGAAGTATTTTAAAAGAAAGGAGTAATATGAAAAAATTTGATGAAAATAGAATTACAACTACTCAAGCAATAGTTCCAGGAATTAAATATGAAGTACCAACTACAATGGTTCTTCCTAAAAATAAAATTATTGATAAGAAAAAAATGGTTGTTTTTATCAATGGTTATAATGGTAGTAGTTCTATGATAAAATTTTGAGATTATCCTGTATTTGATAATGTTTGATTTTTTTCTTTTGATGCTAGAGGACAAGGAAAAAATTTAAATATTGCTTCTCAAAATTTTAAAAGGTATTTAAAGGACATTGATTTAGTTTTAAAATACTTAAGAACTCAAATAGATTTTGATGAACTTTATCTAATTGGTGAATCATGAGGTTCTTCTTTAGCTGCATTATTTAATAAATACTATCCAAATGTAATAGATGGTATGTTGATTTGAAATATGCCTTATAAAGTTATTGACGTTGAAAATGATGATTATATTGAACAACCTTTTTTAAAAACAAAAACATTTTTTACATATATTACTAAAATAAATTCTCATTCTTATACTAACTTTAATAATAAATTAACAAATAATTCCTTTCTAATTAGAGTTATTAAAGTTAAACCTAAACAATTAATAAGTAATCGAATTCATTTAGCAACATGAAAATCTTTTAAAAGAGCATGAAGAGCTTTATTTGCCACTATTAACAAAAATAATATTTACTATATTCAATCTGAATCAGATATTTTAAGTGATACTAAATATGCAAAAAAATTATTAAAAAAGTCAAATGAAAGAAAAGTTTATATTATTCCAAATGGGTCTCACATTCTTTCTTTTGATAAAGATGATGCAGATTATATATTTAATTTATTAGATAAAATAATGCAACAGAAAGTTTAAATTACTACTAATTTTAGATTTTTATAAAAATACTAAAAACTTTTTTAGTCTTTTTTATTATATAATTATAAATAATTGTATTGTTACTTAATAGTACTTAATTTTATTAAGGATTTAATTTAAACAAAAATTAAATCAGATTTGAGATAAAAATGAGATGGAAGAATATATTAATTACAACTTTAACATCTCTTGCTGTTATTACACCTATTGCTGCCATTATCATTCCTAGTCTAATTACAAGAGATATAGTTGGTATTGATTCATATGAAATGGGTTTTGATCCAAACCCTGTTGATGAAAATGGTAACATTTTAGTTGAAAAACAAGCAATAAATAATTCTAAAAATCAATATATATCTGATTTACAGTTGAAAGTAAAAAATATTTTAGATGAATACCAAAATGAATATGAATTAAAATACGGAGAAGCTTTTCCAGGACTTGAATTGAATTTTACGACATTAAATTCAGCACCTAGTCCAGGAGTTTTGGATTTTTTTAGCTCATTAAACAAATCTATGAAGCAAATAGATAGTCGATTAAGTTTTGATTTAACATTGAGAACACCAGTTTCAGTTAATGAAGGTTTCTATAATAGAGATGTAGAGTTAATTTCTTTTTATTGATCTCCGGATTATAATGCTGTAGGTACTTGATTAAAATATATGTTTACTGATACATATCCAATCGGTAATTTTTGACATCCATTACAAAAAGCATTAATAGACCCCAATGCACTTCCATGACAAAAATCTTTAAATGCATTTTTAATTACTAATAATATTGATCCAATTGTAAATTCTCAAATTGATATTATTACAAATAATAAAACACAAACAGAAGTTGATAACTTTTATGTAACATTAGCTAATTTAATTGGTCAGTGAGTTTTTAATAATTCAAATGTTTCAAAAAATGTAGCATCTAATTTAGATACATATGGACATGGAATTGAATTAGTAAATTGAATAGCAAGTAGAAATCCTAATATTCCTTATGTTGAAGACGGACCAACTACAATCACACCAATTTTAGTTAGAGAAAATAATTTTAATCCAATTAATGCTAATTCATCTGTGAACATGCGAGATTGATTTAAAAATGATAAAGCAACAAATACAAGATTTAATTACTCTTCACCAAATGATCCATTTTTTTCAAAAACACCTTATAATCCAAGTTTTAATACTTCATCAAATTCAGATTTTTTTCAATCTTCAGCAATTAATTTAACAACTTGAGCAACAGTTGGTGGCGGTAATAATGGTATTTTAGGTGATTCTGATAGTCAAAAATATGAAAGAGATTTAAAAACTGAATTAGTTCCGCAAGGAACTAAAACTTCTATTGAAACTTTAGTTACAGAATTTAATAGAGGATTAGCAGAAACAACTAATAATCCTGATGGTCCTACTACTGAGATGACTTTTGATATAAGACCTATTCCATGAGTTGATTCAACTGGTGGAATAGCACAATCAGAAAATGTTAATCAATATTTATCACCAATTGATTTTTGAGCAGGGTTTAAATCTTTCCAAAGATCAGTTGATACTAGAATAAGCTCAAATGGTTATTTTATTTCATTAGCTGGAATAGATATAGAAAAAACTTTAAGTTATGCCCCTAATAAAGCTATTAATACATCTAATTCATCTTTACCATTTAAAGTTTTCTTTAAAAAACCAACTCTTTCATCAATTGAAATTTTAGATATTTTGCAAAAGCAATATTTTTCAGCCTTACCGTATTTTAAACAAACAGTTAAAAATATAGTTGATGATGTTGAATGAGAAAAACAAATTGCTGAAAAGAATATTGTATTAAATGAACAAGGTGTTCTAAATTGAGAAAACAGTCAAAATATTAATGTTTTATATGGTGTTGGTTTTTGAGAAAATGGTGGAACCCAAGTTTGAAAAGATTATGTTTCAGCAGCTCCATATTATGTTCAATCAATAGATGATCAAAAGATTACATATGGTCTTAATAATGAATATTTAAATTCTTTTGATGACCTTAATGCTAATCCAAATAGTTTTATTTTTAAAAAAAATTGAGCAGTTGGAACTGAAAATTATAGTAAATTTGAAACAATTGATTTGTTTTATAAAGTAACAACAGAAATTGTTACATATGAAAGATTCAATAGTGGATCATTAGACACATCAAAAATACCAACAGCAAATCTTGGTAAAACAAATGCAAGCGAAACTTATTTATTAGGTTCTGAAAAATTAAATAAATCAGATTTGATTCCATACAATCTTCAAGTTTATCAAAAAGGTTTTAGCGAAATTATTAATGGAGTTGAAACAGGTAGTCAAAGTGTTATTATAGACTCAACTGGTAAACCTATGTGAGATCAAAACAAACCTACATATTCATTAGACAATTTTGGTAATTATATTTTTCCTGAAGGAAAAGAACCTCAACTTAAATCTAATATTACAAGATCATATTTTGATTTAATTGTTAAAGATTATCATACACCATTTGAAAATGATGGAAGAAGTGCAACAATTAGAAAAGCAATTAATGATTTAATTAATTGATCATCACTTAAATCTTTAGTTTTTCCAGGAATTTCAAAATCAATTCAGTATTCATTTCTACCATTCGGTGTATATGATACTGGTTCACTTGCTGAAGCATCAAAATATTGATCATTAGTTGCTAATAAAACAAATATTAATACAAATAGTATTTTTAATAATGATGAATGATTAAAAAGACAAACAGGTAATATTACCTGATCTTATGACGAATTAAATGAAGCTTATTCATATCGAGTTATAAAATAAAAAATTAAAAGAAAGGCAGGAATAATAAATGTTAAAATACTTTTTTAAAAGAGTAGCTTTTGCTATTGTTGCCTTATTAATATTATTAATACTAGTCTTTTTTTTAATGCAAGCCATACCCGGTTATCCAATTGTTAGATCAAATAATGATACTGATGCTGATTACTTTTTAAAATTACAAAATGCAGGACTTTTAGATTCGCCTTTTGTTCAATTTTGTAGATTTGTAACAGAAATTTTTACCAAAGGTAGGTTTGGTGTTAATTTTTCAGGATCCAATTCTGTTATTGATACTGTTTTAAAACCAATGCAATATACAATTATGATAGCTGGTCCAGCTTTTGTCCTTTCGGCAATTATTGGAATAAGTTTTGGAATATTATCGGCATATTATAGAGGTAAAACTCCTGATATAATTATCAATGTTATAGCAGTGTTATTTATTTCTGCTCCTTCTTTCATTTTTGCATTATATTTATTAAAATTATCATCTTTTTTAGGGTTACCACCCGCCTTTATTCTTCCTGGGAGTTCAGGTTCTACTATTCAAGATACATTATTGTCAATGGTTTTACCAATAACATCAATGGTTCTATCTTCAATATCAATAATTATTTACTATACAAGAAATGAACTTGTTGATGTTTTTCAACAAGAATATATTAAAACCGCAATGGCTAAAGGTTTAAAATTTAGAGATGTTGTTTTTAAACATGCTTTAAGAAATGGAATGATTCCAATCATTTCAGTATTACTACCATCCTTTATGGCGATATTATCTGGTTCAATTATTATTGAAAGATTTTTTGGTATTCCAGGAACATCATCAATTTTAATTAGTTCAATTCAAAATAAGGAAATTTACTTAGTTTTATTTATTACATTATTCTTTTCATGTATTTATTTTGGATTACAAATTTTAGTAGATATTCTATATACAATAATTGATCCAAGAATTACATTAGCTGATAAAAATTCTATTGGTTTTACTTATTATATAAAATCTTATTGAGCAAGATTAAAAGTTAAAAAAGATGTTAAAAATTGAACTAATTTAGTTAACTCAACTACTAATAAATTAAACTTTATTAAAAAAGATAATATTTCAAATCATTCTAATGAAGAGGACTTACCTGATATTAGTTTCATGAGTAATTATAAGGAAAATTATTTTAATTCAATTAAATACAAAACTAATTCAAAAAACACAAATGATGAAATAGAAATTCCTGATTTAGTAGCAAGAGATTTTAAGAGTGTTGATATTTATAAAAATGATAATTCTGACCAAATTAGTGGCAAACCTACTAGATATGTAGTTGATGTTGCTAGAAGATTTTTCAGATCAAAACCTGCAACTTTTTTTCTTGGATTTTTAGCTGTTATTATTTTTTGTACAATTATTATTCCTTTACTAAATTGAAATGCAGTTAACATTAGTGCAGGTGGACTACCTTCAGGATTACTTTCAAATCTTCCTCCAAGAATTCCTTGATTAGGAATAACAGGGATTACTAATATTGTTTTAGATAATGATACTTATAATTCTTTATTACATTATGAATTAATGTATAACATTTGAGAAAAAGCTGAATTTATTAATGGTTCATGACATATAACTGGTTATAATCCATATAATATTCCAAGTTTAAATGACCTAATATTTATAGGTGGTACTGATGGTCAAAGTCGTGATTGATGAGCATTATTATGATATTCAACAGCACAATCTTTAACTTTATCATTAATAGCAGCAACTGGTGCTGTTATATTAGGAACTATTTATGGTTCAATAGCAGGAACTTTTGCTGGTAGAACAACTGATACAACTATGATGAGAATTGTTGAAATTCTTTCAGGAGTTCCGTTAATTGTTTGAGTAATGATTTTTTCATTAGTTATCTCCGATGGAACCTTAAACTTAGTTACAATAGCTTTTGCATTAATTTTAACAGGTTGAATGTCACCAGCTGTAACAGCTAGAACATTTATTATTAAATATAAAGATTCAGAGTTTATTCAAGCAGCTAAAACTATTGGTGTTTCTCAAACAAGAATAATTTTTACTCATTTAATCCCAAATATTTTAGGTAGATTAATAGTTAGATTTGTTAATATGATTCCAGCAGTTATCTTTTTTGAAGCTTCATTAGTATTCTTAGGTTTAAAGGGAACTGATGAGATGAGTCTTGGTGTTATGATTCAAAATGCCTTTGATACTCAATATTTACACTTATTGTTATTTCCAACAATTATGATTTTATTGATAACACTTTCATCTCAAATAATAGCTAATAACTTAAATGATTCTTTAGACCCGAAGATTGTAGGTTAATATGTTTGAAAATAATTTAAATAAAAAAAATTATGTAACATCTAAAGAGCATAAATTAACTGATAATAATATTCTTGAAGTTAAAAACTTAGAAGTTTCTTTTAGAAACAAACTAGGTTTAGTAAGAGCAGTTAGAGGTGTTGATTTTTCAATCAGACGAGGACAAATAGTAGGTTTAGTTGGAGAGTCGGGTTCAGGTAAATCAGTTTCTGTTAAAGCTATTATCGGATTTAATGATGATGCTATTATTGATGCTGATTCTATTAATTTAAATGGAATAGATATTTTATCTCTAAAAAAATCGCAATGACCATATATTAGAGGAACAAAAATAGCTTACATACCTCAAGATCCTTTAATGAGTCTTAACCCAACGAAAAAAATTGCTTCTCAAATTATTGAAGCTATAAAAATTACTGAATATCGTAAATATCAAAATAATTTATATATTCTTAAAAATCAAGAACCAAAATTATCATCAGATGAAATAAATGAAAAGAAAATCATTTTAAAAAAATATTATAAACAAAAAACAAATATAAAAGTTATGACTGAAAAAATGCAAGAAGTCTTAGAATTTATTGGAATTACTGATTATAAAAAAACAGTTAATAGTTATCCACATGAATTTTCAGGTGGAATGAGACAGAGAATTGTAATAGCTATTACAATAGTTGGAGAACCAGATGTTATTATTGCTGATGAACCAACAACAGCATTAGATGTTACTATTCAAGCAAAAGTTTTAGATTTAATTAAAAGATTAAGTATTAAATATTCAGCAGCAGTTATTTTTATTAGTCATGATATTTCACTAATAGCTAATTTTTGTAATTATATTTATATTATGTATGCTGGTATGATTGTTGAAAGAGGTAAAGTTAGAGATATCTTTACAAATCCTGTCCATCCTTATACTTGAGCATTAATTGCTTCAACTCCAGATCCTAATTCCAAAGAAGAATTAGGATTTATCCCAGGAACCCCACCTAATATGATTTCACCTCCAAAAGGTGATGCATTTGCCATTAGAAATATCTATGCAAGAGAAATAGATTTTAAAAAGCAACCACCAATGTTTAAAGTTAATGAAACACATTCAGCAGCAACATGGCTATTACATCCAGATGCTTTACCATATGAAATTCCAAATAATGTTAAAGAAAAACTAGAATTAGCAAAAGATTCTCTTAAAAAGAAACAAGAACAAGAACAATAATGATTAAAAAAGAGCTTACCAAAAAATTATTTATAGAAAATGAGGTTTTAGAAACAAAACCTATTTTAAGAGTACAAAATGTTAATAAATATTTCAATAAAAATGGTATTTTCTTTAAAGCTTTAGATGATATTTCTTTTAATGTTTATCCAGGAGATTTTTTTGGAATAATAGGTGAATCAGGTTCTGGTAAATCAACCACTGGTAAATCTATTATTAGATTATATAATACGTCAGGTGGTGCTATTTCTTTAGATGGACATTTAATAAATCAAAAGAACATTTCAAAAAAAACAAAGTCTTGATTGACAAAAAATATGCAAATGATTTTTCAAGATCCTATGTCATCTTTGAATCCGAAAAAGAATGTAATTTCTCTTATATCAGAACCCTTAATTATTAATAAATCAATTAATGAAGAAGCAAATGAACTTTTGAAAAATCATCTAAGTATTAATAAATGTTTTAAGTATCAATTTAAAATTGATGATAATAAAATTTCAGAGAAATATTTGAAAGAATATTATCATGACATGATAGATAACTATAAAAATGCTATTAAAAAATTAGAAGATTTTGAACTAAATAAAAATAAGAAATCTATTAATGAAATGAATAGATTACTAGGTATTGTTTCAGATTTTGAAAATGATTATAAGATATCAACGACTAAGTTGTATGTCTATAAAGACGAGATTATTAATTTATATAAAGATAAATTACAAAAATTCAAAAATTTGGACATTGATCAAGAGGAAAGCAATTATTTAAAACTAGAAAAAAAGTTTTTAGAATCGAAAAAACAAATTGAACATTCACCTGAATATTATGAAACATATGAAAAAATAGAAGAAATAAAAAAAGAATATAAAGAATATCAAGATGATATAAACCTTAAATATTGTGAACAAAATGCTAATTTATATAGTGCAATAATTGATTCATATAAAAAACAAATATCTATTTTTAGACAACAAATAATGATTTCAAAAAGCATTACTGAAAATTATATTGCTCATATTAAATTAAAAATATATAAAAGAATTTTAGATTTATTTTCAATATTTGATAAGTTTATTTATGTCAAAGAAACTGATATTTATGATTTAAATAATTTCTTATTAAATTTTATTGACAAAAAATATGAAAAAATAATGTCAGAAATAACTTCAATTCAAATTTTGAGTGAAGAACTTGATGAAATTACTTCATTAGAAAATGCATTAGATCCTAATGATGAAGATTATGAAGAACTAAAAGAAGAATATTTACATGATAAATCTAAAAAATCAAAAGAATATCAAAAAATGCACATAGATTTGGATCTTTTAATTAAAAAAGATAAAAAAATTTCCTATTTAAATAATGATGAAATAGTTAAAAAAATCAATAAAATGAAGGAAGATTCTCAGAAAATAAAAAAGGAAATTGATGAGAAATTAAATACTTTTAAGAAAAAAATATCTTCTCTTGAAGAAAAAATTAATAATCATAATATTGATAAAAACTTTATAGATTCTGATGAATATTTAGAAATAAAAGAAAATCATGAACAAGACAGAGTCAATTATGAAGAAGCCAAGATTAAATATGATGAATATATGATTGATAGAATCCAATTTTTTAATGAAAATTCTAAAAATGAAATAAAAAATTCTAAAAAAGAAATAAATATTTTAAAAAGAGAATTTAAAAAATATAGAAATAAATTTGAAAAAGTTTTTGTTAAAAAGAGTAATAAAACAAAAAAATGTTTATTATCGAATTCAAAATTATCATTTATTGATACTATTAAACGTAAAAAAGATGTCAACAACATTATTAAAAGAGAATATAAAACTAAATTAAAGAACCTTAAAGCTTTTGAATTTGAATTTATGACTATTATTGAAATAGTTCAATTATACAGATCATTAAGAACAACTAATAAAACACTTCTTTATGCTAATAAAAGATTTTTAAAGACTACATTAGCAAGAGAAAAAGTTTATGATGCTCTTGATGAAGTAGGATTAAAAAAAGAACATGCTTATCGTTACCCACATGAATTTTCAGGTGGTCAAAGACAAAGAATAGTAATTGCAAGATCATTAATTTCAAATCCTAAAATAATTATTGCAGATGAACCTATTTCAGCTCTTGATGTTTCTATTCAAGCTCAAGTATTAAATATTATGAAAAGACTTTCTAAAGAAAAAGGAATTACTTTTATCTTTATTGCACATGATTTATCTGTTGTTAATTATATTTGTAATAGATTAATAATCATGCATAAAGGTAAAATTGTTGAAAAAGGGAATACAAAGGAAATATTTAAAAACCCTACACATCCTTATACAATTTCTTTAATAAAGGCTTCTCCAAGTCTTTCTAAGATTCACTCTAATTTATCAGAAACAAGTCATGAATTGGATTATCAAAAAGAATATACTGCAAAAGATACACCAAAATTTTACTCAATAAGTGATGATTATGAACACAAAGTTTTAGCTACAAAGGAACAAATTAAAAGATGAACAAGGGATTAGAAAATTCCTTTAAAAGTGGATATAATCTTAAAAAAACATTAGATAATTCTAAGAATGATTCAAATTTTGGTTCTGAACCTAATTATCCAAATGGTATTATTCCATCAATAGTTAGTAATTTATTTATTATTATTTCTATTATTACTATTTTTAGTGTTTTTGGTTTTAGGCCAGATATTGCTTTTTTATTACCAACAGTTTGACATTATATTTTATTAAGCATTTTCACAGTAGCTTTATCTTTTGATTTATTATGATTAATCGGAAGACAAAACTTTATGATTGGTTTTAGATACGGTACTTCAAAATTTATTAATACTATAAAGATTGATAAATTAAAAAAGAAAATTAAAATACCTACTTATATTGATAGTGATGTATTATCATCTTTATCAGAATTTGAATCATATGTTAAAAAAAGAAAACCTTTTACTGAAAGAATATTTAAAATAAACATTTCATTTCATTTCATTTCATTCATTATAATATTAATAATTTCATCAATACTAAGTTCAATTTAGTTTAGTATTTTTCTCTTTTTTATCTCTATTTAAATTTATGAGGTGAAGATGATTAATTACATATTTGGTAAAGTTACTTTCAAAGGAAAGAAATATATTATTTTGGATAATAATAACATTGGTTATCAAGTTAATGTTATAGATAGTGATAGTTATGAGAAATCCTTTAGTTATAAAGTTTATATTGAAAAAATATCTAAAATAGATTTTAAAAATATACTAGTAGAAGAAGTATTTGGTTTCAAAAATATAAAACAAAAATACCTCTTTAATGATCTAATTAAAATTCAAGGTATCGGAACAATCACAGCTTTTAGTATTTTAGAGAATGATATTGATTTATTAGTTGATTTAATAGGAAAAGGTGCAATTAAAGAGTTAGTTAATTTTAAAAATATTACTAATAAAATTGCTGCTAATATTTGCATTACTCTTACAGAAAAATATTCTAAATATGCAAGAGATGAATCAAATATTAATGTTAAACTAATACAAGGTCTTGAAAGTTTATCTTATTCAAAACAAAATATTTCTTATGCTCTAAGTAATATTGATTTTAGTAATAAAGATCTTGATACACTTCTTTCAGAGGCTATAAAGGTTATTGCAAATGCAAGTCAATCAGCAACAAATTAGACCCCTAACATTTGATGAATTCAAAGGTAAGGAATTTTTAAAAAAAAATTTAATGGTTTATATAGAATCATCTATTAAGAGAGAAACACCATTAGATCACATTCTATTACATGGGTTACCAGGAACAGGTAAAACAACATTAGCACATATTATTACAAATTACTTTGATAAAAAAATCAAAATAATTCAAGGTACTCAATTACAAAAAATTCCCGATCTTATTAATTTTATTTCACTTGTTTCTGAGGGAGATTTTCTATTTATTGATGAGATTCATGCTATGAGTTTTGTATGTTTTGAAACTCTATATTCAATTTTAGAAGATTTTACTATTGATATTATGGTTGGAAAAGATTTCAATGCAAAATCAACTAGAGTTCAATTACCAAAATTTACTTTAATTGGTGCGACAACTAGTATTGGTAAAATTCCATCAGCTCTTGAAGAAAGATTTGGTATTTCTTTTTTTATGGATACTTATTCTATAGAAGAAATAAAATTAATAATTAAAAGAACATCAGAAATTTTTCAATGTGAATTAACATTAGATGAAATTGATTACTTATCTACTTTTTGCAAAGGTGTTCCAAGAATTGCAAATAGATTAATTAAAAGAGTTAATGATTATTTAAAAGTTATTAATAATATAAAAGTAGAAGAAATTTTAAAAGAAATGAGTATTTTTCAACTAGGACTCGAAACTATTGATATTGCTTATTTAAAATTATTATTCAATAATGAAGAACCAATTGGACTTAAAACAATTACCACTACTTTGAATTTAGATCAATACACAATTGAAGATAAAATTGAACCATTCTTATTAAGCAATAATTTAATTAGAAAGACAATGCGAGGTAGAGAAATTACATCAAAAGGAGTAGAAATAGTTAATGATTTAATTTAATAAGTTAAAATATTTAAATATTATGATTTATAACATTTACTACACTGATAAAAATTTGCTTGATAAAAAAATTCAAAAACTAACAAATCAAAAACCACAAAACATTTATTTTAAAGAAAATGATTTTAAAAATATTATTAATTTATTGAAACAAATTAATATATTTGAATCTGAAAAAAAAGTTTTTATTATCCATGATGCTGTATTTTTAAATAACATTAAAATTTTTAAAAAAGTAAATGAATTAATAAACGCTATTTTATCATTTAGTGATAACAATATTATTTTCTTATTAAATAATAAGAAAAAAGTAATTACTAATAAGGAGATAAATGACTTTCTATCAAAAACAAAAGAAATAATTATTCCAAATTTGACAAATAGAACAAAATCTGAATATATTTTGAAGAATAAACTCTTTAAAGAAAATAAATTCAACATAGAAGAAATAAATAATATTACTAATAATTTACCATTAGATTCTATGATAATTGATAATGAACTTAATAAATTATCAACGCTTATGATTTCTTCTAATTATGAGGAAAAATTAGATATTTTGTCAGTTTATCAAGAAGGAAATTTATTTGAATTTACAAAAAATTTTTTATTAAAAAACACTAATGAACTATTTATTTTATATAAAAAATTAATTGAGCAAAAGATTGATGAAATTCAACTTATAGCAATTATTTCTAATGAATTAATTAATATTTTATTATTCAAAAAAATCTATGAAACTAATAAAAATATTAAAGAAATAGCAATCATTTTAGAAATGAATGAATTTGTTTTAAAAAATTATGCAAATACATATAACTTTGTATGTGTTAAATATTTGACAATAATAATTAATCAACTATATTTATTAGATAAGGAAATAAAAAGTTTTTCAGATAATAAAAAAACAATTTTCAGCTTTTTTTTATTAAAATATTTATAGAGGTTTAATAATAATATGATAAGTATTTATGAAAAAATTATTAAAAATTTAAATGTTGTTTTATTTTATAAAGAAACAACTATTTTATTATCAATAGATCAAAATTTTTACAATTCTGTAAGTAATTTAATAAATATTTGTAACTATATAGAAAATAATGAAAAATTAGAAGTAAAACAAACTCCAGATTATATTTTATTAATGGAAAGTATCACAGAAAAAAAATTTATCATAGAAGAATTAGAAAATATTGATTTATCAAATGTAACTAATGAACTTGATAATATGAAGATTATTGTAAAAAATGCAATAAAAAAAGATATTGAAGAAATTTCTCTTATTTTAAGAAAAGAATTAATTGATAAGCTTGACAAAAAAGAAAGTGATGAAGCTAAAACTTCTAATATTGTAGAAGATAAAACAATAGATAAAGAAAAAGAATCATTTAATAACAATCCCAATTTAGGTACATTTGAGCAAAGAAATGCAAGTTCTATCAATCAAATAGCAAATAGCATGATTGAACAACAGGCTCAATCATTAATGTTTATGGATATGAATAATGGTAAATTATATAGATTTACTTCAAAACCAAAAATAATCCCAATAATTAAAAATATATTACTAGTTTTAGTAGCATTATTGGCAGTAATTTTATTAGTTTCAAGTATTATTAGTTTAACATTTTCAGGAGTTAATGGTAGCATTCCTGTTTTTGCTTTTATATCTCCTATAGTTAACCCTTATAAAGATATGCTTGTTTTAAATAATCCTAATAACATATTTGGGAATATATTCATATACATTGGAATGGCATTAATAGCCTTTAGTGTAATATCTTCTTTAAAGAAGAGTAGATCAAATGAAAATATTCGATATTCTATGAAAATTTCAACATATATAATGCCAGTTATTTTCTTTCTTTTAATTTCATCTATTGAAAATTTTTCAATTAGTGGAACCGTTGTTTTTTCTTGAACAAAAATATTTAACAACCTAGATAAAACAGGAATCACGTGAGTTTGACCTAATGGAATACAATGCATCTCAATAAATTTAGATGCATATGATAGACTTTTAGCAATTTTTGTTTTAACAATAATAGCTTATGTAATTATTGGAATAATTTTTCTATTATTTGTTGTTTCTCATAATTATAAACCTAAAGATGATTTTGAAAAATTAAATAGTATTAGACAAAGTTATATAAATGATATTAAATCTGGGAAAATTGATATGAGTGATCCAAGTATGTTTCCTCCTCCTAGAAGATTCCCTTTTTAAGAAAGTGATAAATAAAAATTTTTAAAAAGTATTTTTCTTTATCTTTTAATTTATACAAAATGCATAATTTAGAAACATATCAAATTTTAACTAAAAAACAAAAATTTCTAAAAACTGTTTTCCCATTTTATCCAGTTAAATTTTTTTCTACAATAAATTATAGTGTAATAATCGCATTTATGTTAGCTCTTAGAATAGTATTAGGTTTCTTTAATATTAATCTAATTTCATTTGGTATTTCCTTATCATTTGCTTGATTGCCAATATATATTGTTGGTTGATTTTTTGGACCAATAATAGGACTTTTTTTTGGAATAGCTACGGATGTTATAAATTACTTAATTAATGGTGGTGTTTGGTTTTGAATGTATGGTATTCAAGAATTAATGATTGGAATAATAGCCGGTTGTATTAGCATTATTTATCATAAAATGAAATCAAAACCAATTATTTTTGATTTAATAATCCAAAAGATAATCATTTATTCTTTTGTTCTTTTTTCAATAATATACTTATTAATTCACTTTAATGATATTATAAATAAAATATTTAGTTCAGGTTCTAGTGTTGATAATATTGAAATTTATTTAGGAATTTCAATTACTTTTATTGTTATATTTCTAATAGTAATTGAAATAGTCAATTACTCCTTTAAAAAGAATAACTTTAAAAATAGTACTTCTTTTATGAGATATAAACTTTTCATTTACTTAACAATTTTATTTGTAATTAGCACAGTTTTAATGAGTTTTATTTTAGGTCCAATTACATTTATTGAATTTTGAAAATTTCAGCATAATGGAAATTTACCATCAGGTCTAATTAAGTATGGAAATTTTTATTATCTAATTCCAAGAATTTTAAAGGAAACAATAAAAACACCGATATATATTATTTTATCTTTTCTATTAATATCAATAATTAATCCATATTTTGATAATCTCTTTAAAAAAAATAAATATAAATATCAAAGATAAAGATGAAAAAAAGGAATTAATCAAAAATGACAAAAATAATAGCAACATATGGCCCAAGTATTAAAAATAGTAATAAGAAAATTACTGAAAGAAATATTTTTAACCTTTTACAATCAGGTGTAAATATTTTTAGATTCAATGCATCACATGGTTCAAATGATGAAAAAAAAAATGATATTGATCTAATAAGAAAAGTAGCTAAAAAAAATAACAAGATTGTTAAAATACTTTATGATACAAAAGGACCTGAAATAAGATTAGGAAATTTTAATGAAAAAATAGTAATTAAAAAAAATCAAATAATCAAGATGATTTTTGATGGAAATTTATTATGTAATGATAAAGAATTTTCAATATACGGTGACTTTGATAAAAATTTACTTTTGAAAAATATTACCTTAAATAGTTATATTTATATTGATGATGGTAATTTAACACTTATTGTTAAATTTATTGATGAAAATTCTTTAACCTTAGAATGCTGTAATGATTGATCTTCAACTAATAATAAAAAAGTAACATTTCCAAGAATTGATTTTGTATCTGAAAACGTGAGTAAAAGAGATAAAGAAGATATTATTTTTGCATGTTCTGAAAAATGTGAATATATTGCTCTATCCTTTTTAACTAAAATAGAACAATTGAATAATTTTAAAAAAATAGTTTTAGAGAATAACTATCATCCTTATTTAATTGGTAAAATTGAAAATGAAACTGCTATTAAAAATATTGATTCTCTTATAGATAATTGTGATTCAATTATGATTGCTAGAGGAGATTTAGCAACTGAAACATCATATGAATTGATTCCGGAATATCAAAATATGATTGTTGAAAAATGTTCAATAGCAAAAAAACCAGTAATTTTGGCAACAGAAATTTTAGCTAGTTGTGAAAGAAATTTAAGACCAACAAGAGCAGAAGTAACAGACGCTTATTTTGCTATTACATCTGATGTTGATATTTTAATGCTTTCTGGAGAAACTGCTAATGGTATAGATCCCATTAATGCTGTTAAAATTTTAAAAACAATTATTGATAAATATGAAAAAAAATATTTTGAAACAAAGGAAATAAATGCAGATAACTTTGAAATTTCAAAATCTAATAAAAACATTTTTTATATTTTAAAAAAAGTAGATTTAAAAAAAGAAAATAATTACTTTCTATATAAGAATATATACATAAATTTTTAATGTATATTTAATATCTTATTTATATTAAATAGTATAATGTATATTAATATACATTATTTTTAAGGAATCATATGAAAATAAATGAAAACAAAATAAAAACAAAATATAGTTTAACAGCTATTAAAAAAGATGATTCTCAAAATATTGACAATTCAAAAAAATATTCAATTTTTGAAGATAAAGAAATAAAAGGAAAATTATTCTATATTATGCCTGAAAAATTTTCAGGATATGAATTATATAATAGTTTAATATCACAATTAAAAAGCTATATTGGAATAGATATAAATGTTAATTTAGATTCTTTTTTATCTATTATTGATTCAAATGATAATGAAAAATTCTTTTTTTCATTAACTCCAGCTCTTAATTTTATTAGTAAAACTCCTTATACTAGAAAAACAAAAGAAGTGAAAACAGTTAATTTTAATTTACTTTTTAAAGATATTAAAAAATATGAATCAATTCTAAATGAGTCACTTAATATTTCAAGCGATCAAACATTTTGTAGAAAATTACAAGATATGCCTTCAGCTGATATGTATCCACAAACTTTTGTTGATGAAATGGAAAATTTATTTTCTGATGTTAAATCAAAAGTTAAAATTTCTATCATGTCATATGATGAATTAGTTAAAAAAGGTCTTTTATTATTAACAGGTGTTGGCAAAGCTGCAGATGAAGAAAAATTTTTACCAAAATTAATGGTTATTGAATACAATAATTCGAGTTCAAAAGATAAATATGCTTTTGTAGGTAAAGGTGTTTGTTTTGATACCGGTGGTATGAATATTAAAACAGGCCCTAATATGAGATGAATGAAATATGACATGAGTGGTGCTGCTATTGTAGGTTCTGCTTTGCATTCATTAGTTAAAAATGAAATTAAAACAAATGTTGTTGCTGTAATGCCATTAGTTCTTAATTTAGTTAGTTCAAATGCACAAAGACCGGATGACATTATTACTTCATATTCGGGAAAAACTGTTGAAATGGATAATACTGATGCTGAGGGGAGATTAATATTAGCTGATGCATTAACTTATGCAGCAAAAGATTTAAAAGCAACACATTTATTTGATGTAGCTACTTTAACTGGTGCAATGGTTTATAGTTTAGGTGATACATATACAGGTGTGTGATCAACTTCTGATGAAATTTGAAAACAAATTGAAGATGCTTCGATTATTTCAGGTGAACAAGTTTGAAGATTGCCTTTTCATCATGAGTTTACTAAAATGTTGAAATCTAATTTTGCAGATATAGCTAATTCTGTTTCAGGACCAAAAGCAGGATCTAGTAGAGCTGCTTGTTTCTTAAAAGAATTTACAATGAAAAAACATTATTCACATTTTGATGTTGCTGCAACTGCTGATAAAGATAATATTGGAACAGGTATTATTTTAAGAACATTGTATAATATTGCTAAATCACAATAATAATTTTTGTTTAAGGACTTTTAAAGAAGTATGAATGCTTTTAAAAAATATATAATAGGATTTTCTATCACTGCATTTGCTGTTGTTACAGGCTTATCAGTTGGTTTATTTTGAACTTTAAATAACTTTTCTAACCCGAATGTTAGATTTTATTCAAAAACTAATTATGAAGCTAAAAACCACAAATATGAGAGTTTAGAAACCATTGGAACCTCTACATTAGAAGCTGCTAAAGGAACAAAAGCAATTAATGATGGCAATTATATATTTACTTTTGGTTCTAATGCTTATTCTGAAACTAATTTAGCACTTTATGGTCAAAATTGAAATGCTGCAGAATTTTTATTAAATTATAATTCACCGTCTTTTAATGTTTCAAGAGATGCTTTAATGCCCAAACTATATGATGTTTTTTATGGTGGATATACTGTTGATCAACCAAATGTAATTCCATCTTTTGTAAACTATATTGATGTTATTAATACGAAATCAATTATTGACAATAGTATTAATTTCATTTCAAAACAAAAAGAAACATATATAGATGGTAATGGTAATTCAGTTAACAAAATAGATGAAAGTTTAAAGTTCAGTTTTACTCCAGAATTTTTAGAATATTCTATTACGGAAAATAAAGAAGACGATCCAATAGTTAAAACATTTAGAGATTATGAAGGAGTTAATACATACTTAACAATAACTAATTTTTTGAATAATTATTGAGGGCCAACGATTTCTCCTCCATCAGAAGAAGAAACACCAGAAGGTGAAGACCCGCCTCCACCACCAAATTACAATAAATTTTTTGCAATGGCCTTTAGAAATTATGAAGGTAATATTGAATATAAATATATTGAAAATGGAAAAACAACTATTGAGGAGATAGTTACATTTTATAAATTAGCCGAAATTACACCTGAATAACTATTTGAACAAATTTATTTGTTCATTTTTTTTATAGCTAATCGATTTTTTTAATTTTTTAGCAGATACTGATAGCAATCTTATTTCGAAGAAATCTCATGTTTCCAAAAATAAGTCTAAAAATATAGTAACTATTTCTTCCTTTGTATTAATATAACTCTTTATTGTTTTGGTTTTTGTAATATTTTTTTTATATTCTTTCTGATATTTTATAACAAAAGTTGAAGCAACTAAATTTTTTGATAATAATCTTTTAGAAATTTGTTCAGATAATAAATAAATTTTATTAATAATAATTTGCTTATCATCAACACCAACACTAAATGTGTGATCAACAGAGATACTTTTTGGCATATTCATATCAATATTAATAACATCATCTCCATTACCGTTTAAATTATTATATAAATTTAAATAAGTCAATCCTAATTTTTGAACTAAATAATCACGATCATTATATTCCATAAATTCTTTAACAGTATTAATGTTTTTCGATAAAAGAAATAATTTCATTGATTCTCCAACCATATGAATATCACCTATATTTTTATTCCATATTTTATTTTTTACATCTTTTTTAAACAATTTTAGAAATTTATTTTCATGCTTTTCATTTCCTGCAACTTTTGCTAGAAATTTTGTATCACTTATCCCAATAGTAACATCAATATCCAATTCACTTTTTACTAATTCAATTATTTTCATAGCTAAAACATCATAACTATTATGATATTTTTCTAAAATATCAGTAACATCAATAAAACACTCATCAATGGAAACTACTTCAATATTAGATGTTATATTTTCTTTTAATAAGGCAAAAAATTTTTTTGAAAATGTTTTATATAAGTAATATTTTGGTTCTGAAATATAAAGATTATTGCATATTTTCTTTGCTTCATAAAGTTTCATACCAGCCTTTATTCCTAATTTTCTGGCAAGTGAATTTGAAGTTAAAATAACTGATTTATTATGCTTATTAGTAACAACCATTGGTAATAAGGAAATTTTTTTCTCAAATATTTCCTCAACACTTGCATAAAATCTGTCTATATCTATATGAAATATAATTCTATTCATGCTTGAATATACCTATAAATTCTTTATTATTATTTTTAGCTCCTAATATAGGTGATTCCAATATTTGTAAAAGAATGTAATTATTTTCTTTTGCATATGAACAAATTTTATTAATTGCAAAGTTATGATATTTTTGATCCTTAATATGACCTTTACATTTTTTAATTATTTTTTCATTTAACTCAAATTGAGGTTTTATTAAAATTACTAAAAGATGATCATCAGATTTTTCTATATCTTTAATTGAATCAAAAACAATAGTTGAACTTGTGAATGATAAATCAGATAAGATAATATCTATTTTTTCATTTATTATTTCACTATTTAATTTTTTAATATTTGTTTTTTCAAGGTTAATAACTTTTGAATTATTTAATAATTTTTTATGTAATTGATTAATTCCGACATCAACAGCAAAAATTTTCTTAGATTTTTCTTGTAAGCAACAATCAACAAAACCACCAGTTGAAGCACCTAAATCAAGAACATTTTTATTTCTAAAATCTATTCCATATTTATCAATAGTAAATTTTAATTTTTCTCCAGCCCTAGAAACATATCTTAAATTATCAATAATTTTTATATCATCATTCTCATTAACCATAAAAGAAGGTTTATTAACAATTAAATTATTGACTGAAATATTATTATTTTTAATCAACATTTGAGCTTTATTTCTTGATTCAATAATATTTTTTTCAACTAAAAAAAAATCTAATCTATACATATGATTAATTAATAGATTTTGGGTTTAAAAATTTAAAAATTTTTGAATTCATTTTCCCATTTCTAACATTTATAAAATAGAAGATAAAAGCAGCGATTAATCCTATAATTAAACCAACTATTAATGGTATATAATTACTACCCATATTTAATCAATCATTATCACTTAAAGAAATTAAAATAACCGGAATAGAAGCAATTATAAATCCAGACCCCATAGAAGAAATTAAAAAAGGCTTTTTTGCATTTAAGAATTTTATTAATAATGTTGATGAAAATAATCCAATAACAAACATCATAAATATAACAATTATAATTGGTAGTTGATCAGCATTACCAATCATTAAATTTCTTACAGCATTAAATAAATCATAATTTATATTAAAGATATTTAATATAATAATAAAAGAAATTCCAGGTATCAAAAAAAGACCACCTGATAAGAATCCTCCAATTAAATAAGCTCAAATTTTATCTTCTATAACTATAAAATTAGCATTAAAAGGCATAAAAGTTATTCCAGTGCCTCCATTTGTTGGTACTGGTAAAACAGCACCATTAAATTCAGAAATAAATCTAATTAGAATAGATAAAGACAAGATTAATATAATAGAACCAATAAATAATAAAATATTTAATTTTCTATCTTTTTCATTAATATTTTTAGAAATTTCACTTCCTAATGAATATATAGGAATTGCAGGTTTTAATATTTTTAAAAAAGTTGGTATTGAAAATAAATTGAATGTTAAAACAAAACCAAGAAATAAGTTACCTCAAGAATTTTGAATTATTCAATCATAAAAATAAATTATAAAAAATGAAATAAGTGTTCATAAAACTAAAAAAAATGAAAATTTTAAAAATGACCCTATTTTTTCTTTAAAAGGTATTGATCTTGAAAAAATATAAATATTATTAACAAATTTATCATAATAAGAAACCAATAATAAATAACATGAACCACTAACTCCTGTTATAAAATTAAAAATAGATAAAAAGAATGCATTAATGAATTGAATAAGTAAAACTTTAAAATTATTTTTTTCGATTAAATCTTCATCAATATAATTTATTTCTTCTTCTTCAATTTCAATAATATTTTTGTTTATATTATCTTGATTTATATCTCTATTATTATTGCTTTTTTTCATATTTTTCCTTATAATAATAACAATAATTTGAATTGGTTTTTATTTTATATAAAATTTAAAATTTATATAAAATTTTACTATAATTTTTGATTAAAGTCAATTAAGCATATGAGGTATATTTTGTTGAATAATTCCGAATATATTTTAATTAAAAATGAGAAATTCGATAACATAGTTTTTATTCATGACATTAGAAATTCAGGAAAAGATAGTTTTAATTTATTTAAAGATTTGGATATAGATTATAATTACTATTCTTTTGACCTTCCTAACCATGGGTTTAGTGAAATTGATTTGGGTAGGGATATATCCATAGAATTAATTTTGAATAAGGTAATCGAATTTGTTGTTGAAAAAAAAATAGACAAAATAATTTTTATATTAGATTCTATGTCTACTCTTTTTACAAAGGATTTAGAGGAATATTTTAATAATAATATTAAAAAAATAATTCTAATAAACCCATTTAATAAATATATTAAATATAGTAGTTTAATATATAAAAATGCCTTTTTTACACTAAATAAATTAGAAAATTTATATTATGAGCAAAATATGATTTTTAATATCGATGAACTTTTAAATAATCAAGAATGATTAAATTGAATTGACCAAAAAAAAGAGAATATTTGAAAAAATGAAATGCAATTTAGATTTTTAATTAATGATATTTTTTCTTGGAAAAATGTTAATAAATATCTTAAAGAAATCAAAAAAATTTATAATAAGTGTGACATAATTTTATCTGAAAAAGATATATTCTGTGATTATAAGGAAAATTTAAAATTATTTTCCAATTTTAAAGAATCTACACATGTTCTAAAGAATACAGGACATGATATTATTTGAGATAATAAAAAAGAATATATAGAAATTATAAAAGGAATATTAAAGTAGATGAAAAAAGCAATAAAACAAAAATTACTAAATTTGGTAAAAATACATTCAATTGATTATTGTATAAAAAGCCAAATATCTTTAAAGCATATTGATATTTTTAAATATATAAATAAAGAAGATTTTTTAAACTTTATTAATGGTGAGACATCGATAATTCCTATTTCATCAGCTAGTGATATTGGTTATTTTGAATCTAATTTAAAAAATTCTAATAATATTGATGAATTTATTGAAATTGTTAATCAAAATAACTTGATTATAACAGATTCTAGAAAAGCAGAATTATCTTCTAATTTTGAAAATGATAAAAAAAAGCATATTGCATATTTTGTTGATCAAATTAAAGGACACAAGAAAAAATTTATTTCCTTAAATAGACTAGCTAAAAATTACTTTGAAGATACAACTGTTTGACCTCTATATATTGCCTATCAATTCTTAAGAGGTAAAATAGATTCTAATTCTGCTGTTAAAGCACCATTAATTTTATATAAAGTTGAAATAGTTGAAGAAGGAACAAAATTATTCATTAGAAAAATTATTGATGAAAAATTTGTTAATGAAAAGATTCAAGTTCTTATGAATAAAGAATTTCCTACAAATACAACTATTGAAGAACTTTTTGAAAATGTTTCTTTTGAAAAATATGTTGAAAGATATCAAAGTATGTTAGGTTATGATGTTCCATATGATACTAATAATCTACTTCCATTTGTTAATGAAGATGCTAAAAAAATAATTTATGATGCTACTTCATTTGAAATTTTACCTTATTCATTAATTGGTATTTTTGAACCAGGAGGAGGAGCACTAGGAGAAGATCTTAAAAAAATAATTGATCAAGATGTTGATCCATTTGAAAATCAAATTGATAGTTCATTTAAATCTAATGAATATTTTGAAGACAAAATAATTAAAAGTAATAATATTTTTGAATTAACTCAACCATTAAATATTTATCAAAAATATGCAGTTGCATCATCACTTTCTCAGTCAACAGTTATTTATGGTCCGCCTGGTACAGGTAAATCAGAAGTAATTTCTAATATTATTTGTAATGCATTAATAAAAGGTAAAACATCTTTAATGGTTTCCGAAAAAAAGGCTGCACTTGAAGTTTTAACTGAAAGAATGAAAACACTTTCTCAATTTGCACTTTTCCTTTATGACACAACAAATAAAGAAAATTTTTATAAAAAAATATCTAATTTAGATTCGTTATTAGGAACTCAATGATATAGAGAACCATCAAGATTTTCTAAATCAGCAACAATCGAACCAATCAAATTTAGTCAAGATGAATTAATGTTTTCTAAAAATTACGAAGATTGATACATTGAATTAAAAAATTTAGTTAATAAAAATTGAAAAATAGAAGATTTTTCAGATGGTATTTTTAAAATGGATTATAGTGAATACGATCTTCTTAAAAAAACTTTAGGTGAACAAATTTGTACTGAATGACTTCAAAATTATACTTCCCCTTTAACAAATAAAGAACAAAGTCTTTATGAAGATATAAAATCCATTTTTGAACAATATAATTTTTCTAAAATAGATGATTTATTTATAAGTTATCTAGCAACTAAGAAATTTATAAAAAAATATGACTTACAAAAAGAAGATGAATCATTATCAGATGTAAACAAAAATCTTAAATTTATTATTGATAAAATTAATTCAAAAACTAAAATGATTGAAAAATTTTTATTAGGTGGGAATAAATTAAATAACTTAATAAATAATTTTTTTCTTTTTAAGGAAGAAAATAAATCTGAAGATTTTGATATTTTTAATGAAAAAAATCCAAAGGAAAAAATACATTTTTTAAATCAATTAACAACTTATATTAATTTTAAAAAAAGAATCTTCGATAAAGATAGTTCTTTTGTTTCTTTATCAAATAATGAAATTAAAAAAATTATTTCAAAAGGTGAAATTTTTATAGATAAGCACAAAAAAGCTATATCAAAAGATAATTGATTAGACTTTTTACAATCAAATTCAGATAAAATACCTACTTTTTTAGAAATCTATGAAAATAGTGAAAATAATGATAAAGAAATATTTTATGCTGAATTTATAATTAATCAATCCTTAATTAAAAATGTAGAGGATTCAAAATTAAATATAAAACAAATAAGATCAGCTGATAGTAAAAAAGATGAAATACTTGAAATGATATATGATTTTAATTCTGATATAGATTCATTAAAGTCAACTAGTATTACTGAACTTATTAAATATAAAGAAATGTTTAATTATAATTTCGATTTTTTACTTAACATCTATCAATTCAAAGAGTTATATGAACCATTAAATCAAGAAATCATAAAAGAATGAGAATGATTGTCTAAGCCGTACATAAAATCATTATATCTAAACCCAATAATATTATTTGATTTCGATAAAATGCAACCTATTATTCAAAAAATAACAACACCTATTAATCATGATCAATTTTTAAAATTAAAGATAATTTCTATGTGAAATAGAATTATCAAAGAAAATCCTATGTTTTTAGAGATAAAAGGAATTCATTTACAAGATATTATTATTCAATTGAGAAAAGAGTCACAAAGAGCAGCTTCACTAGTAGAGGAAATAACTTTTAAAAAGTATATTAATAATTTAAGAAGTTATTTAATTAGATTATCAAAAGATGAAAAGAATGAAATAGCAAACTTACTAAGATTAGCATCTTCATCTAGCCACCCACCTGTAGCTCAATTTGTTAAAAAATATTACACATCATTAAAAAAATTATTCCCAATATGAGTAGCTAGACCAGATAATGTTGCTGATATGATCCCCTTAATTAGAGATGAATTTGATTATGGTATTTTTGATGAAGCTAGTCAAATATCTCTTGAAAGAGCATATCCATTAGTTTATAGAACTAATATTAAAGTTGTTTCTGGTGATGATAAACAATTGAAACCTTCCTCATTTTTTGCTAGTAAGTTAGTGACAAGTGATTTTGATATTGATGATTTTGATCGTGAAGACTCTTTATTAGAGAGAGCAAAAGTATCTTGATGAAATGAGTTTCATTTGAGAAATCATTATCGTTCAGAATCTAAACAACTAATAGAATTTTCTAATAAATTTATTTATAAAAATAATCTTGAAGTCGCAACTAAACAAGGAATAAATGACAAGGATTCTATTGAAGTTTACAATGTTAATGGTAATTGAGATCAAATTAATCAGAAGGAAGCTGAAAAAGTTATAGATATATTAATTAATCAGTATCAAAATTATGAAAAGATATTAATAATTACTTTTAACTCAAAACAGTCTCAATATATTGAGAGTTTATTAATAGAAAATTCTTCAAAACTTCCTGATTCTCTTAAAGAAATGATTGATATTGGACAAGTAATTATTACTAATCTTGAAAATGTTCAAGGTAATGAAGGAGATTTAGTTATTCTTTCAATTTCATATGGTCCAAATAGTCTTGGTATTATTAAAAATAATTTCGGACCATTGAATACCAATGGTGGTATGAATAGATTAAATGTTGCTATTACAAGAGCAAGAAGTAAAATGATAATAGTAAAATCACTTTATGGTCATCAAATTAAAATAGCTAATGTTAATAACAAAAATGCTATAGTTTTTAAGAAATTTATAGAATATATTGATGGTATTAGTGAAGAAAAAGGTATTGAAACAATTGAAACAATTGAAAAAGTAGAAGATTTTTCAACAAAAGAAATAGCTACATCTTTATTTGATGATAGTGAAGAAAATGAAATTATTGAGAATGATAATAATTTATCAATAGACGATCTTGATGATGAAATTGAAAAAGAAAATGAAGTTGAAAATGAGTTATTTTCTGCACCAATAGTCAAAGAAATATATGGTGAATTAGTAAAAACTTTATCTGATAAATATGTTATTTCTAATGATTTTCCTGTTGGAAGCAAAAAAATAGATATTTTAATTAGAAAAAGACAAACCAATGAAATTGTTAAGGCGATATTAATTTGTAAGTGAAAAACTAATAGAACTGAAAAATTAACACTTGAAGACATTGATAGACAATATTTTTTAGAGGATAGAGGTTATTCTACTTTTAGAATAAATGAATATGAATGAAATATAGATAATCCTAAAATAATTACAAAAATAAAAAATAGCTTATCAAACACTAATGAAAATAGTTTAAATTACATTATTTGACAATCAGAAAAATAAATAAAAAAAATCTTCATAATGAAGATTTTTTTTATTTATTACTAACAATACCTTTTAATCTATTCATTGAGAGAATTGCATATTTAATTCCTTGAATACCAAATCCAGAATCTTTTATTCCAAAAAAAGGAAGAATATCTGGACCTCTTGATGAAGATTTATTTATATTAACTGTCCCACTTTCTATTTTAATAGCTATATCTTCAGCTAAATCTAAATCTTTTGTGAAGATAGATGCTTGTAAACCTAAATTAGATTGATTAGAGATATCTATTGCTTTTGATATGTTTTTAAACTTAATAATAGGTAAAATAGGTCCAAATTGTTCTTCTCATGCAACTTTACTATTTAGATTAACATTAGAAATCAAAACAGGTGATAATAATGTATTTTCATATTTTATATCATTATGTAAGATAGCACCATTATTTTTAGCATCCTCTAATAAAGATAAATTAAAATCTAATGATTTCTTATTAATTAAAGGTGTAATATTAGCTTTCTCATTAGTTGCATAATCAACAATTAATTTATCAATTTCAATTTTTAATTTTTCAATAAGAATATCATGAATATTTTCATGAGCTAAAACTCTTTTTATAGCAGTGCATCTTTGACCACTATATGAAAAAGCTCCAGCAATAATTTCCTTAACCGTTAAATCAATATCAGCATCTTCAAGAACAATAGCAGGATCTTTTCCACCAAGTTCAAGAATAATTGGAATTAAATTTATCTTTTTAGCAATATTCTTACCAACAAGACTACTACCTGTAAAACTTATCATAGATAGATTTTTATTGATAACTAAGTCATCTCCGATATCTTTTCCTCTACCAGTTATTAAATTTATTAATCCTTTAGGTATATTTTTCTCACTTAAAAGTTCAATAAACCTACATGTTACAATAGAACCTGCTGTTGGAGGTTTTATTACAATTGAATTTCCACTAATAATAGCTGGTGCTATCTTAGAAACTAATAAATTTATTGGATAGTTAAATGGAGGAATTGCTAAAATAACACCTAATGGTTGCAAAATATATTTCGCACTTTTTGTTTTAATTTTTAACTCATCTGAATTAAATGAAAGAGGATTTTCCATCATCTGAATATAAGTATTAATAGTATCATCTATATATTCAGCACTTCTAACTATTTCTGTTCGAGATTCTTTCTTACTTTTTGCTATTTCTCTAACCATAATATCAGCTAATTCATCAGCATTATCTATTAAAACATTTTTCATAACATTCATAAAATCAATTCTTTTTTGAAGCGGTTCTTTTGATCATATATTAAACCCTTCTAGTGCGCTTTCATAAGCATTATCTATATCATTTTTAGATAAACTTGGGATAGAACCAATGATAGTGTCATCATTAACATCTTTTATTTCAACTAAATTTTTATTATCAATAAATTTATTATTAATAAATGATTTATATCTTTTCATATTTTCTCTTTTTAATTTTTATTATTTGTATCATCATTTCATTTTATACACATATTAACTGCTGATTTTCATTTTTTATATTTTTTATTCATATCAATTTTACTTATTTCTGGTTTTATTTGATCAGGAATAGGAAAATTGGGAATCGAATTATTAGTATTTCATATTTTATTGCTTATACCTATCAAATAGAATATTCCTAATGCAGATGTTTCTTTTGATATGGGTAAACTTATATTTGATTGAAGCATATTTGATAAAAATTGAATAAGATACTTATTATTACTAACTCCACCACCAACATTAACAGATTTATATTTTGATAAATTTATTTCTTTTTTAATAATATCAATGACATCTTTTATTTGATAAGCAATTCCATCTAAAGATGCCTTTATAATATTTTCTCTTTTTGTTTTTCTATTGATTCCAAAAATAGCACCACTAAAATTATCTTTTCAATAAGGAGCAGATAAACCATGAAGTGAAGGGACAAAGAATACATTATCATCGATAACTAAATCTGCATATCACTCTGACTCAGAATCTTTATATAGTATTTTAAGATCATCTATTAATCATTGAATTACATTACCACAATTAAAAATAGAGCCTTCCATTATATAATCAATTTCTTGGTTCTTAATATTGCATGCTATTGAAGTTAATAACTTTTCTTTTGATAAAATTTTCTGGTTGCCAAGATTACTTAAGATAAAAGCTCCAGTACCTAAGGTAATATTAATATCTCCTTTATTTCAACATTTTTGACCAAATAATGAAGATTGTTGATCTCCAGCAATTGCTAAAATAGGTATTTTTAGATCTTTATTATTTGATGAAAAATATTCATGATATATATCACAATAATTTTCAGCAGAACTTTTTACTTCTGGTAAGACATTCTTAGGGATATTAAAAAGTTCTAAAAGTTCATCATCTCATTGCATTGTATTTATATTAAATAACATAGTTCTTGATGCATTTGTATAATCTGTAACAAATGTTGTATTTTTAGAAAATTTGTAAACTAATCATGAATCAATAGTACCTATTTTTAATTTATTTTGTTTTGCTAATTCTCTTGCATTAGGAACATTATCTAATATTCATCTTATTTTGGTTGCACTAAAATAAGGAGAAACTATTAAACCAGTTTTTTCATAAATAGTATCCGTATGAATTTTTAATTCATCACAATAATCTTTAGTTCTGTTATCTTGTCAAACAATAGCAGAATATATAGGCATTGATGTTTCACTATTTCAAGCAACAATAGTTTCTCTTTGATTACATATTCCAACACCAATAATTTGATCTAAGTCAATATTACTTGAATTAATAGCTTGCTGTAGAGAACTCAATTGTGAGTTTCATATTTCAATAGCATCATGCTCAACCCAACCCTTTTTCGGAAATGATTGAGTTAAATAAATTTGCTTTTTATCTATGATATTTCCACTAGTATCATAGATAATTGCTCTTGAAGTTGTTGTTCCTTGATCAAGAGATATAATATATTTTTTATTAGTCTTCATAATTACTTGTTACTTTTTATTTTTTCTCTATCATTTATAATCTTTTTTGTTTTATCAAAAGATTCCTCATCGATTTTTATATTTAATTTTTCTATTTTTAATTGTTTATAAATTTCTTCAAAAGCTTTTTTATTTTGTTTATCTTCTCTATTAACAGATATAGAATATAGTTTATTTATATATAGTCATATCAATTCTTTTTTATTGCTATTTATTTTTTCTAAAAAAGTACTTATCGTAGAAATATTTAAAGATTTAGCACTTAATAAATTTGGATTCTTTTCATAAAAATATTCTAAAAATGAATATAATTCTAAAATTTCTTTATCCTTTAGAACTATTTTATTTTTATTAAATTCGTCACTAATTGTTCTATTTATAAAAAAACAATTAACTAGAGCAAGTTCCAAACTATCCTTAATCGGAATATTAATTATATTATCATTTTTAAAAAATATTCTTTCATCTTTTCTATTATCATAATAAGATTTATTCATCACCCCTTTTTTATTTTTTTTATAAATTAATTCTAATTTATCAACACTTATAGATGTTATTTCTGAAATAATTTCTATTGTTTTTATATAAAATAAATCACTTTTTATTTCATTAACAATTTTTTGACTTACTTTTATAAAGGAATTTAAATCACTGTCATCCTCAAAATTATATTTTTTAGATATTCTTTTTAAAAGAAAAATTGAAAAGTAATCAACATTTTTAAGTATATTTAAAGCTTTATCCGGTCCTTCTTTATTATATATTTCATCAATATCTTTAAAATTAGACTTATAGTTAACCACAAAAACATCATAATGTTTATTTAGAAGCTCACCATTTTTTATACTAGCTTCAATGCCAGCTTCATCATTATCAAAACATAGAACAATTGATTTTAAATCATATAAGTTCTTCAATAGTTTTATGTGTTCATTTCCAAAACTAGTTCCCATTGTACAAATTATATTTTCAATTCCAATTTTTTCAATTGCAATCACATCCATAAAACCTTCTGCAATATAAATTTTTTCAGTTTTAATATTTTTTAGAACATTATTTAAATTATATAAAGTTCTATTTTTATTAAAAATTTCTGTTGTTGGAGTATTTAAATATTTTGGTTCTTTATTATCAATAACTCTTCCACTAAAACCAACAATTCTATCATCTTTATTATGGATAGGGAATATTATTCTATTATAAAAAAAAGAGTTATATATCCCATCAATAATGGTGCTTAATCCTGCTTTTTTTATATCTAAATTATTATAACCATCTGAGTTATTATTGAGTATATTTTCATTATTAGTTAGAAGATCAATAAGAATAGAATTGTCCTTCGGTGCAAAACCAATATTATGTTTTTTAATTAATTCTTCACTAATATTTCTAGAATGTAAATATTCCAATGCATTCTTATTTTCAATATTTTTAAGAAAATTTGAAAAATATTTCGAAGCGTCTTCATTTATTTTAAAAAGATTATCATTTTCTTCACTAATCACTTTTAGCATTGTAAAACTTGAGAGATCAAAGTCAAAAATTTCCATTACTTTTACAGTTTCAAGAACGGCATCAAAAAAATTTATATTTTTATAATTTTTAACAAAATTTATAGAATCACCAGCAGCACCGCAACTAAAACATTTATACATTTTTTTTTGTGGTGAAATTGATAGTGAAGGTTTTGAGTCATTATGAAAAGGACAAATTGCTCAATAATTTGCTCCCTTTTTCTGAATATTTATATATTTTGATATAAGTTTTTCAATATCAATTTTTTCTTTTAATCTATTAATTAATTCAAAATCCATTATATTTTAATGTATTCCTCTTTCAGTTAAAAATACTTTTAAATCTTTAATATCAATTGTTTCTTGCTTCATACTATCTCGCTCTCTTATAGTTATTGAGTTAGTTTCTTTAGTATTAAAATCAATTGTTACACAATATTTTGTTCCAATAGCATCTTGTCTACGATATCTTTTTCCAATGTTTCCAGATGAATCATATATTGTACTTACTCCCAAATCTAATATTTTTTGATAAATTTCTTTAGATTCAATTTCTAATTTATTATTTAAAGGTAAAATGGCTACTTTATATGGCGATAATTCAATTGGTAAAGTTAAAACTTCCCTTTGATTTTCATCTCCTATTTTTTCAATTTTATAATTATCATAAAGAATAGCATATAACAATCTCTCAACACCAACAGAAGGTTCAATTGTACATGGAATAATTCTACTATTTACTGATGTATCAAAATAATCTAACTCCTTTTTAGAGGCATTTTGATGTGCTATTAAATCAAAATTAGACCTATCAGCCAATCCTCATAATTCACCTCATCCATGTGCAAAAAGATATTCAAAATCAATTGTTTTTGATGAGTAATGTGAAAGCTTTTCTTTAGGATGATTATAGATTCTAAGGTTATTTTTATCTAAATTACATTTTTCTATTAGGAATGAATTTATTTTATTTTGATAATCATTAAAAATAACTTTTGAATTTTCAGGTCTATGAAAAAATTCTATTTCCATTTGTTCAAATTCTCTTGTTCTAAATATAAAATTACTAGGAGTTATTTCATTTCTAAAAGCTTTTCCTATTTGACCAACTCCAAAATCTAATTTAGCTCTTGTTGTTCTTTGGATATTTTTAAAATTTATAAAGATGCCTTGAGCAGTTTCTGGTCTCAAATATAATGTATTTTTCTTATCTTCAATTACACCCTGTTCAGTTTTAAATAATAAGTTAAATTTTCTAATATCTGTTCATTCTTGAGATTTACAAGAAGGACAAGATATTTTATTATCCTTTAATATTTTTTGAACAATTTCATTATTACTATTTTCACTTATTGAGCCATCATCAACAAGTTTATCGGCTCTAAATCTATTTTTACATTTTTTACAATCAATAAGAGGATCTGAAAAGTTAGATAAATGTCCTGAAGCTTTTCAAACATCAGAATTTAAAATAATAGCAGAATCAAGCCCATACATATTATCTACTTTAGTAATAAATTCTTTTCATCATAAATTTTTTATATTATTTTTTAATAAAACACCAATAGGTCCAAAATCTCAAGCATTTGCTAACCCATTATATATTTCAGAACTTTGATAAATAAAACCATAATTTTTTAAATAATTAACTAAATCATTTTGATTAATTTTATTGCTCATAATCTAATCCTCATATCTATTACTATCGAAAAAATCAATATCTTCATCCTCAAGTGGTTGATCAATACTTATACTTGGTAGATCACTTGTATTTTTAATACCAAAAATATCATAAAATTTATGAGTAACAGTATATAAAAAAGGTTTTCCAGGAGTGGTATCTCTACCAGCTTCAACTATTAATTCTAATTCTAATAATTTCTGAATAGCAGGAGTAGGATCTTTTTCTCTCACTTCTTCAACCTTAGATTTAGTACAAGGTTGATTATAGGCAATAATAGCTAAAGTTTCCATTACTCTTGCAGACAAAGGATTTTTATATTTTATTGTAATAAGATTAGAAAGATAATCTCTATTTGAAGATTTTGAAAAGAATTTATATCTTTCTCCATAATTCATAATATTAATTCCTCTAGATGAGTCATTTTCTAATTCTTTAGATCATTCCTTAAGAATTTTTTTTATTTCTTTAATAGAAATATTAGTTACCTTTTTCAAATCACTTAAACCTAAACCAGCATTTCCTGCAACAAAAAGAGCAGATTCCATTATTGATTTTATTTTATTAGTATCATATGAATCTTGATTCTCAAGAATATCGGAATCATCATTAAGTGAAAATAAATTTAAAGAAGATTCATCATAATCTTCTTTAATACTATCAGCATTAATATCAATCTTTTTTTTATCCATTATTCATCCTTAATTGTTGTTTTTAAATTAGAAAGTGCTTCTTTTAGAATTTCATCATTTTTTTTAATTGCTTCATTGACTTCAAGTAAATTTTCATCTCGTGTTATGTTTTTATTTAAATTTTTAGTAATAAAAATTGGAGCATTATGATTTTCTTGTTCAATAGTAATTAAACCATCTTTTTCCAAAACCAATAATGAGACAAAAACACCACATGCATATTCAAAATTAAATATATTTTTATCAATATTTTTAAAATAATCCTCAATTAATAAACTAGTAAAAGTGTTTTGGTTTATAAATTCAATAATATCAGTTTGAATTTTTTCAACATCAATTTTATTAACCTTAATTAAAAAAGGAATTTCAACTTTATTTTGCCTATTTTTAATTAAAACATTTCTTCATGAATAAATAATCTTATCTATACTAATAGATTTTGCTAATGGAGCATCAGGAATATTTTCAAGATAATATTTTTCATATTCATCTTGAAGTTTTGATATTTTTTTAAACCTTTCAAATTGTTTTTCTCTAAGTTCAGAAACAACATTTTTATATTGTGCATATAAAAAAATTCTTCTTTTAAATTTTTCAATTTCAAATTCAGTTTCATTTTTATTAGATTGAGGATTTAAATATGGTATTAATGTTTTAGCTTTTAAATCAATTAAATAGGTGGACATTAGTATAAAATCACTAGCTTCATCAATTAATATATCCTTAATATTTTCATTAACATAATCTAAATATTGTTGAGTAATATCAGAAATATTAATTTCCATAATACTTTTTTTGTGATCTTTTATTAAAGAAACAAGTAAATCTAAAGGACCATCAAAATTATTCATTTTAAATTCATTAGTATTAATAATTTTTTCCATTTTTCTTGTTTCCTAAAAATATATTATATTTAATTTTTTATTCTAAATTAGTAATTTTATCAATTCTTTTTTGATGTCTTTCCTCAAATTTAGTTGATTCATATATATTTATATATTCGATAACATCTTCAAATTTAATTTCTCTTGATCCGAAAACAATGATATTTGCATTATTATGTTCTTTACTTAATTTTGCTGTTGATTTATTATAAACAAGAGCAGCTCTTATATTATCTATTTTATTTAAGGCAATACTAATACCAATACCAGTTCCACAAATACCAATACCAAATGATTTTTCATCACTATTAACACTTTTAGCAAGTTTTAATGCAAAGTCAGGATAATCTACACTAATAGTAGAAGAATTAGTTCCTAAATCAATGATATTGAAATTAGATTTATTTTTTAATTCCTTAATGATATATTCTTTTAGTTCATATCCAGCATGATCTGATGATATATATATTTTATTTTTTTGCATTTACATATCTTTCAAAAAATTCATCTACATCTTCAGCAGTATCACCACGTCTCAATATTTTTCATTCATCTATATCAACTATTGTTGAAGGAACATTTAATATAATGCTATATTTTAATGCTCCACTAACATACATTATTTTATCATTATCTTTAAATTCTTCATACACATCTTCAATAGTTTTATGAAGTGCTCCACCACTAATATTAGCACTAGTTGAGTACATTCAATTTACATCATGTAATAATTGTCTAATTAAAAAAGTTCTTGGACTTCTATATGCTACTTTATCTTTGATAAGTGTAGTTCTTCCAGGCCAAAATTCTGACATGAATCTTTTTTGCAATGGGTCTAATACATCTAATAATGATAAAAAACGAACAAATTTTATAAATTTTTTATTTTTGTCTCTCTTTTTAACTTCATATAAAACCTCTTCATTCAAAGCACAAAAACCTATTGTAGTATCTGTTTCAGTACAAAGAATATTACCTTTTCTTAATCATTCCACTATTTCTTTTAAATCTTTTGTCTCTTTTTTAAACATCATATAAATTTTTAATTATTAAAAAACGATCTTTATTAAAATAATCACTAATAAAATCAAAGTTTTTAATATCTCTATCCTTTAAAAATTTTTCTAATTTCTTTTTTTGATTATGTCCAATTTCAAAAATAATCAAACTCTTTTTATTCAAGTATCTTTTAGATTGTTCTAATACTTGATAATAAATATAAAGTCCATTATTTTCAGTAAATAATGACTTTTTTGGATCGAATTTCTTTGCAGTTTCATCAACATTAAGATCACCTCATTCTATATATGGAGGATTCATGAGAATTACATCAAATTTTGAATCAATATTTTCGAATAAATTTGAAAATATTACTTTAGCATTTTTTATATTAAATTTATTTATATTATCTTGAATATTATTAATTGCATTATTATCAATATCAATTAGTTCTACATATGAATTTTTATATTCTAGAGCAGCAGTTAGTCCAATGTTACCTGAACCACTACATAAGTCTAAAATATTAATTTTTTCGTTTAACCCAATATTATCTTTTAAAATATCAATGATTTTTTCAGTTTCATATCTTGGACAAAAAACATTGCTATTAATAATAAATTCTCTAGAATAAAAATTTTTTGTTTTTGAAAAAAAATTTAATGGTGTTTTGTTTAAATATTCATTTAAGATTTTGAAAAAATATTCTTGATGATTTATATCAATTTTTAAAAATTGATATTCATAATAATCATTGATATTCTTAATTTTTGAATTCACAATATATAAAATATCTAATGCGATATTTTCTGGTAAATTATTTTCTTTTAGAATTTTGTTCCCTTTGTAAAGAATTTCTTTATTCGTCATACATTATACCTATATTTAGCATTAAAGTAGCTTGCTCATTAGCGATTAAGGGATCTATTATTTCATTCATATTTCCATTTTGCATTATTTCATCAAGTTTATTTAATGTAAGAAGAATACGATGGTCGCTAATTCTATTTTGAGGATAATTATAAGTTCTTATTTTTTCAGAACGATCACCTTTACCAACTTGTTCTTTTCTTTTATTTGATAATTCTGAATTTCTTTTTTCATTTTCAAATTCTCAAATTTTACTTCTAAGCATTTTCATAGCCGTGTCTCTATTAGAATGTTGTGATTTACCTTCTTGACAAGCTGCTACTATTCCTGTTGGCAAATGAGTTAATCTAACAGCTGATTCAGTTCTATTAACATGTTGGCCACCTGCACCACTCGCTCTATATGTATCTTCTCTAATATCACTTTTTAAAATTTTTATATCTAATTCATCTTGTTCTGGTAACACAGCAACTGTTATCGTTGATGTATGAACCCTGCCTTTTGATTCTGTTGCCGGAACTCTTTGTACTCTATGAACACCTGATTCAAACTTCATTTTACTATACACTTCATTTCCTGATATTGAAAAAGAAATATAATCATATCCATGAGCTTGATTCTTTAAATCAAGAATTGTTAATTTTCAATTTTGTGATTCTGAAAATCTCTTATATGCTTCAAATAAATTTAAAACAAAAATTGCTGATTCATCTCCACCAGCAGCTGGCCTCATTTCTATAATAACATTTCTATCATTATTAGGATCAGTTGGTAATAAAGCAATTGTTATTTCTTCTTCAATAAGAGGTATTTGAATTTTATATTGATTTATTTCTTCTTTTGCAAAATTAATCATTTCTTCTTCTGAATTTTTATCAATTATTATTTTTTCAGCTAATTCATAATCTTGAATAATTGATTTATATTTATAAAATAATGAACTAACCTTATTTATATTTTTCATTTGCTTTTTTATTTGTGTACTTCTTTCAAATGTAATACCCTCATTTTCAAGCTCTTTTTCTAGTGATTCTTTTTTTTCATTAACTTTTATTAATGTATTAAAAAGTTTTATATTATATTGCATGTTTACCTACTATTTAATAAAAAGCACCAGATAATCCAGTGCTTTTTATTATTTTAAAATTTATATTTTATCAAAACCAAATGAATCAATAGCTTTTCTAACTTTTTTAGTTTTTTCAACTTTTGCTGAGATTCGTTCTTTTCCTATTTCAAATTTTTTCTGTAATTTTTCAGATTTACCACTAAGTGATTTTCCTGAAGTTTTACCAATATAAAATGGATGACATTTTGAACAAACATCAACACTATAATTACTATCTTTTAATGTTGTTTCAATAATAAATGAATTGCTACATGATCCGCAAAGAAAAGTGCATGTTTGTGATTCTGTGTGTATTTTTTTCATATTATTCCTTTAATAATCCTTCTTGTAATTTACTCATTTGATAAATGTTCTTTCATTCATATAATATTCTATAGATATTATATTTTATCAAAAAAATAAAAATAATCATTATAATCATGTACATAAATATTATTCATTATATACATCATTTAAATTATTCTTCTACTTTAGGAGATTCTGTTTTAACTTCTTCCTTTACTTTAGGAGATTCTGTTTTAACTTCTTCCCTTACTTTAGGAGATTCTGTTTTAACTTCTTCCCTTACTTTAGGAGATTCTGTTTTAACTTCTTCCTTTACTTTAGGAGATTCTGTTTT
>CAMQYY010000004.1 GCA_947039515.1 uncultured Ureaplasma sp.
TAGTTTCTTCTAATCTAGCTTCTTCTTCTGCTAATCTAGTTTCTTCTTTAGCTTTTTCTTCTGCTAATCTATTTTCTTCTAATTCAGATTTTTCTTTTTCTAATTTAGCTTTTTCTTTAGCTTCTTTTTTTTCTAATTTAGATTTCTCTTTTGCTTCTTCTTTTTCTAATTTAGCTTCTTCTTTAGCTTTTTCTTCTGCTAATCTAGCTTCTTCTAATTCAGATTTTTCTTTATCTTTTTCTTCAATTAGTTCATCTTTTTTTATAATAGCATCAAGCATTAATGATCCATTATTATCTATTCAATATTTTTTTGATTCAATATTATTAAAAATATTTGGATCACTTACGGTTGATATTAAAATTATTTTATTTTTTTTCAAATATTTTATTAAAAATTTGATTGCTTTAGTTGATGTAATAAGTGGAAAATTTTCAAAAACAATAATTTGTTTACATTTCAAAATTGCTTCTAATAACAGAATAATATTTTTCTTATTTTCACTAATTTTATTTTCATTAAACTCATCAGTCTTTTTTTCAATTAATGTTTTAATTTGAAAATTCTCATAAAAAGAATTTAATCTTTCTTTTGATAATTTTTCATTTCTTTCATTAGCATCATTAGCTGTTTCAAGAACATCTTTAATTGTAATATTTGGCATTAAATTAGTGTTAAATGATGAAGCATAGTAAATACTATCTTTTAATTCTTTTTCACCAACTTCAATTCCATCCAAAAGAATTGATCCACTATCAATCGTTTCATTACCAGTTAAAATTTTAGGAAGAAAATTAACTATCTCTTTATTTTCTGAACAAATAAATGTTAATTTTTCAAAGGGAAAATCAATTGATAGATTATCAAATATAACTTTATTTGTTGATTTATCGCTATGTTTAATGTTTTTTATTTCAAATGATTTGATATTGATTGAATTCATTTAGAACCTTTTTTCTTTCTCTAATTAATAATTTCTTTAAATACTATTTAAATTATATTTTATTTTTAACAATATCAATATATTTCTTAATTAAATTTTTTAAATCAGGGATTGATTTAGCTTTTATAATATCTGCTATTTTACTATTAAAAATAATTGTTATTTGTTGATTATAGATATTTTCATCAAAATTTAAAATATAATTTTCAATTCGATAATTATTATCAACAACTGTTTTTGGTTTTCCTATAAAGGTTAATGAAGGATAATTTTTCTCATTATGGATTGTTTTTGTATAATAAACACCATATTTAATATGAATACAGTTCACATCAATTTCCAAGTTAGCTGTAGGATAAAGAAACTTAGTACCAAATTTATTTCCTTCTTTTACTTCATTAGAATAAGAATATTTTTTAACTAGAAGTTCATTAGCACTTTCAATTTTACCTTCAAGTATTAATTCTTTAATATGAGTTGATGAATGATTTTTTAATAAACTTATAATATTAACATTGAAATATTTTTTTAAATATTCAGCATGAATATGGTCATTACCAAAATAAAAATTATCGCCAACAACAATTTCTTTTGGTTTATTTTTAATCAAAAATTCATCAATGAATTTTTGAGCAGAATAATTTTTAAGATTAAAATCAAGACAAATAACTTCTTTAATACCATTCTCTTCTAGATTTTTAATTCTTTTATCAAAATTATAAAGTGGTTTCGTTTTTGAAAAAATACTTTTAAAAGTTAAAACTACGATTGGATATTTAGCACTTTTCATTATTTTTAAATGACCAAAATGAAAAGCATCAAAAAAACCAATAATTAATGTTTTATCTTTTAAATCAATCATCTCATTATAAATTTTCATTAATTAAACTTTCTATATCAACAGCATCTTCAATTTTAAAATCACCACTTTTTGTTCTTATTAAACCAATTAAAGTAGCATATGTATCTAATTTAATACCAATATCATTACTAAAACTTCTAATATAAAAACCTTTTGGAACAGTCATTTTTATTTCTAAAATATTATCTTTAAAATCTAATATTTCATATTTTATAACTTTCATTATTCTAGGTTGTATTTCAACATTAATATTTTTTCTAGCATAATCATAAAGTGGTTTACCATTTTTTTTGATAGCTGAATAAATTGGAGGGTATTGGTTATGACTGTTTAAATAGTATCCTAAAATCTTTCTTATATTATCAATTTCAATGATTTTATCACTTCTATTAATTACATCACCTTCTAAATCATAAGTTGTTGTACTAAAGCCAAATTCTATTTTTGCAATATATTCTTTTTCATCAACTAGAAATTTTGATAATAATTTCGTTCCATTGTTAATTCCAAGAACTAAAACACCAGTAGCTAATGGATCAAGAGTTCCTCCATGACCTACTTTTTTTACTTTAAGAATTTTCTTCACTTTTTGAACAACATCATTACTTGTTCAATTTTTAGGTTTATTAATTATTAAAATTTCTTTCATTAAAATATTTTATCCCTTATTATTTTTTGTTTTTGAATTTATTTCATTCATCAAAATTATTTTTAATTCCTGAACTAATACTATTTAAAAGGTCTGGATCAAAATTTTCAATTTCCATATCTTTAATAAAATCAATTGTTTCTTCATCATATTTTCTTTTACTTAAAAGCAAAAGAACTAAATTATTATATTCACTAATTTTATTAACAATGTTATATTTTTCAATTAAATTATTAACAATAATAAAATTATCTTGATTTTCATTTTCAAGTAAATATAAATTAATTAATGTTTGACCTATTCAAAAATAATTTTCAAAACAAATAAATATTTCATAAAAGTTAGTAACATTATTCTCAATACTTTTTATTAAAGAATTAAAATCAAATTCAAAATTTAAAAAATTATCATTAACTTCATCATGATATTTACTATCAATATTATTGATAATATGAACTTGAGCATTGTTTAATAAAGTTTTATTAAAATTAAATAACTTAGAAAATTCAACTATATCTCCTTCTAAATCTTCATTAAATAAAATATCACCATAATAATATTCACCTTTTAATCTAATTAAAAGATTGTCTATGATTAAATCAAGAATAGCAAAATACTTTTTAATATCAAATTGATTTTCATCATTAAAACTTTTAGTATCAAGAAATTTTTCAAATTGCTGAATCTTTTCATTTTGAATTTTATTCAATTCGTTAATTTTTAAAATAGTTGTTAAAACTTCATTTTGATTTAAAACTAAATTAATTGAATCAATAAATTTTTTATCTTCAGAATATATTAAGTCATATCCATTTAGATAAATAAAAGTTTTAAGCTCATTATTAAATGTTTTATTACTGTAGTCACCTAGAAAAAAATCTTTAAATATTTTTTTTAAAATCTCATCAATAGTTATTAAATTTAATTTTTGATTTTTATCAATAATAAGAACATATTCATTATTTGAAATATTATTTATATTAGACATTTTTCTACTCCAAATCACTCTCTTAATAATTAAATAAAACTATCAAAGTAATATAAAATACATTATATAAAATATAAAGAAAAGGCTATTAAAAATATGTTAATATTTCATATATGAGAAAATTAGTTGGTAACATAATCAAAGCCGATAAAATCTTCAATATGATTGAAGATGGCGATAGAATATGCATTGGAATTAGTGGTGGTAAAGATTCAATGGCTTTATTATTTGCTATGAATTTATATAAAAATATTTTAGCTAAGGAAAATATTTTTATTGAAGTAATAGGTGTTCATTTAAAAATGAATTTATGTGCTCTTGATTATACTGAGATTACTGAATTTTGAAAAAAACAAAATATTGAATTTTATATTGAAGATACTCATATGGGAGAAATCCTTAGAAATAATATGAAAAATAATCGACTTCAATGTTCACTTTGTTCTAAAATGAAAAAAGCGATTTTAATTGATGCTGCAAGAAAATATAATTGTAATAAAATAGCAATGGGGCATCATGCTGATGATGCTATTGAAACAATGTTCTTAAATTTAATTAATGAAGGAAGAATAAGCACATTTAAACCAAAGATGTACTTAGACAGATCTGAAATTTGATTTATAAGACCCTTTATTACTTGTAGAGAAAAAGATATAATAAAAGAAGTAAAACAAACTGATTTACCAATTCTACCTTGTAGTTGCCCAATGGAAGGTTTTACACAAAGAGATAAAATTAAAGATTTTTTACAAAAAGAATTTTATAATGATAGAAAATGAAAAACAGCTTATAAAAGTTTTTATATTAGTTTATTTAATGGAAAAGAAGCTGATTTATGATTTATTGATGATGATAGAAAAATCATTGATGAGGATATAAGACAAAATGGCTTGAAAGGTAAAAAATAATTATGAAAAAAATATATGATAGTATCAATGAAATAATCAATAGAAAATTTAGTTCTAAGAATAATGGATATGATCCTGGTGAAGTTGATAAAACACTAGATGAAATTTTTGATATGTTTGCTAAATATGAAAATGATATAAATTTAAAATTTAGTGAATATGATGAGATTTCAAGTGAAAATGAAAAGCAAAAAAAGAAAATTATTGAACTTGAACATCATGTTAAGAACTTGAAAGAAGAATTACACTATTTAAATGATTCTGGTGTTGGTTTTCATAAACTAAAAGAAGATATTAATAGTTTAAGAAAACAAGTTGATGATAAAGATTTACAGAAAAAAAGAAAATAAAAGTAATGATTATCAAACACGGAATAGACATCACTTCTATTAATAGGAGTGAATTTAGAAATGAAAAATTATCTAAAAAAATATTACATAAAAATGAATTAGATTTATTCTTATTAATTGAAGAAGAAAAACTAAAAATTAGATTTTTAGCAGCTCGATGAGCTTTAAAAGAAGCAATATTTAAATGTTTTGAAGGTGAAATAACTTCTTTTAAAGATCTTAATATTGAAAAAACAAAGTCAAATAAACCATTTTGTTTTTTTAATAATATTTATATTGATCTTTCTTTATCATATGAAAATGAATATGTATTAGCATCTGCTATAAGGATTGAATAATGATTAATATATCTAGCTTAAAAAATGATTTAATAAAATCTATTTATAAATCAACAAGAAATACTTTTAGTAAAGAAATTGTTATAGAATCTCATAAAATGATTAAAGAGGCTTTAAATAACTCTAATGTTAAGATTAAACATGTTTTATTAACTCAAGAACTATATGATAAAGATAAAGGGAAATATAATACTGATTTTTATGAAAAAATAATTATTTGTCCTTATCATGTTATTGAAAAGATTGCTTTTTCAATAACACCTCAAGAAATAATAGCTATTGGTGAAGTTAATTTTGAATCGTTTGAAATTAATAGTGAACAAAACTATTTAATTTTAGAAAATATCTCAGACCCTGGGAATTTAGGTAATATTATTAGAACTAGTGTAGGTTTTAATATTAATAAAATTTTTATTTCAAATAATTCTACAAGTTTGTATAATAATAAAACAATTAGAAGTTCAATGGGGGCTTTATTTAAAATAAAAGTTAATTATTTTTCTTCATTTAATGAAATTGATAAATTACTAAAATCAAATAATATTACTTCAATAGCTAGTTTAGTTAATGAAAAATCTGAAAGTATTGATGATTTTAAAATTGAAAAAAATAAGTCATATGCACTTATCTTAGGTAATGAAACAAATGGTGTTGAATTAAAAACTCAAAAATTAGTTGATAAAAATATTTATATTCCAATTTCAAAAAATATTAATTCATTGAATGTTAATTCTGCTGCTGCTATCTTAATTTACCAAATTTTAAAAAAATAAAAGTATTTTTCTAAATCTTTTCTCTATTTAATTTCTAAGGAGATTAAAAATGAAAAGAATAATTAATAAAGAGAATATATTTGCTGGAGCTGCTGCTAAAAAACCAAAACCACCACCAGCAATGTTTTCGCAACAAAAAATGTTGGACACAGCTATTGCTGGAAGTTTAATTGGAACTGGTATTGATGGAATGATGAATTTGTATGCACAATCTGTATATTACAATAATCAATATGCTCCAGATAAATTAAATCCATATACAGGTGGTGCTAATTCATATGCTAGAATTGGTGCTTATAAAGGTAGATCTAATATGAGTTTTGGTGGTGTTTACTAATGATTAAGTTATCAGGTATTAGTAAAATACTTAAAGGTATAACTCCATTAGGAACTGCTACAGTTGTGGGTTCTGCTTTAAGTATTCTAACTAGTGTTGTTAGTTCGAGTATGAATATTAGTTATAATTCAAAGATTTCTAAAAATATTTTATATGGTTCTAAAAAAAGAGTTGATACTTATTTCAATCAACAAGGTGAACAAATGAATCATTAGTAATGATAAAAAAAATAACAGGTTAACTGTTATTTTTTTTATTAATATTTTTATTCAGCAACCATAACTAATGTATGTTTAATAACTTTACCATCTTTTTTAAAGCCCTTCATCATAACTTTAGCTACAGTGTCACGAGGGAATCCACTTCCTGGCATAAACCCAAAAGCTTCCATTAAATCAGGATTTAACACATCACCCTCTTTAACATCAATAGATTCAACACCTAGTGATATTAATAAATCATAAAACATTTGACTAATCATATCAAAACCACTTAAATAAGATTGAATAGCTGGATCATCTGGAGAATTTAAAATTGTTGATTCTAATAATGCTGCTGGTTCTAAAAATTGAAGAACAATATCCTCAAATATTTTTCTTTTAGCTTTTGCAATTTCAGCTTTAGAAGTTTCTTCAAATTTAACAATTTTTTCTTTAATTGCTTCTTCAATAGCTGAATTTTTAGAAGATAACATTTCTCTTAATTCTTCATTTTGTCTTGATAATTCAGCAGCTTCTTCTCCACCACCAGATTCATTACTATTTTGAAGTTCTTTAATATTAGCTTGTAAAGCTGATATTAATTGTGAATTCTCAGAATTAATAGATTCTAAACGCAATTTATCTTCTTTTACTGCAGTAAGTTCAATACTAGCTCCAGCATGAACTTTTAAAAGTTCAATAATACTTTTACTATTTTCTAATTGAATATTAGCATTATCTAATTCTAAATTAGTATCTTCAAGTTCTTCTTTTAAAGATTTGATATCATCATTTTGATCATTGTTTGCAATACTTTGTTTTTGCAATTCTTTGTATTTATTTTCTAAATCTTTATTACTTTGTTCTAATTTTTCATTTTCTTGTTTTAAATAATCGTCACTACTACCTGATTCTTGTAGTTTTTTAATCATTTTAACAGATTCAAGTAATTTACTTTTATAAAGATTTTCATTTTCAGATCATAATTTATTATTTTTTTCTTTTTCAAGATTAACTTTTTCTAAAGATATTTTTTGTTTTTCAACATCTTTTTGAGATTTACTTAAATCTTTTGCAGCTTGTAAAATATCTTTATTTTTTTGTTCAAGATCAAATTTCATCTCTTCAAAAGTTTTTAATTGTTTTTGTAAAATTTCTTTTTCTGATATAAGTTTATTAATTTCAGTTTGTAACGCATCATCTCTTTTTTCTGTTTTTTCAATTGTTTTAGAAGATGAAACAGTTTTTTTAGGAGTTGTTGCCTTTTTAACTGGGGCTTTTTTCTGAGGAATAGGAGCAAGATTTAAAATACTATCTAATTCATCAAGAATTGATGTCATAGCTGATGAACTTTTATCATCTTCAAAGCCACTTTCTTTATTTCCTTCTATTTTTTTTGATTTTATTGCATCAACTAGGTTAATGCCTGTTAAATCATTAGATATATCGGCACTTCTTCCAGATTTACTAAGTATTTTAGGTTTAGCCATTGTTTTTAAATTCCTTTAACATTTCAATATTATGTTTAATTATTTCATTTGAATCAAGATTACTAAGTTTTTTCAACATTTCTTTTTCCTGAGAATTATATTTCCTTGTAACAAATTTAATACTTGAATATAAGTTTCCATTTTTAAACTGGAGTAGTTTATTATTATTCATTCTAATACCATGATTAGGAATTTTTATTTTATCACCATACTGAGTGTATGGAGATAAATTATAATCAATTAAACCGTATGGAGTTGGAATTTCAATTTTCCCACCAAGAATAGCTTTAATAGGATCAACATATATTATATTATACAAATCTAAATTATGACGTTGATAATTTTCACTTGGTTTTACTTCAATTAATATATCAACTTTAACATTCTCATTATTATATGAAATGATATCTTCATTATTAACACCAGAAGGTATTTTTAATATAATATTTTCATTTTTATTAACTGTTCCCTTGCCAACACAAGTAGAACATTTATTTAAAATTATTCTTCCATTACCAGAACATTTATCACAAATTACTTGTGTTTTTATTGTTCCTATTAAAGACCTAACATGTTTAAATATCGAACCATTACCATGGCATTGATTACAAACAATCACATCATTAGGCGTTTTAGCACATGAACCATTACATGTTTCACATTTTAAAACTTTTGTAACATCTATGCTTTTTTCACATCCTAAGATAGATTCAGCAAATGTGATTGTTGTTTTTATTAAATTATTTCGACTTTGTTTCTTATTACCAAAATTAAAGATATCAAATATATTTGATGTCTCAAAATTATCAAAATTCAAACCAATATTATCAAATAAATCTTTAAATACATCAAATGATTCGAAATTATTAAAATCAAATCCTTGATTATTTAATCCATCAACACCACCTCTATCATAAGTTCTTCTTGTTTCAGGATTTTTTAGAACCTCATAGGCTTCATATATTTCTTTGAATTTTTCAGAACTACCTAATTCTTGATTTTTATCAGGATGATATTTCATTGCCAATGCTCTAAAAGATTTCTTAATCTCTTCAAGTGAAGCGTTCTTAGAAATACCTAATATTTCATAATAGTCTTTACTATTCATTATTTCCCTTAATTAAAAATTAAAATAGATTTTTTTTCTCTGCTTTATTAAATGTTTTTAATTGTTTTTTAGCATTTTTTGATGCTTTTCTAGAATTCTTAACTAATTTTAACTCAATTATTAAATCACCAATTTTTAAAGGTGTACTATTACCTCTACCAGAAATTTTAACAATTTTATCAATTGGATGATTTGCTGGAACTACAATATAAACGAAAGTTTTTTCACTTTCAATTCCATAACCTTTACAATTATAACAAATATCATTATCAAGTGCATCAGTACCTAATAAACCTTTTCCTCTACAAACACCACATGTTTTGTATTTATATAAAGGAGAAGCAAGTCTAAAACCATTTTCTAATTGTTCTTGTGTTATTTCTAAAATTGCTTTTATATTACATTTTTTATTAAAATCCAATTTTTCTTCTTGAGTTAAAAGACTATTTTTTACAGATTCTCAAGTATTTTCAACGATAATACCAACAGAAATAGTCCCACCTAATAATTCATCAACATAAGTATTTAATCTAAAACTAGGATCTTCAACATAGAATTGAAAAGCTAATAATTTACTAGACTTAGATTCGTTACCATATTCTCAATCATAATAAGCTCTTATTTCACGATCACCCAAAATTTGATAACCATCATTTAATAAATAGAATTTTTTAATTAATTCTGGATCACTAGTTTTGTCTGGATGTCATTCTCTAGCTAGCTTTTTATATTGATTTTTAATCTCTACTTCTGAAGCATCTTTTCCAACTTGAAGAATTTTATATCAGTCATATTCAAAAATATCTTTTAAACCACTAAATTTACTAGTTTCATTAAAATCTTTTTCTTTTTCCATAACATTTTCCTTAATTATTACCTTTAGTATAACTATGATAATACCATATTATTATTTTTATTTTTAGTAGAGTATATCTAAATAACAAAATTTATAACTTTTTTGTCTTTTATGATAATTTCTTTAACTTTTTTGTCCTTTATAATGGCTTTTACTGTTGTATTTTCAATAGCAAGTTTTTTTAATTCTGCTAATTCATAATTGTTTTTAACAATTAAAATCGTTTTAAATTTTCCATTTATTTGAATCGGGATCTTTATTTCATCTGATAAAATAATCATATCATTATCAAAATTTGGAATTTTTTTTAAACAAATAGAATCAGAATTTTTTAGGATAACCTGATTAATTTCTTCTGCTAAATGAGGAGAAAATAACGAAAATAATATTAAAAAACCTTCTAATATTTCAAATGAAATTTTTTCAATTTTATAAATATTATTAATAAAAATCATCATTTGCGAAATAGCTAAATTAAATTGCATATTTTCAATATGCTCACTAAAAGTTTTTATAAATAAATTTCAATCAGAAATTAATTTTAAATCTAAATTCTTATGATCAATAATTTCTTTTTCTATTTCAAAATAATATCGATAAACTCTATCAAGTCATTTTCTAGTTCCCGTTAATCCATTATTATTTCAAGGTAAAGATGAAGTAATTGGACCCATGAACATTTCATATAATCTTAAAGCATCTGCTCCATGTGTTTCAATAATGTCATTAGGATTAATTATATTACCTTTGGATTTTGACATTTTTTCACCATTTTCACCAATAATCATACCTTGATTAATTATTTTTTGAAAAGGTTCTTTTGTAGGAACAACTTTAATATCATATAAAAATCGATGTCAAAATCTTGCATATAATAAATGTAAAACAGCGTGTTCTTGTCCACCAATATAAATATCTACTGGTAATCATTTCTCAAAAAGTTCAAATGCTTCCTTTGAATCCAAATCAATATATTCACCATTATTTTTTTTTAAAATATAAGCTAAATAATATCAACTACTACCTGCTCATTGTGGCATTGTATTAACTTCTCTAGTTAATTTATTATTATTTTCATCAATAACAAATTTTCAATCATCACATTTATCAAGAGGACTTATCCCTAAATTAATTTCCTTAAAGTTATCCACTTCAGGCAAAATTAAAGGTAGTGATTTTTCTAAAATAATTTGATTATTTTCATCAAATAAAATTGGGAATGGTTCACCTCAATACCTCTGCCTTGAAAATGTTCAATCTTTTAAATTGTATCGATGCTTTTGACATAGATTATTTTTACTAATAATATTTTTAGAATCAATTTGAGGATTTTGATGAGTATCTAACTTATTATGTCTAATGAAATCTGATTGTCAATTCTTTTTATCTGTTAATATAACTAAATTAAAATCATCTTCATCATCAAGAATATAGTCAGAAACAAAAATTGGTATTTTTTCATTATTAATTAAATTGGTAATTGAAATTTTAGGATCAAACATTTCAAAATTGTTAGTCTTTTTTCTTTCCCTATCAGATTTTTTTTCAGTTTTTTTAATAAAAATATTAAATTTTTCATCATCTAAGAATGGTTTTAATAAATCGTTATTAGGACCTATTAATATAGCCTTAATATTATTAATATTTGAAACATCTTTTTCTTCAATAAAGATATTGGTTTTATTATTATTAATTAAAAATTCTAATTCATAACCATTTTTCTTACCAATTCATTTTCTTTGAATTTCCTTTAATGATTCTGGTCAATCTAATTCATCTAATCCGTCAAGGAGTTTATCAGCATATTCAGTTATTTTTAAAACTCATTGTTTCATAGGTTTTTTAATAACTGGAAATCCTCCTCTTTCTGAAACAGGATTATTTTCATTATCAAATATAACTTCTTCATTCGAAAGAGTTGTATTTAATTTTTCACATCAATTAACATTAATGTCTCTTATTTCGGCCAAATTATTTTCATATATTTTAGAAAATATTCATTGAGTTCATTTATAATACTTGGGGTCAGTTGTATCTACTTCTTTATCATAATCATAATCAAAACCTAATTTAATTAATTGATCTCTAAAAATTTCAATATTTTGTTTTGTAAAATCTTTTGGGTGATTATTGGTATCAATAGCATATTGTTCAGCAGGTAAACCAAATGCATCTCATCCTATTGGATGAAGTACATTAAAACCTTTTTGTCTCTTGTATCTACTAATTATGTCTGTAGCAGTATATCCTTTTGGATGACCAACATGTAACCCTTTTCCCGAAGGATAAGGAAACATATCTAAGATATAAAATTTTTCTGAGTTATCATCGATAAATCGGTATGTCTTATTTTCCAATCAATATTTTTGTCATTTCTTTTCAAAAAGATTATGATTATACATTTTTAATTAGTCCCTAAATAATCTTTGATAAATATCATCATAATTTTTAATTAAATGAACATCAATATCTTTACTTATTTCATGTGGTACTTCATCAAGAAATCTTTCATCATCAATAGGAATATAAATTTCTCTAATACCTGCTCTATATGCTGATATTATTTTTTCTTTAACTCCACCAATAATACCAACTTTACCTCTTAGTGTTATTTCGCCAGTCATTGATAAACTTGTTTTAATAGGTTTATTTTTCAACAATGATAAAATAGCAGTAGTAATAGCAACACCTGCACTAGGACCATCTTTAGGAATTCCACCAGAAGGTACGTGAACATGAATATCTATTTCTTGGAAATTAATATCTTTTAATCCAAATTTTTCAGCATTAGATTTAACAAAACCAACAGCAACACTTACTGATTCACTCATTGTTTTTTCCAAGTTACCAGTAATTATTATTTTGCCTTTACCTTTTGAAAATGAAGCTTCAATTGGTAAAAGATCACCACCAAAAGATGTATAAGCCATACCATTAACAATACCTGGTAAAGAAACATCATCTTTATTAGTATTGTCATACAGAATTTTGCCTAAGTAAGTTTGAACAGCTTTTATATCTATTTTCTTTGGTAGAGGTAAACTTTTAAGTTCATCAACAACATATTTTCTTGCAATAGTTGATATTTGACGTTCAAGTTCTCTAACTCCTGCTTCTCTTGTATAATGATTAATAACATACTCAATAGCTTCATCATCTCAAATTAAATCTTCAGATAATAATGCATCTTCTCTTATTTTTTTAATTAAATATTTTTTAGCTATTTCTTTTTTCTCAAATGGAGTATATGAATTTAATTCAATAATTTCTAATCTGTCTAATAAAGCATATGGTATTTGTTTAAAATAGTTAGCTGTCGCAATGAACATAACCTGATTAAGGTTATATTCTTCTTCAATATAATTATCACTAAATTTAGAATTTTGTTCAGAATCAAGTACTTCAAGCATTGCTGAGCTAGGGTCACCTTTTTGATCATTTGACATTTTATCAATTTCATCTAATAAGAATAATGGATTGATGACACCTGCTGATTTCATCCCTTTAATAATTCTTCCAGGCATTGAACCAATATAGGTTTTTCTATGTCCTCTAATTTCACTTTCATCTTTAACACCACCAAGTGAAACTTTAACAAATTTCTTATTCAAAGCTTCTGCTATTGAATTTGCTAATGATGTTTTTCCAACTCCAGGAGGACCAACTAAACAAAGAATAGGACCTCTTAAATTTTTATTTTTTGTTCTAAGAGCTAAATATTCTAAAATTCTTGATTTTACCTTTTCTAAACCAAAATGATTTTCATCTAAAACTCTTGCAACTTCAATTAAATTATCATTGTCTTCTTGAACTTGTCATCACGGAATATCTAATAATCAATCAATATAAGTTATTATTATTGTGTTTTCATTAGAACTCATAGATGATTCATATTTTGCTAATTCTGATAGAATTTTATCTTTAATAATTTGTGGATATGGATTTTCACTAACTCTTCTTTTTATTTTTTCAATTTCATCATCTTTTGAGTTAATTTCACCTAAATCTTCTCTAATTACTCTAAGTTTTTCACGAAGATAAAACTCTTTTTGTTGTCTAGCTAAATTTTTATTAATCTTTTCATTAATTTCTGCATCGACCTCTGAAGATATTACACCATTAGGATCTAATAATCTTAAAATTTCATTATAAATAACTTTTAATAAATCAACAGCGCTATTTGTTTCTAATAATTGTTGTTTAACAATTAAAGGAATAGAACTATCATTATTTTCAATAAAAATAGCTAATCTATTAGCAAGAACAGCAGGATTCATTTTTTGAATAGGATTATTTGCTAAATCCATAGATTTATATAATTTTCTAAATCTATAATCTATTTTTAATAATTCTTCAAATGCTTCATTTAAATTCATGATAATTTCAATTAATTCGTTAGCAGTATCAGTTGAATCATCTTCAATAATTTCATAATCACATTCATATCCAAAAAAGTTACTAAAATTTTGATTAAAAATTTTAACTCTATTTTTTCCTATTAATTCAAGAGAATATTCTATTTCACCATTCTCTTCTTTTTTAATGCTCTTTTTAATTGAACATAATGTACCTATTGAAAATACTTCAGAAAGTACATCAGGATCTTCATCATCATCATCAATTTGTGAAACTAAAATTATATTATCATTTTTTATATTTTCGATATTCTGAATTGTTAAAATTGATTGAGGTCTAGCAAACTCAATTATTTTCTTATCATTTGGAAGAATTACAATACCTCTTGATATTAATAAGTTTGTTTTTTTATCTTTTTTCATATGACCTCTTTTATATAAATAAAAAGTAATAGTAATATGTTAGCAAAATATATTTTTTTTGCTAACATATTACTACATAAATTTACTTTTTATTTTTTTTATTACTAACTTTTTTTTCTTCAATATTTTTTTTGTCTAAAGAACTCTCAACATTTTCAACTTTTTTAGTTGTCTTTTTAGTTTTTTCTTTTGTTACTTCAACTTTTTCAATTTTTTCAGTAACTTCTTTTTTAACTTTTTCAGTTTTATTAGATTCTTTTTTAGTAACTTTAGATTTTTTTGACTTGTTATTTTCAAATAGTAAATCCATAATAATTTTTTCAGTTTCTACTGATTCAATATTATTTCTAATTAACTCAATTTTTTCTTCGTCATTAGCATCAATATACTTAGCATCAATAAGTTCTTTAACTTTTTCATCTAATACTTTTTTAGAAACTGATATTTTTTCAAGTTTTTTTATTTCATCTATTAATAAAGAAACCTTAATGATGTCTTCAGCACTTCTAACAAAATTAACTTCAAATGATTCTTCTTTTTGATTTGTCAATTCTAAGAATTTTTTAAAAGTTAAATTTTGTTCTTTTAAAGTATTATGAAATTGTTCTTTTATCTTTTTAATTTCATCAGATAACATTGGTGTTGGAATTTTAGTAAATTTATTATTTTCAAGTAAAGCTTTAATTAACATTGATTTATTTTTATTTTCAACATCACCAAATTTATTTTGTTTAATTATATCTCTAATAAAATCACGTAATTCTTTTACAGTTTCAACTTTAACAAAAGATAATGATTTAACAAATTCATCATTTAATTTAGGTTTAACTTCTTCTTTTATTTCATGTAATTTCACTTTAAAAGTAACATTTTTACCTGCAAAATCTTTAGCATGATAGTCTTCAGGAAAAGAAAGTTCTAAATCTTTTTCTTCATCAATTTTCAAACCAATCATTTTATCTTCAAATCCTGGAATAAATTGATTTGAACCTATTAGTAATTCATATTTTTCAGCTTTTCCACCAGGAAATTCTTTTTCATCAATAAATCCATTGAAATCAAAAATTGCAATATGTCCTTTTTTAAGATCTTTATCTTTTGAATCTTTTTTAACTGATTCTTTTGAAATGATAAATTCAATTTCATCATCAATATCTTTTTCATCTATATTAATATCTAAAAAATCTAATTCAAGATTTTTATATTTTTTTATTTCCACTTTTGGATATTCAAAATAAGTAATTTGAAATTCAATACTTGCATCATCAACATTACTGATTTTAATATCAGGAACTGAAAATATTTCAAGTTCTTTTTTACTTTTATATTCATTTGAATTTTCAGTAAAATCAATTACTTTTTTTAAAAGAGTATCTGCTGCTGAATTAAAAATACTAGATTGAACTCACGGATTCATATTCTTTTTAATAAGATCTAAAGGAGCTCTTTCAGATCTACTAAAACCTTTAATTTTAAGAGATTTAGCTCCTTGTTTATAAGATAGAGCTAAAGGTTTTGCTCATTCTTCTCCATCAACAGTTACAGTAAAAATATTTTCTTCTTTTATTTGTTCATATTTAGTTAATTTCATTTTATTCCTTATGTTAAATTAATATTATTAATAGTATCATTATTTATTTATTTCTTTATATAAATACAGATAATAATAAAGTTATAAAAACCACTAAAAGCGAACATAAAACCATTGCTCATAATCTCATTTTTAAAGATTTTTCTTTTGATTTTAAAATATTCATCTTTTCTTCATTTTCTAGATTTATCTCTTCACTATTATCAACTGGAAGTATTACATCTGTTTCAGTCATTAATTGCTCATTTCTAGTTTCTTTTCAATAATTTTAATAATCATTTCCACTTCTTCATTTTTGTTTGTTTTATCATTATTATCAATATTTAAATATTGATAAATTAATATTTTAATTGCTAGTAAAATATTAGCAAAATCAAAATCAACTTTTTTAGGAAAGAAATAAATAATTAATATATTATACATTGAATAACTTAATTCCAAATACGTTGTATTTTTAAAAAATTCTTTTTCAAATAAATTAATTTTCATTCTAAAGTCATCAAAAATATCTTTAATTTCAATTGTATTAATTTCAAATATTTGATCTAAATCACAATTATAATATTCAATATCAAAGGCTAATTTTTGGTGAAATACTTTTGATATGATTAAAAATTTTTGAGCATTAGTAACAAATTTACTCAGCATAATTTTTTTAAAAATTAAAAAATTAAAGTCATCAAATTCACCAATAACATTGTCTAATAAATAAAATAGAGTATTAATATCAAAAGTTTTTTTTGTTTCACTATAGCAATTAAATCAAAGTTCTTCATTTGTTAGATTAGTATATTTTTTTTCATAAATTTCTTCGTTAATCAAATCAGAAATTTCATTTTTAAGATCAGAAAAAAGAAAGAAAAATTCATTAGGAATATATGGTTGTTCTAGTTCTTCATCAACTTTTTTTAAAGCTGATAAATATTTTTTTTCACTAATTTCTTTTTTAATTTCTTTAATTAGTTTATTGTAAAAAATCTTTTCACTATTTATCATTAATGCTCACTATCAATATTATTATATTACAATTTATAAAAGGTTTAGTATATGAAATATAAATTATTTGCAATTGATTTAGATGGCACATTATTATCAAAAAATAAAAAAATTAAAAAAGAAAATCTAATTGCACTTAAAAAATATCAAGATTCAGGTGGTGAGCCTGTTATTATCACTGGTAAAGAAGTTAGTTCAGCTAAATACTATATTAATATTATTAATGGATATACTGGTCATAAAATTAAGTACTTAGGTGCTTTAAATGGAAATATTATTATTGATTTATTAACTGATGAAATTATTTATTCACAAAAATTAGAAAATGATATTTGTAAAAAAATATATGATATTGTTGAAAGAAATAAAATTTGCTTTTGACCTTATATTGTAGGTCTTATTGAAAAAAATATTATTCCTATTACTGGTTTTAAAGTTTATAAAATAATCACAAAATTTAATCTAAAAAATAAAATAATTAAATTAAAAAAATATGAAAATATGACATGCTATAAAATAAATATCATTTCAACTTCTTTTTTTCAAAGAAAAATAAAAAATACCTATCAAGAAATTATTGATACATTTACAAAAAATGAAATTGATGTTTCAAAAACATCAACCTTAATGCTTGAAGTTGTTAAACATGGTTCAAACAAAGGTAATGCACTTGAAATTATTTGTGAAAAATTAAATATTGATTTAAAGGAAACAGCAACAATCGGAGATTCATTTAATGATGTTCCTATGTTTATAAAATCTGGAATGGCTATTGGTGCTAAAATTCATAAATCATATCGTGTTAAAGAATATGTTGATGAAATAATGCAAACAAAAAAACATGATGGTGTTGCTATGGCAATAAATAATATTTTATTAAAATAAAAAAGATCATTTTACGATCTTTTTTTTGAATTATAAATATTTGTTTCAAAAGATATTTTTGATTCTCTCAAGAAAGTAACTTTTACTTTGAATGTTTTTAATTTTTCACTATTTTCAATTAATCTCTTAATTTTTTGAGAAATTAAAAACATATTTTCATCACTACATATATTAGGATTAATGATTATTCTTAAATGTCTACCATGTTTCACTACAAAAGCTTTTTCGATTTCTTCAAATTCTTCACAAAGTTTTTCAAGTTCTGTTACTCTTTCAATAAATTTAGCATGATTTTCTAACCTAGCACCTGGTCTTGATGCTGAAATCATATCTACTATTTTAGTAATATCAGAATAAATATTATTAGTAATAACATCATTGTGATGCGATTCTATTGAATTAATAATATAATCATCAAAATTACATTCTTCAGCGATTCTTATTCCTGCATTCACATGATTTTCATTAATTTCATAGTCTATACTTTTGCCTATATCATGAAAAAAAGCTGCTTTGGCCGCTTTTTCAGAATCAAGGTTCAATAAAATAGCAATATGTGAAGCTAGATTAGCTACCTCAATGCTGTGGTTTAAAATATTTTGTCCAAAACTAGATCTGTACTTTAATTTACCAACATATGGATAAATTTTTGGATCCATATCTTTAAATTTAAGTTTATTGAGAATAGTTTCTTCACCAAGTGTTGTAATATTATTTTCAAATTCCATCAAAGATTTATTATATAAAAGTTCAATTTTATCTGGGTCAATATTCTTATGTTTAATCATTTCATTGAAAAGAATTCTAGCTATCTCTCTTCTAACAGAATTTAGAGAAGAAAGCATAATATGTTTTGAATTTTTTTCAATGATTAAATCAACACCAGTCAGAAGTTCAAAACTATTTTTATTTCTTCCTTCTTTACCTATTATTCTCCCTTTGAAATCTTCATTATCAAAATCAATAATTGTTATTGTTTTTTCAATTACTAAATTTTCTGAGATATTTTCTATTGTTTCAAGTAAAATATTTGCTGCAATTTGATCTTTTGTTTCAGAAATCATTTTTTTTGCTTGATTAATTTCAAATTCAGTTTCTTTTTTTAAATCTTTTTTTAAGATATTCATTAATTCTTTTTTTAAAAAATCTTTATCTTCATTCAAAGTTTCTGCTATTTTATTTGAATATGTATTAATTTTAGTTTTTAAAATAAAGTTATTTTCTTCATATTCTTTAATATTTTTTTCTAATCTTTTTTGTAAAAAAATGTTTGATTTTTCTAATTTATTCAAATTATTTTCATCGATGAAAGATTCATTTTCTGGATTATTTTTTGTATTAATTGTTTCAGAATTAGCTTCTTTTTTCTTTTTAATAGAAAAAAGATATTTTATAATACCAAATAAGAAAATAATTGATAATAAAATTAAAATTACTATTAAAATTGCGCCGTTATTCATATTTGTTTTTGTATAATAATCCGCTAGTGGATTATTGTTTTTCTCATAAATGATTCATTAAGTAGAATCTAAAATGATTATATATTATTTTTATATTTATTAGTAATTATAGCAATACCTAATGCATTTTTTCTAGTATGAATTGAAATAGAAGATGGTACAAGTTTTAGTTTTATTTTATTAGGTTCTATATGAAAATAATTAACTAAAGATGTTAATAAAAAATCAATATATTTACGTTCAGCTTGAGCATGAACAACAGCAATATCAATAATATTTTCTAATAATAATCCATCAAATTTTTTCGTAACTAATTCAATTATTTTTTTACTAATTTCTTCTCAATTTGTTGTAAAACCTGCACTTTTATTTTTAAAATCAAGTTCAACTATTGGTGATACTTTAGCTAATTTCAAAATCTTTGTAAATGATTTCGGAATTCTTCCGCCTCCACTTCCTGAAATGTCTTTAATACCAAAAAATGTAGCAGATCTTAATCTAATATCATTAACTAAATTTTTAATTTGTTCAATTAATTCAATTGAATTAATATTTTTTGATTTTTTAATTAATTCATGAACTTGTACAATAATATATTCATTAATATATGCTGAAGATTCAGAATTTAGAATAATTAAATTAGGATAAACTTTAGTTAATGCTTCTAATTGCTCAAATTGGTTTGATAAACCTTTTGAAACTGGTAGAAATAAAACATACTCATGTTTTAGAAAAAGTCTTTGAAGTTCTTTTTCAACAATTCCAAGAGGAATTGTACTTGTATTATATTTATAACCATTATCTATGTAATTGAAAATTTCTGAAAGAACTTTATCATTCGTTTCGTCTTCAAAAACATCTATTTCTGCACCTCTTGATCTTGTTACTGAAAAATTAAGAATAGATATATCCATTTTTTTTGCATCTTCTGGTGAAAGACTATTACTAGAATCTGTTACTAAAGCAATTTTATTTTTACTATGTGTTTTTGATCCCGTTTTATTTTTGGTTTCTTCAATTATAGATGTTTCTGATTTTATTTTTGTAGTAGCCATACTAAAAATATCCCTTATATTTGTTAAAATTATAAATATATTTATTAAAAATAAATATATTTATAATTATTTTTTTTAATTATATTATTATAATAGCATTATTAATTAGGATGCTTTATGATTTTTAAAATTTTAGAAAATATTTCAATAAATTTATTTTTTCAAACAATTTCAAAACTTTATCCTTTTTCTAAACCTATATCTAGTGGAATAAATGATGAATTAGCTTATTGTGAGTTCGATAATTGTAATATTAGTGATAAAGATTTTAGAAAAATAGAAAAGGCTTTTTTAAAGCTATCAAACGCTGCTTATAATCTTTCTTTAGAAAATAAAAATCCTGATTCAATTAAAAGAATAAAAGAAACTTATAGTGAATTAGCACTTAATGATGTTTTAAGAAATGAAAATTTTTTAAAAATTAATGATTTTTATATACCAATAGATAAAGATATTTCAGAGAATGAAATAAAGAACATTAAATCAAATTTAGTTAAAGGTATTTATGTCTTTAGTGTTGGTGGTTCTTATTGAAAAAATAATTGTAAAAATAAACAATTAATTAGAATTTATTTCTCTTGTAAAAGAACTCAAAAAGAAATGGATGATTTTGTTTTAGAATTTAACGAAAAACAAAATAATGATCATAGAAAAATTGGTAAAGATTTAAAAATGTTTACTTTTGATATGTTATCTGGTAAAGGTTTGCCTATTTGATTAAACAATGGTTATATTGTTAAAAGTCAAGTGAGAAAACTTTTAAATGAAATAGAGTTTCAACACGATTTTAAATTAGTATCAACACCTATTTTAGGAAATGTAGAATTATATAAAACATCAGGACATTGAAGTCATTATCAAGAAAACATGTTCCCAATCCTTGATTTTGGAGATGAAGAATTGGTTCTAAGACCTATGACTTGTCCTCACCATGTTTTAATTTATAAAAATGAAATTCAATCATATCGAGATTTGCCAATTAGACTAGCAGAAGAATCAATGCTTCATAGATATGAATCATCAGGAAGTTTAACTGGTTTTGAAAGAGTTAGAGAAATGACACTTGAAGATGCTCATATTTTTTGTTCTGAAGATCAAATAAAAGATGAAGTTTTGAATTGCTATCAAATGATTATTAAAGCTCATAAAAATTTTGATACTAAAATATTACAAGTGGATTTAGCACTTCATAATCCAGATAACAAAGAAAAATTTCATAATGATAATGAACTATGAATAAAATCTGAAAATCTATTAAGAAAATTATTAAAAGAAAATAATATTGATTTTGTAGAAAAAGTAGGTGATGCTGCTTTTTACGGTCCTAAAATTGATTTTCAAGTTAAAACAAATTTAAATAGAATTGTTACAATGTCTACAATTCAATTAGATTTTCTTTTACCAAAAAAATTCGATTTGGAATTTAAAGATCATGATAGCAAAATGAAAACACCAATAATGATTCATTTAAGTACAATTGGTACTTATGAAAGATTGTTATCAATTCTTTTAGAACAAAGTAAGGGAGCTCTAAAAACTTGACTTTCACCAAGACAAGTTGTTATTATTCCTGTTAATAAAAATAATGAAGAATATGCAAATATGATTCACAATAAATTAAAAATGAATTTTATTAGAAGTGAAGTTGATTTAAGAAATGAAAGAATTTCTAAAAAAATCAGAGAAGGACAGATTTCAAAAACACCTTATTTGCTTATTCTTGGTGATAATGAACAAAATGAACAAACAATATCATATAGAGAATACGGTCAGGAAAATACTAATATTTTAAAAATTAATGATTTTTTAGAAAAAATTGAAAAAATAATTAGGCTAAGAGAATAATCATGAAAATATCTAATATGATTATTACAATTGATATGAATTCTTCTGATATTCAAAGAAAATTAGTAAATAATAATCGAGAATATTTTGGTAATTTTCTTAGTGAAATAGCTATGAATAATTACTTAATTTTTATTACTAATGATTCTTTAAAAGATATTTATGATTTAATGAAAAAATGAAACATTAAAAGAGGCAATGTTATTGCTTGTAATGGTGCTATTGTTTATGATATTCAATCAAATAACATAATATTAAATAAACCTATAAATATTGATTCACTAAAATATTTAGTTCATTTTTCAACATTAACAAATGCTTTATTACAATTAAAATCAATAAATAAAACAGTTATCTATTCTTCAGATAAATGATCTAAAAATGATTTTAAAAAATTTATTTCAATTAATGAAAAAACAGTTACTAACTATAACAAATTTATTGATTACATTGGTCAAAAACCATTTCATTCAATGGAATTATATAGTCCAAATGATGATATTAATTTTAATATTAAATTAAATGATGTTCTAAGTTTTTTTAAAGAAAAAACAATTAATTATCAAGATGTAGGTAATAATTTACATATTTTTAATGAGTATAAATGTTCAAAATCATCAGCATTAAAATTTGTATTGAAAAAAATAAGCCCTTACCAAACTATTAAAAGTGATATTTATGTTGCTTTTAATGATATTGATAATAAGATTATTAAAAATTTATCTAGTCAAAATTTAATAAATAAAATATTTAAATCAAATATTGATCCTAATGCTAATCATTTTTATATAGAAAATGATAATGGTGAAAAAGATTCTCTACCTTTTTTATCATTTTATTTAAAGATTATGAAATTATTGAATATGGAATAAAAATGGTGCTGAAAAAGGGACTTGAACCCTTAAGATATAAATCGGTAGATTTTGAGTCTACTGCGTCTGCCATTCCGCCATTTCAGCAAATTTAAAAAATTTATCTCAGATATATCAATATAAATAATATCAAACTAATTTAGTTTATTTATCTTAAAATAAATAGTAATAGTGATTATTTTATTTAATTCTTTTTTTTACTAATAAAATTTTTCAAATTTCATCAATAAAATTATCACTAGAAATTTCTTCATCAATTAAATCAATTAAAGTTTTTAAAAAAGGATATTCGTCATTTTTAAAAAAACATTCTCTTAAATTATTGATAGTTGTAAATCCTTCTATAACTTTGGTGTTATCATTAAGAGCTTTTTTAATTCCAAATTTAGCCACATTATAACCAAAATTAAAATTCCTTGATTTAATGCTAACACATGTTAAAAATACATCACCAAGAGCTGAATGTGATATTAAATTATCGGTATTAATATCTTTACTCATTAAGTATTTTTTTATCTCATTCATTATTTCAATGAAAAAGCATGCTTGAGTATTAATAGATTTTTCTTTAAAACTTAAAAAACCCATAAAAATTGCAAAAATATTTTTCATTGCTGAAATATATAATAAACTCTCAATATTTTCAGTTACATTTTCGCAAATAAAATAATCATTATCTGAAAAAATCAAATTTGCTTTATTACAAATATCTATGTTCTTTCCAATTATATTAACAATAGTTCTATTTTTTTCCACAAGTTCAGTTGCAAAAGATGGCCCTATTAATGTCACAATATCTCTATTTAATATTCTTTCAATTAAATAACTTATTGGTTTATTGCTCTTCAAATCAAAACCTTTTGAAGTATTAACAATAATTGTATTCTTATTAATTTTGTTCTTATTCAAAATTAAAAATTCTTCGATTTTATCAGTTGGAATCGCTATTATTATAAAATTCATATCATTAATAATTTCATCAAAATTACTAATAGCATTTATAATAGGTTTAAAAGTTAATTTTTTTAAAACTTTAGAGTTATAACCTTTTTTAATTTCTTCTAATTGTTCAATATTAATTCCATATATTCAAACTTCATTATTGCTTGAATTATCTAAAACTGTGGCAAGAGCAGTTCCTCAAGCTCCAGAACCAATTACTAATATTTTATTTTTCATCAGATTTTTGTCTCTTTCTAGCATTTTTATTTTTTCAATAAAGTGTAATTGGAACATCATTTAAATCAAAAGCATCTCTAATTTTATTTTCAATATATCTAGCATATGAAAAATGTAATAAATCTGGATTATTACAAAAAATAGCAATTGAAGGGATTTGAGATTTAAATTGTGTTGCATATGAAATTAATAATCTAGAAGAGCCTTTAAAAATAGGCGCTTGTTGAGTCATTTGTGCTTTTAGAATAACATCATTTAAAAGTGATGTTGATATTTGAATATTTTTCTTTTCATTAATTTTAGTAATCATATTAAATATGTGATCAATTTTTTTATTATTCAGAGCGCTAATAAATATTATTGGTGCTCATGATAAATATTTGAATCTATCTCTAACTTTAAGAGTTAATTCATTTTTAGTTTTATTATTAAAATCCATTAAATCAATTTTATTAATAATAATTATTGTCGGTATATTAGCATCAAATGCTAATCCGCCTACAACTTCATCTTGTTCAGTGATATCAATAGAACCATCTATTAATAATAAGATTAAATCTGATTTTTCAATTGATTTTTGGGTTCTAAAATTTGAAAATTTTTCAATTTGATCGTACTGATATTTTCCTTTTCTTCTAATTCCAGCGGTATCTATTAATGTATATGCTTGTTTATTATAATTAAATTGAACATCTACTGAATCTCTAGTTGTACCTGGAATTTCACTAACAATTAATCTCTCTTCATTTAAAATAGTATTTGCTAAAGAACTTTTACCTGCATTAGGTTTTCCAATAATACAAAAATCAATAGATTTTTTTACTTTAATTTCTTCTTTAGGAAAATTTCTACAAACTTCATCTAATAAATCACCAGTACCAATACCATGTTCTGATGACAAAATAATCGGTTTACCAAAACCTAAAGCATAAAATGAATTTAAATCTTTATCATTTTTAAAATTTTCAGCTTTATTAGCTGCTAAAATAATTTTTTTATCTTTTTTATTCTTTCTTAAAAGTTGAGAAATATAAATATCATCTCTATCAATCCCATTTTTATAAGAAGTTAAAAAAATTATAATATCAGCTTCATTAATAGCACAATCAACTTGCATATTGATATTTTGTTGAAAATCATTTTTAGAAAGAGTCAAGCCTCCTGTATCTATGATGTTAAATCTTCTAGTTAATCATTCACCTTCATCATAAATTCTATCTCTAGTAACACCTGGAGTATCAAAAATAATTGATTTTCTTTTATTAATAATCCTATTAAATAAGGTAGATTTTCCAACATTAGGTTTCCCAATGATAGCTACTGTTTTCACATATCTCCTTAAATCTAAATTAATATAATTATAATATTTTAAATATAAAATTACCAAATATCTTAATATTAAAATTAGAAATATTAAGATTAAATTTTGTTATTATTTAGTTATCTATTTATCAAGAGGTATTATGAATTCAAAATATATAAATGCGATGAAATCTTTAAGTGTTCAAGCAATTAAAAATGCAAAACAAGGACACACCGGAATGGCTATATCAGCTACTAGTTTGAATTATAATTTATATACAAATTTTATTAACATTACAACTAAAGATCCTAAATGAATTAATCGTGACAGATTTATATTAAGTGCTGGACATGGAAGTTTGTCTTTATATACTTTATTACATTTTTCATCAATTTTATCATTAGATGAAATTAAAAATTATCGACAAGAGAATTCTCAAACTCCAGGACATCCTGAATATGAAAAAGATAATTTTATAGATGCATCAACTGGTCCATTAGGACAAGGATTAGCTATGGGTATTGGAATGGCTTTTGCTGAAAAATATTTAAGAGAAAAATATTCTCAATTACCAGGATTGATTGATCATTATACATATATTGTTGTTGGTGATGGTGATATTCAAGAAGGTATTAGCTACGAAAGTATGAACATTGCTAGTTTATTAAAATTAAACAAAGTAATAGTTATTCATGACTCTAATGATTATCAACTTGATAGTTCTGTTGAATTAGTAAATAAAGAAAATCTAAAATTAAGATTAGAATCGCAAAATTGATTTTATCAAAAATGTTCAAATGATCAAAATGAAATAACTGAATGTATTGAAAAAGCTAAAAAATCTAAAGTTCCTTCATATATTGAAGTTAAAACTATTATTGGTGAAGGAACAACTAAACAAGCTTCTCACTTTGCACATGGGTTATCTATTGATGATAATGAAATAAAAAGTGTTAATAATTATTTCAATATGAATCATGATAATTGAAATTTTGATCAAGATATCTATAACCACTTTAAGGAAAAAGTTGTTGATAGAGGAAATAAGAAATACTTGGAATGAAAAGATCTTTTTCATAAATATGAAAAAGAACAACCAGAATTAATTAAAAAAATGATTAATGAAATGGAAGATAATATTGATTATCGTGATATTTTATCAATTGATAAAATAGAAAATAATCAAGATGCTTCTAAAACATATTTAAAACATTTCTTTGACCAACTAAATCAAAAAGAGATGTCAAATATAATAACCTTGTCAGCTGATTTAGCTTCTACAACAAATTGTAAAATTGGTAATGAAAATTTTAATACTGACTTTAAATCTCAATATGTAATGTTAGGTATTAGAGAATTTGCTATGAGTGCTTTTCAAAATGGAATTTTATTACATAAAGGCCTTAAATCTTTTTCAGGAACATTTTTATCTTTTTCAGATTATATGAAATCATCAATTAGAATTGGTGCATTAATGAAATTAAATACTAACTATATCCTTACTCACGATTCTTATCTAATTGGCGCTGATGGACCTACTCATCAACCATTTGATCAAATCCCGATGTTAAGAGCAATTGAAAATGTTTATGTTTTAAGACCGAGTAGTTTAATGGAAACAAAAGTAGCAATTGAATCAAGTCTTAACTCTAAAGATAAAGTTAATTGTATTATTCTTACAAGACAAAGTATTAAAAATAATTATGTCGCTGAATATGATGATATTTTAAAAGGTGCTTATATTATTAAGGATAATAAAGAAACTGATATTACATTAATAGCAACTGGTAGTGAAATTGATTTAGCAATTGATGCTAGTGAACTAATTGAAAGAGAAACTAATAAAAAAGTAAAAGTTGTTTCTTGTTTTAGTTTGAAATTATTTTTAGAACAAGATGAAAAATATATTAAAAATATTATTAATTCAAAATCTCAATTAATTTCTATTGAAGCTAGTAGTGATTATATGTGATACAAACTTTCAGATTATACTAATGCTAAATTTAAAATGCTAGGTGCATTTAAATTTGGAAAAAGCATGGATGGAAACAAGTTATATAAAGATATGAATTTTAATAAAGAGTATCTTTTAAATATGATTAAAAAATAAAATTAGAAAGGTTTTTAATGAATACAATTAAAAAAATTGCTGTTTTAACATCAGGAGGTGATGCTCCTGGAATGAATAAAGCAGTTCATAAATTAGTTCAACTAGCGATGAATAATAATATGAAACCTTTTGTTGTCTTAGGTGGTTATAAAGGTTTATATGAAGATCAAATTAAAGAAGCTAACATTAAAAAAGTAGAAACTTTTTCAAATGTTTCTGGAACTTCAATATTAACTTCAAGATTCCCTGAATTTGAAAACGAAGAAATTAGAAAAGTTTGTGCTGATAATTTAAAGAAAAAAAATATTGATGTTTTATTTGTTATTGGTGGAAATGGTTCATATCTTGGAGCTGAAAAACTATCAGAATTAGGAATAAAAGTTATTTGTCTTCCTGGAACTATTGATAATGATATTTGTTCAAGCAATACAACAATTGGTTTTAATTCAGCTCTTGAAGTAATCATTGATACTATTGATAATTTAAAAACAACATCTTTTTCTCATCAAAATATTATGATTATCGAAACAATGGGTAGAGATTGTCCTGATTTAACATTAATGGCAGCTTATGCAACTAAAGTTGATTATATTGTTACTAAAAACAATATCATTACAACTGAAAAATTTATTGAAATAGCTAAAAAATTATTAGAAAAAGGTAAAAGATCAATTACTTTTCTTGTTTCAGAAAAAATATATGGCAAAGATGGTTTAGATTCAATTGAAAAAATTGCTGAACTAATTGAAAAAGAAACAAGTAAGAAAACAAAATTTCATCTAACAGGTTTTACTCAAAGAGGAGCTAATACTATTCCTTTTGACAGAATTTTAGCAACCAGATTATCAATTTTTGCATTCAAATGTATGATGGATAATATTTTTAATATATCTGTTGGAATTAGAGAAGATCAACTCGGCTTCATGGATATTTATGAAGCCAATTCTTTATGTGATATCAAAAAAAGTAACACTATTATTGAAATTGATCAAATTAATGAAATTAATAGTATTTAAATTAAAATGATCACATTTAGTAATAAAGTTAAAAATGAAATTTGCAATATAGATTTTGAAGATGGTTTTAATGATTCAATATTTTTGCTTTTCTATTTTAATAATTCTCAAGTGAAAATAGATAAAAATTATTATTATATTTTAATCAATAATAAAAACATTCTTTTTCTATTAAAGAAAAAAATTAAAATAGAGAGAAAAGATTTAAAAATAAAAATTTTAGTCTCAAAAAATAATGAAAAATCAAAATTGTATTTCAATAAATTATTTTTAGAAGGCATTGATTTTAAAAAAATAAATATTGATGATGATGTTATTAATAGAAGTATTATTATTGGTGCTTTCTTAAGTAATGGTAGTATTCAAATTTCAGATTTAACGAGCTCATATCATTTTGAAATAAGATCTAAAAATAAAAAATATTTAGATTTCATTAAAAAAATATTTGAAAAATATTCTATTTTTAGCAAAATAATCAAAAGAAGAAATAATTTTATTTTGTACATTAAAAAAGCTGAAAGCATTAGTGATATTTTAAAAATAATGAAGTGTATTAAATCTATGTATGAATTAGAAGATTCAAGAATTAGTAAAGACTTTAATAATTCTTTACAAAGAACAAATAATCTTGATGTTTCAAATATTAATAAAACAATAAAAGCTTCAGCCATTCATATAAAAATGATTAACAAAATAATTGAAAGAAATGAGTATGAATATTTAGATGAAAACATTAAATTATTTTGCCAAAAAAGATTAGAAGAACCTGAAGCATCATTACAACAAATATCTGAAATTATGAATACTAATCATAATTTAAACTTATCAAAAAGTAATATTTCAAATTACCTTAGAAAAATAAAAAGTATTTATTCTAAATTGTAAAAAATAAATAATTCTATTACTTTACATATACTCATTCTGATAATAAGTTAAGGAAGAATATATTTATAAAAAATATTAGGAAATAATTTATTTAGCATATATTAAAGATTAAAGATAAAGTTATTTATTCAATAGAATTAGAGAAATTAAAATATACTGGATTTGATTTTAATATTATGTTAATTTTAAATATTAAATAACTAAAAAATAAGATAAAAAAATATTTTATAATAAAAATTAAAAGTGATTTAAATTAATTTAAGGATGTATAAAAATATGAATAAAAAATTTTATGAATCTTACAAGTCATTAAATATAAAGGGAGTAAATTATTTAGAATTATTATCAATAAATTTGCTTAATTGTTTATCAGAAATGAAAGATAAAAGATTAAAATTTTATGAAATTTTTGAATTAGCTAATGTTGAAGAAAAAGAATTGGTTGTTCTTTCTTTTAATCATCTACATGAATTATTTTGAGATAATTTTTGTAATTTAATGAGAGATTATTCAAATATTTTATATCAATTATTAAATAAAATAGAAGGTAAAAAAATAATTCCAGTTGAAAAACATTTAAAAATAAAAGAATATATTGATTCAACAAAATTTATTTCTGTTTTTATGGGAAGTAAAGAATTTACTGCTTTATCTTTAAGTCTACATAATCATAATATATTAGATTATGGTAACTTAAAATATGATGAATCATTTTCTAAATATAAGGAATTTGATAATGTTATTCATTATGATATTGATGATATTAGACATGAATTTGAAAACATATTTTTTTTATTTCAAATTATTGATGATAGTAATTATAATAATGATTTATCCAATTTCATTAATAATGGTAAACATATTTTTAATATTGAATATTCACCTATATTTAAGATGTTCGATTTCTTATTAAATAAAATTAAAAAATAAATTATTATCATAACTTATAATTATTGTTAATTAATATTAAAATAATCTTTAAAATTTTTTAAAAATAATGAAATTTAAAATTTAGAAAAATAAAAAGTATTTATTCTAAATTGTAATATAATCCAATTAGGAGATTTTTAAAATGTTAGATATAAAATTATTTAGAACTGATTTGAAAGAAATTGTAGAAAAATTAAAACAAAAAAACTATAGTGATAAAGATTCAATAGAAAATATCATTAAATTTGATGTTGAATTAAGAAATTTTAAAACAATGGAATCTGATTTAAATGCTAAAAGAAATTCTATTTCTGATGAAATAAGTTTAAGTTTTAAAAATAATTTAAATAAAGATAAAATTGAATCTTTAAAAGAAGAAGTTAAGAATATTAAAGATAAACTTGAAAAAATAACAATTTCAAAAAATGATATTGAAAAGAAAATTGAAAATATTATCAACTATATTCCAAACACTTGTTTAGAATCAGTTCCTATTGGAAAAGATGAAAAAGAAAATGTTTTCATTTCAAAACATTTAGAACCAACTAAATTTAACTTTAAACCATTAGCTCATTGAGATTTAGCTGAAAATTTAGATTTATTTAGATTAGATATAGCAGCAAAAATAACTGGAACAAGATTTGTAACTTACTGAGATAAGGGAGCTAGATTATATCGAGCTTTATGTCAATATACACTTAACGAAAATATTAAAGGTGGTTTTAAGGAAGTTTTGCCTCCAATTATAGTTAATGAAATTACATTATATGGAACTGGGCAATTACCGAAATTTGAAGATGATACTTTTAAGATAAGTGATACAAATTATTATCTTTCACCAACATCAGAAGTTCAAATGACTAATTTCTATGCAAATACAATTATTAATGAAAGTGAACTTCCTATTTATTTAACAGCAAATACTTCTTGCTTTAGAAAAGAAGCTGGTAGTGCTGGTAGGGATACTAGAGGTGTTATTAGACTACATCAATTTCAAAAAACTGAACTAGTAAAAATTGTTAGTGAAGAAAATTCATCTCAAGAATTAGAATCATTAACAAATCAGGCTGAGAATATTTTAAAAAATTTAGAATTACCTTATAGAAAAATATTGTTATGTACAGGTGATACAGGTTTTAGTTCAGCTAAAACTTATGATCTTGAAGTTTGATTACCATCTTATAATGATTATAAAGAAATATCATCTTGTTCAAATTGCTTAGATTTTCAATCAAGAAGAGCAAAAATAAGATATCGTAATAAAAATAAAGAGATAAAATACCCTCACACACTAAATGGTTCAAGTTTAGCAATTGATAGGTTATTTGTAGCTATTTTAGAAAATTATCAAACAGAATCTGGTAATATAAAAATACCAAATGTTCTTTTGCCTTATATGTCAGGTTTAAAAATTTTATAAAAATTGTGTTAAAATGAAAATAGGAGAATAAAAATTGTTTAAATTAATATCTAAATTATCTAAATGAGCTTTAATGTTAATTGGAATTGCAATAGTTTTAGCATTCTTTGCTCTTTCTATTGTTGGAGTAATGGATAATGCTGGTACTATTGCATTTATTGATAGTTTAATGTTTCCGATTGAAACACCCCCAGTTGAACCAATAGCAATATTACCTGTAATAGATGGTCCTGATTTATGAAATCAATTAGTTGGTCATTTTCGTTGATTACTTACTGACCCTCAAAATATAACATTTGTAACTTCTATGAGTATAGTTGTTGGGATAATATTTATAATTGCACCTATAGCATATAGACTAAATTATAAAAGAGATATGAAAAAAATTCATGCTTTGATTGGTAGATCAAATACAGCTGTTAGTAAAGTTGTTAGATCTTCAAAATTATAAATTCATTTAGATAAAATAAAAAAACTCCCTATAACTAGGAAGTTTTTTTTATATATAATTAATTTTCATTATTTGAAACCATTCATTGAATATCGTCATCATCTTCACAATTAGAAATAAAACGTTCTCATTTTTCAGCATAACTACTACCAATATCAATATATGATTCAGGAATGTATTTTATTGAATGATCAATAATTTCAATTTGATTATTATCTAAAACAGTTTTTATATTATAAAAATCATTAGGTTTTGTATAAATAACAAAGTATTCTTCTTCATGAACTAAATCTAAAAATTCTGATTCAATAATAATATTCATTAGCTTGTCTTCATCATATTTATTAGCATCAATAATAAATTCACCCATTTCTTTGAATAAAATTTTAACACTATTAGGTTTTGCTAATTGTCCATTAATTTTTGAAAAATAACCTCTAATAGCACTAACAGCTCTTTGTTCATTATCTGTTAGAACTTTAATTAAGATAGCAACTCCATTAGGTCCATATCCTTCATAAAAAAGTTCTTTAAAATTAGTTTTATCAGTACTAGCACCTTTGATATTTTTATCAATTGATTCACGACTTAAATTATTACTTAGTCCTCTAATAATAGCGGCTTTTAATCTTGGATTAGCTTCTGGATTAACACCTCCAACTTTTGCAGCTGCTTTAATTTCTTTAGCACACTTCATTCATATCTTTGCTTGATGTTGTTGTTTTTTATTAATTCCAGATGCTATTAAATGTTTTCTTGGCATTGTTATTTATTTACTTTTCTATTTAATTTATGCAATTACTACATCTTATACAAATTTCATCATTAAACATTGAATTATCATTAATATGATTTCAACATCTTAAACACTTTTTAAAATTTGCATTTTCAATATGAATATTTTCTAAATTCATATCAATACTAATGTCAGCTACATTTAGTCATTTTTTAAGTTCATTTAAATCTATTTCGCTTTTAAAATTAATGACTACTTTAGCTTCATTATTTTTCTTAATAATATTTTGTTTTCGAGCTTTTTCTAATTCAAAATAAATCAAATCTTTTAATTTAAAGAAATTATCTAATAATTCAATTTCTTTATTATTAATTCTATTTTCAATAAGTTCTGGTCACTTTTCAAACATAATAGATTCTTTTTTATCTTTGAAATTAAAATTTTCATAAACATCTTCTGTCGTATGCGGAATTATTGGTGTCAATAAAATTAAAGCTGATTTTAAAATATGAAATAAAACTATTTTAATTTCAATTTGATCACTTGAATCTTTTTTATCACAATATAATGTATCCTTTATTAAGTCAAAATATCATTGAGAAAGTTCAATTGTAAAATTATTAATTAATTTAATAATTTCATTAAATTTATAATCATTATAAGCATTTGAAACATTTTTAATCAAAATATTTAACTTATTAATAACATATCTATTAACAAGTGATAAATCCTTTTTATCAATATCACTAAAATCATTTAAATTAGATAAAGGATATCTAAATAATGTGTTTCTTATTTTACGATATAACTCACTAGCTTGGTCTAAAATCACTTTACCAATTTTTAAATCATCACTATAATCACTAGTAGCAACTCACATTCTTAAAACATCAGCGCCATATTCTTTACAAACATCAAGTGGATTAATAACATTTTTCAATGACTTAGACATTTTAAAACCTTTTTCATCTAAAACAAATCCATGTTTTAATAAAGATTTGTATGGGCTTTTATTATTAACAATTGTTGAAGTTATCAATGAAGAATTAAATCACCCTCTAAATTGATCTGAACCTTCTAAATAAATATCAGCAGGAAAATTCAAATTATTTCTTTTTAAAACAGTATAAGAAGTACCAGAATCAAATCAGACATCCATAATATCTTTTTCTTTTGTAAATTGTTTTTTAGTATTTAAATATTTTTCTGTTAAAAAATATTTAACTGACTTTTCAAATCAAGTATTAATACCTTCATTTGATACTATTTTTAAAATATTATCAATTAATTCATTGTCATAAATAGCATCATTATTTTCATCAAAAATCATCATTATTGGTAAACCTCAAACTCTTTGTCTACTAATACATCATTCTTTTCTATTTAAAACCATCTCCTTGATTCTTTGAATATATTTATAATTAACAGAATGGATATCATTATTTAAGATTTTTTTAATATTTTCATGTGTAGCTTGAATATTAATAAATCATTGTTTTGTTGCTCTAAAAATTAAAGGTTCTTTTGATCTTCAATCATGAGCTGTTGAATGTTTAATAAATTTAAAATATAAAAGAGCATTATTAGCCTTTAATTTTTCACCAATAATTTTATTTGCATCTTGATAGAAAACATTTTCTAAATCTTTATCATTAATTTCTTTTGTAAAAAAACCTTTTTCATCAATAGGACAAAAAACATTAATATTATTTTCTTTACAAGCATAATAATCTTCGATACCAAAACCTGGTGCATTATGAACAAGACCTGTTCCATCAATATCAGAAACATAATCAGCTAAAATAATTGGAGATTTTCTATCATAAATAGGATGTTTATATTGGATTTTATTTAAATCCACTCCTTTAATAGTTTTGATTATTTTTGTATCTTTTCATTCGAAAATATCAATAATTTTTTCATATAATTTTTTAGCTACTAAATAATTATTATTTTCATATTCAAAGTTAACATAATCAAAATCTTTATTAACAGCAATTGCTAAATTAGAAGGAATTGTTCAAGGTGTTGTTGTTCATATAATTAATTTTGTTTTTTCTGCAAGAATTTTATTTTCTAAACATTCAAAAGAAACATAAATAGAAGGAGATGAAACTGTTTTATATTCAATTTCAGCTTCAGCAAGTGCACTTACAGTTGATCATGACCAATGAATAGGTTTAAAATCTTGATAAATATAATTATTTTTAACCATTGTATTAAAAATCTTCAATTGATCTATTTCATATGTTTTATCTAGAGTTAAATACTTTTTATCATAATTAGTAAAAAGACCTAATCTTTTAAATTGATTAATCTGGTTATTAACTTGTCCAAGGGCAAAATTTTTACACATTTCCCTTTTATCAACAGTTGATAAAGAATCATAATTATCATCTTTAGAAACAACATTTTCAATAGGCAAGCCATGTGTATCTCAACCATAAATAATTGGTGCATAATATCCATTAAGATTTTTATTTCTAATAATGAAATCTTTTAAAATTTTATTTAAAGCATGACCAACATGCAAATCACCATTAGCATATGGCGGACCATCATGAATAATGAATTGTTCATGAGCTAAAAGTTTATCAATTTTTCTTTGATAAATATTATTACTAACTCACTTGTTTTGAATTTCAGGTTCCTTTAAATTTAAGTTAGCTTTTATATCTAAACTTGTTAAAGGCATTATTAAACTATTTTTATAATTATTACTCATTTAGGATAACCTCTTCTTTTTTATTAAACATTTTTCTAATTATTATAATATCACTAGGAAAAACTATAAATATTAAAAGTAATGGTATTAAAATTGTAAATAATATTCCAGATCAATTTAAAGAAAGGTTAATTATTTTTATTCCACTAATTTCTGATATTGAATAATTATAAATATTGTTAAGTTTTTTCATTACAGATGAAATTTCACTTGAAAATGTTGGTGTCATAAAACTAAAAGATGAAATAATAATAAAACAAATAAAATTAATTAAAAACATCTTCAAATAATTAATCTTAATAAATCGATCTTTTTCATAGAAATAATTAATGACAAAAATTAAACTAAAGAGTATTACAAAAACAAATATCACAATTGCAAATGAATTTATTTCTCAATAAAAGATATTATCTTGAGTAATTTTTGAAATAAACATCCCAATTTGAATTGAATCAAAATTCATAGCAAATGGTTGACTAGTTGGTAATACTAATAATAAAAACATAAAAAAATTAGTTAGAGAAAAAAAGATTATTGAAAAAATCATTAATAATCTAAAAATGTGAAATGTTTTGATATCTCTTAAATTAATTTTAATCATATTAATATATTATATAACAATTATAATAATTAAAATAATAGAAAAAAAATAGCATTGATTAGAATGCTAATTAAATTATTTTTCTATTGCAATAACAGAAACTTTTGTTTTTTGATTATGAAATTTTGTGTATTTAACAATACCTTCAATTTTAGCAAATAAAGTGTGATCTTTTCCTTGACCAACATTTTTACCTGGATAAATTCTATTACCTCTTTGACGATAAATAATGTTACCAGGAATTGCTTTTTGTCCATCAGCTAATTTAGCGCCTAAAAATTTAGGATTCGAATCTCTACCATTTTTAGTTGAACCAGTCCCTTTTTTAGAAGCAAATAATTGCAAATCCGTTTTATTTCATATTTTGTTATTATTCATTTTAAAGTACTTCCTCACGTTTATCTATAATTTCAATATGCTTTTTATATTCACTATGGTAAATAGCATTTAATTGAATTCATAATAACTCTAATTTATATATATAATCATCATTAATATTTGTGACTATTAACTTAATTAATCCTTCTTTTTTTTCTAAAAAAATATCATTTTTAATAAATCAATTTAAAGAACCTTCTACAATTGCACTTATTCCGGCACAAACAATATCATTTTGTTCTTTATAATTAGCATGACCTAAAATATTAAAAGCATTTTTGTAAAAAATTATTTTAATCATAATTATTCTTTAATTTTTTTAATTAATAATTTTGTATAAGGTTGTCTATGACCTTGTCTTTTCATATGATGTTTTTTAGATTGAAATTTAATAATTCTAATTTTTTTCTGTTTTCCATGATTTTCAACAATTGCTTTAACTGTTGCATCTTTTAAATATGGTGTACCAACTTTTGTATCAATCATCATAATTTCTTTAAAAACGATTTCAGAACCTATCTCATTTTTTAGTTTTTCAACATAAATAGTATCACCTTCTGATACTTTATATTGTTTACCACCTGTTTGGAATATAGCAAACATTTTTTCTCCTATTAGAACTTAGACTCGCTAATATTGGGGTTTATCTTTCAAAACACTTAAACCAAATATTTTATGCGGTTGAAGCAGGATATTTTTAATAAGCACTGCTAATATATTTTAGCATAAAATAGCAAAAATCTATCTATATTATAAAAAGTAATATTTTTAAAAAAATTAAAAATATTACTTAATATAATTCTTATTTACAACAAGAACATTCTGGAGCTTTAAATCTTAGTGATGTACAAGATAAACCACCATCAACTTTAGCAATTTCGCTAGTAGCACATTTATGGAAAGTATAATCTCCTCCATCTGGTCCTTTACCTTTAAGTTCAGTTTTAAGTTGATCATAAACTTCAGGAAATTCAGCTGGGACAATAATATGTTCATTAATTCAAATACTATTTGTAGCATAAGCTGATTTTTTTGGCACAATTATTTTATTAAATGAATCAAAAACATTATTTTTAACACTTATTAAATAATCATTGAATGTTTCTTCAATCAATAAATTATTATGTTCTAAATATGATACGCTACTTTTTAAATGAAGACCAGCATCAATTTTAACACCAATAACTTTATAACCATATGGTTCATAAATTTTTGTTAATTGATCAATACCTTCTTGATTAGTTCTTGAAGTAATACCTACATAAAAAGTATCATCAACCATCATAACATCGCCAGCATCCATTGTTCCTGGTCCTTGAATATAATGAATTTTTTCAATTGGGTAAAATTGAGCTACATGAGCTGCCATTTCAGTTTTTTCACCTTGTCTGGTTGGATGTCCTGGATTAGTAATAACAGCACATTTATCAGCTAATAAAGCTGCATCTTCAACAAAAGTTGAATCAGGGTAAAATTCATCTGGTTCAATAACATAAGTTTTCATTCCAATTTTTTCTAATAATTTAATGTAATCAGCATGTTGTGTTTTTGCTAAATCAATAATAATTCCTGAAGGTTTTCCTTCCATATTTTGACCATTAACTAAATTGTTGCATGATTTTCTTGAAATAGTATTTGTAAATTTGTTCATAATTATCCTTAAAGTATCCTACACTTTAATATTACTCTTATTTCATAGAAAAAATAAAATAATTTATATACAAAAAAAGCACATAAAATGTACTTTTTTTATTTATATAAAATTAAAATTCTTATTTATATTAATTTGAAAATTAAATTTGGAGCAGGTGATGGGAATCGAACCCACACTAATAGCTTGGAAGGCTATAGTTCTACCATTGAACTACACCTGCTTAAATGGTGCTGGAAGAGGGACTTGAACCCTCACGTCCTTACAGACACAGGATTTTAAGTCCTGTGCGTCTACCATTCCGCCACTCCAGCAATTTTTCTCCAAAAGGAGAAATTATATATAAATTGGTGCCCCACGAAGGAATTGAACCTTCGACCCCTTCATTAAAAGTGAAATGCTCTACCTCTGAGCTAGTGGGGCAAAAATATTAATAAAAGAAATAATATTCTTCATTAATTAAAAATGGCTGGCCTGGGAGGAATCGAACCTACGCGTGGAAGAATCAAAATCTTCTGCCTTACCGCTTGGCTACAGGCCAATAAAATGGTGGACAGAGACGGATTCGAACCATCGAAACTTTCGTGGCTGAGTTACAGTCAGCTGCGTTTGGCCACTTCGCTATCTGTCCATTTAAAAAGGTATTGTATAAATATACCTTTTATTATTGTATTACAATTAACAGTAAAATGCAATAATAATTGCATTTAAAAAAATTAATTTAAGAAATTGACAAAATTTCTAATTTATAAGGCTTTTCAATTGATTTTACTTCCACAATATCACCTTTTTTCTTTTTAAGAACACTAATAGCTAAGGGACAGTCAATTGAAATATAATTTTTGTCAAGATCTATTTCTAATGAACCAACTATTTTATAAGTTATTTCTTCTTTTTCTTGAAAATCAAAAACTGTAATTGTGTTATTAATTGAAACAACATCTTTTTCATCTTCAATGCTATCAGTAAGAATATGATTATCAATAATTTCTTGAATTTCATTTATTCTGCTTTGAATAGCAACTTGTTTTTCTTTAGCAGCGGTATAATCAGCATTTTCAGAAAGATCCCCTTGTTCTCTTGCTTCTTGAAGCTCTATTAAAACTTTTGGTCTATCTTCGCTAATTAAAGTATCTATTTCTATTTTATACTTTTCAAGGGCTATTTTTGAAATATAATTTTTATTCATATTTTCTCCTATTTCTTTTATATTATAATGATATTTTATTAAATTAATTAATAACTCTTAATCCACCATCAAAATCATCGATAATAGTTGTTGATATTAAAGCTTCATCATCAATTTTTCTAATCTCGCTAATTATTTTAGAAAGTTCTATATAATTACAGATTATTTCAATATTTTGCTTTTTTAATAAAGAATAACCACCAATAGTATTATTAATAGTTAAAGAATAATGGTAATTACCATCAATAAAATGATTTCTAATACTTAAAATATTTTCTTTATTTGTATATACTTGGATTTTGATTTTTTTATGTTTTGGAAAAATAGTATCTATTATTACAGAACTAATTATTGTTGTAGCTAATGAAATTATTAAATTTGGTGAAAAGAATAAACTCACAGCATGAGCATTTTTGGAATTAGCTAAAAATTCTTCAATTCCAGGAGTTGTGATAATTGGAATAAAAATACCAATTGTTGTTGAAAGCATTAAGAATGTAATATTAAAATAAATTAATGTTTTTCCAATCTCTTTATTTTTCTTTTTTGAAAAATAAAGAGAAACAATATCAGTTCCACCAGTTGATCCATTTAATATATATAAAATTGAAATAGGAAATCCAATTAACATTATAGAAAAAATAGAATACATTGTTAAACTAACTACTTTAGCAACATCATTAGGTTCTCATGTTAAAAATGTTAATCCTTTGTCCTTAAGCTCACTAAATGGTGGAACTATTGATTGGACTTGACCAAAAATAAAAATATTATCTATTCCTGGAATAAAACTTAAAGCTAAACCAAATAATTGGGTTCAAAGAATATAAATAATCGTAATAATAGCAAATTGTTTTGAAATCTTCTTATAAGCAAAAATAACAAGTGGGATATTGATAACTGCTGTTAATCCCCAAAACAAAACATTAAAGACGGCATCAGCAGTGGTGGGATTTACACCTGAATCTAGTAATGAATTATTAACAAGTCTTGCAATACCTTGTAAAACACCACTAATTCCAGCTGAAAATAATCCAGAATTTTTAATAAAGAAAATAGTGGCAACACTTACAAATGTAGCAAGTAAAATTGTTAGAAAAATTTTTCTAAAACGATATTCTTCATTGTAAAGAACAGAAAATTTTAACATCGAAGATTTGAATTTAACTAATTTTACTTCATGAGGATTATCTAAACTAACCAATCTCTGAGAAAAATTATTAATTGAATTTGCATGTTTCTTTTTTAAGGAATTTAGCTCATTTCTCAATTCTAAAATTTGAGCATCAATCTCTTCTTTTTCTATTTCTGTCTGGGATTTATTTCTTTTATTAAGTAAATCATCAATTGAAATATTAATTTTCTTAATAAATTCAAAACTTTCTTTTTTACTTTTTTTATTTTCTTTCATAAAGGGATTTTAAAAAATATATTTATTTTTTCTTTCTTTTATCTTCTTTAATTCTAGCTGATTTACCAGATCTCTCTCTCATATATGAAATATAAGATCTTCTAACTTTACCATATCTTTTAACTTCTATAGCTTCAATTAATGGTGAATTGATTTGAAAATTTTCTTCAACTCAAACTCCACTAGATTCTTTTCTTACTAAGAAAGTTTCAGAAACTCCTGAACCTTTTCTTCTTAAAACAATACCTTCAAATTTTTGGATTCTAGTTTTATTATTTTCAATAATTCTTAAATGTACAACAACAGTATCACCTGAACTAAAATTAGGAATATCTTTTTTTAAATATTGTAATTCGACGTTTTTAATAATTTCGCCTCTATTTATTTTATTCATCATTATTTTCTCTTTCTTTATTTTTATTAATAAATTTTAAATATAAATCATTTCTTTTTAGTTTTGTTAATTCAATTCGTTCATTTTCTCTAAAATCTTTAATTTTTTGATGATTGCCTGATAAAAGAATTTCAGGAACAGAATGATTTTCAAAAATTAAAGGTTTTGTATAAACTGAATGATCTAATAAATCATTTTCAAAAGATTCTGAAATTAAACTTTCAGATTTAATCACATTATCAACTAATCTAGTAACTGCATCAATAATCACTAAAGAAGGTATTTCACCTCCTGTTAGGATAAAATCTCCAATAGAAATTTCATCATCAATATAATATTTTATTCTAGCATCAAAACCTTCGTAATGACCTGATATTAAAATAATATGTTCATTTGTTTTAGCGATGTTTTTAGCAATTCTTTGATTAAATACTTTACCTGTCGGTGTTAATAGATAAACTTTAGAATTTTCTTTTTTATAAAACATAATTGCTTCAACGATTGGTTCTATACTTAAAACCATACCAGGGCCACCACCGAATGGTGTGTCATCTACACTTTTATGTTTTGATTTGGAAAAATTTCTAAAGTTAATAACCTCTATTTCAACCAATTTCTTTTCAATCGCTTTTTTCAAAATTGAAGAATTCAAAAAGGGTTCATATATTTTATCAAATAAAGTTAAAACAGTAATTTTCATTTATATTATTTAACTTTTATTTTACTTTTTATTTTTTCAATTTTAGTTACTTTAACTTTTTCTACTTTAGAAACTTCTTTTGTTTTAACTTTAGATGCCTTAGTATCTTTTGTTGATTCACCTTTTTCAACTTTAGTTGTTTTAGTAGTTTTTGGTGATTCAATTTTTTCAACTCTAGGTGCTTTAGCAACTTTTGCTGATTCACCTTTTTCAACTTTAGTTGTTTTAGTAACCTTTGGTGGTTCAATTTTTTCAACTCTAGTTATTTCAGGAACTTTTATTGTTTCTTTTTTAACATTTTCAGTTTTTTCAACTTTAACATTATCTGTTTTTGCAACTTTAGTTGTTTTAGTTTTATCAGCTTTAGGTTTAGTTTCTTTTTTAATCTTAACTACCTTTTCAATTTTAGGTTTATTAGCTATGTTATCATTTTTTGCTTTAATATATTCAGCTCAAATGCCTTCCTTACTAAATAAATTTTTAACAGTTTCTGTTGGAACAGCCCCATTTAATAAAAGTTTTAAAATAGATTCTCTATCGAATTTTGAAACTTTTGAAATTGGGTCATAATGTCCTAATTGTTCAATAAATTTTCCATTAGCTTTTGATCTAGCATCTGCTGCTATTAATCTATAAAATGGTCTTTTATGTCTACCAATTCTTGTTAGTCTTAATTTTACCAAAATATCCTCCTTAATTAATCTATAAAATAATACCATAAATTTTATTAGGTGTTAAGTAAATTTACTTAACACCTAATAAAAAAATTTTCATTTTATTATTTAGGACATTAATAAATTATTTGTCATCTTTAGAATCGATATAAAAATTATGAAATATGTTAAAGATTTATAAAAAAAAAATAGAGTTATCTCAAAAAGATAACTCTATTTTTATAAATTGTTATTATTTTAGCTATATTCTATTTTTAAAAGTTCATTACTAATTGAAGCATCATCGATTTTTTCATATAATTTTATTCTCTGTCAAAATTTTTTATGAAGGTTTAATTTCTTTTCATAACTTTTTAAAATAAGAACAGTCTTTTTTAAAGAATCATTAATAGCGATTTTAGATACTTCATTATTTTTAGCTATTTCATTTAAAGATAAATCATCAAAATAATGCAATATGAAATATTTTTTTTGCTTATCTGTTAAAAGATTTTGATAAAAATCAAACAATTCAATTATTTCATTTATTTCTTTAATTTCATTCATTTTTATTCACCAAATGATTGACTCATTCCTATAATAAAAGATTCCAAGTCAAAAGGATGTAGATCATCAATTTTTTCACCAAGACCTATAAATTTAACAGGAATCTTAAAGATATCATTAATACTAATAATAATCCCACCTTTTGAAGTTGAATCCATTTTAGTTAAAACAATTCCTGTAACTTTTGTTGCTTCAAAAAAACCTTTAGCTTGTAAAAGCCCTGACTGACCCGTTGTAGCATCTAAAACAAGTAAAACTTCATGCGGAGCTGAATCATCAAATTTTTTAATAATATTTCTTATTTTAGTTAACTCATTCATTAAATTAGTTTTATTTTGAAGTCTACCTGAAGTATCACATATGACTAAATCATAATCTTCTTCGGTGCCTTTTTTCACGCCTTGAAAAATCACACTAGCAGGGTCTTGATTTAACTTTTGAGGAACAACAATATCTACTTCTAATTTTTCAGCTCAAACTTTTAATTGTTCAACAGCACCAGCTCTAAAAGTATCACCTGCAACCAATAATATTTTTTTATTTTGATCTTTAAATTTTTTAGATATCTTGGCAATAGAAGTTGTTTTACCAACGCCATTAGCTCCAACTAATAAAACAATATTTGTTCTATTTTCTTCTAAATTAATATTAGTATCAATATCAGAATTTTGAATATAATGAATTAATAATTTATCAATAAAAATTTCTTTAATCAATTTAATATCTTTAATATTTTGAAATTTAACTTCTTCTTTTATTTGTTCAATAATAATATCAACAACACTATAACCAATATCATAAGAAAGAAGAACTTCTTCTAAATGTTCAAAAAATTTATTATCTACTTTAGTATTTTCTATTGTTAAGTCTTCAATTAATTTAGCTAGACCTTTAGATGAATTTCTTAAACCTTTATTAAAAACATCTTGTTTTTTAATTTTCTTCTTATCAAAAAGAGATTTTTTTTCTTGTTCTTGATTAATTTTTTTAGAAATCTTTTTTTGGTCTAAGTTTTTAAAAACATTTTTAAAAATACTCATTAAGATTCCTCTTCAGAATTCTTAATTGCTTTTTCTAATTCAACAGAAATCATTTTTGTTATTCCAGGTGTTTGCATAGTAGCACCTAATAAAGTATCACATTCTTTCATAGTACCAGGTCTATGTGTTATTACTAAGAATTGAGTATTTTCACCTGATCTTTTAATAATTTTAGCAAATCTTTCAACATTAGCTAAATCAAGAGCAGCTTCAGCTTCATCTAAAATAACCATAGGAAAAGAAGAAATTTTTAAGATTGTAAACAAAACAGAAATTGCTACTAAAGTTTTTTCACCACCTGAAAGTAATTTTAAATTACTAATTCTTTTACCAGGAGGATTAGCCATAATTTCTATTCCTGATTCAAGAACATTTTCTTCATCACTTAATGTGATAGCACAAGTTCCTCCACCAAATAGAAATCTAAATATTTCAGATAAATTTTTATTCACATCAGAAATAATTTTTAAAAATTTCGATTTAGCAGCTTTATCTAAACTCAAAATAGATTGCCTAATATCATTAACACTTTTTTCGATTTCTTCTCTTGATTGAGTTATTTCAGAACATTTATTTTCTTTTTCAGTTAGTTCATCAATAGCATTAAAATTAATAGCTCCAAGAGTATCTATTTCAGAATTTAATTGTCTAATTATTTCTCTAGCTTGAACTTCAGTCATTGGAAGTTCACTTAAATAATTTTCCATTACAAATTCTAATGTTAATTTATATTTTTCATTAATTTTATTTTTAATAGAGTCAATTATTCCATTGGCCTTAATTAAATTTCTTTCTTCAGAATATAATTCTTCTTTAATTGAATCTATTTTTTTTCTTAAATCTTCAAGTTTACCTTCAGAATCTCTTAATTCAGATTGATATTTATTTTTAGCACTGATTGCAATTGTATTATTCTCTTTAGCTTTAAATAAAAGTGATTTAAATTTATTGATTTCTTCTTTTAAATCATTAGAATCAATGTTACTTTTTTCATATTTCTTTTCAGAAAGAATTTCAAATTCAATAACATAATGTTCTCTTTTAGTTTTATTAGAATCATGGATAGTTGATCAAATTGATAAAGTATGATTTTTTTCATTAATTTTTTCATTAACATCATTGATGTCATATTTCAATTTATCAATAATAGCTTGATTATTTATTTTTTGTTTTTCTAAAATAACAATTTTTTCATTTAATTCTTTTTTATTATTTTCAACATTTAAAATAGAGAAATTACTTTTTTTATCATAACCTCCAGCAATAGCCCCTCCAGCAAATACAACATCTCCATCCAAGGTTATTATTTTATACATTTTGTTAATAAATTTAGAAATTCTTAAAGCATTTTCTATATTATCGCTAATAATAACTTGACCAACTAATGAATTGATGATGTTTGAATATTTTTCATTTGTTTTTACTAAATTACCAGCAATACCTTCATAACCTTCTAAACTATTTAAAAGATTAAGGTCATCTCTTTTGATGAAACGAGATTTGATATCTGAAATTGGTAAGAAAGTTGCTTTTCCTGCTTTATTATTTTTTAAAAATTTAATAGCATTTTTAGCATTTTCACTATTATCAACAATAAGATTATTAATTGTTGAACCAAAAGCTTTCATAATAGCCTTTTCATATTTTTCATCAACTTTAATTAAATTTAAAATAGTGTCATGAACACCACTTATTCCAGCTTTATTATTCAATATTGCATTAACACCAAAATTTTGATTATTAGAAGTATTTAGTTGGTCTAAAATAAATTTTAATGTTGTCCTAGATTCTGTTAAAGTATTGATAACATCAGATTGTTTTAAGTTGATATGATAATCTTTCTCTTGTAATTCATTTAAGATATCAGTGAAAGTTTCAATTTGAAGTTTTGATTCTTTTATTTTTAGATCGCTATTATTAATGTCAATAGTTAATCCATCTATTAATTGTTTATAAGAATTAATTCTGGTATTAACATCTGAAGCATTTAAATTATTTTCAAGATTAGAATCTATTAAAAGTTGTTTTTTCTCTAATGAATTTATTTTTTCATTATGTTCAAAAACTTTTTCATTATATAGGTGATTATCTTTATCAGCTTCTGATAATTTTTCTTTAATAATTAAAATTTTTGCTCTTAATTCTTCTAATTGAGGTTCAAAAATTACTTTATCTTCTTGATAAATTTTGACTGTCTCATTAAGTTTATTTATATTCTCATTTAACTTTTTAATATCTCTAACAAAAATAGTAAGTTCAATATCTTTTAATTTTTTTGATTTTTCTAAATATATTTTTGCAGTTTCAGCTTGTCTGTTTAACTTCTTTAAATCTTTTAATAATTCATTTTCTACTGTTTGAATAGCAATTAAATTTGTTTCAGCTTTTTCTAAGTTTCTTAATGATTCAGCTTTTTTGGTTGAATACATACCAATTCCAGCAGCATCTTCAAAAAGTTTTCTTCTAGCTTCTGGTTTTGAATCACTAAAAGTATTAACAGTTCCTTGGGAAATTATCCCTAAAGAACCTTTACTAAGACCTGTATCAGTAAAAATTAATTGAATATCTTTTAATCTAGCGATTTGATTATTGATTTTGTATTCACTTTCACCACTTTCTCTAAAAAGTTTTCTTGATATAGAAACAGTTGTTTCATCAGAGTGAAGTACTTTTAGTGAATTATCAAATGTTAAAACTACATGAGCAAATTTAGATTCATCACGATTAGTTGAACCTTTGAATATTAAATCAAATTTTGAATTACCCCGCATATCTTTTATTGATTGCTCACCTAAAACTCATTTAAATGCATCAACAATATTAGATTTACCAGCACCATTAGGACCAACTATTCCAGTCATTGGTTTAGTAAATTCAATCTCAATTGGATCTGCAAATGATTTAAAACCTGAAGCATAGAATTTTTTTAAAAAGATCATTAAATTTACCTCAATTTTTTATATTTTACTATTTTTAATTAAAAAGCTTACATATTAATGAAGCATTTTTTTATTAGTTATTATTATTAATAATAATATTATATTTACTAGTTTAAAAAACATTTTATTTATTTTTTATTCATTAACTATTATTAGAAAAAAAGGCTACTTATTTTCTTTCTTCTTTATTTTTTGGGTTTGTTTATTATCTACATTATTTTCTTCATCAGAAAGTCAACTTTCATTTTTAGATAAAGCATCACTAGCTGCGTTTTGCTGAGCTATTTGTTTGTTTTTACCACTACCAAATCCAAATAATAAAACATTATTACCTTTTCAATTTGGCATTCTTACATATAACTCAGATGTATAGGTTTTATCTTCATTAATATATTCTCTATAAAAAAACTCAAGATCTTTATGCTTTTGAATTTTAATTTGAAAATCACTTTTAGGATCAATATTAAATTTATTTGCATCAAAATTAACAAATAAAATTTTCTTTAGTAAATTATTAACTATTGTAAAATTTTGATTATTATCAAGCATAATAGCTGCTATTAATGCCTCAAAAATATCTGCATAAATATTGTCATTATCTTTTGATTCTTCTTGACCTTTTCCCAAAAGAGCAAATTTATCAATTTCATATTTTTTAACTACTTTACTTAAAGTTTCGCCTTTAACTAATTCAGCTCGATACAATGTAAGTTTATCTTCTTTATAATTATTATTAGTTTTGAAAAGAAATATTGAAACTAAGTATTGAATGATGCTATCACCAATAAATTCAAAACGTTCATAATCATAATTAATATTATTTTCATTCTTATATGTTTTATGAGTAAAAGCTTGAAGATAAAGAGATTTATTCTTTATTTTTATTCCATATGTTTCTAAAAATAATTCAAGTGATTCAAATCATTCTATTTCAGAATTGAAATACTTATTGAATCTCTTCACTTATTGTCTCCTTAATTTTTTCAAGAATATTTCCATCAATTGTTTCTTTTAACATTCTAAGAGAACTATAAAATTCTTTATAACCAGCGTTACCATGAGTTTTTACTGCTATTTTATTTAAGCCGATAACAAAAGCACCAGCATAATTTTTATAATCAAATCTTTTTTTCATTGATAAAAGAATTGGTGATGAAACTAGTAAAGAAAATAAATTTCACGGTTTTTTATATCGTTCAAGTAATTTTGAAAAAATAGTTTTAGTACTACCTTCAATACTTTTTAAAACTAGATTACCAGCATAACCATCAGTTACAATAACATCTGGTGCTGAATTTAATATACCTTTAGGTTCTACATAACCTACATAATTAATATTGCTATTTTTCTTCAATTTTTCATGCACTTCTCAATGGTATTCAAATCCTTTTTTTTCTTCTGTTCCAATATTTAAAACAGCTACAGTTGGATTTGGAATACCTCTACCTTTGGCATATATATTTGCCATAATTGCAAAATTATATAGATCTTCAGCATCACAAGTAATTGATGCACCTACATCAATTAAATTAAATCCTGATTTTTTTGATTCAAAAGTAGGAATAAAAGGCATAAATCCTGGTTTTTTAATTCCTGGAATTAGACCAAATGTTTTGTACATTAAAAAAATAAAAATAGAAGATTGACCTGCACTTAATAGGCCATCACCTTCATTATTTTTTACTAAATTAGCTGCAATTTCCATTGAAGAATTCTTTTTTCTTCTAGTATCAATTATTTTATCTGTTTGTTCTATTTGAACATTAGAATGAACTATTTCGAATTTATCAGTTGATAAGATATATGTTTTAATTAGATTTTCATCACCCACAAGAGTAATATCTATTTTATTTTTTTTCATAAAATCTCTAGAAGCATCTATAGCGTCCTTAAGATTTCCTTCAAAACCCATAACATCTACAATTAATTTCATAAAAAACCTCTATTGCACTAATATATAGTAATTAAAAGTTTTTTGGCCACCATCTTTAAAGTCACAGAAACAATTATATTTTTCACTAATATATTCCCTAATTTCTTCGATAGCATCTGAATCAACATTTTCACCTGTAAAGAAGAAAATTAAATCAGGTTTTTTGATTTTTAAAAATAACTTATCAACAGAAAATTTTAAAATATCTATTTCATTTTTTTCAGCCTTAATAATATCTTTATCTAAAACTAAAATAAAATCATTTTCTTCAATTTTAACTTTACCAAAAGTTACATCTTTAATAGATTTAGAAATCGTTGCTGTTGCACAATTTTTAACTTCTTTAATCATGTTTTTTATATTACTTTTAATATTTCTAGTAGAGTTAAATGCAATAGCTGCTACTAATGATTCTGCTATATTTTTACCTTTAATTATTTCAATATTAATTCTTTCTCTAACAAGTTCTTTTGCCTCTTGTGCAGCAAGAAAAATATTTGAATCATCTATTATTAGAATAATATTTTTTGAATTTGTTTGTTGAACTAAATTTAATAATTCACTAACTGATGGATTACCATTAATTGATGTATCAATTACATATTTAATTCCATATTCTTCATTTAAAATTTCTTTTATTTTGATACTTGGAGCTGTCATTATTATTGAAATATCTTCATTTAAAACATTTTGTTTATCCATTTTTTCAATAACTTTTTTGTTACCTAAAATTTCGATTCCATCTTTTTTTAGTTTTTCATAATATTGGTTAGTCATGTTTTCAAACTTTGTTTTTATAAATTCACCATATTTTTGAGAAATATCTAAAAAAGTTCCTGGGAAAAAAGTATGAATATGAACCTTAACAAGACCATAATCTTCTACACAAACTAAACTATCTCCTATTTTTGATAGCTCTTTTCTAAATTTTGTAATTGAAAATTGTTTTTTATCAAGAGAATTAGGAGAAATTTTTGTTCCTACTTCCATAATAATTTCAGAACAATAACCAAAATCAGTTTCACCTTCTTCATTATGAAAACCATTGCTATCATAAGCATCAAAATCAATTTCAGCTAATTTTTCATCAATATCTTTACCAGTTATTGCTGAATTAAAACCTTTTAAAAAAGTAAGAAGACCATATCCACCAGAATCAACAACACCTGCATCTTTTAAAACAGGTAAAAGATTAGGTGTATTATCAAGTGAAACTTTTCCAAAATCAATAACATCATCGAATAGACTTTCAACAGTTTCATATTTTGATTGATTAAGCAACAATTTCTTTGAAATATCACTAATTACAGTTAAAATTGTTCCCTCAACAGGGTTTTTAATGGAAATATAAGCAATTTTTGCTGCATTTTGAAATGATTTTATTAAATCAGCTATTGATAAAAATGTTTGATCTTCCTTAATATCAATAATGAAACCCTTCAAAATTTGACTCAAAATAACACCGGAATTACCCCTAGCATTCATTAGTAATCCTCTTGAAAATTTATGAGATAATTGAAACATACTTTCAAATTTTTCACTTGCTATATCTTTTAAAGCTCCAGAAACAGTTAAACTCATATTAGTACCTGTATCGCCATCAGGGACTGGGAAAACATTCAATTTATTAATGTATTCAAACTCATTTTTAATTGATTGTGCACCTGAAATAAACATTTTATAAAATAAACTTAGATCAATTGTTGTCATATATAATCTCCATTGTTACTTTTTCTACATATTATGAAAATAATAAACATCTATTTAAATAATAACACAATAATTTATAAAAAAATATGTTAAAATATTTTTGTAAATTATTGATTAATTAAATTTATTATTATTATTAAATTGTTAATTGAAGTATCTTAACTTCTTTTAAATTAATGTTTCATTTTTTTATCAATTTTAGTTTACAAAAGTTAATTTTATTTTTTTTCAATAATGAATGAGATCAAGATTTAATTTACATTAAAAAAAGATTTACATACCTTCGGGTGTGTATTTTTTTATATAAAATTATATAATAAAATATAGGTATCCAAATATAGGTGGTTTTACATGAGTTTAAAAATTTCTGATTTTTTATATATTGATGAAGTTCAAAAAAAAGCAAGTTTTGATGATGTAATAAATCAATTTTTTTTAGAAATTCAAGATATTAGTAAAAATTTATGAATTCAATATGTTACTTTGAGATTAGCAAATGATACATTCCCAAATACACTAAATTCATATCAAGCTTGTTGATATAAAAAAATTTTTATAGCAGCTTTATTAATTAAAAATAAAATTTTAAAAATTGAATATAGTAATAATATTATTAATGAAGTTTTTAATGAAAAAGAAACTTGTGATTTTTTAGTTTTACTAAAAAATACTTCTGAAATTATTTCATTAGTTAAAAAATCTATTCCATCAAAAGAATGAATGATAATGAATAAAAAATATGAAATTGACTCTTCAATTGAGAAATTAAATAATTTAGCAAATGAACCTATTAAATTCAATTTAGAAAAACTAAAAGAACTTTCTTGAGATTTATCAGATTATGAAAATGATGACATGGAAATTGATTTTGAGGGTGATGAAAATATTACAAAACTTTTTGAAATGTTTAATGATCAAACAAAGAATTAGTAATGTTAATAGAAAATGGAAAATATTTATTAGCAATAGAAACTAGTTGTGATGAAACTAGTTTTGCTTTTATAGATAATAATAACAAAATTGTTGAAAAAACATTTTCATCAATAGATGAGCAAAAAAAATATAATGGTGTTGTTCCTGAATTAGCATCAAGAATGCATGAAAAATATTCCAAAATAATATTTGATGAATTAATGAATGAAAACAATATTGATATAGAAGATATCCAAGCAATTGGATATACTTCAGAGCCGGGACTTATAGGTTGTATTCACATTGGAAAAGTTTTTGCTAAAACATTGGGTTATATTCTTAATGTTGAAGTTTTTAAATTGAATCATATGGAAGGTCATATTTTTTCTTTTGCCATTGAGAACAAAGAAATAATCAAATTTCCTTTTTTATCATTAGTAATTTCTGGTGGTAATACAATTTTATATCAAGTTAATTCTTTGGATGACATTAAAGTTTTAAATGAAACATCTGATATTGCTGTTGGTGAGGCATATGATAAAGTAGGTATTGCACTTGGATTTAAATATCCATGTGGAAAAGATATTGATAATCTATATGATGAAGCTAAAGCAAATATAGTTTTTACTAAAAAAACATCTCCTGAAGATAATAATTTTAGTTTTAGTGGGTTTAAAACCGCTGTTCTAAATTATATTATTAAAGAAAAAAATAAAAATACATTAGATATTGAGTCAATAGCTTCATCATTTCAAAAATCAATTATTGATAGTGTTATTAGAAAAATAAAATATTATGCTGAAATAACAAATATTGACACTATTGTAATTGGTGGAGGAGTTGCTAGTAATACTTATTTAAAAAAAGAAATAAGTTTGCTAAAAATGAACTCTTTTCTAACAAGTAATAAGTATACTAATGATAATGCTAGTATGATGGCTTTTGTTATGAAGTTAAAATACTTTTCTTAAAAAAGGATTTATATATAAAAAAAAACTACTTGCGTAGCTTAAAAAAAGATTTAAAATTTGTGCCATACTTCAACAAAGAGCTATAAAATAGTCATCTCCCCCTAATATAACACATTTTATTTATAGCATGATAAAATAAAAAATTAATAAATAACATCAAATAAATATAAACCACAACCAGGAGCTTTATAAGTTGATTTACCCTTTTGAGGAAAATCAAATAAATTATTCAGTTCCTCTTTAGTTATTTTATTTTCATTAATAGCTAAAAATGAACCAATAATCATTCTAACCATATTTCTTAAAAAACCTTTACCGGTAATATAAAATTCAATTAAATCATCTTTTTTAATAATTTCAATTTTTTTTATTTCTCTAATAGTATTTTTAACTTCCGTTGTTGAAAATGATAAGAAATCCTTATTACCAATAAAAAGATCAATAATCTCTTTAATTTTATCAATATCAATTTTTTTATTATATTGATAAATATAATCAGAAGTAAATACATCATAATTTTCATTTTCATTTATTTTATAAAGATAAGTTTTTTCTTTAACATCATATCTAGCATGAAATTCTTCTTTTACAATTTCTATTTCATTAATAAAAATATCATATCTTAATTTATGATTAAGATATTTTTTTAATTCTATTAAATTTACTATTTTTTCATTATGAAAATTAAAAACTTGTTTCAATGCATGAACTTTAGCATCAGTTCTTCCTGATCCTATGATAATAATATTTTCATTAAAGAAAATACTTAAAGCTTCTTGAACAACATATTGAATAGTTCTTTGTTCATTTTGAATTGCTCAACCATGAAAATTAGATCCATTATATTTAAGAGTTATTTTATAATTCATATTAACCTTATCCTAATAAAACAGCATCTCAAATATTGAAATAACTAAAATATACATTCATTATATTCATTATTAAAGCAAATGTAAATAACAATAAAGTTAATGAAAGAGAAATTAAATCATAATATCTAACTTTATAAGTTAGATATTTAGTTCTTTTGTTTCTAGGGACATAACCTCTTGTTTCCATTGCATTTGAAATATCTTCTGATTTTTGAAAAACAGAGACAAATAATGGAATTATTAAACTATTTAATGATTTTATTTTTATAATAATATTTTTACTTTTAAAATCAGATCCTCTACTTGCTTGTGCCTGAAGAATTTTTTTACTTTCATAATATAAAATAGGAATAAAAGTAATACTCATTGAAAGAATCATACTTATTTCATTTGTTGGTATTTTTAAATATTTCAATGGTGAAAGAAATCCTTCAATACCTCTTGTTATTTGAATATTATTAGTAGTAGCAATAAAAATAGTTGAACATAATAATATTAAAAAAATTCTAATAGAAACATATGTTGCCAGTATTATTGCTTTTGGTGATAGAGAATATCAATTAGACGTATAAAAAAGAACATTTTCTCATTTTATATTAATGTTATTTTCTAAAAAAATATTATCAAAAATCTTATGCTGATAATAAATATTATTTATTGTAAAATTATTATTTAAAACATATAATAATTTTCTATTATATTCATTATCTCCTCCGAGTTCTATTAATAAACTATCTAATATATTTTGATCTAGATTAGCTAAATATTTATCCATACCAGGAAATGTATTGTTATTAATTAAAAATTCAATTTGAAATTTTTCTAAAATAGAACCTCCAAAAATATTAGAAAAAATATATTCATTTCCATATCCAATAGTATTAAAATCACCTGTAAAAATAGCAATTGGATCTTTATAACTAATTCAATTAATTAATAATAAAAAGAGAAATAAAATAAAGATATAACCTAGTCTTTTAAAAAAACTTTTTATTGATATTTTACTAACAAAAAAGATAGTTATAATAACTGTAAATATAATTAATAAAACAAAAAAAGTTTTTGAAATAAGAATAATAGTTATGAAAAAAAGAACTAAAATAAATTTAATTGTTGGATTTAATTTATGAATAATTGATTTATTTTCTTCATTTAAATTATTAAATAACATTTATTCCCTCTCTAAAATCATTAATTAATTTTGTTAATTCATTAATATTTTTCGGCTTCTTTTCTCATAAAAAATTATACTCATGATTTTTATCAGTTAGTTTAGAAACAAAATTAATAACATTTGGTAATTTAATATTATTTTTTTCTAGAATTTCCTCTTCTCTAAAAAAACTATATGGTTCAGCATCAAATATAATTTTATTGTTATCAAATAAAATAATTTTATCAGCAATATCTAAAATACTATTCATATCATGACTAATAATAATTATTATCTTATTTTGTTTTTTTAAATCATTAATAATATTAAAAATACTTAATTTTGTTTGATAATCAAGGCCAACAGTTGGTTCATCAAAAATAACAACTTCTGAATCTATAATTAAAATTCCAGCAATAGCTACTTTTCTTTTTTCACCTCCACTAAGATGAATTCAACTTTCATTAAATTGTTCATTTTTAATATATAATCTTTCAAGTAAAGAATGAGCATTTTTAAGTGCTATATTTTTATCTATTTTAAAATTTAATGGTCCAAAAATAACATCTTTTTCAACTGTATCTTTGAAGAGTTGTTCTTCTGGAAATTGAAATACTACTGAAATTTTTTTTCTTAATTCATTTAAATTTTTTATTTCTTTTTTTTTAGAAAATAATTCACTAGTAGAAAAATTATTAATAATATTAAGATTATTTATGCACTTTAAATTAAAAAATATCTCATAAGAATTTTTATTCTCTGTTTGATTTATCTTTATTTTTTTTAGAGATATTAGTTGATTATTAATTTTAGAGTTAATATAAAGACTTAAAAATTTTTCATTGATTTTCTTATCAACATTAATTATTATTGATTTAGTGTTAACTCTAATTATTTCTACATTGATATTATTTAAATCTATCTTTGTTTTATAAACTAAATCATTAAATATTAATGAACCTGAAATAGGTTTATTAATTAAATTTAGAGAATTAATAAAAGTTGATTTGCCACTACCTGATTTACCAATAATTGCATAAACATTATTTGGTTTGAATTCATAATTAATATTAGAGATATTACTAGCTAATTGTTTTTTATATTTATCGTAAGTAAAAAACAAATTTTTAACTACCAAATGATTATCTATTTTTTGCATAAGTCACCTATTATAGAATCAAAACTAGAGTCATTACTATTACTAATATTAAGTTTTGATTCCAAATCATAGAGAAAAGGAATTTCAATTTTGTTAGATTTTAAAATATTGATATTTCTTGCAATTTCATTCTTTTTGAAAATTATTAATTCTTTATTTTCATCTATTAAAAAAACTCTATCAGCTTGATTAATGTCTTCAATATCATGTGAAATACTAATAATTGTTTTATTTAATTCCTTTTTAATCTTAAAAATATAATCCTTAATTTTCTCCTTATTTCAGTGATCTAACATTGAAAAAGCTTCATCAAAAATAATGATATCTGGATCATAAGCTAAAATAGAACTAATTGCTATTTTTTGCTTTTCTCCACCTGAAAGAAAAAATGATTTTTTCTTTAGTAAATCAGTAATATTCATAAACCTAGCAATATTATCAATAATTGGTTGCATTTGGCTTTGTTCAATATTTTTATTTTCTAGACTAAAAGCAATATCCAATTCAGCAGTATCAGCAATAAATTGATTATTAGGGTTTTGAAAAATAATACCTATTTTATTATAAAGATTCTTATAAGTATCATTGTTAACTAATTCATCACAAATATAAATTTCACCACTACTATTTTTTAATAATAAACCTATTAAACTTCCGAGTGTTGATTTACCTGAACCATTATTACCAATAATTACAATGTATTCATTTTCAAAAATATCAAAACTAATATTTTTGAAAATTATTTTATCTTCATAATAAAATCCAACATTTTTAAAACTTATAATCTTTTTTCTATTCATATATTAGTACCATTATTAAATAATAATAACATTAAAAACAAAAAGAATAATTTAATCATAAATGATTAAATTATTCTTTTTGTTTTTAATAATTAAGAGGCAATTTCCTACTCTCACCTAAAAGGCTACAATCGGCCCAACAATGCTTGACTTCTGTGTTCGGTATGGGAACAGGTATTTCCATTGCGATATCGTCACCACATTAATTTTTTTTTCAGATAAATCTCTGAAAACTGAATATTATCTCAATTTCTTTCCTTACAAGGTTCATATAAGTCCTCGAATTATTAGTATCAGTAAGCTAAACATGTCGCCATGCGTACACATCTGACCTATCAACGTCGTAGTCTACAACGATTCTTACCCAAAAAGGAGGGAAGATTAATCTTGAAGTTAGCTTCACACTTAGATGCTTTCAGCGTTTATCTATTCGATACGTTGCTACCCTGCTATGCCGCTGGCGCGACAACAGGACCACAAGAGGTATCTCCACTCCGGTCCTCTCGTACTAGGAGCAGCTCTTCTCAATCTTCCTACGGGCATGACAGATAGGGACCAACCTGTCTCACGACGGTTTGAACCCAACTCACGTATCTCTTTAATCGGCGAACAGCCGAACCCTTGGAACCTGCTTCAGCTCCAGGATGAGATGAGTCGACATCGAGGTGCCAAACAGTGCCGTCGATATGAACTCTTGGGCACTATCAGCCTGTTATCCCCAGAGTAGCTTTTATCCGTTGAGCGATGGCCATTCCATTCTGAACCACCGGATCACTATGACCTAATTTCTTACCTGCTCGACGTGTAAGTCTCGCAGTCAAGCACCCTTATACCATTACACTCTATACACGATTTCCGACCGTGCTGAGGGTACCGTTGCGCGCCTCCGTTACTTTTTAGGAGGCGACCGCCCCAGTCAAACTGCCCACCTGACACTGTCCCCTAGCCAGATTCATGGCTACAGGTTAGGGAGCCTATATAATAAAGGTAGTATTCCAATGGCGACTCCATGATAACTGGCGTTATCACTTCAAAGTCTCCTACCTATGCTCTATAAATTATATAAATTCCCAATATCAAGCTACAGTAAAGCTTCATGGGGTCTTTCCGTCCAATCACGCCAAGAGGGCGTCTTCACCCTCACCAGGATTTCACCGAGTCTATATTCGAGACAGTCAAGAGATGGTTACACCATTCAAGCGGGACGGAATTTACCCGACAAGGAATTTCGCTACCTTAGGACCGTTATAGTTACGGCCGCCATTCACTGGGGCTTCAGTCGAAAGCTTCGGTTTGATCCTAACATTCTTCTTTAACCTTACAGCATTGGGCAGGTGTCACCTCATATACATCATCTTACGATTTAGCATAAAGCTGTGTTTTTGATAAACAGTCCCCCCTCGCTATTCACTGCGGCTCATATTTTACTATGAGCATCCCTTATTGCGAACTTACGGGATCAATTTGCAGAGTTCCTTAAATATAGTTGACTCGCTAGCCTTAGAATATTCATCTTGACCACGTGTGTTCGTTCTCGGTACGGACTACTTAATGATTAACGCTTAGAAGCTTTTCTTGGAAGTGTGATGTATAGGTCTTAACTACTCCCCGTAGGTTTCGCTCGTCATCGTACATTGTTCTTAAAATAGGCGGATTTGCCAACCTATAAAACTTTGTACTTAAACCAGAATCCGATTACTGGCACCTATTAACCTACTCCGTCACTCCATCACTCATTACGTAGGTACAGGAATATTAACCTGTTTTCCATCGACTACGCCTTTCGGCCTCGCCTTAGGATCCGACTTACCCTGGGAGGACGACCCTTCCCCAGGAAACCTTAGTCAATCGGCTTGAAAGATTCTCACTTTCATTCGTTACTCACGCCGGCATTCTTGCTTGTAATCAGTCCAATAGTTCTCTCGATCTACCTTCACCCCGATTACAACACTCATCTACCATAACATTAAAATGTTATCCGTAATTTCGGTTATATACTTTAGCCCCGGTACATCTTCCGCGCAAAGACTCTCGACAAGTGAGCTGTTACGCACTCTTTAAACGATGGCTGCTTCTGAGCCAACATCCTTGCTGTTTATGAATCTTAACATCGTTTTCCACTTAGTATATATTAGGGACCTTAATTAACGGTCTGGGCTGTTTCCCTCGCGACAATGGAGCTTATCCCCCACTGTCTGACTGCTAGAATAGGTTTTATGGCATTCAGAGTTTAATTTTACTCAGTACAGCTAGGTGCCGCCATCGTAAATTCAGCGCTTTACCTCCACAAAACCAATAATCTAACGCTATTCCTAAAAATATTTCGATGAGAACAAGCTATCACGGAATTCGATTGGAATTTCACCACTAACCACAGGTCATCCCCTGTCATTTCAACGAAAGTGGGTTCGGTCCTCCAATAAATGTTACTTTATCTTCAACCTGCCCATGGTTAGATCATCCCGTTTCGCGTCTATTGCAACATACTAATTCGCTCTATTAAAACTCGGTTTCCCTACGGCTCCATCTCTACAATTTAACCTTGCATGCTACAATAACTCGCCGGCTCATACTTCAAAAGGCACGCTATCACACATTAATGTGCTCTAACACCTTGTAGGCTTATGGTTTCAGGTTCTATTTCACTCCCATCTCTGGGTTCTTTTCACCGTTCCCTCACGGTACTATGCGCTATCGGTGACTAGTTAGTATTTAGGCTTACCCAATGGTCTGGGTGGATTCCGACAGGATTTCACGTGTCCCGCCGTACTCAGGATACTGTTAGGTATGAATACAATTTCGCATACGGGCCTATCACCCTCTCTGGTGTGGCTTCCCAACCACTTCTGCTATCGTATTCAAGTCCATATTACAGTCCTACAACCCCGAACCGAAGTTCGGTTTGGCCTGTTCCCCTTTCGCTCGCCACTACTCAGGGAATCACTTCGTTTTCTTTTCCTCTGGTTACTGAGATGTTTCACTTCACCAGGTATTGCTTTATTAACCTATTTTATTCAATTAATAATAATATATATCTCTATATATTGGGTTTCCCCATTCGGAAATCACCGGATCATAGCTCCTTATCAGCTACCCGGTGCTTATCGCAGATTTGCACGTCCTTCATCGCCTACTAGTCCCAAGGCATTCACCATAAGCCCTTAGTAACTTATTATGAATCCTACTTCTTTTTATTTGTGATCATTTTTGATGATTACTTATTCTTTTTGTAATTGTTATACATTTTCTTCAAATGTATGACTAGAAAGATTTGTTGATAATATTCAGTTTTCAAAGATCTATCTCTTTATAAAAATTCATTTATAAAGGAGAGATTTCTCTCTCAAAACTAAATACAACCCGACCTTAACAATATTTTTAAAATTTTTATTAAAACATCTTGATTAAGGATTTTTTTTCTTGTTTAAGTACACTGTTAAATTTCTGTGTTTGTAAAATTAATTACTCCGTAGAAAGGAGGTGATCCATCCCCACGTTCTCGTAGGGATACCTTGTTACGACTTAACTCCAGTCATCAGTCCTACCCTAGACGTATGCCTCCGAAGTTAGCGATACGGTTTCAAATATTACCAACTCCCGTAGTTTGACGGGCGGTGTGTACAAGACCTGGGAACGTATTCACCGCGACATGTCTGATTCGCGATTACTAGTGATTCCAACTTCATGAGGGCGAGTTGCAGCCCTCAATCCGAACTGAGATCGGCTTTCTGTGATTTGCATCTCCTTACGAAGTAGCGACACTTTGTACCGACCATTGTAGCACGTTTGCAGCCCTAGATATAAGGGGCATGATGATTTGACGTCATCCCCACCTTCCTCTGTCTTGCGACAGCAGTCTCGTTAGATCATTTAACTAACGACAAGGGTTGCGCTCGTTGCGGGACTTAACCCAACATCTCACGACACGAGCTGACGACAACCATGCACCACCTGTCACCCTGATAACCTCTATCATATCTCTATGACTTTGCAGGGGATGTCAAACCTAGGTAAGGTTTTACGTGTATTGTCAAATTAAGCAACATGCTCCACCACTTGTGCAGGTCCCCGTCAATTCCGTTTGAGTTTCATTCTTGCGAATGTACTACCCAGGTAGATTATTTAATGCGTTAGCTGCAACACCGACACATCGTGCCGATATTTAATAATCATCGTTTACGGTGTGGACTACTAGGGTATCTAATCCTATTTGCTCCCCACACTTTCGAGCCTAAGTGTCAATGATAGTCTAAGTTATCGCCTTCGCCACTAGTGTTCTTCCATATATCTACGCATTCCACCGCTCCACATGGAGTTCCATAACTCTCTACTACATTCTAGACTTATAGTTTCCAATGCAATCAGTTGTTGAGCAACTGCCTTTAACATCGGACTTATAAATCCACCCGCGCTCGTTTTACACCCAGTAAATCCGGATAACGCTTGCAACCTATGTATTACCGCGGCTGCTGGCACATAGTTAGCCGTTACTTATTCAAAAGATACCGTCAGAATAAAATCATTTCCTATTCTATTTTTTCTTCTCTTATAAAAGGATTTTACAATCTTTATGACCTTCATCATCCACGCGGTATTGCTCCATCAGACTTTCGTCCATTGTGAAAGATTCCCTACTGCTGCCTCCCGTAGGAGTATGGGCCGTGTCTCAGTCCCATTGTGGCTGTTCTACCTCTCAGTACAGCTAGACGTCATCGGCTTGGTGAGCCATTACCTCACCAACTACCTGATATCCCGCACCCTCATCCAAAAGCGTTGCAAACGCAACTTTAATTATTTCTTGATGCCAAGTAATAATCACATTCGGTATTAGCTAATCTTTCGACTAGTTATCCCCAACTTAAGTGTAGATTGGATACGTGTTACTCACCCGTTCGCCACTAACTATAAATAGTTCGTTCGACTTGCATGTATTAGGCATACCGCCAGCGTTAATCCTGAGCCAGGATCAAACTCTCATTTAATTGACGGGTTGTATTTAGTTTTCAAAGAACAATCGGTACTTTTTGAATTAATATAAATATTAATGCTCCAAAAAGATACTTTTTAATTATACATAAAATTTTGAAAAATAAAATAAAAAAATTATTTATTATTTTTTTTTAAAATTAATGTTTTTAAAAAAACCTTATCAACTAAAAAATTATGAATATTATTTGGTGTAATTTTTTCATCTGAACGATAACTGCATTTTAAATATTCAGATGTTTTTCCTTCATAAATATCATTATTATTTGATTCAAAAATAACATTTACTTCCTTATTAATAAATGTTTTTAAATATTCTTTTTCCAATTCATCAGAAAGTTTTATTAATTCATCAGTTCTATTTTTTTTAGTTTTACTATCAATTTCAATATAAGTACTTGCTCTTGTATTTTTTCTAGATGAAAAAGGAAATACATGCAATGAAGAAAATTTCATTTCCTTAATAAAGTTAATTGTATCAAGATGGTCATTTTCTGTTTCTGTTGGAAATGATGAAATAACATCTGTTGAAATAGAAACATCAGGTGATTTTTCTCTTATTTTATTAAATAAGATTCTAATATCATCAGTTGTATATTTCCTATTCATTTTTTCTAAAATATTATTAGAACCAGATTGAAGACAAATATGTCAGTGATTTGCAAACCTATTTTTATTACTACTAATCAAATTAATCATTTCATCAGTTATTTGAAAAGGTTCAATTGAAGAAATTCTAATTCTAAAATTACCATCTATATTATTAATTGCTAATAAAAAATCATAAAAATTATGATTGTTATTTTCATATCCAGCAATATTAACACCAGTTAAAACAATTTCTTGATAGCCTTTTTCAACTAAAAGTTGAACTTCGTTAATAATTGTTTCAAAATTTTGAGAACGTTGTTTTCCTCTTGTAAAAGGAATAATACAATATGAACACATAAAATTACAACCATCTTGAATTTTAATATAGGCTCTTGTTTTATTTTGATTAATAACAAAATCATTTTTTTCAAATTCTTTTTCAATTAGTAAATTACTAATTTTAACAATTGTCTTTTTTTCAAGTTGGTATTCATTTATTAAATTTATTAAATTATTTTTATGTTTATTGCCTATGATAATATCTGCTAATTTTTGTTCTAAAATTTCTTTGCTACTAACTTGAGAATAGCAACCCATAACAATAACTAAAGCATTGGGATTATTTCTTCTAGCCTTTGAAATCATATTTCTTGATTTTGAATCAGCATTATTTGTAACTGAACACGTGTTAATAATATAGATATCTGCAATATTACTAAAATCATGTTCTATATATCCAAAGGATAATAGATCATTTCTAATTGCTTCAGATTCATAAGAATTAACTTTACAACCTAAAGTTTTTATAGCAAAACTATTCATTATCAACTTCTCTTTTATCATCCATGTCATTATATTTATCTGAATGTTGATAAATTTCTTCACTATTTTCAATAATTTCTTCGTTATGTATATCAACTTCTCTAGAAATAGATTTTCTTCTCTCTTCATCAAAAGAAATTCGATAATTTATATAAGTAAAAAAAGTTGTAGTTAAGATTCCAAAAAATCCAGAAATAACTAAAGCTGAAATAAGAAAACTTAATCTCATTATATAAACATCATGAGGGCTATGTCCAGGAATTATTAAAGAAGCTGCAAAAATAACAAATAGGATTGGAAAAAAATTATTAAATAAAGAAACATAACCAATATTTTTAACCATATTAAAAAGTTTGGGATTAGTATGAAAAATTCTATGCTTTAAATCAGAATAGACTCTGATTTGAAATCAAGCAATAATTAAACCTGAAAAAACCATAGCAACTAATGGTGCTATTAATAATATTTCAGGTTTTAAATCATTACTAGAACTATTAATTAATATAAATAAAGAAATAGCAATACCAATGAAAATTAAAAGGTTACTAAATAACAATATGTAAAAATTACTTTTTTTCATTATTTCTCCATTAATAAAAAAATAAAAATTTATTATTATTTTAACATAATATAAATTTTTATTCTTTAAGTACTTTTTCTAAAACAGCATTAATAAATTTATAAGAAGGATTATCATCTATTCCAAAATTTTTTGCTGTAATAATTGCTTGATCTATTAAAATAGTTTTTGGTAATTTAAGAGTGTTATATTCACAAACTGTTGCAATTAAGACTGCTTTGTCATGAAAACTAATATTATTTCAAGATCAGTCTTTACTTATATTATTAATTAGTAAATTAATAATTTTTTCTTTATTATCTGCAAAAAATTCAATACATCTTAAGTAGTCAGCATCAAATTCAAACATATCTATGGCATTTTTTTTAATTTGCTCACTTGAGTTGTCTACAAATAAACAACTAAATATATATTGAAATAAATTAACTCTTTTTTCTCATTGAGGTTTAATATCAGACATTATTTAGTTCTACCTACATATTTTCCAGTTCTTGTATCAATAATTATTGTTTCATTCTTTTTAATGAATTGTGGAACTGTAATTTCATAACCTGTTGAAATTCAAGCTTTTTTTGTAACATTTGAAATAGTATTACCTTGAACAGCTTCTTCAGCATCTGCTAGAACAAAATTCATTTGATCTGGAAGATTAACACCTAATAATTCTGATTCAACAGTTAATACATTGATTTCAATTCCTTCTACTAAGAATTTCTTTTCTCATTCAAGTTTATTTTCTGGAATTTCAATTTGTTCTCATGTTTCATTATCAACAAAAACATAATTACCATTATCAATATATGAAAAATTCATCTTTCTATTTTCAATAATTGCTTGTTCAAGTTTTTCACCAGTTAATACTTCAACAGTAATTGTTCCGTTTTTTAAGTTTTTAACTTTACATTTAACGATACCTTCACGCATTGCTGTTTTATTAAATGAATTTTCAATAACTTGATATAAGTTATTCTTAAAGTAAAAAGCATTGCCTTCTCTAAGATCTTTAGCATTGATAATATTTCCCATATTTTATCCCTTATTTTTAACTTTTATATTATATTATTTTTTGATTATATAATGTAAATATAAATATAGAAAGAAACATATGAACCAAAAATATATTATTGGAAATTGAAAATGTAATATGAAAAGAAATGATTTTTTTCAATGAAATAAAATATTTTCTTCATATTCTATTCCAAAAGACATTGAAACAATAATAGCCATACCTGATTTATATTTATTAGAAATTGATAAAGTAAAAAATAAAAATTTAAAAATAGCTGCTCAAGATATTTTTGCTAAAGATTTTGGAGCTTATACTGGGAGATTATCAATTCAACATTTAATTGATAACAATATTGAAAATGTAATTATTGGTCATAGTGAGCAAAGATTATATAATGATAATTCTAATCAAAAGATTAATGAAAAGATTCATTGATTGATTGAAAATAATATTAATATTATTTTTTGTATTGGTGAGAATATTGATATTTATAATACTAATAAACAAGAAGAATTCTTAAAAGAACAAATTCTTTCTGGATTAAAAAATATTAATTTAAAAAATGAAAATAAAATAATTATTGCTTATGAACCAATTTGAGCGATTGGAACTAACAAAAATGCTGAAACTTCTTATATTAAAAGAACTATAAAATTTATTAAAAGTATCTTAAAAGATTTAAATTTAGAAATATCTATTATTTATGGTGGATCAGTTAATTTAAATAATATTCATGAAATTATTAATATTGAAGATAATTCTGGTGTTTTAATAGGTAATGCTTCATTAGATGCTAATAATTTTATTAACATGATTGAAGAAATTAAGGAAAATTAAAATGAATAAAAAAGTTATTTTAATAATTTTAGATGGTTTTGGAATTGGAAAAAAAGATAAAAATAATGCAATTTATTCTGCACAACCTAAAACATGAAATTTATTGAAAAAAGAGTTTCCTAATATTGAATTACATGCAAGTGAGGAATATGTTGGATTACCTAAAAATCAATTTGGTAATTCAGAAGTTGGGCATTTAACAATTGGTAGTGGAAAAGTAATTAAAATTGGTTTACCATTAATTAATGATTATATTAATCAAGGTAGTTTAAAAAATAATGAAAAACTATTAAGTTCAATAAATAATTGTAAAAAAAATAATTCTAATTTTCATATTTTTGGAATTTATTCAACTGGAGGTGTTCATGGTCATTTTGAACACATCAATGAATTAATTAATATTTGTAATAAAAATAATTTAATTCCAATTGTTCATTTATTTAGTGATGGTAGAGATACTAAATCAAATGAATTTAAAGAAATATATAAAAATTTTGATGATATTTATTTAAAAAATGATAAAGCTATTCTTGGAAGTATTTCTGGTAGATATTGAAGTATGGATAGAAATTCTGATTTTGAAAAAACAAATAGATTAGTTGATTTATTATTTCAAAATAATAATAACTTAACAGTTGATGAATACTTTAATAAAGAGAAAAATAATTCAGATGAGTTTTTTGAACCAATTAGTTTTTTAAATGAAACTAATTATTTAAAAAATAATGATACTTGTTTTTTCACAAATTATCGTAATGATAGGGTTTGACAAATTGTCAAAAGAATAAAGAATAATAATTCTAATATAAATTTGAAAACATTATCTTTAGTAAAATTAAAATCAATTGATTTTGATGATCATATTATTGATCTTGATATTAAAAATAAAAGCATTGGAATGATTATTGAAGAAAATAATTTAAGACAAATAAGAATAGCTGAAAGTGAAAAATTTCCACATGTAACGTATTTTTTTGATTCTCTTAAAAACGTTGATTTAAAGAATTATAAAAGCATAAAAATAGAATCAAAAAAAGTTAAAACATATGATTTATATCCAAAAATGTCAGCTAGTGAAATTACGAATGAAATAATTAAGAACATTAATGATTTTGATTTCTTTGTTGTTAATTATGCAAATGCAGATATGGTAGGTCATTCTGGTAAACTTTTAGAAACAAAACAAGCAATCTCATTTATTGATAATGAATTAAAAATATTATATAATAATATAGTTTTAAATAATTTAGCAACATTAATTATCACATCCGACCATGGTAATGCTGATATTATGGTAGATTTTAAAAATAAAGAAGTTAAAACTCATACATTAAATAAAGTCCCTTTTTTAATAACTGATAAAAATATATTATTAGATGATAATGAAAATAACTCTTTAACAAATATTGCAAATACAATATTGAAGTTGCTTGGAATTAACCAAGATAAAGACAAAGATAAAGCATTATTTTAAAATATTAGGTATATATGAAAAAAGAAACCGGAAAAAAAATTATTGATAATAAGATTAAAAAATCTGGTGATAATATTAAAAAATCAAATGATAAAATTGCAAAATCTAATAATAAGATCAAAAAATCAAATGATAAAATTATGGAATCTGATGGATTAACAACTCAATCTAGAAAAAGTAATCCATTAGTAATAAGTAATATTTCATTTTTAGTAATTTCAATGATAACTTTTTTTATTCTTTTTTTTACAACATTTGTAATAAAAAATAATTTGCCTATTCTAGGGCTTAATCCAAGTTTAGTTTCTCCTTTTTATGAAGCATTTATTAAAAATAAAATAATTGTTTTAAATCTTACCTGATTTGCTTATGTTGCTATTGTTTTAGTATTATTAGTCGTAGTCATTGGATTTTTATCATTCTTTATGACATTAAAGAAGAAAAAGCAAATTAATAAACAAATGTTTATTAATTCTTTAATAATTTTCCCATTAACATCCTTTCTTTTAGTTTTTATTTTAATAATAGGACTAATACCTGTTGATACGATAGCTTGAGAAAAAAGTTTGATAACACAACCTGGTAATATTGTTATTGATGTTTTTGATAATATTTCTATTTTTTGAATATATTATCTAAATGGTCCAGCATCACTAACAACATTAGGATTAGTATTTATGATTATTAGTGCTATATTAGGCAGTATGATTGCTATCTTAGTTGTATTACCTTTTGTATTAGGATCTATTTTTTCTTTAAATAAAAATAAAATGAATTGATCTAAAGAAAAAATATCTAGAATAAAAACAGATGATACTAAAGAATCATTTAGGGATTTTAAAAAACGAATTAAAATTGTAAATGAAGAAAAAGAAAAGAAATCAAAAGAAGATTTAATTTCTAAAAATAAAAAAACATTTGATAATGTTGATTTAAAATATCTTGAAAATGATGAAAAGGAAACACTAAATATTGAATCAATATCAGGAAATATTACAGATTTGAATGAAGATCAAAAAACTGAGACTAAAAATATTAGATCTAGTATGATTGATATAAAAACTAGTATGATTGATATTGAAAATGATGATGGTAGTGATACTGAAATTGATGGTTTTTTAGATGAAATTATCGGTAAAGATAAATAAACATTTCAAAAAATACTATTAGAATATATAATTTAATAGTATTACTTTTTAAAAAGGATTATTATGGCAATAAAAAGAGCAATTAGATTGCAATGTACTGAATGTAAAGAGATAAATTATTTATCTAAAAAAAACCAAAAAGAAAACCCTGACAAATTAGAATTAAATAAATTTTGTAACAGATGTAGAAGTGTTAAAAAACACAAAGAAACAAAAGATGTTAAAAAATAATTATCAAGAAAAAATTGATTTAATAGTTGATATTATAAAAACTAAAGATGTAGATGCTTTTTTATTAGTTTCTTCTATTAATAGATTTTGATTAACATCTTTTGATTTTTCTTTAGGTTATATTCTTATTAATAAAAATGGAGAAGTTGAAATTATTAGTGATACTAGGTATATACTAGCACTTAATAAAAAAGTTCAATTTGGTAATAAAATCTTAATTGATAATGAAAATTCTCTTAACAAGATATTGAATGAAATTAAAGAAAAATATAATATTAAAAATATTTTAATTGAAGAAGAGTATTTAAGTATTGCTGAATACAATAATATTAACTCTATTTTTGAAACTCAACTTTTAAAGTCTAGAGCGATTAGAGAAGTTAAATTTGATTATGAGATTAAATTTTTACAAAAGGCTGCTGATATTGTTGTTGATACTATTGATTGAGTAAAAACTTTTATCAAACCTGGAATATCAGAAAAAGAGTTGGCTCAAAAGATTAATATTAAAATATTAGAACTAGGTGCTCAAAAAAATTCTTTTTCAACAATTGTTGCTGCTGGAAAAAATGGATCAAGTCCTCATCATCAACCGACAGATTATATTATTCAAGATGGAGATATGATTACAATTGATTTAGGTTGTATGTATAGTAATTATGCTAGTGATATGACAAGATCATTTATTATTGGTAAAAAACCTAATAATAATGAAATGGTAGAAATTTATAATTTAGTAAAATTGTCTCAATCAGAAGGTTTAAAAGCATCTTGTGAAAATGCTGATTCAGTTGAAATTGATTCTATTTGCAGAAAAATAATTAATGATTCTAAATATAAAGATCTTTTTACTCATGGTACTGGTCATGGTGTTGGAATAGAAGTTCATGAATTACCTGTTATAAGCACTCGTAATCCTATCAAATTAAAAAATGGCAATGTAATTACAATTGAGCCAGGTATTTATAAAGATAATGTTGGCGGAGTTAGAATTGAAGACACAATTGTTATAAAAGGTAATGATCCAATTATTTTAACTGGAAATAGTCCTAAAGAATTAGAATATATTTATAATGAATAATAAAAAAAACTCTTTAAAAAGAGTTTTTTTTTATTCATATCTTCTATTACTTAGTTCCGAAAATTCTATCACCAGCATCACCAAGTCCTGGAACAATAAATCCATTATCATCTAATTTATCATCAATAGAAGCTGTATAAATATTTACATCAGGATATGTTGCAACTAATTTATCAATACCATCTTGAGATGCAACAATACAAATAAAGGTAATTGAAGCTGGTTTATATTTTTTAATAATACTAACTGCATCACAAACAGAAACACCAGTAGCTAACATAGGATCTAATAAAATAATGTGTGAATTTTCAGTATGTTCTGGCATTTTAGTAAAATATTCAATAACATTTTTTGTTTCTTTATCACGATATAAACCAATATGACCGATAGCAGCATTAGGAATAACATCTTTAACGCCATCAACCATACCAAGTCCAGCTCTTAAAATAGGAACTAATATAACTTTTTCTTTTAACTTATAACCAATAACATTTTTAACAATTGGTGTATTAATTTCAATTTGGATAATTGGCAAATTTTTAGTAGCCTCATATGTCATTAACTTTGTTAATTCAATTAAGGAAAATCTAAAAGAAGTTGAAATAGTTTCTATCTTTCTCATTCTAGTTAATTTATCTTTTATTAATGGGTGGTCAATTACTTTTAGCATTTAATGCTCCTTATTGCTTATTATTATATAATATTAAAAAGTAAAAGTTGATTGTAAAAATAATGAATATATTAAAAACATATACGATAGAGACAAAAGATCGGCTTGATAAAAATCTTGTTAAGTTAACAAGTTTTTCTAGAACAAAAATTAATGAACTTATTAAAAATAAATTAATTTTAATAAATGGTGAATACGCTTTAAAAGCAGGACAAATAATTAAAGAAAAAACAGAAGTAATTATTTTAGAGAATAATGATATTTTAATTAATGAAAAAATAAAAGAAGAAGTTCTTTTTAATTATGAACTTGATATAAAATATGAAGATGAATACTTATTAATTATTAATAAAAAATCAAATGTTTTATCTCATCCAACACTTTTTAATGAAACAAATACTTTAGCAGATGCTGTTAAGAAATATCTTAATTTGAATGAATATCCATTTCTTGTTCATAGATTAGATAAAAAAACATCTGGTCTAATTATTTTTGCTAAAGATTATGAAACACAAGTTAAAATGCAAGAATTAATGGCATTAAAATTAATTGAAAAAAAATATTTTGCTCTTGTTAATAATTGTTTTAAAGAAAAAAAAATAATTATTGATTTGCCAATTTCAAGATCTTTTCAAAGTAAAATAAGAATGCAAGTAGTTAAAGGTAAAAATTCAAAAGATAGCATTACTGAAGTTAATCTAATAGAAAATTATCAAAGCTCTGCTTTGATTGAATGTATTTTACATACTGGTAGAACTCATCAAATAAGAGTTCATCTTTCATATATTGGTCATTCTTTATTAGGAGATGAAATCTATGGTTCTAAAAAAAACAGAACAGATTATGGGCAATATTTAATTGCTTATTCTTTAAAATTTAATCATCCTATCACAAATGAGAAAATTAGTATTAAAATAAATTATGATAAAGAATTCGAAGATAAAATATTAGAATTAAAAAAAGGTGAATATTTTTATGAACAATAAAATTTTTATTATTGATATGTGTTTAGATAAATGTAATTTTATTATTATTATCAATAATTGTATATATAAAAAAATATCAATAAATATTAATAGAAATTTAACAGATGTTTTTATAGATGTTTTAAAAGATATTTTTGATGATGAAATTAAAAAGGAAGATATTGATAAACTTTTTATTGTTACTGGACCTGGTTCTTTTACTAATATAAAAGTTTCTAATATTATTTTGGGATTATGAAAATATATTAATCAAAATGTTGATTATTATGCTTTAGATTCTCTTTCTTATAAATCCCTTTTAAAAGGAATATCAATTTTAAAAGAAAAGAACTCATCTTATATAACTATTTATGATTCCAATAATAAAATGATAAATGAAATACAAAATTTAAATAATGATGAAATTACTAGAATCATTAATGAAAATTCAAACATTGATGTTACTTATATCAATAATGTTAATTTAACTGATGATGATATTATTTCAACTCTTCCTTTTTTTAAAAAAATAGATTTAGAAAAATATAAACCTAAATACTATAAAATTGCATGATAAAGAAAATTGAAGATAACGAAACTATTAGAAAAATGGATCAACTTATTTTTCTAGATGAATCTTATAATACAAATGAATATAAAGAAATGCAAAAATCTAGTGTTTATCTCTATTATCTACTTATTGAAGAAGATGAAATTATTGGATTTTCAATATTAACAAAAATTAAAAATGAATATGAAATTATTAAAATTGGTATTTTAATAGAATATCAATCTAAAGGATATGGAAATCTTTTCTTAAAAAATATTTTAAAAATAGGCATTAGTGGAGATATATTTTTATTAGAAGTTGATTCAAACAATAAAAAAGCAATAAATTTATATGAAAAACTTGGTTTTAAAAAAATTTTTACAAGAAAAGAATACTATAAAAATAATAATGATGCTATTATATATCAACTATCGATAAAATAATTTTTATTATATTATGATATAATAAAATGAGGTTAAAATGGAAAAAATATGTGTTATTATAGCTAATGGTAGTGATGATATTGAAACTATAGTTCCTATATCATTATGAAGAAAAGCTGGTTTTGTAGTTGATTTAATTTCTGTTGAAAATAAAAATACTTTAATTTTGGATTCAGGTATTAAAATATCTTGTAGTTATTCTATAGATAAAATTAATATATCTAAGTACAATGCTATTTACTTACCTGGTGGTAGTGGAATTGATAAATTGAAAAAAGAAAAACTATTGTTAAAACATAGTGAAAATATTTTAAAAGTTCATAATGAAATTAAAAAATTTATTATTGAAAATAAATTAATTTTTGGAATGAGTACAGCACCTATTATTTTTAATGAATTAGGTTTATTAAATGATGTGAAATTTACTGGATTACCTAGTTTAGTTGAAGAATTTAAAGGTTTAAATTTTGTTGATGAAACGGTTGTTGTTGACAAAAACTTTGTAACTGCAAAATCTTCAGCATCAATTGTTGAATTTACTTATAAAATAGTTCTTATGATGTTGGGTCAAGAAGCTTTAGATAATCTTAAAAAACAAATTAATGATGTTAACTAAAAAATAAATATAGAAATAAAAAAAATACTATTAAAAATTTTTAATAGTATTTTTTTTTATTCATTAAAATTAATTGTCTTAATATTGGTTGGAATATTATTCTCATTAATAGTTAAAATAACAGCATTAAATTGATAATCACCTTCTTCTTCTGTTAATCTAAACCTCTCAGATTCTCCAATAAATTTTTTAATTATAGATTCTTTACTAGCGCCAATAATCCCATCTTTTGGACCCGTCATACCAGCATCAGTTATATAAGCAGTATTACTAACAATTTTTGAATCATTAGTTTGAACATGCGTGTGTGTTCCAAAAATAGCTGTAACTCTATTTTTAAAATAGTGTAACATTGCATTCTTTTCACTTGTAGTTTCACCATGAAAATCGATAATGTGAATATCTATATTTTTTTCAATTTTATCTTTTTCAATTATTTCATCAAGCAAATTAAATGGATTAAATATTTCATATTTATTGAATCAATCAATACTTTGACCTAGTAGATTAGTTATTCTAATTTTTTTATTATTAACAATAACTATTTTAGTACCTTCTCCATTAATTATTTCATTTTTGGATTGAACATTATATGGTCTTATTATATTTTTTTCTTTATTAAAAATATCATAAACTTCATCTTTATGTCATGTATGGTTACCCATAGTTATAAAATCAATTCCATAACTACATAAATCATTATAATCATCAAAATTTAACCCACGGCATTGAGTAGTATTTTCAGCATTAGCTATAACAAAATCTATTTTTTCATTAATTTTGATTTTATCAACATTTTCTTTAACAGCTCTAATTCCTGCTTTTCCAAAAATATCTCCTATAAAAAGTATATTCATTTTAATTTAACTTTCTAATAATTGCTTTATGATTAAATTTTATAGATTTTTTATAATATGGGGGTTTAAAAGATATTTCAAGTAAAGAACCATTAATATCAATGATAATGCCATTTCCAAATAATGTATGAACAATTTCATCACCAATTTGATAATTATTTTCTTGTTTTGTTTCTAGTTCTGAACCAAATTCTTTTTTATCTTTACTATTAAATCAATTTGAATCAAAATTAGAAAATTTTATAAATTCTCTTTGTTCAGTAATTAAATTATTTAATCCTATTTCTTTAATAAATCTTGAAGGTGTTTCACTACCTCCATAGAAATTACTATTAATACTTTTATATGGGTCACTAAAAGTTGAAATTCTAGAAGAGATAAATAATTTTTCTTTTGCTCTTGTTAGGGCAACATAAGCAACTCTTCTTTCTTCTTCTAATAATGAGCCGAAATTAGCTCTATGAGATGGAAAAATATTTTCTACCATTCCTATTAAGAAAACATTCTTAAATTCTAATCCTTTTGCATTATGAACAGTCATTAATGATATGTGATCAATTTCTTTGTTTTCATCTGTATTAGAATATAAAGATAATTCTTCTAAAAATTCTTCAATTGTTGCATTATTATTTTTTATAAAATTAGATAAAGCGAATTTTAATTCATTAATATTTTCAATTCTATCAAATTCATTATTATCCTTTAACATCTCTATATAATTTGTTTTTTCTAAAATTAAATTAATAATTTTTGAAATATCTTGTTTTTCATTTTTTAATTCATCAATCATTTTTACAAATATTTTAATTGAATTTATTGCCATTGATGGGATTTCAATATCATCTATCTTTTTTAATGTTTGAGAAAAAGTTAAATTATTAAGATAAGCATAATCAGAAATTTTATTAACAGATACTGGAGAAATTTTTCTTTTAGGTGTGTTAATAATTCTAATGTAACTTAATTCATCATCAGTATATATAACTCTTAAAAAAGCAATAATATCTTTTACTTCTTTTCGTTGATAAAATTTTACACCACCAAAAATAACATATTTAATATTGTTCAACATTAATGATTGTTCTATATTTCTAGAAAGGAAATTTGCTCTATACAATATTGCTATATCTTTATTTTTTACACCTTCTCTTGTAAGTTTCAATATTTTATTTGTAACTCATTTTGATTCATCATCAGCATTTGATGCTATATAATAAATTGGCTTTGAAAGATCTGTATTATTAGCTATTAATTCTTTTTTAAATCTATTTTTATTAATTTTTACTAAATTATTTGCAGCATTTAAAATACCTTGAGTTGAACGATAATTTTGTGTCAATACTATCTTTTCTGAATTTGGAAAATCTTTTTCAAAGCTTAGAATAACTCTTTCATCAGCACCTCTTCAGCCATAAATCATTTGATCAGGGTCTCCAACTACAAATATTCTTTTATTTTTTTTAACAAAAGTTTTTACAATTTCATATTGAACACTATTAGTATCTTGATATTCATCAATAAGAATATAATCAAAAAAATGAGATCATTTGTCTTTCATTTCATCTAATTCAAATAACTTAGCTGTATAGTTTAATAAATCATTAAAATCTAGATAATTATTATTTAGATTTCTTTTTTCATATTCTTCAAAAATTCTAAGAGAATTTAATCCATTTTTAACAGAATCTAATCCATAAAATTCAATTCCATCTTTTGATTTAATATATTCAGGAGACATTCTTTTTTGTTTAACATCATTTACTACTCTTAAAACTGTTTTTGGTGTTAATTCTTTTGTATCTATTTTATAAAATCTAAATATTTCTTTAATAATTGAAATTTGTTCTTGATCATCAATTATTGTAAAACTTCTTTTTCTATCTAAGTATTCAAAATCTTCTCTTAATATTCTTAAACACATTGAGTGGAATGTTCCTATTCAAGTAACATTTTCAATATTTAATGTTCTAATCCTTTCTTTAATTTCATTTGCAGCTTTATTTGTAAATGTAATTGCCAAAATTTTATTAGGTCTGATATTTGTGTTATTTAATAAATATTCAATTCTAGAGATTAAAACTTTTGTTTTTCCAGCTCCAGCTCCAGCCACAACTAATATAGGTTTGTTATAATCTGATGTAACAGCTTCTAATTGTTTTTCATTTAAGTTTTCAAAATTATTATTCATTCTTTTCTCCTGTTATTTTATCTATTTCAGCTTCATCTAAAATTCCTGGAATATTATCATTAAAACCTTTATTTTCTTCATCAGAACTAATTTCAACATCTAATGTGGAAATACAATATATACCAGCAAAATTATCATTAATTGTTACTTTACCCGATTTTATAAAAGATGATAATAAAACAATAAAACTTGGTAGGAAAGAAAAAATGAAAATGATTATAAAAATATTTGAAATTATTACATATCCTAGATTTTTTGAGAATATTGGTGGTATAGATGAATTAAAAGGAATTAAAAAATAGCATAATACCAAGGAATTAGGTACTAAAAAACTAAATATAGAAAAAAGAAATAATGTTAATATTGGCACTACTCAAATAAATATTTCACCTTTAAATAAATTGATAATTCTATTTTGATCTGAGTAAATATAATATTTAATCTTTAGAATTTTTCTAAAGAGAGTATATCCCTTTCAAAAATAAGGAATAATTATAAAATAACTAAAATTAATTAAGAAGCAAATAATAGATAAAAAGAGAATTTTTGTTGAAAAAATATAAGTTCCATCCCAATTTTCTGAATTTATTGCAGTATTTATTGCTTTTGAATCTAAATCTAGAAAAAATAGAAAAAATAATAGTAGTACAAAACAAAAAATTAGTACTAAATCAAAAAATCGTGCAATAAATCTTCTCGAAAAATATGCTATATTTTTTTTATTTTCTCCCATTAAAAAATCCTTTAAATGAAAAATACCCTTTTAAAGGGGTATTAGTTTGCAAACTATAAGCCATGTTTTGTACTATAAATAGTGTTAATAATTTATCTATATGTCTATAAAAATAGACATATTCCAAAACAATTCTTTATTATTGTTTTAAGATTCCCTTACCAAATTTTAGGTTTCTCGCTTGTGGGGTTTACCCGTTTCACCTTATAAATCACTTCATAAATTCGTCGCTGTTGCACTTTATAATTTCTAAATCTTTAAAGAATAAAGATTTAGAAATCGCCGTTATTATTACTAATACTGTATTTTATTTTTTCAATACACACAAACACTATCTCCATCACAGGAAATGCGAGCATGGACTTTCCTCTACTTTTCAGCAGTAATTAACCGTTTGCAATTTAAATTATAAAATATTTTTACTCAAATATTAGAATAAAATTTCATCAAATTCTTTTTGCATAGTTTTTTGTAAATTTTTAGATAAAATATCTCTTTTGATATTCATATATTTGGCATGTTTAATAGGTTCTAAAATTTCTAATTTGGCAGTACTTTTATCTTTATATTTAATAACTATTGGTTGAATTGGAACAAAACTTCTATAAGCTACCTCAAAAGATCCTGATTTAAATTCTAAAAATTCATTATTTTTATTTCTTTGTCCTTCTGGAAAAATTAAAATAGATCTACCTTCTTTTAATAATTCTTTTTGTTTGTCAATACTAGCAAACATTTGTCTTAAATTATTTCTATCTAAAAAAATAACATCAATCAATTTTAATAAATTACCAAGTAATCCTTTTTCTAATTCTTTTTTAGCTATTATTGTGTATTTTGAACCTACATTATATTTTATTCAATGAATGATAACAAGTGGGTCTAATGCTGATTTATGGTTTGCAATAAAAAGAGTGGGTCTATTAGCTACCTTTGTTTTTGATTCAAATTCATAACTTAAATCATTTACATAATAATAAAGCTTTGAAGCTCTTTCAAAAATAGCATATCTTTCATCAAGAGTATATCCTTTTGGATTTTTTTGATATTTTTTAGAAACGCTTGCTCCATAGACAATCAAAAGAAATAATATTGGTCATACAAATATTATTGATATTTTTTTCAAAATTTTTAATAAAATCTTCATGTATAACTCCTATATTTTTTTATTATACATTTATTATAAAATTAAATAAAAATATTCCCTTTATTAGAATAAATTTGAACACTATTTATTAGATTTTCATAATATCAATCAATTTGATCTGTTTCTAAAATTATGAAATTTGAATAATAACCTATAAAATTTGAACTTTTTTCAAATCAATTATTTTCTAATCTAAATTTAATATTTTCTTTATTATCAATCTTTAAATAATCATCTTTTTCAATAATAAGATAGTTAGATGAATCAACTTTCATTATTTTTCCACTTACATAATTATCAAATTTTAAAAACAATAATAGTGGCATAAAAATTGAAAAAAATATAATAAACCAAATAAAAATATTCTTAATTATTCTATTCATAAATTTCTAATGTATCTCTAAAAAAATTATGCATAAATTGATCATGACTTATTCAAATCAAAAAATTATTTTTAATAATAATGGGTTTAATATTATTCATTAATATTTCTTTTCTAAAAGAATCAACATTATTTAAAACTTCATCTAAAATAATTACTTTATCCTCAAATAGAATAAGGAAAATGAAATTAAAAATTTGTTTAACACCAGGACTCATTTTTTCTATATTTAAGTCACCAATATTTAATTTCATATCTTTAATTGTTTTTATAACTATTTCGCTATATTCTGATTGAAAAACTTTATCAATTTTTTCTATATTAATAGCATTATTAATTGACATGTAAATTATGTTTTTAGAAATTCAACTATTACTAATATTTTTCAAGTCTATTTCATTTAAATAAATATTACCGCTATCAACATCATATTTCTTAGTTAACATTTTAACTATTGTTGATTTACCTATTCCTGACTTACCAAATAATAAAGTATCATTATGAATTGTTGAATTAAAATTTGTAATAATATTTCTAAAATTTACATTCTCATATTTAATTTTATTTATTTTTGATTTAATTTCTATATTTATATCATTCTCATTAATATTAGAAATATGTAAAATATCGTTATAAATATTATTATTTACTTTATAAATTGGAATATCATTAATTAAACTTAAAAATCCATCAACAGATCCAGATACTAATTGAATTAAACTTATTGAAAAAATTAAAGACCCTATATTTGTTTCATTATTGATAATCATTGTGTAGATACCTATAAAAACAATAAATACATAGATAATACTTTTTAATATTGAATTAATGAAAGCAATATTGCTTGAAAATTTTATAATATTTTTACTTTCTTTCTTTTGAATGCTGAATAATGATTCAAGAGTAGTAATTTTACTATTAGTATTATTAGAATTATGGTTACTTCTATTAAATAAAATATACTCGTTTCATGATTTAAATGATGAATTACTCAAATCTTGCATTTTTGAAATATTCTCTTTTGAGAAATTTAATTGAACAAGAGAAAATATAATTGATGAAATAATAATTAGAATAAGAACTAATAAAAATAATGGATTGATAATAGAAAGAACTATTGTACCAATAATAATACTCAATATATCAGCAACAATTTTATTTAGGTTCATCGAATAAAAAGAAGCGAGATCATAAATAATATCTTGTAGATTTATTAAGTAATTATTATCTATTTTGTCATAGAAATCAAATTTTTTATTTGGAATTTTTTTATAAACATTATTCAGCATATAATTATATTTTTTAAGAACATCATCACTCATAAATAGATTCAAAAAATATTCTGATATTTTATTTAATATAATTGCAATTATATAAATAATTGACAGTGTTAAGAGATTGGTTATTGATTCATTATTTAAACTTTTATCAATAATAGCTTGAATAAAAGTTCCAATAAAGACAGATAGTAATATATTTATAATATTAAATATATTTACAATTAAAATATATTTAATATTAATATTTTTAAAGTAAGATTTATTATATTTTTTAATTTCTACATTTAAAAATACTTTTTCAACAAAAATAATGATTCCTGAAAAAATTTTTATAAATTCCTTAGTTGATAAGGAATATACTCCACTAGATGAATCATATATTTCAACTTCTTTTTTATTTTTTCTAGCAATAATATAATGTTGTAAGTTATTTTTATTAATAATAGTTACAAAAAAATCATCAATTTTCGTTGCTTTAAATTCATCTGAATTCATTTCATAACTATCACAATCAATTCCATATTTTGATGCTAAATTCTCAAATTGAATAATACTCATTCCACTATTTGTTATTTCAGAATCATCAAGAATTTGTGTCTTATTTATTTTTTTCTTATTAAAATGATTGAATAAAGACGTTATTACACATACACCACACTCATTAGTATTTATTTGTTCTACAATTTTCATTTTTCCTCAAATAATAAATAGTAGATAAAATCCATAAATTACTAAATTTATGGATTTTACTATTGTTTAAATACTTTTATTAAAAATAATTTAATAAAAGTATTTAAATTATCTAAAAAAATTATTATCATTATATTAAAGATAAATGGTGAGTAGAATGACTAAAAAAATAAGTTTATTATGAATTGCATTAGGAACTATATCATTGTCTATTTTATTGCCTATTACATTAATTGTTAATATAAATTCTAATTTAAATGAAAATAATTTATTAAGTATAAATTCAGAAAAAATTACTAAAACAGAAAAAATATTAACTAAAGATTTAGCAACTATTCTTGTTAATGATAAATTAGCAATGAGTAATTGAAATGGTCATTTAGTAGAAGAAGATTTTGAAACATATACAAGTATTGGTGAAAGTGCTTTTGAAGGAAACCAAAATATAACTTCAATAACATTACCATTATCAATTACATCAATTGGTATGAAATCTTTTAGTAATTTAACTCTTTTAAAAAATATTGTTTTACCTGGTGTTACTAGTATTGGTTCAAGTGCTTTTAGTAATTTACCTAAGTTAACTACTATTGAATTACCTGTTGTAAGAAATATTAGTGAAAATGCTTTTATTGGTGCAACTAGTTTAAAATCTATTAATTTTCCATCTGCAACAAATGTAGCATCTGGAGCTTTTACTGGTGCAAGTAGTTTAACAACTATTGATTTACCTCTTGTAACAACTATTGGGCCTAGTGCTTTTATGGGTGCTACTAGTTTAATTACTATTGATCTTCCATCTGCTAAAACTATTGGACCTGAAGCTTTTAAGGGTATTAATGTTACTAGTATTTCAGCAGAACAAGCAACACTAATTGGTGCTGGTGCTTTTAGTAATTTATCTAAGCTAACTAGTATCAACTTACCTAATGCAAGCAATATAGATCAAAATGCTTTTACTAATGCAACTAGTTTAGAATTTATTGAATTACCTAAAGCAGTATCTATTGGTGATGGCGCATTTAAAGGCGGAACTAATTTAAAAGTTATTGAGTTACTTGTTGCTGAAAATATTGGTATTGGTGCTTTTAGTGGAAATTTAAATATAGTAAAAAGTGGAATAAGATTAACAAAAAATAATAATATACATCTTGATAAAGCTAATCAATGAGAGACTAATACTGATAAACTAGATCTTTCTGGTACTAGTTATCCTATTCCGGATCCCCCTATCCCACCTATTATAAATAATCCTAATGATATTGATTGAATATTTTGAGGTTCAATAATTGGTGGTATTAGTTTTTTATTGATTATTGGTATAATTGTTGGAATATTAATTTATCGTAAAAAAACATCTGAATAAAATAAGAGGGTTTTCTTATTAAATATTTTCTTTGTGTTTTACTCAATTCTCATAATTTTCTTCAAGAAATTTTATTCTTTTTTCATTCAAAAATACTTTACCTATTTTTACATCATTGCTAATAATTTTACAATTTTTATCTACTAAATTACCATTATAATCAAAAGTAACTTTATTTGTAGTTATCATTGCATGGTATTCTTTTGGAATTAGTAAACAATTATTTTTATCTGCAATTGAATAATAATCTTTTTTTAAAAAACATTTTTTAACTGAAACAATGTGAGAATGATCCTGTCCGCTATATTCTTTAAGTAAATGAGATGAAATATTCATTTCTATACTTTTATCTTTTTTAAGATCTTTAAATTCTATTTGAATTAAATTTTTTTGCTTTTCTCTTAATATTCTTTCTGTTGCATTTTTTGTTATTAATTCTTCTTCAAAATCATCAATTGTTTCATTAATTTTTTTTAAAATATATTCTTCATCATTTAAATTTTTTTTTATTTTCTTATATGTTTTATCAATATCCTTTGTTCCATCAATTAAATTTAGTGTTTCTACTATTTCCTCAGATTCATGAGGATTATCTACTATAAAATAATTTAATGATTTAAAAACTTTTTTAGCTGAATCAAAATATTGATTAGACTGTTTATCTTTAAAAATATCTAAATAATCATTTAAAGTAATTGTTTCTATATCTTCTAATTTTGTTTTTCCTAATTGAAGATGTTCAAATTTTTCAATTGATTGAAAAAAATCTACAAAATTATGTAAATTAAATTCATCTTCAAAAAATTTATCATTTTCAAAATCAAAATACATAAATGCAGCTTTTTGAGTATCACCTTTACTACCTCCTCAATTAGAACCTGTTAGTAAATCAAAATTTTTTTTAGTTTTGTTAAAATATTCAAAAGATAATTTATTGAACTCTATAACTTCTTCATCATTAAGAATTTTAGTTAAATGCTCTAATTTTGAAATATCATTAGGTTCAAAAGGTGATAAAAATTTTTCTCTAAATTTTTTAGAATACGGTCTCATACCTTTTCAATAATGAGTTAGTTTCATTTCTTTATCTGTAGGACGGTATTCTGCACCTTTTATTTGTAAAAATTGTTTTCCTATATTTCCTGTTAATGGGTCATAAATATAATAAGCATGTCCTCAAATTTTGTACTTACTAGTAGATTTACTTGAGTAATATTTTTTTGTTGCAAATGGAACTTTAACAGCTTTAAAAATTTTATTATTCATAACTTAAAATTCCAATTTCTTGAAAATTGCTTCTAACACATTAATTGAAATTGCATTACCAGCTAAATAAATTAATTTATTTTCATTAATTAATCCACTTTTTGATATATTTTTATAATCTAAAGAACTCATACCCATATATCGATACAAATATGAAGATGTTAATGAATAAATATAATTATTTTCATCAATTACTTTTATTCTACTATTAGCTCCTGAAGCTGTTAATGTTGGACCAGAAAAATTAGGATCATAAATATGAGCTTCACTATGAAAAGTACTGTAATTTAAAAGTGATGCTTTATTAATATTATTTTTTGTTAATACAAAATCACTATGCTTATATTTATTTAATTTTTCCAATGGTTTTTTATCATTTATTTCTGGAAAAATATTTATGCTAGTTTTTTGATTTATTGTTTCAAAAACTGGTTTTTGAAAATTAATAGTTTTTTCAAAATCATTTCTTATAGATAAAACAAATGCTCTCTCTCTATTTTGCGGAGAACCAAAAGAAGTTGCATTTAATATATATACATAGCTCTTATATCCAAAATCTTCTAACATTTTAATTCAAATATTAAGATCTGGTTTATGTTTTACTGAAACTATATTTTTTACATTCTCAAGTAATAAATATTTTGGCATATCTTCTTGATTTCAATTTTCTTTCATATCTTTAAAAATTCTTTTTATTTGTCAAAGTAAACTACTTCTTGAACCAGAATCTTGACTCATTCCTATTTGTTTACCTTGAAGTGATAAATCTTGACAAGGAAATGAATATGTGAAAATATCAATTTCTTTTGGAATTTGATGATATTGAATTTCGTTAATATTAAAAAGGTTATTACAAACTTCTTGGCTTTTTTTAATATAAAAAGCCTTTTCAGTTTTTGATAATTTTTTTAATGTACTTTGGCTTGCTAGCTTTTTAGAATCAGTTGATAAAGATAAATTACTTACATCAATTTCTAAATTTTTTTTAGGTTTTTTTATTTCTGGATGGTGTAAATTAACATAACCAATAATTGCATCAATATATCACTCAACAATACCAACACTAGTTATTTTTCAATTTTTGTTTTTAGCAATGTTCTCTAAAGCTTTTCTTTGAGTTCCAATTCCAGCAAAAGCTTCAAAAATTTTTATTTCTTTTAGATCATCGTCAGAGAGAGAGAGAGAGAGAGAGAGAGAGAGAGAGAGAGAGAGAGAGAGAGAG
>CAMQYY010000005.1 GCA_947039515.1 uncultured Ureaplasma sp.
TTTTTTATAAACATCATTTACATCTAATAACTGACTAGTTAAAATACCATTTTCTTTGATTTCGAAATATTCTTCAACATCTTTTTTATAAACATCATTTACATCTAATAACTGACTAGTTAAAATACCATTTTCTCTTATTTCGAAATATTCTTCAACATCTTTTTTATAAACATCATTTACATCTAATAATTGACTAGTTAAAATACCATTTTCTTTGATTTCAAAATATTCTTGAACATCTTTTTTATAAACATCATTTACATCTAATAATTGACTAGTTAAAATACCATTTTCTTTGATTTCAAAATATTCTTGAACATTTTCTTCATCAATTTTCTCAGTCGAAATATATTCATCAATTGGATCTGAAAATTCAGAGTTTTTTTCAATAATTTGTTTAGTAGTTAATTCATCTTCATCATATTCAGAAATAACAAACTCATCAGTTTTTCTATCACTATTCTCATTAATTTTAGATTTAATTTGAACAACATTTGATAAATCTTGATTGAATCATTCTGTAATATTCTCAAGAAAAATATCAGGACTAATAATTTTTTTAACATTAGTACAATTAAAAAAAGCATACTTATTTAATTTATATAGATTATTTGGAATTGTTATCACTTCCAAAGAAGTTAATCCTTGAAAAACTCCTTTTTCAATTATTTGGATTTTTTCATTAAAATAAATATCTTTAACAGAGCTACAATTTTCAAAAGCAAAATGATCTATTTTCATAATAGAATCAGATAAAGTAATATTTTTTAAACTTTTGTTTTCAAGAAAACATCCAGTTGGTATTAAGGCAAGATTATTCGATAATTTAATTTCTTCTAACTTAGAACATCTAGAAAATGCTCTAGGTCCTATCTCTATAACAGAATCTGGAATAATAATTTTTTCAAGTGAATAACAATTAGCAAAACTCACTTCACCTATTGATTTTAAATTACTAGGTAGAGTAATATTTTTTAGTAAATAACAATTTTTAAAAGCTCCATAAGCAATATCTTTTATATTATCTTTAAATAATAAAGTTTCAAGATTAGCACAATCTAAAAAAGCATTTCTATCAATAAATTCAATTGATTCTGGTAAGTCGATTATTTTTAATAATGGACAATTCATAAAAGAAGAATTACCAATTCTAGTTAAGTTATTATTAAAATTTACTTTTAGTAATGAAAGACAATCTTTAAAAGCTCTATTAGGAATTTGAGTTACTTGTTCTGGTATTGTTATTTCAACAAGACTTTTACAATCTGTAAAAGTAAAATTACCAAAAGATTTGACAGAATTTGGAAATTCAATATTTACTAAAGATTCACAACCAGTAAAAACATTATTTTCAATTGAAACAATATTTTCTGGAATTATAATTTCATTTAAAGAAGTACAATTTTTAAATAAACGACTTGAGATATTAATGATATTTTTAGAAAAAGTAAAATTTTTTAAATTGGTGCAGTCTGAAAAAGCAGCAGCATTGATTAGGCTTAAATTTTCTGCAGAATTAAATTCCTTGATTGATGAACAACCTAAAAAGGCATTTTCGCCAATTTCTTTTAAAGTATTTGGTAAATTTAATTCAACTAAACTTTCACAATTTTCAAAAGCAGATGCATTAATTATTGAAAGATTTTCAGGAAAAATAATTTTTTTCAAATTAATAGAAAATGAAAATATTTTAGTTTCTAAAATTTCTAGTTTTTTTGGAAGTTTTACATAAACAAGTTCAGAACATCAACTAAAAGCTTCAGCTCCAATTTTTTTAATATTATCAGCAATTTCAATTGAAACAAGATCTTTCATGTTAGAAAAGGCATTTTCAGCTATTTCATCAAATTCTAAAAAATCTATTTCTTTAATTTCTTTGATTATATTTTTTTTAAGAATTTTTTCTGCAATTTCTCTTGTTAAAGTTCTTGTTACTTTTTTTTGTGTAGAATCCATATCAATTTTTTTCTCAATTTTTCTTTTAAATACTTAATAATAATTATAACAAAATGAATTAAATTGTTTTGTTATAAAGGAAAAATCAGTTTTCAATAAATGAAAACTGATTTTTTTAAATTTAAATAATTATTAATAATATGGCTTTTCATATTTTATTAAAGATATTTTTTTACTTTCTAATTTCTTAGATTGTAAGCCAACTAATTCAATTAAATATAAATTTGCAACAGGGATTGCACCAACTGATTTTATTAAAGTTTCAATAGCAAATATAGTTCCGCCAGTTGCTAATAAATCATCAATTATTAAGATTTTATCATTCTTTTTAATATCATTTTTATGAATTTCAATTGTTGATTTACCATATTCAAAACCATAATCAATTGAAATAACTTCTCTTGGTAATTTTCCAGCTTTTCTAATTGGAACAAAAGGCTTATTAACGGCTAATGATAAGGCAATACCGAATAAAAATCCTCTTGATTCTGGTCCTACTATTACATCATATTCAATGTCTTTTATTTGTTCTACAAATAAATCAATAATATTCTTAACTAATTCTGGTTCTTTAAAAATTGGAGTAATATCTTTAAAAGCTATTCCTTTTTGTGGAAAATCTTTAACGGTAAAAATCTTTTCTTTTATTAAATTTAATTTATCTTCGTTCATAAATGCTCCTAATGATGGTTGATACCTTTAACATTTTGTTCATCAAGAATATCATAACTAGAAGGTCTAATTCTTTTATTTGAAATATTATTAATCTCGTTTTGATATTTATCTCTTAAAATAACGAAGATATATCACAATTGTGGAAGGATATATAAATTAATTAAGTAACTAATTATGCTATTTATAAAAATTAATAAGAAACCTATAATTAAATTGATTATTCCAAGGAATGACATTAATAATGAAAATGATAACAAAATAATGTTTCAAATTATAAATGTTGGCTTTAATCTTGCAACAATTTGAGTAATAATTTCTTTTAAAGAATCATTTGAAACGATTTTTTTACGGTTTCAACTTGATTTTAAAGCAGAAACAATAATAAAAGAGCAAATAGAATTTAGAACATAAATAATACTAACAAATGCCATTGATTCAATTCCAATTAAATCAATTAAGAATCATGATAATAATAAAGATACTCCTGTTGAAAAAATATTAATTATTAAAATAGGAACAACTGAAATAATATTTAGAGAAATAATAGATCAAACTATTAAAAACATCATACTAATAAAGATTCCACTTGAAAGTGATATTAATAAATTTTCATTAGCTAAATATTTTAAATTAAAAATATTTATATTATTAGCTAATAAAGGATTTACTAAATCAACAGGAAATTTATAACCATCAGGAATATAAATAACAAGTTGGTTTTCATTTAAACTATATTCAGCACCAGATAAACCAAGTAATCCAAGAATTTCTTCAACGTCTAATCCAATAATATCAAGATTATTAACAATTAAGGTACTACTTGATCCATTATCAATTGGCATACCATTTGGTAAACTTAAAAATAAAATAAAACCGACAATTGCTATTATGAATGGAAATATTGCAATAAACATATTTCTTTTTTTAAATAAATTAATTGTAAAAAAATGTTTACTTCTTAATATACCTTTAAACTTAGAATCTTCTAAATTAGTTTTCATACTATCATCTGCTAAAGATTCACTATTTACTTCATTATTAATTAATAGTATTTTCTTAGAAACAAATAAAAAGTCTGATTTATGTGTATAAATTCTAATCAAAATTAATAATAATAAATATAATAATATGTAATTAAAAAATAATGAAACTAATCCACTAACTACTAACATTGCACCAAATGATGAAATTTGAGCATTTGAAAAGAAAAAGAAAGATAAGGAAATAATTATTTGAACAACATAAATATCAAGAAACATTTTGCTATACTTTAACATTGATTTTTGAAAAGCAGGAACAACTATAGAACCTTGGACAATTTCCTTCTTGACGTTTTTAAATAATAAAAATGGGATAAAGAAATTAATAAAGGTAGAAGCAAATAGAGCTGCATAAACATAAAAATTAAATGTTAAACCAAATAAATTAAAGAATAATACAGAGAAACCAAAAGTAGATGCAGTTGTTATAAAAGACATGAATCCTGGGAATCTATATAAAACAGAAATAATTATTCCAATGGTTAGAATTAAAATTATTAATGAGAAAATAAAAAATTCAAAAGCTGTTAAGGTAACTAAAGTTTTAGGTAAAGTACTAATATTTGATCCTGAAAAAGATAATAAAGTATTACTACCAAACAAATTTCCCATATCTTTTTTAAGTTCATCAGCAATAACTAAATCTGTTGGTTTAGGTGTTGTTGATATTTCTCTATATGAATTAAGTAGAGAAATTAAATCTCTTGAATAATTACCATAATCAATTGGAATTCTAGTATATAACAATTTATTCTTTAAAACAGTTGGACTAAAATTTGTTAAATCTATTCTAGAATCTGGTTTTAATCTAATTGATGTGTCATCAAACTCAAGGATAGGTTCATCATCATTTTGAACAACGATATTATTGTCATCAAAGAAATAATCATCATAGTTTCTATAGTCAATTATTCCATATAAAGATGATCCATAAAGGTCATTTAAATCTGTATTATCGCTTTCAAGAAAGTATCACCCATTAATAATTGATGCTGAATATTGTTTATTAGTTGGTGGAGTTGTTGCTATATCAACTTTATATGAATTATTAGGTGCAAATATTTCTGAATTATAGAATTCATATAATATTGTCATCAAATTATCTTCTGTAACAATTAAATTAGAATAAACTGGATCACCAACAAATTCAACAAATAATTTTTCAACACCATTAAGTGTTTGTAAATAACTATTAATTTTTCCATTAACTTCAGGAATAATAAATCAACGTTGGTCAGTAACATTAGTTTCACCAATATTAGTTCTTCTACCATTTGCATATTCATTATATAAACTTGCAAATATTAGATTATTTAATTTATTAATAAAGTAAGATTTATCTTTTCAAAGAAATCAAGATTGATGAGTTTGAAAGGCATTAGTTAGATCTGGACTAGTTTCACCCTCACCACCAGTAGTTTTATTAACTGCTTCAGGTGGAGGTTCTGGAGGAATTATTGATTTATCATAAAGATTTTTATCTTTAACAAAATTACTTGTATCAAAAACATGACTTGCTGTAGTTGAACTAGGTTTATTTGGTAAATCTATTTGAACAGCTTCACCAATATTAATAAGTTCATTATTTGATGTATAGTATTTACCTTCATTAGTATTCAATGATTTATAATTTTTATCATCATTTAAAATATAGGAATTTACTGGAGTAACTTCATCTGCTATTATTCCTTTATTACCATCAGCTCTTCCAGTAGATTTATTATTTGTACCTGGATAGTTAATTCCAATATTTTCAAGTTCAACATTATAACTATTTAAAGCTTGTTTATAGATTTTAAAATTATTAACAATATCATTATCAGATTCTTCAATATCTAATAATCCAAAAATTTCACTAGAGGTATCAAAACTAGCGCTTAAAACACCAAATTCTTTATCTACATTACCTGTTTGATTATTTTTAATAGTAGAAGTTCCAGTATTTACTAAAACTTGTGATAAACCTAAATTATTTAAAATTCTTTCTAGAGAATCTGCTGATTCTTTAATTACTTTTTCTTTTTCATCAATAGGAATACCGTCTAATGATAATTGAATATCAAATGATGTTCCAGAACCAAAATCAGAACCCAAATGGGAATCTTGACTCATATAATAACCAGAAGTTGCTACTCCTGATAATCCACCTAGCATTAAGAGTGAAATTGAAGATCAACCTAATATTTTTTTTCATATATTAGAGTGGGTTTTTTTACTTTTTTTCAAAAACATAATAATTAATTATATATAATTATATAAAAAATTGTTAAATAAAAATTTAAGATAAGAATCTATGATTAAAAAGAAAAAAAAAGAATTACTAAAGAAAATGACTGATTTCAATTATTCAGAATCAGAAATTAAATTAGTTGAAAAAGCAATAGATTTTGCTGTTGAAAAACATGATAAACAACTTAGAAAATCTGGTGAACCTTATATTATTCATCCGATTGCTGTTGCTATATTATTAGTTGAATTATATTTAGATACTAATTCAATATCAGCTGCTATTCTCCATGATGTTATTGAAGATACAGAATGTACAGAAGAAGAAATTAAAAAGCAATTTAATGATGACATCGCTCAACTTGTAGTACTTGTTACAAAAGTTTCAAATGTTTCTAAAATAAATAGAGGTACTGAGGACTATCAGTCTAAAGAAAAGAATGATTATATTATTCAAGTTTTTATGTCAATTTCAATTGATATAAGAGCAATTATCATTAAAATAACAGATAGATTGCATAATATGAGAACTATTGAGCATTTGCAACCAGAAAAACAAAAAAGAATAGCAAAAGAAACACTTGAAATATATGCTAATATTGCTGGAAGACTGGGTCTATTTTCAATCAAAACAGAATTATTAAATATTTGTTTTAGAGTTCTACACCAAGAAGAATATAATGAACTAACTAAAACTGTTAATGCTGAAATAGAATTAAAGGGTGAAAAGTTTGAATTAACTGTTGAAAATATTGAAAAAATATTGAATAATAATTCAATTAATTATGAAATAAAGAGAAGAATAAAGGGTGTTTATTCAACTTATTTAAAAAATGAATTTGAAACTAATACGATTAATTGTACAGATTTATTTGGTATTAGAATTATTGTAGATGATATTATGGATTGCTATGCTGTTTTAGGTTTAATCCATCTTAACTACTATCATATAAAATCTAATTTAAAAGATTATATTTCTAATCCAAAAGCTAATTTATATCAATCAATACACACAACAATTATTTATGAAGATTCAACTATTGAAGTTCAAATTAGAACTAAAAATATGGATTTAAAAAATGAATTTGGGATTGCTGGACATTGAAAGTATAAAGAAGCACATGAAAAAGAACATTCTCAACGTTTAATTCAAAATATGATTAGTGATTATTTAAGTGGTAATATTCAACAAGATGAAAAATTATTAGCTATTAAAGAAATTTCAAAAAATAAAATTATTGAAGTTTTTTATAAAAATGAAAAAGTTTGATTACCTATTATTAATAACTCAAATGCCATTGATTTTGTTTCAAAATTTTCTAAAGAAAAATTTCCATACTTAAATGCTTTTTATATAAATAATAAAAGAGTTTCTTGAGATTCAACTATTCAATCAGGTGATATTATTTCTATTGAATTTTCAAAATTTAAAACTATCAATAGATATTGATTACAGTTAACAAAAAAAACTACAACTAAAAATTTAATAAGAACTGAATTAAAAGAAATTGATAATATTGAAAAAATAAATATTAAAAAATTCTTATCTGAAATAATTTCAAAAGATTCTACTATTTCATCTGAACATATTCTAGAAACAATTAAAGCTGAATATAACGAATTGGAACTTGAAAATTTTATAAAGATTGTTAGTGAAATTAAAATAGATGATATTGTTAATATTTTCTCAAGTAATCCAGATAAGAATATTGTTAAAATAGTTAAAAACTTAAGTCATAAATTTATTCACAAAAAATCGTTATTTGCAGAAATCAAAAATATTGAATATGATAAAATCAAAATTTCAGATTGTTGTAGTAAAGTTCCAACACTTGATATTGTCGGTATTTTAGAAAGTAAAACTTTGAGTATTCATAGATTTGGTTGTAAAACTATTGAAGGTAATGAGGAATTAAAAAGAGTTATTGTTGAATGAAATCTTGATAAAATTAAAAAAACAGATAGATATTTTAAAGCAAAAATAAGAATACATTCCTCTTGATCAACTTCTTTATCTTCAAAAATAATAAATATTTTTATTAAGTACAGAGCTAATATTTCTAATTTTTTTCTAAATAAAAATAAAATAGAAAAAACTTGTATAATTGATATTGAATTATATGTTAAAAATTATCAACATTTAGAAAAAATGATGAATGAATTAATGTTTAGAAATACTATTGATGATTGAGAGTTAATTTAAAGGGGTAAGGTATCATTTATGGATTATAAAAAACCTCGAGGAACTGTCGATTTAATTGATACTGATGCTAAAATATTTAGTAAAGTAGAAAAAATATTAAAAGAAACAGCAGAAGAATTTAATATTAATGAAATAAGAACTCCTATCTTTGAATCAAAAGATTTATATATTAAATCTGTTGGTGAAACTAGTGATATTGTTAATAAAGAATTTTATGACTTTATTGATAAAGGTGGTAGAAGTTTAGTTCTTAGACCTGAAGGTACTGCTGGAACTATTAGAGCTATTGTTGAAAATAAACTTTTGAAAACAAATAATTTTTTAAAAGTTTATTACATTGGTTCAATGTTTCGTTATGAAAGACCTCAATCTGGGAGACAAAGACAATTTAATCAATTTGGTATTGAATGCGTTGGAAATGTGACTTTATATGATGAAATTGATGTTATTTTATTAGCTGAAACAATTTTAAAAAAATTAAAAATTAACAATTACAAATTAGAGATAAACAATATCGGTACTAATGAATCTAGAAACAAATGAGTTGATGCTTTAAATGTTTATTTTGATAAACATAAAGAACAATTAACGGAAGACTCACAAAATAGAATCAATGTTAATCCTTTAAGAATTTTGGATGATAAAGTTGATGGTTCAAAAGAATTTGTAATTAATGCTCCAAAAATTAAAGATTTTTTAACAGAAGATGAAAAAATATATTTTGAAAATTTAAAAAAAATAATGGATTTTGTGGGAATTGAATACATTGAAAATCCGACACTCGTCAGAGGATTAGATTATTATAATGGAATAGTTTTTGAGTTTATGTCAAATTCAACAATACTAAAAGGTCAGTCAACAATTATTGGTGGTGGTCGTTATAATAAGTTAATCGAACAAACCGGTGGACCTGATGTTATTGGTATTGGTTTTGGACTTGGTATTGAAAGAATTATAGTTGCTACTCTTGAAGAAAATCCGAATTTTTTAGATGAAATTTCATATGATGCTATTATCTTACCTTTATCAGAATCAAGTCATATTCAAGCAATGAAAATTCTTAATGAATTAAGAAAAAGTGATTTAAAAGTAATTGTTAATAATCAAACTTATAAATTATCAACACATTTTAAGTTTGTTGATAAATATAAAACAAATAACATTATTATTATTGGTGATGAAGAGTTGAAAAATAATAATGTTATTATTAAGAATCAAATAGATAAAGTAGAAAATTATATTCAATTTGATAAAATAATAGATTTTTTAAAATCAGAAAGTAGTCATTAAAATGATTAAACATATTTATTGTGGAGATATTAACAAAGCTCTTTTAGATAAAACAATATGTATTAGAGGATGAGTAAAAACAGTTAGAAAACTACCTAATTTAATTTTTGTTAATGTTCAAGATATTAAAGGTAAAGTACAAGCAACTATTGATTCAAATTCTGAATTTTTTAATCAAGCAAATGAATTAAAAAGAGAAGATGTTGTTGAATTTATTGGTAAAGTTATTCAAAGAAAAAATCCAAATTCAAAAATGAAAACTGGTGAATTTGAACTTTTAGTTACTAAAATTAATCTTTTAAATAAGTCAGAAATTACACCAATGATAATTGAAGATGAAACTGATGCTCTTGAAAAAGTTAGATTACAATATCGTTATTTAGATTTAAGAAGACCTATTCTTCAAAAAAATCTAAAAATGAGATCTGATATTATTTTAGCAATGAGAAATTTTTTATCTAAAAATGATTTTATAGATGTTGAAACTCCTATTTTAGCAAAACCAACACCTGAAGGTGCTAGAGATTTTCTTGTTCCTACTAGAATTGGTGAGAATAATTTTTTTGCACTACCTCAATCACCTCAAATCTATAAGCAATTATTAATGGTTTCTGGATTGAATAGATATTATCAACTTGCACGTTGTTTCAGAGATGAAGATTCAAGATCAGATAGACAACCTGAATTTACACAATTAGATATTGAAATGTCTTTTGTTAAAGAAGAGCATATTAAATTAACAGTTGAAGAACTTTTAAAGTATTCATTAAAGACAACATTAGATTTAAATTTAGTTACACCTTTTAAAACAATGACTTATCATGATGCTATGAACAAATATGGAACTGATAAACCTGATATTCGTTTTGGTTCAAAAATAATAGACTTTACTTCTGAAATATCTAAAATCAATGATCTTCCTAAAAATTTAATTAATTCTGATAAAAAAGTAAAAGCTATTATTATTCCAGATGTTATTGTTAATAATCAGAATTTAAAAAACTTGAAAAAAATAGCAACTGATAATTTTGCAAGTGAATTGAATTGAATTTCTTTTAAAAATAAAACAGGATATGAATCAAATATCAAAAATTATAATGATATTAGTAAAGCAATGTTATTAAAAGAAAAAGCAAATAAAGGTTTAATTCTTTTTATTGCTGATGAAGAAAAAATAGTAAACAATGCTCTTGGAGCAGTTAGAAATATTGCTAGAGATGAATTTAATTTAATTAAAAATAATAATGAATTAAAATTTTTATGAATAACTGATTGACCATTATTTGAATATGATTCAAAAACAAAAAAATATCAAGCAACACATCATCCTTTTACAATGCCTGATGATAATTTTATTAATACTTTTTATAGTTTCAATAAAAAGAAAGCTACTGGAAAAGCTTATGATCTTGTTTTAAATGGTTATGAACTTGGTGGTGGATCTATTAGAATTCATAATGAAAAAGTTCAAAGAGCAATGTTTAAAGCTGTTGGTTTAAGTAATGAAGATATTGAAAATAACTTTAGTTATTTTCTTGAAGCATTAAAATTTGGTGCACCTCCTCATGGTGGTATAGCACTTGGAATTGATCGTTTAATGATGATTTTAACTAATTCTGAAACAATTAGAGATGTAATAGCATTTCCAAAAAATTCAATGGGTATTGATAGAACATTTAATTCACCTAGTATAGTAAAAGATGAAGATTTAGATATCTTAAATTTAAGAAGAAAAAACAACTAATTAATTAGTTGTTTTTTTTATGCATTTTTGTATATTTTTTCATTATGATATTTTAAATATTCATTTAAAAAAACAAATCTTTTTTTAATATTTTGATAGCAAGATTCATATTGTTTGAAGAATATATTGAAATCATCTTCTAATAATTTTTTATCATTAGTTATAATATTTCATTTCTCATCAAATGTGAATAAACCTCTATCGAATAGTTTGTGATGATTAGCACATAAAGTTATTCCATTATTAGAATCTATTTGTTCTATTTGATTAGAACACTGAGAAAAAGGTTTGATATGACATGCTTGTAATAATTCAGGTCTATCAATACAACATATAATACATTTACCATCTCTATCTTTGATACTAGCAGCAAAAATATGTTGTATATAGCCTCTACCTCTTGAAGTAGTTAAGTGTTCTCTATATATTTTTTCTTCAATACATTCTTTAAATTGATCGAAGTTATTATTTGCTAATCAATCATATTCATTTTTGTTACTATCTCTTAATGAATCAATACAAACATTAATCAATTCTGTTTTATATTTTTCAATTTCATTTGAATCTATAATTAAATTTATTCTTATTATTTTAGTTTCATTATCAAACTGAAAAATAGAATTATTGGTCATTAATTTAGAAGCTGGCATTGAACAAATACTTCTTAATACTTGTTTTTGAACTATTTTATTTGTGATTCCAGTGTCTCAAACTTTTTTTGATTTTTGATTTTTTGTAATGTAATTTCAAAATTCAAAGTTGTATGTAATATAGTTGTAATAATTTTTAACAATTTCAAAATTATTCAAATCAATATCTTCATTGAATAATTTATCACTTTTAATACTACTAATTATAGAAAGAAGCAATGCTGGTTTATATGGATATTTTAATCTCTTATATTCTTCACTTTTTATTGAAGCTTTTTTATCAATATTTTTTAAAAATTTTTCTCATTCGATTCTATTAGTCATATTAATTAATTATACAACTATAGTTGTTTTTTAAAATCAATATTTCTAGCTTTTTTCTCAGTTTAAAAAGTATTTTTTTATTAAATTATTAATTTCTTTTTCTTTATTTTTTCAATTATCAAAATTATAGATAGCATGACTAATACCACCAAATAATATATTCACTGTTGGGATACTATATTTTTTTTCATTGTTTTTATCATAATAACCGTTGATTATTTTTTGATAAAATTGCACATTATTTCAACCCATTTGAAAAATAAATTCTTCTATGGTTAAATCTAGTAAATTTTTTCTTAATTCAGTAATAAATAATTTGATATCAGGAAGATGTTGCTTATAACCCCCCCCCCCCGTTGGTTTTTGATTTGTTTTTCATTTTTTTCCATTATTTTATTCTTAGTTTCTTTTGATCATAATTATAGAACAACTATTGTTGGTTTTTATATTTGAGTGTGTTCTATATAATTTTGTAGATCGTTCATAAAGGAACATAGATTATGGATAATACAAAAAAACTAGTAGCAACTTATGAATTAATAAGAGGTTATAAAAATGAAAGAACTAATTATTGATTAGCTTTATCAGAATTTATTGATAACTCTATTTCTTCATATAAGAATAAAAATCCTAATAATCCTATTGATGGTTTGAAGATTAATATAGATATTGATTATAGCGATAATGAAAATAAGAAAATAACTATTACTGATAATGCAAATGGTATGGATATGCTTGAATTATTAGATGCTATGCAACCTAATAGTAGAGAAGGAAAAACAGATAACGATTATAACCAATATGGAATAGGAATGAAGTTAGGTATCTTTTGATTCGGAGAAGATGGTTTAGTTTATAGTAAAAAGAAAAATGAAAAAACATATTGCATTGATTTTGAAACTAAAACAAAAAATAAGTCAAAAGCAATAGAATTAGAAGCAATAGAGATAGATGAAAATATTTTTTCAAATTCTGAATCAGGAACAAAAATTATTATTTCTAATGTTTATCCTAATAGAAAAATAAATAAAAAAGATCTCGAAAGAATAGAAGATGCTCTAGGTTGAAGGTATTCAAAATTAATTCAAAGAGGATTGAAAATTTCTCTTTCTTCTACTAAATGTGATGAAAAACGTTCATCAAATATAGCTTCTTTTTATATTGAAGAATATAAAAACATTCCATTCAATTTTAATCAATTTATAAATTATAAAAAAGGCAAAAGTAGAGAGATTCCTTATGATAGAATTAGTGAAGTAAAATCAAAAATTAGAAAAGAATTAGTAATCTTAGAAGAAATTACTAATTCTATTGATCGTATTATCAAAAAAGAAAAATTAGATACTTATCTTAAAAATATGGATGAAACATCAATTTATCTTGAAGATATGGATAAATTCTTAGATTTAAGAATAGAATCATATGAAAAATTTCTAGATGGAAAAGATTTATTTTTTGAAAGAGAAATAAGTATCAATAAATCGGAAACTAAAATTCAATTTGGTATATTAGGTGGGGATTTCCAAAATAATAAAGAGTCAGGATTTTCTAAAGATAGATATACAGGGTTAACTACATATCATATTGATAGAGCAATAAATCATGGTCCGAATGAAGTTGATCAATGTAGTAATCTTCTGTTTGCAAAATCAATAAAAGGTAACACTACTAATAGTAGATGAATGTATGGTGAAATAAACTTAACTGGTATTGAAAATCCAGATAAAAATAAATCTAAATTTGACTGATCATATGATGAAGCAAAAGATAAAAGATCTGATCTAGTTCTTCAAGAAGAAACAACACATTTATATAAATCTTTATTGGGAATAATAACTCATATTGTAGAGATAACTAAATATCAAAAAAATGAAAAAATTACTACTGAAGCATTAAAAACTGTCAAAAATGATGTATCTAATCACTTACCTAGTATTGATTTTTCAATTAATAGAGATGTAGAAGGTGATGATTTTCTTAATTTTTATTTCCCTATTTTTGAAAATGAATATGAAGCAAGAATATATGAAAATAATAGGTTAGGAAAAGATTTAATAAAAATTGAAAAAAATGAAGATGAAAAAATAATAAAAGTTCATTTTAATAATGATCATGCTTTTTGAAAACCATTATTAAAAAATGAAGATACTGAAATAAGAGGAAAAATGATTTATCCAATTATTATCACCATGATAATATCGAACGAAGTTAGTTTGTTAAATGATTTAATTAGAAAAGATTTTTTAACCACATTTAATGATGTTGTATCTACCTTTAAAAAAGATATTAGAGGTTAAAATGTGAGAACTTGGTAAAAAAATAATTACAAAAGAGATATCTACTAATAAAGACTATAGTTTTAGAGATATTTTAGAGTCGAAAGAATCTGAAATTGTTCTATGTGTTGGTCAAGTTCAATCTGGAAAAACAAGAAAAATAATAGAAATAATAAAAATAGCTATTGATCTAGAATACAACTATATTATCTTTTTTGGCGGAAATACTAATTCATTACTTAATCAAACACAAGATAGATTAGAAAGAGAATTGGTGGAGTTCGTCCATTCAGAAAAATTACAAATAAGTGATGCAAAAAATTATGAAAAGTCATTTAATAGAAATGTACCATTACTATTTAATATTATCAAAAATGCAAAAGCTATCGATAATCTAAGAGAAAATATTTTTGAAGATATTGATTTAACAGATAAAAAAATTCTAATAATTGATGATGAATCCGATTTTGGTTCAATAAATATAGGAAAATCAGAAAATAAATCTAGTGTTCTCTATGGATCTATTGAAAAAATATTCAATAGATTTTATAATCCCAAACTATTAAAAGTCACTGCAACACCATATGGAAATATTTTAAATAGTAATTCTATGTCTCTAAAGATAAGAAAAATATTTTCATGAAAACCAGGTGATGGTTATACAGGATGAAAATATTTTGATGATAGAAAAAAAGATATATATGTTACTGATTTAGAAAGTGATATTGATTCTGGTGAAAATTTAGAATATGCAATATTAAGAAATTCTATAATTACACATTTTATTGCTTCTTATAATTTATATTATGAACAAAAAGATAGTTCTGAATCAAAAAATATTAATTCAGACTTATTAATTAATTGATTTTTAGAAACAAAAAAACATGAAGAAATAGGAAGAGATTGCTTAAAAATAATTAAAGCAATGCAACAAATTAAAGATACTTTCTATGATATATATCTAAAAAAATTATCAATTGATAAAGATAAATTTAATGAATTTGTAAAAAAATATACCAATGAAATGGAAGTAATAGTATTAAACTCTGAAAATCAGGAAATAGGTAACAAGACATATAAAATAATTATTGGCGGTCATTTACTTTCAAGGGGCAATACATTTGAAAATTTGATGGTTGAATTATTTTTAAATTCCCCAAATGAAATTATTAATGTTGACACTTTACTCCAAAGATGTAGATGATTTGGATATAGAGAAGAATATCGAGTAAAACACATGAAAATATTAATGGATAAAAAGATATTTAATGCTCTTGAAAATTGTGAAAATTATATAAATCTTTTTCAAGAAGGACAAATTCAAAATATTTCTTTTGTAGAATCAGAATTAAGAAGAATAGATAAAGAATTAGATTTAGTTAGAGGTACAAATAGTGGAAAATCAAAATAATTGAATAATAGATATTATAGATAAAGGTGGTAATTATGGATTATTTGTTTCAAATAAAGATGACTATAATATACATTTAGGTGATCTAGAAAAAATAAAATATGACTATATTGAATATAAAGGTAAACATGAAATCAGAAATATAAGAACTGATGAAAATATCATTGCTCATTATTTTTCTTTTGATAAAGAAGTATTTAACCTAGAATTTTTAAAAAATATTTGCATAGAAATTAATAAAATTTTAGAAAAAGAAAATAAATCAATCCAAGCTTCTTTTGAAAAAATAATTCAATATTTTTCTAAATTAAAATTTCAAAAAGATATTGGAAAAAAAATAATTGGTGATATAGCTGAGGCTTTATTTATGATTAAAGGTCAAGAAATCTTAAATATTAACTTCAAAAATGATTTACGTTTACTAGATAATGAACTGTATGATTTTAAGCATAATGATATATTTATAGAAGTTAAATCTGCTACAAAAAAAGGCAATCAATTCATTATGAGTCTTAGACAATATGATGAGTCTAAAAATAAAAAATTGGTTATAGTTAAATTTACATGTTTAAAAGAAGGACACACAATTCTAGATTTATATGAAATGTTAAACCCTCTTCCTTCTTTATTAATGGATAAAAAGAAAAAATGAATGGATATCAATAGTAATTCTAAAAATGATATTTTAAATAGATACTCTGTTAATATAACAAATGCCAAAATTTATCTATTTGATGATAAAAATTTACCTAAAATAAATATTAGTGAATGAAATGCTATGAAAGATGCTGATTTAATAATTAATGCTACAGATTCAGAACTTATTCCACTAGAAAATCTTAAAAATTATTTGAACTAGAAGGTCGAAATAAAAAGCAACTAAAGTTGCTTTTTATTTTATAGATCTTATAATAAAATATTTTTTATGTTTGAGAATAGTCAAAATAGTGAGAATAGAAGAATTCATTTTAATGAATTAAACAAAGATATGCCTTTAAAAGATAAAATCTTTTGGGCTAAAAAGAAAATAAAAGAATTTTTTATATGAGCTGAAGAAAATAAATATGAAGAAATAACTGTCTCTTTTAGCGGCGGTAAGGATTCTACTATTTTATTTCACCTTGTTAATGAAGTTCATAAAGAAATTAAATCAGAAATATACTTAATACCTGCTTATGCAGTTGAAATTACCTTTCCATCAACATTAAAATTTATCAAAGATACTTGTGAAAAATACCAAGAAGAAAATGAATATATAAAAGAATTACTAATCAAACCTCCTAAGATGCCTTGAAACCAAATTCTTGATGAAAAAGGTTATCCTATATTTTCAAAACAAACATCTGTTTTATTTAATAGAATAAAAAATTCTAAAACTAAAAGTGGTTTAACTAATTGAATTTTTAATATTGAAAGTACAATCTATTTCAAATTAAATAAAGAAAGGCTATTTTTACTTGATGATGAGATGTTGAAATTTCCTGAAATTCCAGTTGAATATCAAGATTATTTTCCAAAAAACACTTTATCTGGTTCTTATACTTTTTCAGAGAAATGTTGTACCTATGTGAAAGGTGGCTTAAAAAAAGATAATCGACCTAGTTTTATCGGAACAATGGCAGATGAATCTGCTATGAGAAAAAAATCATGAGTTGATAATGGATGTAACGTTTTTAACAATAAAAAACCTATGAGTAGACCATTATCTATTTGAAATGAAAAAGATGTTTGAAAATATATAAAACAAGAAAAATTAGAAATTAATGAAGCTTATAATTTTGATCATAACTTAGATTGAGATAAACAAGATTTAAGATTTAAAAGACTTGGTTGCATATCATGTCCTTTTGGTTCAGCTGTAGAAAATAGAAAGATTCAAGTATTAAAAAAAAGTAAAAAAGAAGTTAGTAGATATGAATTAATGAATCGTTATGAAAAACTTTATGATTATTTACCTAAATTATATAAATTCCATATTATCAATACAGGAATGTATAAAGTAATAATCGATATGGGTATTAAAATTGAATGTGATGATAAATATCAAGCTCTATATGATATTAGATGAAATCAAATTTCTGAATGATATAAAGAAGAGAATTTTAGAACTAATTTATTAAGAGTTATGTGTCAAATTGAAAACCATAATAATTATAAAAAATGAGATAGATATAAAGCTTGAGAATATACTCTTGAAGATTTTAATAAAGCTTTAAATAATTATAAAATTGTAGATCAAACAAATAAAACAGAAATAAATAAAATTAGAAGCATGATTAAAAAAGAATATGACAAAAATAATCCCTATCCATTTGTATAAAAAGTCTTAGGTATAATAATCTAAGGTTCTAAGACTTTTTATAAATTTATTAACTATTATTTTTTCGTTTTTAAATATCTATTTAATATTGTTATTCAAATCTTTTTTTGAAGTTTGATTATTTATTTCTAAAAAATTTCATTCTTTTATTTTATTTTTAAAAATTTCATTTAAATTCATTTCTACTGTTAGGACATGTGTTCAAAATAATATAGGTGAATCAAAAAAACAATTTTTGAATAAAATATTTTCAAGTAAATTACTAGTAGAAAGTAGTTGTTTTTCATTTTCTTTTGTTGGAAAATGATAGTAATGTATGGGTAAATTAAATATTTCCACTAATAATTCAATGTCTATTACTTCTAATTCTTCTAATAATTCATTATTTATTAATTCTAATTCTTCTAATAATTCATTATTTATTAATTCTAATTCTTCTTTTATAATTAATTTATCTTTTGAAAAAGATATTATATATTCTTTTAATTTTTGATAAGTTATTTCTTTTTTTTTACCAAAAATGTGTTCAATAAGTATTCTATGATTTAAAATAATATATTTTTTGTTTTTATCATTTGAAAATTGGGAATTGATAATAATATCTAAAAATGCAGAATGTATATTTAATTTTTTATTATAATCAATATTAATTTTTTCTTCATTTAATAGTTCAATAATAAATTCTGAAACAAATATTTTAATTCAAATTTCACTATAAAATATATTTCTTACATTTCAAATATATTCGGTAAATGAAAATTTATTTCCATTCTTATTTCAACTTTTTTCTTTATTACAAACAAGCTTTAGAACATTGGATGGAGACTCTCCTAAAATTTTAAATTTACTAATATCTAGTTCACAATATTTAAATAATTCACATGTAAATGAAAAAATTTTATATAGAGAATCTAAAAAATCTATATAAAAATCTGATTTTTTTATAATTTCTTCTATTTTTAGATCTATTTCTTTTTTATTTATTAATTCCTTTTCTGTATATTCTAAAAATAATTCATTGATATTAAATCTGGTAAAATTATTTTTTTTATTTTTCAAAATTCATTTAAAAAAATTATTGCAATATGCTTGAATATCCTTATATGATATGTTCTTATATTTCATAAATATTGATTATACAATATTTTTTAATTTTAAAATTAAAATAATAAAAGAGGAATATTTAAGGATTATTTTTTTGTAAAAAGATGATGCTTTTTAAATAATTACTATTTGTTATTTTTCTAATTATCCATTTGAATTAAAATTTCCGTTTATTATAATTAGATGACAAATAGCAAATAAAGCTTTTTGTAATTAATACTATGTTTTCTTCCTCTATTTTAGAATAAGAAAAATATTAAATATTATTGATAAAAATTTTTTTAAAATCTTCTTGCTTTATTTTTAAAAAAATTCATTCTTCTATTTTATTTTTAAAGTTCTTACTTAAACCCATTTCTTTCATTAAAACATGTGTTCAAAATAATACTGGTGATTCAAAAAAACAATTTTTGAATAAATTATTTTTAAACAAGTACATATTTGAAAATATTTTTATATCTTTTTCAGTTATTGGAAAATGATATAAATGTAAGGGCAAATTGAAAATTTTTTTTAATAATTCGATATCTGTTTCTTTTAATTCTGTTAATAATTTATTGTTATCTTGTTTATATTCTTTTTTACGATTTTCTTCAACTTCTGAAAAAGATATTATAAATTCTTTTAATTTAGCATATTTTTTATCTTTATCAAAGATACTGTCAATAAGTATTCTATGATTTAAAATAATATATTTTTTGTATTTATCTCTTGAGAATTGAGAATTGATAGTAATATCTAAAAATGCAGAATGTATATTTAATTTTTTATTATAATCAATATTAATTTTTTCTTCATTTAATAGTTCAATAACAAATTCTGAAACAAATATTTTAATTCAAATTTTATTATAAATAATATTTCTTATTTTTTTAACACCTCAAATAAATGTTGATCAATCTGTATTTTCAGAAACAGCGCTAGATAAATTCTTTTTAACATCAAAAGACTCATATATAATTGTGAATTCATTAATATTAATTTTTAAAAAATTAAATAATTCACAACCAAAACAAAAAATATCATATAGAGACTCTAAAAAATCTATATAAAATTCTGATTTTTTTATAATTATTCCTATTTTTATATCTACTATGTTTTTATTTATTGAATGATTTTCAATATATTCTAAAAATAATTCATTAAAATTAAATTTACTAAAATCGTTTTCTTTATTTTCCAAAATTCATTTCAAAAAATTATTACAATACGCTTCAATATCTTTATAATTTATGTTTTTATATTTCATAATTATTAATTATATAATATTTTCTAATCTAGATATTTAAATGATAAATAACTAAAATCATAAACAAAGTTAAAAAATAATTTATTATATAAATAAATCTAACTTTTTTTATAAATTCATTAACTATTATAAAAGATCAATCAATAAATTTTTTAATAGATTCTTTATTTTCTAGAGAGACATTTTATTGATTAAATCATCTAAAATGAGCTTTTAGTTTTATTAAATTAATTCTATGAAAAAAAATAAGTCTTTCTTTTAAAATTTTTTTAAAATTCAATTACTTTAGAATATTTATTAGTATATTTTCTTCTAAATCTTTAAGATATCAATACATCATTAATATTATGAAGGACGATCATAATATCCTCTTCCCTGCTTTTTTTCTTTTTAATTTTTAAAAAATTTTAATTAATATGATTCTCCATCAAAAACATCAAAGTCCTTTTGATCTAATCAATGTTCCTCTCAACCTGATTCTTCTTCAAAAATAGTTTTTCATTCTTCAGGAAAGTATTTTTTTTGAAATTTTGTTCTAAAAACAAGTTTTATAAAATTTTCAATACAAAATTCCCAAGATGGTATTTTAGCAAGCATTAGTATGTCATTTCATTCATCATATTCTTGAGATATTTCGTATCAATATTCATATTTTTCTTGACATAGGTATAGTGAAATTGCTTTCAATCTATCCCCCATTTTATAAACTTCAACAATTGATAAATATGGAACTTCTTGACTAAAGAAGGTGTTCATTTTATTTAAAATTAATTTTTGTTGATCTTTATTTAGCACATAATTTTCATTATCTTCATCAAGATTTTTATCAGCTAATGATTCTAATAAATCAGCATCAATTCTGAATATAGTACTAGAATCAATATATAATGCTTTTTCTGATAAATCTATAGATTCTTCTATTAAAATTTCTCCTTTTTCAAGTTCTTTAAATTCACCATCTGAATAATTATTTCGAGATTTAATATATCAATAAGTATGATTTTTTTCATCATAAAAAATAACAAAAATTCTGTCTTGTTTATTAGTAATTGATAATAATTTTTCTCCTTCAAAATCACGATTTGGCATTCCTGTTTCAAAAAATAAAGCAGGATTTAATAGTTCATTTTTTGATAATATTAGTGATTTAAACAGTTCTAATCTGCTCATAATTTCTCTTTTCTATATTTTTATTAAATTAATTTAATAATTTAATATTACTTTTTTATTATTATTTTTACATTTTTATTTTTGAAATTTGATTCGGAAAATATTCTTCTTGAAAATTGATCTTAAATTCAATTGCTTCTAAATATTTATCACTATCTTTATTTGACTCAGCATCATATAATCTGTTTTTATATTCTAGAGTTTCTTTTTTAGATTCTTTTTCTAGAACTTTATATTTTTCAGAACATAAATACAATGAAGAACCTTTTATTTCATCTTTTTCTTTATAAACTTCAACAATAGATAAATATGGAGGTTCTTGATTAAGACAATTATTAATTTCATTTAAAATAAGTTCTTGTTCATTTTTCTCTAAAATACAAGTTTTATTGTGTGTTTCATGATTTTTATCAACTAATGATTCTAATAAATAAGCATCTATTTTAAATATTTGACTACAGTCAATATATGAATTTTTTTCAAATAAACCTATATTGTTTTTCCCTATTAAAATTTCGCCTTTTTTTTGTTTATTATCACTACCATTTTTATTAGCAACACCTCGAGATTTAACATATCAATAATTATCATTTTTTTTATCATAAAAAATGATAAAAGGTCTGACTCCTTTTGGATTTCTATTGCGTTCTAGGCGAAAGCCTAATTCATCAAATATAATAGGATTAGATTTATTATTTAATTTCATAAATGGTTTGAATAATTCTAATTTATTCATAATTACTTCTCATTTCTAATATAGCTATCTAACTTCTTTATTATTAAAGGTATTTTTATTTTGCTCTATTAGAAGTTTAATTAGAAAAATATCATCTAATATTCAATTATTTATTTTATGTATTTATAAAATATTCTTTTTGAATTTTTTACTAAAAGTACTTCTATATTAGGTAATTAAATCTATCATTTTTGAATTTTTATTTAAAAATGATATCTTATAGTGTCAATAAAATAGATTTTTGATATATCTTTAATATAAAAAAATATTTGTTTGAAAATTTTTATTAACTGAGATAAGGGATAGAATTTAGAATTTTTAAAAAAATTTCTTTAAAGAGTAGTTATATTAAAAATAAAAGATAATTCTAAAATAATTTTTAAGAATAGCATATTTTACTTTTTAACCAACAAATAATTTATAACATAAATATTCATAAAATTTTTTGATAATTTATAATCTATAAAAATTTTGAATTTCTCTTACTATCGATAATAATTTCAAAATTTAGTATTTTATTTTATTATAAATTCATTAACTATTATTAAATATCAATTAATAAATAATTTAATAAATTCTTCATCTTCTAGAGAAATATATTCTTTATTAACTCATTTAAAATAATCTCTTAATTTTATTAAATTGGTTCTGTTTAAAAGAAATAAGTCTTTTCTTTTAAATTTTCTTAAATTCAATACTTTAGAATATTTATTAGTATATTTTCTTCTAGATCTTTAAGGTATTAATACATCATTAATATTATGAAGGAGGATCATAATATCCTCTTTCCTGTTTTTTTTCTTTTAATTTTTAAAAATTTTAAATTAATATGATTCTCCATCAAAAACATCAAAGTCCTTTTGATCTAATCAATGTTCCTCTCAACCTGATTCTTCTTCAAAAATAGTTTTTCATTCTTCAGGAAAGTATTTTTTTTGAAATTTTGTTCTAAAAACAAGTTTTATAAAATTTTCAATACAAAATTCCCAAGATGGTATTTTAGCAAGCATTAGTATGTCATTTCATTCATCATATTCTTGAGATATTTCGTATCAATATTCATATTTTTCTTGACATAGGTATAGTGAAATTGCTTTCAATCTATCCCCCATTTTATAAACTTCAACAATTGATAAATATGGAACTTCTTGACTAAAGAAGGTGTTCATTTTATTTAAAATTAATTTTTGTTGATCTTTATTTAGCACATAATTTTCATTATCTTCATCAAGATTTTTATCAGCTAATGATTCTAATAAATCAGCATCAATTCTGAATATAGTACTAGAATCAATATATAATGCTTTTTCTGATAAATCTATAGATTCTTCTATTAAAATTTCTCCTTTTTCAAGTTCTTTAAATTCACCATCTGAATAATTATTTCGAGATTTAATATATCAATAAGTATGATTTTTTTCATCATAAAAAATAATAAAAATTCTGTCTTGTTTATTAGTAATTGATGCATTAAATCTATCTGAACAATGTGATGAACTCTCTCGATATGGGATTCCTGTTTCAAAGAATAAAGCAGGGTTTAATAGTTCATTTTTTGATAATATTAGTGATTTAAATAGTTCTAATCTACTCATAATTTCTCTTTTCTATATTTTTTTAAAAGTTTAATTAATAATTTAATATTACAATTTTTTTATTATTTTTATATTTTCATTTTTAAGGATTTATTAGAAAAATATTCCTCTTGAAAATTTTCCTTAAATTCAATTGCTTTGAAATATTTTCCCTATTTTGCAATGATTTTATATCATTAATTAATATAAAAAAACTTAGATAAAAATCTAAGTTTTTTTATAAATTCATTAACTATTATGAAAGATCAATCAATAAATTTTTTAATAGATTCTTTATCTTCTAGAGAGAAAATTTCTTGATTAACTCATTTGAAATAAGCTTTTAGCTTTATTAAATTAATTCTATGAAAAAGAAAAAGATTATTCTTTTAAGTAAAATAAGTTTCAGCAATATCTTTATTAAAATAATTACTAAATTATTAATGTATTTTCACTAATGAAAACACTTTTTATTCAATTTCTAATTCGTTTTCAATTTCTTTTTTTAATCTTTTATTTTTAAGTCTTTGCTCTTTTATTTTTGTTCCAATTCATACCATAAAAGTAATTGCTAAACTTGTTAATATAACAACACAAAGACCAATCATTATAATTAATGTTATTACTGCTGGAACTTCATTTCATCAACTAGTTATTATTTCCATTATTTACTCCTTCATTTATTCTTAAAATTCATTTTAAGAAATTATTATAATATTCTTAAATATCTTCATAAGATTTTTTTTATATTTCATAATTATTATTTATACAATATTTTGTAAATCTTCTAAAGATGTAAAAAAATAAATATAAATAATCTCTTTAATCAATTTATAAAAATTATTTAATATCTAACTTTTTATAAATTGATTAACTATTATGAAAGATCAATCAATAAATTTTTTAATAGATTCTTTATCTTCTAGAGAGACATTTTCTTGATTAAATCATTTAAAATAAGCTTTTAGCTTTATTAAATTAATTCTATGAAAAAGAAACAGATTATTCTTTTCAGTAAAATAAGCTTGAGCTATATCTTTATTAAAATGATCACTAATTATTAATGTATGTTCTAAATCATCTAATATATTTTCTCTAATAATTAGATTTTTCATTTCTTTTTCTTCATTATTAATATTTTCACCAATTAGAACAAATTCCTCTTTAATATTTTTAGTAATTTCTCCATTAAGATTAATGTCAATAATATTAATTTTGATAGTTTTTTCTCTATCAATTGTATTTGATTCATCATTATCATGATCAGGTGATAAGTGGTTAGTTGAACTTTTATAATTAATAAAAGTTATTTTTTTAATATCTTCTAAATTATTTTGTTTTATTTGGTCTAATTTAAGCTCAGGGAACTCTTTTATGTTGTTAATTGTTCTTCTGGGTCTAATTGACTCTAAAAGTATTTTTTCAGTTAAATCAAGGTTTTCATCTTCGATAAATTTTTTAGTAACATTATAAAGCTTATATGAATCAAACAAAGCTTCATGAGTTTTGTTACTTTCAGAAGTAAAAACATTAACTCATCCGTCTAATGAGAGTCTTACTTTATATTTTTTTCAAAGAACATCTTCATCAATATCAATGAATTCTAATTTCTTATTTGTTGCAGTTGATATTTTATGAGAGTTTTTATATCTTAATAACTTAATAAAATGGTCATCTCAATTACCAAAATTAACGATATAATCGCTTGATGAGCAAAATCTATGAAACTCTTCATAGATTTCTCAATCAGATTCTTTTAAATGACTCTGGTCATTAATACTTAAAAAATATTGAATAAATGTTGTTAGTTTTTTTCTATTAAAACAAGACAATGAAATTTTATCAATTACCTTATTGTTCTTAACTTTGATAGCTCCAATTTGTAGTAAGTGATATTTATCCATTTCAAGATCAAAGAAAACAGTTTCTTTATCTTTTTCAAAGATATTTTTAATAGAAAAATCTTTTTTTAAATCCATCCAAATCCTTTTATTAAGTAATATTTTAGTTTATTAATTAAAAAAATAAAGAAAAAAAATCTAATGAATGATTTGTAATAAAAAAGAACAGAAGTATTTCTGTTCTTTTTTAATATTTTAATGGTGCACTTGAAGAGACTTGAACTCCCACTCCGCAAGGAACTAGATCCTAAGTCTAGCGCGTCTGCCATTCCGCCACAAGTGCATAAAAGTTTTATTATAATGGTGCCGTCGATAGGAGTCGAACCTACAACCTACTGATTACAAGTCAGTTGCTCTGCCATTGAGCCACGACGGCAAAATGGTGGAGTGTGAGGGGCTCGAACCCCCGACCTATTGCTTGTAAGGCAATTGCTCTCCCAACTGAGCTAACACTCCACAAAAAGAAAAAATATTTTTCTTATATTGTTGTTTTTCTTAAAATGGTGACTCGTACGGGATTCAAACCCGTGAATGCACGCGTGAAAGGCGTGTGTGTTAAGTCGCTTCACCAACGAGCCATGGCGGCCACAGCAAGGATCGAACTTGCGACCAACCGGTTAACAGCCGGTTGCTCTACCGCTGAGCTATATGGCCATTTATAAAATAAACATTTATTATTTTAATATAATAAACAAGAAAATGCAATAAAAACCTTTTTAATAACGAAAATGTTTTTATATTTCAGAATTTAAATAATCAATTATTTTTTTTAATTTAACGTCTTGTTCATCACTTGCATTAACAACAATATAATTAATTCCATAGGTTTTACAAATTTGAACTAAATATTCAGTATAACCTTCTCATAAATTTTTAAAATATATTTCATTAATTTTATAATTATCAGTTTCAATATTTCTATCTCTCTCAAATAATCTTTCTTTAAAGAGTTCTCATTCAATATCAATAATTATATATAGTTTAGGTATTCCAACAGAATAAATTAATTCTTGAATTTTATTAGTTCATAAAGCATCATAAAAACCAAAAGTAACTGGGTCTTTTGCCATATTTCTATGTGCAAATAAACGATCTTCAAAAACTGTTCTATCTACTAGAAAGAAATTATTATTTTCTGTAGCTTTTTTATAATTTTCAAATCTTGTTAAGAAAAAATAAAGTTGAAAAACTGCTGGAGCAACATCATTTTTCTTTTCATATAGTGCTTTTAAAAGAACAGCTTGGATTTCATCACTAGGATCAATTTCCTCAATAACATCACAATCTAATTTTTTTGCTAAATTATGTATTAAGGTAGTTTTACCAGCAGCAATCATCCCTCCAATAGCAATAACATTGGATTGCTTAATTTTTTTAAATTCAGTTTTCATTTTATTCTTCAATCATTAATATTCATTATAATTTTAATTTATTTTATTCAAAATTAGGAAAATTTTATTTTGTCAAGTTGTTTTTGATTAGTTATTTCTCTATAGAAAAAGTAATAACCATAATTAGGATCATTTTCATTTAAAATAACATTTCTTATCTCTTTATTCTTAAAGTTAATATTAGAATTTCTAATAGAATTTCTAAAAGTAGATGTATATGATTTCTCATTTTTTCAATTTTCATTATATTCAGTATATGCTACAGAAAAAATAGATTCTTCTGGACCAACAATTTTTTTAAATTTTTCATAATTTTTTTTAAAAATACTTGAGTTAACAAAATCAGATAGATAATTCAAATTACCAGAAAGATTTAAACCAAAAATTAAATAACATTTACTCATTATTTCTTCATCAACTTCTGTTAAAACTTCTTTACCAAAAAACATTTTAGGATCACAACCAAAATATTCTGTTGTTCAATAGTTACTTGGTGACATTATATAATAAAGTGAAAAAATTCTACTTAATGATTTTAAGTGGTTTTTTTGAATTGAAAAGTATTCGGAATATTTTTTTTCTTTTCGAAGATTTTTTAAATATTCTTTTTTATTTTTCTTTGCAAGTTTAACAACATTTCTTATTCAATCTCAACCAATAGAATTATTTAAATCATAGTTTCTAAATACATAGAATAAAGTGAATATATTACGTGGTCTATGAAAATAACGATTTTTCTTATTTTGATTAATTGTTTTTCAATTTTGATTAAAATCAAAAAAATTAATATTTTCATCACTTTCAAGTTTGTTTAAAATATAGTCATAGTCTCTTATTAAAACTGATTTTCCATCACTTATAAAAGCATATTTTGTATTAAATATTTCTTTTGCTTTATTAATAACAGTTACCATTGAATCAACAATGGAAATATGACCTCAATAAACTTTGTTACTTAGATAAACATGAATATTTTTATTATTTTTAATGAAGTCTGATTCAATAAATTTTAAATATTCAACTTCATCTCGACCGTTATAAGAAATTAAATATTTAAATCTTTGATCAAAATTTAGTTTTAGTTTTTGAATATTAAAATAAGCATCTCCAAATACTATAGAACATAAAGTAATCATTAAATCTCCTATTTCTTTCTTTAAATTATTTTAAACTTTTTTATTTCAATCTTTGTTTATTTTTATTTAAAAAATTTTCAATTCTATTTAATTCTTTTTCATTAGTTATCTGTCTATAGAAAAAATAATAACCATCATTAAGATCTGATTTATTGAAAAGTATTTTTTCCATATCATCATTTTTTTTACTTTTAAAATAAACTCTAAAATCTCTTAAGATAGCGGCATATGATTTTTCATTTTTTCAATTTTTATTATATTCAGTATATGCTACAGAAAAGATGCTTTCTTCAGGCGCTCAAATATTTTTTAATTTTTCATAATTTTTTTTAAAAATACTTGAATTTATAAAATCAAATAAATAATTCAAATTACCAGAAAGATTGAATCCAAAGCTTGCATAATACTTATCCAATATTTCTTTATCTTCATTTAATTTTTCTTTTCCAAGAAAAATTTTAAGATCATAACCATGATATTCATTTATTCAAAAATTATCATTTAAGAGAATAAAGTAAATTGAAAATATTTTAGTAAAAGTTTTTAAATATTTTCTTTTGATTGAAAAATATTCGGAATATTTTTTTTCTTTTCAAAGGTTTTTTAAATATTCTTTTTTGTTACTCTTAGCTAATTTAATCATTTTTTTAACACGTTTTATTCCACTTGTATTACCAAAATTATAATCTTTAAAAGCAATGAAAATATTTGTCATGTTTTTATTGTGGTGGTGAAATTTATCCTTTTTATTGATAATTCTATAATTTGTTCTTCAATTTTGATTTCAATCAAAAAAATTGATATTCTCATCACTTTCAAGTTTGTTTAAAATATAGTCATAACTTCTTATTAAAACTGCTTTACCATCAATTATAAAAGCATATTTTGTATCAAATATTTCTTTTGCTTTATTAATAATATTTACCATTGAATCAACAATAGAAATGTGACCTCAATAAACTTTATTTCCTAAATAAACATAAATATTTTTATTATTTTTAATGAAGTCTGATTCAATAAATTTTAAATATTCTTTTTCATCTCGTTCGTTATAAGAAATTAGATATTTAAATTTTTGATCAAAATTGAGTTTTAATTTTTGAATATTAAAATTTGCATCACCAAATAGTATAAAACATAGAGTAATCATTAAATCTCCAAAAATTGTTATTTAATTAATAATAAAATATTAAAAGTAATATTTATAAAAATTAACTTTTAATAACTGGATCTATTTTTGTTCATTTTGGAATAGAAATAGAAAATCTTATAGTTAGATAAATCATAATAACAGCGGCAAAAATTGCTTGAATAATTGCAATTGCTAAAAATAAATTTGAAATAGCTTCGCTTGTTCCATATGATCTAAAAAAGATATGACTATAAAACATTGCAATAGGAGAAATTGTTGAAGGAAGTGCTAATGATGAATATGTTGAATTAAATTTTGTTTGAAATATTTTAAATAAAGTTAATAGCAAAAATAATCAAAATGAAAAAGAAATCATAACCAAAAGTAAGATGATACTAACAACAAATGATTCACTATACCCTACAATAGGTTGTCCATTAATTGTAAAAACATTAACAAATCCTAGTAATGTTATTGAACTAGGAGCTGCTAAAATTGCGATTGTAGGTATTTTATCCTTTTCAAGATTATCATCAAAAGTAATTTTATAAAAAATATATGGAAGAAAAATAATGAATACTACAACACCAAAATATCAAATTATTTGAAATAAAATATTTGGTAATATTTCAGTAGGGAAGTTTGAACTCACTATTGATGAAACAATTAATGAAACTAATGGAACTGTTCAATAAACGTAATTCTTAAGTAAATTACGCTTATTGAAAGAAAAATAAAAGAAGAAACATAGAATAAAGATATGGAATAAAAATGACATTATTAATGTAATTGTTCCAATAATAGTTGCAGCATTAACAGTTGGTTCTAATTGATTATTACAAAATGTTGGAATTGAAGCAATAAACCCAGATAATATTGCTCCACATACTGGCATAGATGCTAAAAAGCTACATAGTATCGGATCAGATAATTCTTTTTTAAAATTATCAATGCTAATAAAAATTCTTATAATCATTAAAATTAAAATAACAAAAGCAATAATCATGCATATTATTTGAAAGATATTATTATTAATATCATTGTAATTAACAATATCTTTCGTAAAATCTGATGCTATTAATTCACTTAAATTTCCAAAAGAAGCAATACCAAGACCAACACTTACAAGTGATAAAGGAGTCTTAATTAACTTTTCTTTAAAGTTATGACTAAACATAAAAATTAATTTTCTTCAGTTATTTTAATAATTTTAGATGAAATAGAATTCAATTCATCTAATCATTCCTTGTTTAAGAAAGCAATGTTAGAATTTTTTGATTCTAAAAACTTTTTACACATATTATAACCTTTAGTTAAAATATCTTGTTCATCACTACTAATTGAATCAATAGTATTGATAATTGATTTATAATTTTTAATTATTTTGATATTTAAATTATCCATAATAAAATTATCAATTAAATTCATTGTCTCATCAACTAAAGTAGATGCTTTTTTGAAAAGAACTGTTTCAAATGAATGTTTATTACCAATTTTATCAATTTCAAGAACTTTCTTACTTTGTCCTGGTTTAATTTTTAAAAAAATATTATTATTATGTTTATTAAAAGATGCTTTTTGTTTTTCAGATTTATCTATTTGCGGTTCAGCTGATATATCATCAATATTAATATCAAATTCTTCTGTTTCTAAAGTATTTAATTCACTTGGAATATCTTCTTCTATTTTTTTATTTTCAACTTCTTTTTCTTCTTTTTTATTTGGACTAGAATGATCTGATTTTTTTTCTTTTTTTCTTTTAATTAAATAAATGAAAATAGGAATTAGGATAATTATTGCAATAACAGGAACTGCTGCTGCTAATATAATTGGAATTAATGATGAAATTGAATTGGTTTTTTTAGTTTCTGGTTCACTTTTTTTAACTTCAATTTCTGAATCTTTGTTATGGTATGAAGAAGCTACTGCAATAGTTGATACAGTTGATATAGTAACTAATGAGGTCAAAGCTAAAGGTATTAAAAAAATTTTTTTCACAATAATTCTCTTTTTTTAATAAAATATTACTTGAATAAGTTATAAATGTTTATTTAAGATATTCAATATATAAAAGCGTAAATATATAAAATCAGTCTTAAAATTGAAGAAAAACACTATTTTATTTATGTTATAATTAAATATATTATAGAAAATATAATTCTTAATAATGGCAGAAAATAAAAATATAAATGATTCAACAGAAACTGCTGAAATAAATTTAAATAATTTAATAAAAAGTAAAAGTGATTTATTACCAACAACAAATGGTAATAAATTTTTATATTTTTTAACTAATACTTTTACATTCGGAATATTCAGTATAATTAACCATCAAAATATAAATAAAGTTATTTTAGAATTAAATGATTCTATTAGTGGAATTGATCTTAAATTCAAGTCTAAACTAAATTTAATAGGAGATCTTTCTGATATTTTTAATTTGGATGTAGGATTAAAAAAGTATATAAAGAAGAGAACTAAAGCATTATCTACTATTGAAATAATTAATTATGAAAATAGAGATGTTTTTTCAAGAATGATAAATGATATAGATGTTGTTTTAAATGAATATATTTCTGAAAATGATTTAATTTCAAAACCTGAATTTAGTAAAAAAATTGAAGATTTTAATTTTGTTACTAAACAAATAATTCAAAATAGAAAAATTTATAATGAAAGTATTTCAAGGTTATATAAATTAGCTAATAAGTTCCCTACTAATATTATTATTACTAGTAAAAAAATACCTAATTATAATTACTTTAATCATAATTAGGTATTTTTTTTAAAAGTTTTTTACTTTCTTTTGATAAATGTAGAATGGGACAAATGGGATAAAAATATCAAGAATCATTAATGCAACAAGTGTATTTTTATTATCTGTTTTTAAGCGAGTTGTTGATTGGAATATTTTAATTCAATAGATGACTTTTCCAATAAATCCAATAATTGATAAAATAGCAAAGATAACACTGAAAGATAAAAGCATCTCTTCTAAGTTTTTAAGTTCTTCACTTTTGTTATCAATAATAAATAGAACAAATGAAGTTATAGTTGGAATTAATGAAATTCATCAAATAATATTGAATATAGAATATTTTTTAACATTATTAATAACATCTTGCTTAGCCATTTTTTACCTGCTTCCTAATTTATTTAAAAGAATTCCAGTTGCAACTGAAACATTTAATGAATCAATTTTAGTGATTGGAATAAAAACTTTAAAATCTGAATTTTTTATAACTATATTAGTTATACCTAAATTTTCATTACCTACTATGATAGCACTTTTTTTATCAAATTTTACTTCATTAAAATCCAATGCATCTTCATCTAAAATTGATGCATATATTCAAACACCAACACTTTTTAATTTTTCAATAACATTTGATAAATTAGCTACTTTACACATATTAATATAATAAATAGCTCCCATACTTGATTTGATAGTTAAATCATTTATTTGAACTTGGTTTTTATTTTTATATATAATAGCATCAATACCAAAACAAACTGATGTTCTGATAATTGCGCCAAAATTCCTTGGATCTTCTATTTCATCTAAAATTAAAATTTTTATTTGATCTTCTTTTTTTATTTTATCTATCAAATCATTAATAGATAAATTTTTTATTGTATTTTCTTTTAAGAAAGCTACACAAAATTGATGATTTAATGTTTTATCAAATTGATTAAAAAAGTTATTATGTTCAATAATAAATTGGGTTTTATTGGGAAGGATATTTAATATATCTGGTTGGTTTTTGTTAGATATAACTTTATCAATTTCAAGATTATTTTGAATGGCTTCTAAAATAGATTTCTTACCAAATATTTTATTAACCATTAAAACCTCAATAATTCAGTGGAATATTTTAATTAAAATATTATATTCTTTAATAAAAAAAAGAGTAAAAATAATAATTTTTTAATAATTTATTTCTATATAATTTAAATATATAATTAGGAGAAATTAATATGGCAAATAAAGGAAATGAAATTCGTGTTTATAGTGAAATTGGAAAACTTAAAAAAGTTTTAGTTCATAGACCTGGAGACGAACTTAAATATGTAACACCTCAAAGAATAGATGAGTTATTGATGTCAGCTATTATTGAACTTGAACAAGCACAAATAGAACATGATGCTTTTACTAAAATTTTAAGAGATAATGATGTTGAAGTTGTTGAATTAGCAGATTTAGTAAGTGAAACTTATGATAATGCTTCTGAAGAAGCAAAAAATATATTTATCAATAATTGATTGGATGAATCAGAACCTAAAATTAGTTCTGATGATAGAAAAGATGTTGAATCTTATATAAGAAGTTTAACACCTACTAGAAAAATGATTGATAAAATGATGGCTGGAATTTTATATTCAGAAATTAACAAAAAATCATTAGTAACAAAAGATAAAACTATTGATTTAATTGTTGATCCAATGCCAAATATTTATTTTACAAGAGATCCATTTGCTACTGTTGGTAACGGTATTACGTTACACCATATGAAATATCCTACAAGACAAAGAGAAACAGTTTTTGCTCAGTTTATTTTTGATAATCATAAAGATTATGTAAATACACCTAAATTTTATGAAAGAACTGAAAAAGCTACTGCTGAAGGTGGTGATGTTTTCATTTATTCAAAAGATGTATTAGCTATTGGTGTTTCTGAAAGAACAACTATGGAAACAATTGAAAAAATTGCTAACAATATTATGAATGATCCTGATTGTGAATTCAAAAAAATATTAGCTATTAATGTTCCTGTTATGGGTAATTTAATGCATTTAGATACTTGATTAACAATGTTAGATAAAAATAAATTCTTATATTCAGGCAACATTCATAGTGCTTTAAAAGTTTGAGAAATAGATTTAACTGCTGATAAATTCGTTTCTGTTGAATCTAAGAGAAAACTAGATGAAGTTCTAGCTGATGTAGTTGGTGAAAAAGTTATTATGATACCAATTGGTGGTGAAAATGCTAATCAAATGGACATTGATATTGAAACACATTTTGATGGAACTAATTATTTAGTTATTGCACCAGGTGTTGTTGTTGGTTATGATAGAAACAGAAAAACAGCTCAAGCTTTAAGAGATGCTGGAATAAAAGTTTTAGATTTCAATGGTAACCAATTATCATTAGGTATGGGTTCTTCAAGATGTATGTCAATGCCTCTTGTAAGAGAAGATGTTGAATAATTAATTATTCATATATAAAAAAAATAATACTTTATGTATTATTTTTTTTATGAATAAAGGATTAAAATGAATATCTTTGATTTTAGAATTGCGATAAATGGTGATAAAAAAATAAGTTATAAAATACTTTATAATAAAAATAAAATGGTTTCGGCTGTCTTAAATAATGACACAAAAGAAATTGAAGTTTTTGCACCATTTAATTATCCAATAGATCAGATTGAAAAATTCATAGATATAAATTTTAAAAAAATTTATGAAATGGTTGAAAATAGAAAAAACCATATTAAGAGAATTGATTTAACAAATAATATTATTTATATAAAAAATATTAAGTATATTATCAAACCGATATTAACTATTAAAAGTGAAAAATATGAAATTATAAATAATAAAATTTTTATTCATGTTAAAGATTTTTCAAATTATGAAAATATAGTTAAAAAAATGCTTTTAAATGAGACAAAAGATTATATTGATTCGAGAGTCAATTATTGATCAAAAAAAATGAATATAGAATATAATAAAGTTCATTATAAATGATATACAGGTGTTTGAGGAAAGTGTTCTTGAAAGACAAAAGATATCTATTTATCAATTAAACTCTTTGCACTAAGTCAGGAAATGATTGATTATGTTATCATTCATGAATTAGCACATATAATCCATAATAATCATTCTAAAGAGTTTTGAGATTTTGTAAAAATATTTTCTGTTAATTATAATGAGATAAAACAAAAGATGAAGTTTGAAAAATAATTTTAAAAATATATAATTTATTTAATGAGGAAATATGCCAAAAAGAATAACGTTAACTATATCAGATGAAAATTTAAAAATTCTTAAAAAAGAATTTGATAAACTTGGTTCTTTAGCTGGTGATGATTTTCAAGTTTTTATAGAAAAATATGTTGAAAATGCTATAGATACACAACTTCATTTTTTAAATAAAAATGGTGGTATTGAAAAAGTTAATAAAGATACTAAAAATATTTTTGAAAAATTAATTAATAGTGGAAATAGTCTTGAAGATATAACTAAAACTATTGAAAATTTATTAGGTGAGTTTGGTCCTGATCTTATTAATGAGCTTAGTGATTTAGGTTTGAAAAAAAATAATTCAAAAGAAGAAGAGTCTCATAATACTGAGAAAAAAACTAAAAAAAGTTAGTACTTATAACATAAATATTTATGTTATACTATTATAGTGAGGTAATCAATAATGTCTAAAAATATTTCAGAAAACGAAAAAACTAAAAATTCTCCTAATAAAACAGATTTAGTTATTGCTAAACATAGAAAAAATTTTAATAATAACTATTTTTCTAAAATAAATGAAAAAATTAGACTATTTATTTTAACTAAAAAGATTATCAATGAAAAGAAAAAAGAAAAATAATTATTTTTCTTTAAAATATTTATATAAAAAAAATTAATTCTATTTAGAATTAATTTTTTTTATATAATCTAAGACATCTTCTTTTATTTCATCATTTTCCAAAGCAATATCTATTGTTGCTTTTACAAAGCCTAATTTAGAACCAATATCATAATGTTTTCCAATAAAATTCTTAGCATAAACTTTTTCTTTTAAAGCTAATGATAAGATAGCATCTGTTAATTGAATTTCATCATTTTTATCTATTTTTACATTTTCAATTTCATTAAAAATATTATAGTTAAATACATAAATACCTAAAATAGCATAATTACTAGGGGCTTCAGTTAATTTTGGTTTTTCAACAACAGTTTCAAGAATAAATGGTTTTTCATTAATTATTAAATCTTTATCGAGCGGTTTTACTATTCCAAATTTTTCAACATCTGGATCAGAAACTTCTTGAACTCCAATTATTGTAGAATCAGTTTCATAACTAGCATCTATACATTGTTTAGTTGCATAATTATCATCTGTTGTTTTAATAAAATTATCACCTAGTAAAACAACAAACTTCTCATTTTTTTGAATCAAATGTTTGCATTGTAAAATAGCATGACCGAGACCTAATGGTTCTTTTTGTCTAACAAAAGTAAAAGTAGCTAAATTAGCAACATTTTTTACCTTATTAAGAATATCTATTTTATTTTTTTTCTTTAAATGTTCTTCTAATTCATAGTTATAATCAAAATGATCTGCTATAGCATTTTTGGATTTTGAAAGAACAAAAATAATATCAGTAATTCCTGAATTAACTGCATCTTCAACAATTAATTGAATTGTTGGAACGTCTAAAATAGGGAACATTTCTTTACAAATTGATTTTGAAGCTGGTAAAAATCTAGAACCTATTCCAGCTGCAGGAATTATTGCTTTTGTTATTTTATTATTCATTATCACCTATTTCAATCTGTTTTGTTTTTTCGAATTCTTCAACCATTTCATCGATATCTTTTTCTGATTTAAAAATAGCTACTGATTGAATTTTTTCACCTGATTCTAAATTCATTAAAATAACACCACTAGTACTTCTAGATTTAGTTATTGAAATTTGTTCTATTGGTAAACGAATTACTTTACCAGTAGTTGTTATTAATAGTAATTCTTCATTACCTTTAACGATTTTAGTAGAAGCTAATTTACCTGTTTTTGGAGTAACTTTAAGAGTAACAACACCTTTAGCTCCTCTTTTTGTTAAACGATATGAATCAACGTCAGTTAACTTACCTAAACCTTTAGAACCAACTGAAAGGATATATTTACCTTCACTTGAAGTATTAAAACCAACAACATGTTCTTTTGCTAGCTCATCAAGTTTGATAACTCTAACACCAGAAGTTTTTCTACCCATTTTTCTAACATTTTCTTCAGCAAATCTTACTAATTTACCATTAGATGCTCCAACAAATATTTCTTCTTCACCCATAGTTTTACGAACATCAAAAAGTTTATCTTCTTCTTTTAAACTAATAGCTATTTTCCCAGTAGATCTAATCTTAGAAAATTCAGAAAGTTTTGTTCTTTTACCAAGACCATTTTTAGTAATAAAGAATAAACTACCTTCATCATAATTATCAATAGGTAATATTGATAAAATTCTCTCATTTTTTTCAATATCAATAATATTAATAGCAGGAATACCTTTTGATTGTCTTGAACCAATTGGAATTTCATGACCTCTTACTCTATATACCTTACCTAAATCAGTAAATATTAATAAATCAATATGAGTTGATGTTGTTAATATTTTATCAATATCATCATCTTCATTAACTTTAGATCCAATAACACCTACACCACCACGATGTTGTGTTTTATAAGTATCAATAGGAAGACGTTTTAGATATCCTCTTCTACTCATAATAACAACAATATCTTCAACAGGTATTAAATCTTCATCATCAATAGATGAAGAAACACCATAAAGAATATTAGTTTGTCTCTCATCACCATATTTTGTAATTAAGTAATCTAAGTTTTCACAAATAATACCACTTTGTCTTTTCTTGTTAGCAAGAATATCTTTAATATCTGTAATTGTTAAATTAAGTTCTTCAAATTCTTTTTCAACCTTACTTCTTTCAAGACCAGATAAAGATCTTAATCTCATATCTAAAATTGCTTTTGATTGGATTTCTGATAAATCATATTTAAGAATTAATTCTTTTTGTGCATTTTCGTTATTATCAGCTGATCTAACTATTTTTATAACAGCATCAATATTATTAACAGCAATTAACAAACCTGATAAGATGTGTGCTCTTTCTTCTGCTTTCTTTAATTCAAAATTAAATTTTTTATCTAAAACATCATATTGGTGTTTTAGATAAACTTCCATTAATTCTTTAATGTTTAATATTTTAGGAATACCATCAACTAAAGCTAAATTGTTAACACTAAAATTTGTTTGTAAAGATGTAGATTTATATAATTTATTTAATAAAACAGTTGGAATTACATCTCTTTTTGTTTCAATAACGATTCTGATTCCTTCTCTTGATGATTCATCTCTCAAATCACTAATACCATCAATAGATCCTGCTTTAACTAAATCAACTATTTTATTAATTAGGTTTAATTTATTAACAATATATGGAATTTCATTAAAGATAATTGCATGCTTGTTATTTCCAATATCCTCAATTGTGTATTTAGAACGAACAGTTATAGAACCTCTACCAGTTCTAAAATAATCATAAATTCCATTTTCACCAACAATTTCAGCTCCTGTTGGAAAATCAGGGCCTTTAATATGTTCCATTAATCCTTCAATTTCAATTTCAGGATTTTCAATAAGAGCTTTAATAGCATTACAAACTTCAGTTAATGCATGCGGCGGCATATTAGTAGCCATACCAACAGCAATACCACTTGATCCGTTTAATAATAAATTAGGTAAAATTGTCGGAAAAACAGTAGGTTCAATTTCGCTACCATCATAATTTTCAACAAAAGGAACAGTATTTTTTTCAATATTTTTCAAAAGTTCATTTGATATTTTGCTCAATCTAGCTTCTGTATATCTCATAGCAGCAGGTGCATCACCATCAATGGAACCAAAATTACCATGACCATCAATAAGTGGATATCTCATTGAAAAATCTTGAGCCATTCTAACCATTGTTTGATAAGCAGCTGTATCACCATGTGGGTGATACTTACCAATTACTTCACCAACTAATCTAGCTGATTTTTTATGTGGTTTGTCACTAGTCATATTAAGACCATAAGCAGCATATAAAACTCTTCTATGAACTGGTTTTAAACCATCTCTTGCATCAGGAAGTGCTCTTGCTACAATAGTAGACATTGCATACTCCATAAAAGATGTTTCTAATTCATTAACAATAGAATGTTCTATAATTTTTGTTTTAACTAATTGATCTTTAATTTCCTCAATTGTTAAACGCCCTTTTTTTGATTTACTTAAAGCCATTATTTAACCTTTTTAATGCTATTAAACATCGATATTCTTAACATATTTTGCATTTTTAGCAATGAAATCTTTTCTTGGAGAAACATCATCACCCATTAATAAAGAAAATTGTTTATCTGCAATGATTGCATCTTCAATTGTAACTTTTAATAAAACTCTATTTTCAGGATTCATGGTAGTGTCTCATAATTGAATTGGATCCATTTCACCAAGACCTTTATATCTTTGAAGAGTGAATCTTGCATTATTTAATTCACTCTTAATTGTTGCTAATTCAATGTCATTATAAGCATATTTAATGGTCTTACCACTTGTTACTTTATAAAGAGGAGGTTGAGCTATAAATATATTTCCATTTTGAATTAATTGGAACATATATCGATAAAAGAAAGTTAACATTAAAATTCTAATGTGAGATCCATCAACATCAGCATCAGTCATAATTATTATTTTATTGTATCTTAAATTCTCTAATTTAAATTCAGGACCAACACCAGCACCAATAGCTGCAACCATATATAAAATTTCATCATTTTGAAAAATTTTATCTGACTTAGCTTTTTCAACGTTAATTATCTTACCTTTTAATGGTAAGATAGCTTGAAATTCTCTTTCTCTACCAGTTTTAGCACTACCACCAGCTGAATCCCCTTCAACCATATATAGTTCAGAAACTTCTGGATTTCTAGTTGAACAATCTGCTAATTTACCAGGAAGTGAATTTGATTCAAATGGTGATTTTCTTCTAGTAGCTTCCCTAGCTTCTGAAGATTTTTTTCTAGCATCTCTAGCAAGTAGTGATTTTTGAAGAATTACTTTAGCCTCTTCAGGATTTTCTAACATGAATTTTTCAAATATTTGACTAACAATATCATTAACAAATTTTCTAACTTCAGTATTACCTAATTTACCTTTAGTTTGTCCTTCATACTGTGGATTAGGGTGTTTAACTGATAAAATAGCTGTTAGTCCTTCAACAACATCATCCTTAGTGATTTTATCATCCTCAGGTTTCAAATATTTATATTCAATTGCAAAACGATTAATAACTTTAACCATTGCAAGTCTAAAACCCTCTTCATGAGTTCCGCCTTCAATAGTATTTATGTTATTACAAAATGAATGTAAAGAGTTGTTATATGTTTTGTTATATTGAAAAGCAACTTCACATTTAATATTATAAGCTTCATTATTTAATGAATTAGGAATCTTAGCAAGACCATTTAATTCACCATAAATAATCATTGGAATTAAAGGTTCTTTTTCACTATTTAAATCTTCTACATATTCTCTTAATCCGCCATCAAATTTTCATTCTTCTTTACGACCAGATTGCTCTGATGAAAATTTAATAAGAATACCTTTGTTTAAATAAGCTAATTCTTTTAATCTATCAATAATTCTTTTTTCATCTCAATCAGCTTTTTCCATAATTGTAAAATCTGGATAAAATTGAATAGTTGTTCCGTGTTTTTTATCTATTTTACCAATATTCTTTAAAGGTTCTTTAGCAAAACCACCATCATTAAATTCGATAAAATATTCTTCATAATCTTTTGCAACTCAAACCTTAAATCATTGACTTAAAGCATTAACAACACTAGCCCCAACACCATGTAATCCACCTGAAACTTTATATGAACTATTATCGAACTTTCCACCAGCATGAAGAATAGTTAAAACAGTTTCAACACCTGATTTTCCTGTTTTTTCATGAATACCTGTTGGTATCCCTCTACCATCATCCTCAACCTTAATAGAACCGTCTGCACATATTTTTAAATCAACATAAGTAGCATATGTTGCCATAGCTTCATCAATACAATTATCAACAATTTCTCAAATCATATGGTGAAGACCTTTTTCACCAGTTGATCCAATATACATACCAGGTCTTTTTCTAACAGCTTCAAGACCTTCAAGAACTTTTATACTGCTTGAAGTATATTCAACTTCTTCTGAGGTTATTTCTTTTAATTCTTCATTTATTTCATCATTAAACATTATCAATCTCCTTTGATTTTTTTATTTGATATTTTGTATTGTTAACAACCAAAATATAACCATCATATAATTTACGACCACGTCTTTTTTCAACATCATCGTTCACAATAATTTCATTTTCATCAATATATTCTTTAGCTAATGAACCAATGTCAATAATATTAACGAATTTCAAAAATTGACCTAAAGTAATGTATTCTGTTTTAATGAATATTTCTTGCATTTTTCAATCTTTTTAAATTTAAATAACATATTAATTTTACCATAAAATAGCTATTTTTTTTAAGAGATATTTATTTATGAAAAATAAATTAAAACTAATATCTAATAGGTGAAATTAATTGTTTAAAACTTAAATTATTTTCATCTTTGATAATGATTGGTTTTATGTGTGATTCTATCTCAAATTTAATAATATCGTTATCGAATACCTTTAATATTGATGATAAATAATTTACATTTAATAAAATTTTTATTTTATCTCCATCATGATTTTTTATAGTTAAACTTTCAACTGAAGATCCTATTTCTAATGATTTAAAATTAATAATCATTTGATTTTTTTCAATTGTTATATCCACAATTGGAGTTTCTTCTTTAATTACAAAAATAGAACCTTTTTCAAGTGAATTTAGTAATTCATTTCGATCAATATAAAAATTAATTATTGGTTTATTAATAAAAAAAGTTTCAACATCTGGGAATTGTCCTACAACTAAACTTGAAAATATTAAAATATCATCAAATTGAAAATAAATATTATTTTCTTTAATACTTAATTTAATATCACTATTTTTATTACTAAGACTTATTATTCTTTTTAAAATTTCAATGTTAACAATAAAATCTAAATTAAGATTATCATTAAAGTTTAATTCTAAAAAAGCTATTTTAAATCCATCTGTTGCTGAAAGTTTTAATTTTTTATTATGAACATCACTTAAAAAATGAATATTATTCATAACAGAATTTGTTAAATTATTATTTAACAAAATAGCGTGTGACATTTTATCTATGATCATTTGGATATCATCATAATTTAAACTAAAAACGTTCTCTTCTTCTGAAAGATTAAATTGATAATCAAAATATTCATTAGTTTTTAATAAAACCATCTCAGCTTCAAATGTTGAATTATTTATTTTTAAAGTATTTTCTTCTATTTTTTCTAAAATTATTTTTTCATTTTTTAGATTACTAACTATTTTTGATAAAATTTTTGATTTTAATAAAATTTTACCTTCCTTAATAATTTCAAAACCTTCTTTTATAACAAATTTTAATTTATCATTATTTTGATTTCCACAAATAACAGTTAAAGTATTATTTTCAGCTATTAATAGAAAATTATCTAGTAAGGGATTTATATTATAATTACTAATGATAGAATTAGTAGTCTTTAAAATTTTATTTATTGTATTTTTGTTAATAACTATTTTCAAAACAAACCTTAAATTGATAAATATTACTTTGCATTTTATTTTATTATTAATTATTATTAGTGATGTTTATAAATGTTTATAAAGTCTAAAAAGCAATTAAATTATACTATATATTGTATTAATAATTATATTTAAAACTATGTTGATAAAATGTTAATAAATAATAAAGGTTTATGATGATAAAAATTATTATAGGGTTAGGTAATCCTGGTGAAAAATATGAAAAAACTAAGCATAATGTTGGTTTTAAATTCATTGATATTTTAGTTAATAAATTAAATTTGAATTCATGAAAAGAAAAATTCAATGGAGTTTTTATTGAATATTATTCTAATGATACAAAAATAATATTTGCTAAACCAATGACTTACATGAATTTATCAGGTGATTTTGTTCGTAAAATTGTTGATTTTTATAAAATAAATATTGAAGAAGATCTTTTAATTGTTTATGATGATGTTGATACAGAAAAAGGGAATTATAAATTTAAAACAAAAGGATCAAGTGGTGGTCAAAATGGTATTAAAGATATTATAAATAAACTTAATAATGACAAAATTCATAGAATGAAAATTGGAGTAGGATTTAGAGATAAAAATATTGATTTGTCTAATTATGTTTTATCTAATTTTAATCAAGAAGATCAAAATAAAGTAATTAATATAATTAATAAATTAACAGATGTTTTTAAAGATAATTTGGATAATGATTTTTTAAGTTTATCTCAAAAAATAAATCAGGTCAAAAAATGTTAATCAAAAAATATATAGCAGCTATATCAGGTGGACCTGATTCTATGGCTATGTTAGATATGTATAAAAGTAAAATAGATGTTGTTTGTACTGTTAATTATCAAAAGAGAGTTGATTCTCAAAATGATGTTGATATTGTTAAAAACTATTGTTTATTAAATAATATTGATTTTTATTTACTTGAAGTAACTGATGAAATGTATGATTCCTATAAATCTAATAACTTTCAAGATGTTGCTAGAAAAATTAGATATAATTTTTTTCTTGAAACATCTATTAAAACAAATCTTAATAATCTTTTAATAGGACATAATTTAGATGATCATATTGAAACAGCTTTTATGCAGTTTTCAAAAAAATCTAAATCTCTATTTTATGGAATCAATAAAAAAAGCAACTACCAAACTTTAAAAATTTTTAGACCACTAATTAAATTAAGAAAATCAACATTAGAAAGATATTGTAAAACTCATAACATTAACTATGCAATTGATTCTAGTAATTTAGAACCCATTTATAAAAGAAACGAAATAAGAATATTAATTAACAAATGAAAAACAGATGATCTTTTATTTTTTATTAAGAAAATCAATGACTATAATAATTCTAATAAATCTTTAGTTAAAGAAATTAAAGAAGTTGAAGAAAAATGAAAAAAAACAAAATTTGATGTTTTATTTTTTAAAAAAATATCTAACAAAGATATTCAATATTATTTAATATATAATTTTTTAAAAGAGCATGATATTAATAAAATATCATATTCAAAAATTTTAAACATTATTGATTTTATCCAATCTAATAGTTTTAAAAAATACCGATTAGAAGATAATAAATTTATTCTTTTAAAAAATAATAAAATATCTATTTTTTAGAAAGGATTTTAAAATGAATAATGCAATAGATACTTTAAGACCATTAGATGATCCATTTAGAATAGCTTTTTATATTGCAGATTTACCAATATATTGGTATGCAATTTTTGTTATGTTGGGTTTTTTAACTGGGCTAGTTGTTGCATGTATTAAAGCTCATTATTTTTATAAAATTTCATATGATTTAATAATATATTATCTATTTATAGCAATTCCAGTTTCTATTTTCGGAGCCAGGTTTTGATCTTGTTCTATCGGTGATGCTAAATGAGAATCCTTTTTTAATTTTAATTCTGGCGGATTAGCAATCCAAGGTGGAATAGTTTTTGCTCTTATTGCAGCCATAATATTTTTTAATTTGATGTTAGCAAAACCAAAATATCATGTGGAAGTTTATGAAGATGGAGAAACTTATATTAGAAAGCCAAGTTTTCTAATTTTTGCTGATGTTGTTTTACCTTGCATTTTATTAGGTCAAGCAATAGGGCGATGAGGAAACTTTTTCAATGGTGAAATTTTTGGTCAACAAGTATCTGCTGAAAGTTTAGGTTGATTACAAACTTTTATGCCTGGTGTTTTTGATAAAATGCAAGCTATTAATCAAGATGTAACTAGTTCACTAACTGAAGGAGCTTATTATGCTCCATTATTTTTGTATGAGCAATGAGCTAATCTAATTGCTTTTGGGATTATTTATATAGGTTTTGATTTTATTAAAGGTATTAAAAGTGGAGTTATTTCTGGTAGTTATTTTGTTGCTTATGGAATAATTAGATTCATTCTTGAACCTATGCGATTTGAAACTTTTGAATTTACAGGAACTTATATAATAAATGGGTTGTTATTAGCATCTGGCTTAATTACTATCATTATTTGTCAATTTATATTACCTAGATTCAGAAATATAAATATTCCTTTAGTTTTTAAATCTTATTATATGTTAGGTTATATAAAATTTCTTAAAGCACTTCATATTAGAAAAGCTGATGAATATTTAGCTTTAGATCCTAATTTGAAAAACTTTGGTAGTGAAGAAAAAGTTGATTTCCACAGAGGAGAATCAAACTTACTTTATTATGCTAACCGATAGATCAACTTTCACAATTTCAAATTTGATCAACTAAATCTTTGTAAAATTCAGGTTCATGACTCACTATTAAAATAGTTCCTTTATAGTCTCTAATAGCCTTTCTTAATTCTTCTTTTGCTACTTTATCTAAATGGTTTGTAGGTTCATCTAAAATTAAAAAATTACTAGGTTTATTTATTAGTTTACATAGTTTTACTTTGGCTTGTTCACCACCACTTAAAACAGATATTTTAGATTCAATATGATTTTTTGTTAAACCAACTCTAGCTAAAGCACCTCTTACTGATTTATGATTTTTGAATTCTTCATCAAAACTTTCTCAAACATCTTCAAGACATGTTAGAGAACTTTTTTTACTTTCTTGTTCAAAATAACCTATTTCTAAAAATTGTCCTAAACTAGTATCACCTGATATAGGTTTATTAAGATTAATTAAACTTTTTAATAATGTTGTTTTACCAAGTCCATTAGTTCCGATAATTGCAATTTTGCTTCCTCTTTCAATAGTTAAATTTAGAGGTTTAGTTAATGGTTTTTCATAACCAATAACTAAATCTTTAGTTTCAAGAACAACTTTTGAAGGTTTTCTATCTTCTTTAAAGGTAAAATTTGGAACTTGTGTTTTTTCATTTAATTCAATTCTTTCAATTTTATCAAGTGCTTTTTGTTTTGATTTAGCTCGTTTACTTGTTGAAGCTCTTGCACTATTTTTATCAATGAAAGTTTGAATATCACTTATTTGTTTTTGTTGTTTAACATAACTAGAAACAAGTTTATTTTGATTCATTTCAAAAGTTTTAACAAATAAGTCATAATTACCTGTATATCGAACAATATTTTTATTTTCAACATGACAAATAACATTTACTAGAGGATTCAAAAATTCCAATTCGTGTGATATTAAAATAAAAGCATTTTCATAATTTAATAAGTATTGTTGCAATCATTCTATATGATTTTCATCTAAAAAGTTAGTAGGTTCATCTAATAAAAGAACTTCAGGATTTTCTAGAAGAAGTTTTGCTAAAAGTAATTTAGTTCTTTGTCCACCAGATAAATCACTAATTAATTTATCTCAACCAAATTCATTGATTCCAAGTCCTACTGAAACCTTTTCAATTTTTACATCGATTTCATAGAAATCGCCATGATAAAGTTGGTCTTGAATAATTCCAGCTTTTTCCATATTTTCATCAATTTTTTCATCACTTAAATTTTCAGTATTTTCATAATAACCAATCATTTTTTGTTCTAAAACAAACATATGATCAAAAGCTTTTTTAAGAAATTCTCTAACAGTTAATTTTTTATCTAATTCTGCATGTTGATCCATATAACCAACAAGAATATCTTTATTTCAAATAACTTCACCTAATGTAGGCTCTTCTTTTTTAGCAATTATCTTCATGAATGTTGATTTACCATGACCATTACTACCAATAAGACCAATATGCTCACCTTTTCTAAGTTCAAAGTTAACATCTTTAAAGACTTCTTTTTGTCCAAAGCTTTGATAAAGTTCTTTAACTCTCAATATACTCATAATTCTCCATTTTCTCTATCTTATTATATTTAATATTTACTTTGTTTCATATAAAAAAACAATATTACTCATTTGTAATATTGTTTTCTTTTCATATTTTTTAAATCTCTAAAATTTTGTTGTTAATATTTATATTATTAACAAGCACATTCAGTAGAACATTCTTCATTATTAGAACATTCACAAGAATCACAACATTTAGAGTCATCATTGCATTCACAAGATTCATCACAACCATCTAAATATTCATTTTCAATAGCTAACATTTCTTGTTGATAATCAATTTTACTTTGAATTTTTCATTTAGTTAATAACATTTTATATGCTCATTTGATATTATCTTCGTTATCAGCAATTCCTAATTCTTTTATCAAGTCTTTTACATTATTTAATTTAATCATTTTTAATCCTTATTATGTATATATTTAGTATATGATAAATTAATAATAATACTAATTTAGTCTATTTATTTATATTTTTTATAAAAATAATTTATTTTTAATTAAACACATCTTTCTTATATTTTTCTAAAATTATATTTTTTCTAGCTAATAAAAAATCATTATAATTATTTTGATTTTTTTCTTTTTCAAAATTTTCAAAGGCAACTATAAGGTCATTATATTTTATTTCATCATTTATTTTAGCCCAAAGAGTAAGAGGTTCATTTTCAATAAATACTTTATCTAATTTATCTCTTTTATCATTATTTTTAACAGTTTTTAAAAGAGAAAAATTAGCAAAATTAGAAATATTTTTAATATTATTTTTTTCTAAAAGAGACCTTGGAATTAAATGATCATTTTCAAAATTATTATTACTATTTTCAGAAACACTAATATTATCTCCATAAAGCATACTCATCAAAACACTTGATTTATCATTAAAATTTTTATGATCATCTTTGCTTTCAAAATAAATATTTATTTTATTTTGAAATAAATCTAATTTAATTCTTTCATAATACTTATCTTCTGCCATTGCTTGATAAGCTTTTTTAGATGATGAACTTGAAAAAGTACCACTAAGCAAATCATAAATATAATATTGTTTTAGTGAATTAGCATTTTCTTTAATAAATTTTTTTCTATTAAAAGAATCTTTTTCTTGAATTATTTTTTTAAATATTGAACCTAAGTAAGCAACAATATATGAACCCTTAGGCATTAAACGATATTCATCTTTTTTTGCATTTCCCTTGAAATCTTTGAAGAATCTAAAAATCTCATTATATATTTTTATAGATTCTTTCATATAGGAAATTATTCTATCTATATGTTCCATATCTGTTATATATTCACTTATTTTCTCACCTATTTCTTTATCTAAAAAAGATTTTTTTTCAATATTATTTTCAGTTTCTTCTAGATAAATTTTAATAATGTAAATTAAAGATGAAATATCAATTTGTTGATCTGATTTTTTTGAATTACCATCTATTCCTGTAAATTCTTTTGCTATATATGAATCTCAATTATCACCAATAGATTCTTGAAAAATGTATCAAATAACATCATATGGAGTTAAATCATTATTTTCTTCATGATAAATATTAAGACAATCAAATGCAGGTACTAATGATTCTTTCATTTTTTCAATTATTCTATCAGAATCTTCTATTTCCATTTTTTTCGATGATCACATAGATTTTCAAATGTCAGTATTAGTTAATTTTTTACCTTTTGTGTTTATTAATTCAAATAATTCTGAAGCTTCTTTTGTAGTACCTGTAAAAATAATTGTTTGAATTTGGTGATTCTCAATACCTAAATTTTCAACAGCAATTTCATAAATTCGTGAAGATATTGCCCCAACATCTCTATTATCTAATTGTCTCTTTTCAATTTCATCCCTGTTTTTATTTTTCAATTTATCAGCAAAATTAGTTGATTTAGAAAAATTTATATGACCTATTTCTTTTATTCAATCTGACTTTTTCAAAACATTCTTAAAAAAATCTATATATTTTTCATCTTGAAAATCTTCTGATATTTGAGGATTATTTTCTTTATGTTTTTTAATACTAGTTTGAATAAAATTTAATAAATCTTCTTCTCTCATATTTTTAAAGATATTTTGATATATTTCAACTATTGTTGATGTTCTTTGTAACCCATCTAAAATATATTTCTGTCCATCCATTTCATGTAAAAATATAACTCCAAAAGGGAATCCATTTTTTATTGATTTTTGTAAAGCTTCTTTATCTTCTTTTTTTCAAACTAAAGTTCTTTGTATTTTTGGAACTCTTAATATTCCATTTTTATAGTCTGTAATTATTTTTTGAATTGTGGTTTCTTCATACTTGTATTTTATATTTTTATTCATAGTAAATTTATTGTCGCATAAAACTATTTAAATTTATATTTTTCGATAATTTTGACTTCTATTTTCTTTTTTATAAAAAGATTCTTCTGATGAATCAGAACTTGATTTTTTGTTTAAATAATCATTATAAAAATAAATTAATCATAAAAAGACACTTAAACCAATAATTGTTGAATTTATAATCAAGCTATTATTGAAAAATTCTTGACTATTTTCTACAGCAAAACCTTTGATTCAACCAATAAAAAAACCTGAGACAGCAATACCTATTGCTAAACATCCTTGATAAATTCCCATTGGTGTAATTTTCTTTGTATTATTAAAAATCATTGATAATGTTTTAGCTAATATTAAATTATATAAAAGACCATAAGCAAAACCATTTAAGGCATGAATAGAAATATAACTAACAGGATCTAAAATAAAGATAACTGATATTGAATAAATTATTCAAACAAGTATTCCAATGCTGAAAATCTTAATAGTGCTCATTTTCTTGATTAAATAAGTTCCAACTAAAATTCCGCCAATTAGTTGTCCAATACTAAAAACAATTGAAATATATCCTTCATAACTAGATACATCAACCCCATTAATTTTCCCGAGAGTTATAAGATTATTAGTAGCAACACCACCACTATTAGCAAATTTAATAAAGGTAATAACCATACCTATTAATGCGATAAAAAGAAAATTTCTAGTTTCTTTTTTAGTATCAAAATAATCATCATTTTTTATAAATCCAAAAAAATTGTTTTTATTTTCTTTAATGAAAAATCAAAAAACAAAAGCTATAAAAACTAGAACAATTCCAATCAATCACAAATATTTTAAAATATTTGGATCTCTATCTCCAACTTCATTAGTACTACTTTGTGATATTAATGATTGAATTGGTGATGTTAAAAAATTAGCTAATAATGGTGGAATTGATAGTAAAGAAACATTTAAATAATTTTTATTCGGAGAATATTGTTCTTTAAATAAAAGTTGAAAACTTCCAATACAACTTGCACCAATACCAACACCTATAGATTGAAGAACATTAGTAGTATCATTTGGATTAACTAAGATTGGAATATATAAAATAAATTGAGAAATAATAGCTAATAATAAAAATGCTTTTCGTTGTGTGAATCTAAAATTCATATAATCAGCAAAGGGTCTAATAAAAATACCAATGATTCCATAGACACTTAAAACTAAGGCTAACATATTAATTTCACTACCAATAGCACTATCCATAGGATTAGCATATGGCCTTAACAACATTAAAGGCATTCAAAATATAGTATAGAAAATAAAAAGACTTTTAAATCCCCTTTGTTCTATTTTCAATTTGTATAAAAAAATACCTGAAAATATTCCAATCAGAACAAAAAGAACTATATTAATTAGAATTTTTAACATTGCAGGTGTCATTATTCTTTATTATTCCTTAATTTCTAAATATTATTATCCATATTAAATGGATAATAACCTCAATACTATTCTATAAATAAATTAGATAAAGAAATAAATTTTTAATTTAATTCACTTCTTTTCTTAGTTTAAGATGTTTTTTTAAAGCTCAATGGTCTTTCTTCTTTATTTATTATTCTCTTTATGTTTTCCTTATGTTTAATTAAAATAATTAAAAATCCGATAACTTGAAAAGCAAATAGTAAAGATATTTGTTCAATACTTACAGTTGTTAATAAAATTAATTTTTCAATATCTGGTTCAAGTAAAAAACAATAATTTAATCCAGGAACAAATATTGTAAATAAACTTAAAAAAGCAACTACTAGAACACTAAAAGAAACCATTTTAGTTTTTTTAACTATTAAAAGAGCTAAAATTAACAGAAATACAGCCATTATTGGAGAAATTGTTCAAAGAGTACCACCAAAAGTACTAGCACCTTTACCTCCTTTAAATTTAAAAAATATTGGAAAACAATGACCAATAGTAGCAAATATACCACCTAGATAAATTAAAACATATGGACTAAAGCTATTAGTTATATGTAAATCTAGAATAGAACCAAAAGCAAATTTAGCTATTAAGAAAGTAAAGATAGTAGATAAAAAACTTTTCATAACATCTAAAAACAAGATAATTGCAGCTGTTTTTTTACCATATATTCTAATTGAATTAGTTGCGCCAGCATTTTTTGATTCAAAATCTCGTGGGTCTTTTTTATAAAAAAGTTTTCCTACAATTATTGATCAATTTAAACTACCAAAAAAATAACCAAATAAAATAGCAAAAAGAATTATTATAGTTAGAGCACCAGTATATGTCATAATTAACTTTCATAATTAAGTAAATTATTTTAATAATTCAATTATCTTATAAGAAACTTAAAGTAATATTTTATTATTTTTTTTATATATAATAATATTTACTTATCTTAAAATATTAGTTGTTGTCTAAAGTTTGTTAAATTAATAAATAATTTAGAAAACTTATAATTTAAATAATCCATTAAGTCGCAAACTAAAAAAGAGAAAATATGAATGATAAAATAATTATTAAAGGTGCTAGTGAAAATAATTTAAAAAATATTTCATTAGAAATTCCTAAGAATAAATTAATAGTAATAACAGGTTTATCTGGTTCTGGTAAATCTTCTTTGGCTTTTGACACTATTTATGCTGAGGGTCAAAGAAGATACCTTCAATCACTTTCAACATATGCTAGACAATTTTTAAGTAAAAATGAAAAACCAAATGTTGAATCAATAGAAGGTTTAAGTCCATCAATAGCTATCGATCAAAAATCAACAGGACATAATCCACGTTCAACAGTTGGTACTATTACAGAAATTTATGATCACTTAAGAGTTTTATTTGCAAGAGTTGGTAAACCAATATGTCCAAAAGGTCATGGTCCTATTAAAACTCAAACTTTAAAACAAATAGTTGATAATATTTTTCAACTTCCAGAAGATGAAAAAATAATTCTTTTATCTCCAATTTCTCTTTTTGAAAAAGGAAGTTTAGAAAATACCATTAATAACTTGAAAAAAGACGGATTTTTAAGAATTAGAATTAATGGTGAAATATTTTCACTTGATGAAGAAATTAATTTTAAAAATAGTGAAATAAAAAATATAGAAATTGTTATTGATAGAATTATATTAAATCATGACCAAGAAACAAGATCAAGACTTAATGATTCAGTAGAAATAGCTTTAAAAGAAGGAAAAGGAAAAGTTATTTTAAAGAAAGAAAATGATGAAATTTTATATAGCGAAAGTTTTTCATGTGAAAAATGTAATTTTATTATTCCAGAACTTGAACCAAGATTATTTTCATTTAACTCTCCAATTGGTGCTTGTTTCCAATGTAAAGGATTAGGTTATACTATTGAACCATCTGTTGATAAAATTATTCCTGATAAATCTCTTTCAATTATTGAAGGGGCTATTGATTTTTTTAAAAATGGTAATTCTATTTTAGGAATAGATTCACAAAAAACATTAGCATTAATGGAACACCATAATATTGATAAAAACAAGCCAATTAAAGATCTATCTAAATCAGAACTTGATTATATTCTTTATGGTACTGATGAAAAAATTAATTTTACACTTCATTCATCTTCAGGTTCAAAATATGAAATAGTTCAAAGTATTGAAGGTGTTGTTAATCTAATAAAAAGAAGACATATGGAAACTAATTCTGATATTTCTCGTCAATATTATTCAAAATATATGACTGAAGCTAAATGTAATAAATGTCTTGGTAAGAAATTATCAAAAGAATCTTTAGCAGTTAAAATAGATAATAAGGATATTATTGATTTAACAAATCATACTATTGATAGTTTAATTATTTTTTTAAATCAAATCAAATTATCAGAATCAGAAGAAGTAATTTCTAAGCCGCTTTTAAAAGAAATCTTAGAAAGACTAAATTTTTTAAATGATGTTGGATTAAATTATTTAACATTATCAAGAACATCAATGACATTAAGTGGTGGAGAATCTCAAAGAATCCGTCTAGCTACACAAATTGGCTCTCATTTAACAGGAGTTTTATATGTTCTAGATGAACCATCAATCGGTCTTCATCAAAAAGATAATGATCGTTTAATAGAAACTTTGAAATATTTAAGAGATTTAGGAAATACTTTAATAGTTGTTGAACATGATGAAGAAACAATGATGAAAGCTGACTATTTAATTGATATTGGTCCTGGAGCTGGAAATAATGGTGGAGAAGTTACAGCTGCTGGAACTGTTCAAGAAGTTATCAATAATCCAAATTCTTTAACAGGTAAATATCTTTCTGGAGAATTATTTATTCCAGTTCCTAAATCAAGAAGATCAGGTAATGGTAAAAGAATTGAATTAAAAGGCGCTAAAGGTAATAATCTTAAAAATGTAGATTTATCAATTCCTTTAAATAAATTAATAGCAGTAACTGGTGTTAGTGGAAGTGGTAAAAGTTCATTAATATTAGATACTTTTGTAAAAGCTATTCAAAAAAATAATTTTGATCCATTTGTAGAACCTCTTCCATATCATCATATATTAGGTTCTGAAAATATTGATAAAATTGTAATAGTTGATCAATCTCCTATTGGGAGAACACCAAGATCAAATCCTGCAACATATGTTAGTGTTTTTGATGATATTAGAGATATATTTTCAGCAGTTCCAGAGGCAAGAGAAAAAGGTTATACAAAAAGTAGATTCTCTTTCAATGTTAAAGGCGGGAGATGTGAGAATTGTCAAGGTGATGGAGTATTAAGAATTGCTATGCACTTTCTACCTGATGTTTTTATTCAATGTTCTGAATGCGAAGGTAAAAAATATAATGAAGAAACTTTACTAGTTAAATATAAAGGTAAATCTATTTTTGATATTTTAAGTATGTCAGTTGAAGAAGCTTTATTATTTTTTGAAAATATCCCATCAGTTTTTATGAAATTAAAATTAATGAATGATGTAGGTCTAGGTTATTTAAAACTTGGTTCTCAAGCAACAACTTTAAGTGGTGGTGAAGCTCAAAGAATTAAGTTATCTAAATTTTTACAAAAAAGACCAACTGGAAAAACTATTTATGTTCTAGATGAACCTACAACAGGTCTTCATACCGCTGATGTTGAAAAATTATTAAAAATTCTACAGAGAATTGTTAATAATGGTGACACGGTTCTTGTTGTTGAACACAATCTTGATTTAATTAAATGTGCTGACCATGTTATTGATGTAGGGCCAGGTGGCGGAATCAATGGTGGAGAAATAATAGCTACAGGAACGCCTGAACAAGTTATTAATAATAAAAATTCAATAACAGCTAAATATTTGAAAGAAAAACTATTAAAAAAATAAAAAAAACCTGAATTAATTCAGGTTTTTTTTATTTACTATAAAGAATAATTATCTATTCCCGCCGCCATTACTTCTTCTATTAAAGCTTTTTGGTGGACCTGATCTATCATCTCTTTTACGGAAGTCACCAGAACCAGATTGTCTGTTATCTCTTGAATATCCACCTTCTTTTTTACGGAAGTCACCAGAACCACCAGAAGATCTATCATCTCTTCTTTCAAAAGG
>CAMQYY010000006.1 GCA_947039515.1 uncultured Ureaplasma sp.
TCTCTCTCTCTCTCTCTCTCTCTCTCTCTCTCTCTCTCTCTCTCTCTCTCTCTTATTTTATCCATACTTTCATCCTTATATAAAATATAATAGTGATCTATTTATATGATCTTTTAGAACAAATGATCTATAAAATTCGATCTTTAAAGCAAAATGCCTAATGAAAAACCTTTATTTTAAATAAATAAAGGTTTTTTCAATTTTTAATTTATATTTAATCAAGTAAATAATCTATAGCTTTATTAAAACTTGAATTTTCTTCTCATTTTCCATCAATCATAAGTGATAATTGACTATTAGATTCATGGTGTCTATATAAAACTAAGCTAAGGTTTGTTTTTGAACAATTTTGCATATACATTTCATATGCAGTAGATAAATTATCAGTTTTTTCAGGATCATAATCATTTTCTTTAGATTTTATTTCAACCATAATGATTTTATCTTTATATTCAATAGCAACATCCATAAAAGATTTTTTAATTGAAGCATCTTTTTCTGAATAATATTCAAAATAAATTCCAGAACCAAGTGTTGGCATTTTTGCAAAAAAATTTATTTCATCTTTTCTATGTTGAGGTAAATTTTTCATAAATTTTTCAAAAAAAGCTAATTCAGGCATAGAGTCTAAATATTGAATATTTTTTTTATCATCATTTTCACTTATAAGAAAATAACCATAGTTTTTAAATTTTTCTGAATTAAATTTTTTTGGTTTTTCATTATCAATTCAAATATTATAATTAGATAATAGATTTCCATTTTCTTTAATAATATAAGGATCAGAATCATGAATTCATTTTGTATTTTCCTTCATAATTTCTTTAATTCTTACTATAGATAAATTATAAAAAGCATATTTTATTTTTTCAATATTTTTATTTGTTTTATTACTAATTTCTTCTAAATATTTATTAAATAAACTAAGTTTAAATTCTTTTTCTAATTCAATTAATTTTTTAATATTAAAAATTTTTAAGTCTACATAATTCAATATTTTATTAATTTGAGTTACTGTTCCATAATTTAAAGAATTATATATGATTTTATCATCATCTAAATCTTGAATAATATTTAAAAAATCAGAACTTTTAATATAATCAATAACAGAGTTTCTATACGATTCATGGTCTTCAAGAAATTCTTTTGATTTTTGGTTAACTTTACCAAAATATAATTTTTTTTCTAAAAATTCATCATTTAAATTATAAGTAGCTAAATCTCTACTAGGTTTTTGATAATTTGAATATAAATAATATTTATCAGTAATTGGATTTTGTTCTAATGAAGGAATAGGATTTCTCATAATTCTTCCAATAGTTTGAGTATTAAGGCTTTCAGAAGAAACATTTCTTAATTGTAATAACATATTAGCTCTAGGAATATCTCAACCAGTTGCTGGTCCCACTTTAAATATAATCACATCAATATGTGAATCAAGTTTAGATGCATATTCTAAAGTTGCAGGAACTTTTGTATTAAAAACTTCAGGTTTGCTATTTAAGTATTTTAGATATTTTAAACCGTTCTGATTTAATTTTCTCTCTAATAGTTCTAATCCTTCTTTGAAATCTTTATTTTTTTGAGCATCCCTTTTATCATCAGCATCATTCATAATTTGGATTAACATAGCTGGTTGAATAACAAGATTATCTATTTTTTCATATTCTTTTTTACTTTTGATAAAAGTTGCTATTGCATGATCAATTAAATCTTCATTTTCAATTTCATTAGAATCAAATTCTAAAGGTTCTTGTTTAGTTTTAAGTAAAAAAACATCATCTTCACTAATTTCTTTCATTGTTAATTCAACAAAATTTTTATCTTTTTTTGGAGTGGCTGTCATTTCAACAATAAAATTTGCAGCATCTTTAATTTTTTCATCAAAGTTTTCTAATAAATCTTTAGATAATTCTTTTTTAGAACCTATGTGTGCTTCATCTCTTATAAAAATAATTTCATAATTTTGATTTTTAACTTCTTGAATAAAATTTTCTAATGTTTTATTTTGATAAAATAATGTGTTTTTTCGAAATGAAGATGTTCCAAAAACAAAAACTTTATTATCTTCAAGAACAAATTCTTTTATATCTTCAGATTTATTTGATTTATTATCTGAAGGAGAAAAAATATATTCAATTTTATAATTTTTAAAATCATGATATTTTTTATAATTTTCTAGTTTTAATGATAGTTGTTTTGGTAATTCTGCATTAGAAACAGTAGCAAAAACAATAATTGTTTTTGTTATATTTTTCCCATATTCTTCTGAAAAAATTCTAGAAATTAACTCAGATGCCATAAATGTTTTACCAGAACCGGTTGGAGCTTTAAATGAACATGAATCATGTTCTCCTCTTTTTAAGTATTTATTAAATAATTTTGAAACTACTCTGTTTTGTGATTTAGTAAGTTGCATAATATTATTCATAATCCTTTTTAAGAGGATTTAAAGCAGCTAAATCATAATATAAATTCAAATCTTTATTATTATATTTACTGTTTAAAAGTTTTAATCCATTTTTGCAATTTTTAAAAATATTATCATCTATATTAGTATCTAAAGAAATTTTTATACTATCATCAATATCAATAACTCTTAATTTATTATTTTTATAGGGTTCATTTTTAGTTAATCAATTAAAATCTTTTTCATTTTTGGTGCCTTCTCCTTTAATAATCCTATGTAATCTTTCATAAGTTACATCATATCCAATATTATTTTCATTATTTGTACATAAAATAAATTTCCGATTACCACCATCTTCTCTATTTAAATCCATAATAGCATGACCAGTAGTCCCTGATCCAGCAAAAAAATCTAGAATAATAATATTATTATTCTTCACCAAAAATAGTTTTTTTAATAAAGATGTTGGTTTCGGATAATCAAATGCTTTTCTCATGAAAATATTTTCTATTTCTTCGGTACCTATTTTAGAAGTAATTTTTGAATCACTAATTACATTTCTAAGCGCTATTTTGTTGTTTTCTCCATCTATTATTATTTTTTTTATTCCACTGAATTTAGCATTTTCATAGTCTTTTTTAAAAATAAATCATTGATTATTTCTATTTTCTAATTCTATAAATCCATTTTTAAAAGCCTCAAGAATAGTTTCTTTACTTCAATAAAAACGTCAATCATTTTTGTTATTTTTGCCAATATGTCTCTTTTTGTAAAAATCTAATTTTTCATCAGTACTAAAATTAGAAGGACCTGCTATAATTTTGCCAATTGTATTTTCATTTTCTTCAAAACTAATTTTTATTTCATCATTATCATTATTTACATAGATAATAAAATCTAAGCTTTTAGTATATGTTAGAGAAGATCGAGCCAAAGGTGATTTTTTATACTTTCCATATTTTATTAAATTTTGATCTTCAAGATTATATTTTTTAGACTTTGATAAAATATTTTTTTCAAAATCATTTGCAAAAGAATAACATAGTATATATTCAGTATTAATAGGAATTAATTTAGTATCATTCTTTCCACCAAATGAAGATTGTCAACTTATATTAGCAACAAAATTTTCTTCACCAAAAATATCATCCATTAAAACTTTTAAATATGCTTGTTCTGAATCATCTATAGAAACAAAAATAACTCCATCATCAGCAAGTAAATTCTTTGCAAGAGATAATCTATCTTTCATCATATTTAATCAACCAGATCGTCCAAATTTATCTTTATAAATGAATTTAGAAGATGTGCCTTCTTTATAAGAATCATTATTTCCATCATTTTTAGCTGACTCTGTATTATATGGAGGATCAATATAAATAATATCTATTAAATTTTTATGAGTAATTAACAATGCCTTTAATGCATTATAATTATCACCAATAATTAACTTATTTTCATCATTAGTGATATTATCATCAACATTTATTCTTCTGCTCTTATCTTCTTTAAGAGTTATAATTCTCCCCTTTGCTATCTCAGGAGAATAATCAAATGCAAACCCAGTTCTTCTTTTCATAAATAAAAAATCAGCATATGCTTGAACTTCATCTTCTGGTGCATTTTTTAAAACGTTAATTGCTATTGTTTTTTGATCTTGATTAAAATATTTATCATCAAAATTTTCAATTTGCTTTATTAAAGTTTCTTTTTTAGAATCTCTCTCTCTCTCTCTCTCTCTCTCTCTCTCTCTCTTGTTTATTTATTACAACACTCATATAAAATTTCCTTTTAAATATATTATATATTTAAAAGGAAATTTTCATGCTATTACTAAGAAATTTTTATATTATACAACAGATAATTTATATAAAAGTGTAAAAAAACTACACTTTTATATAAATTATGTATAATTAAAATAATCAAAGAAATTAAAATAAGGTAATAAAAATGTTATTAAATTATTCAATTGAAAATTATAAATCAATCAAAGAAAAGGAAACAATTAGTTTTCTTGCAAAACCTTTAAAACAACATAAAGGACATTTATTAAATAAAAAGATATTACCTGTTATTGCATTATATGGTCCTAATGGCGGTGGTAAAACAGCTATTTTGGAATCAATTAAAGAGTGCAAAGAACTTATTTATGGAAAAAAAATGTTTGGAATTCCAAATAATCAATTTTTTGAAAATTTTAAAAATAATAAATTAAATCCAATAAAATGAGAATTTATATTTTTAGATGATGCTAATAGAGAACTAATATATAATATCCATTTTTTAAATGAAATTATTTTTGAAGAATTCAAAGTAATAGACCATTCAATTTCCTCTAATAATGAAACTGTTATTTTTAGAAAAGATAATAGTTTAAAAAACGATAATGTTTATTTTTTTGGTAAAGAACTTGAAAATATGAAAATCAATTTATCAATTTTTAATAATAGAAAAAGTCTATTGCTTACCTTTTCAAATTTTTTTAAAATTGAGTTAATTGAAAACTTATCAAAAGAATTTAAGAAAATTATATGAATAGACAATACTTTTCCTATAAATAAAACATTGAATCCATTTGAAATACCTATTTTTAATATTGGAGATATTAATCTTATTATTGAAAATAAATCAATTATTTTGAATATTTTTAAAGATTTAGAAATAAATATAAATGATATTAAGATTGAAATTCATCCATTAATTCCTAATTCTCATAATGTATTTTTAGGAAAAAAAAATCTTTATGATGAAGAATATTGAATTAATTATATTGATGAGTCAAATGGAACTCAAAAAATAATTATATTATTAGCTTTGTTTATTAAAGGCATTCATAACAAAAATATGTTTATTATTGATGAACTAGATTCTGGTATTCATACTAAGATTTTAAAATATTTAATTTTAATGTTTACTCAAAATAATAAAGGCGCTCAATTAATTTTCTCTTCTCATGATATGCCTACATTAACTAGTTCTATTTTTAGGAAAGATGAAATTTATTTTGCAGCAATTAATGATTCTAAATTTACTTCTATTATTTCTTTATGAGAATTTGGATCTGATGTTAGAGAAGCACATAACTTTGCCAAGACTTATTTAGATGGAAAATTAGGATATGATCCTTATGTTGATTACTCTTTAAAAGGTTTTAAAAAGAAGAATGGATAATAGAAAATTTAAAATTTCTATTATTACTGAAGGACAAATGGAAGAAATATTTTTTAGTTGATTGAAAGATAGCAGTATTTTTAAAAATAAAACATTGTCAAAATGTAAAATACACTCACATTTGATAAAAGGCACTCCTAGTGAAAAAAATATGTGTAATAATAGTAAAAATTGCTGTGATAAATATTTAATTTTTGATGTTGATAATATAGATAAAGAAGTAATAGTAAAATATAAAAAAATAGCTAAAGAAAAAAATATTACATTAATTATAAATGATCCTTGTTTAGAGCTTATTTTATTATCATTCTTCAAATATGTTGAAGTAGAAAAAATAAATAAAAAATGAATTGAAGATAAACTAAATATTGAATTGAAAAAAATAAATTTAGAAAACTATGACCATAGTCCTAAATCTTTAGGTAAAATTATTGAATTTTTGATTACATCAGAAAATCATCAAAAACAATTTAGAGTTAATTTAATTAAATATAAAGAAAACACAAATAATCCTAAGTCTAATTTTATTGATTTAATTAAAGTTTTAGAAGGAGATAATTAAAATGGCTAAATATAACAATAAAACAGAATCAGCATGAAAAAAAGCTCCATATTGTAGTTGTGGAAATAATGATTGTAATCCTAATAATCATCGATTATGTGAAATTTGTTGAGAAACAATCTTATATGGTTCACATGAAAGCGTTAAATCTCAAATAAATAGTAAATTTGCTTGAAATATAGATCATATAATACCAAAATCAAAAAATGGTAATAATTCTATTGATAATTTACAAGCTGTCCATATTACTTGTAATAGAAAAAAAGATTAGTTTTTATTTTAAATTAAAGATATTTAAAATAACTAATTTTCTAAAATCTAATAAATATAAAAAAACCTTCATTTTTAAAAATGAAGGTTTTTAATTTTAGAAGATGGTGCCGAATAGCAGAATCAAACTGCTATCTAAACATTACCATTGTTTTATTCTATCGTTGAACTAAATCGGCATTGGTGGAGATGACGGGAGTTGAACCCGTTTCCACAAATTTATTTCAAATAAGGTCTACAGTTTAGTACTACTTAAGTACTTTTAAATATAGAGTAGTACAACTAAGGTTTAAAAGTTTGTCTAATGCAGTTCATCATTAATACTTAGACAAGATATTAATAACTATCTATTTAAAAACGAAGAAATAAAATAATAGAAATTTTATTTCTTTATAAATTTAATGTTTAAGAATTAAGCGAAAGCAAAGTTTGCTTGATTGTTTGACATTAGTTGATTAATTTCAAATGAATTTAATTCAGCTTTATTGTTTTGTTCGTCTGCAGTTAAATTGAACCTAGAGCTATAAGGGGCTGACCCCACTGCACTTAAATGTTGTAAATTCATGTCGAAGCCGTGACATCCCCCTATTAAATTTATACAATAATTTATTTTTTAATAAACACCATGAGATATATTTAAAAATTTTTTTCAATTAAGCATTGTTAATATTATTAACAATAGATTCAACATAAGGTTTAATAATAGTATTATCGATATCATTAGTTGAATATAATACAAGATAATTATCAATTATGTTTAGTTTGATTTTTAGAGCTTTTATATTATTTATTGATGATATAGTTTCTTGGTTTGTAATATTAGTACTTAGAGTAAGAAAAGAACCATTATCAATATAATACTTATTTGTTGTAACATATCCATAACACAAATAACCTTGTCCATTTTTAGGGATATAATCATCATATTCCACTGAAACATTTACAGTTTTTCCAGCAACAGGTGAATATTCAGGAATAATTTTTATTTTTTTTACTATATCGTAATTTAATCCATTAAATAACGTTTTATTTAATGTTATATTATCAAATTCATATGTATAGTTTTCTAAACTTTTATTAAAAGTAGTTAAGTTTCCATCAATAATTTTTGACTGAGAAACATCATTTAATAAATATTGAGATACTAATGATGAATTATCATTATTATTTTTTTCTTTAGATAGTTTTTTAATAATTAATGAACTATCTTCTGATTGTAAAATTGGAATTGTTCATAAAAATTTCATTGATTTATATTGTTCATAAATATAATCTTTTATTTCATTAATTAAATTTATTTTTAATTGATCTATAGTAATGTCTGCTTTGCTGATAAATTTAATTAAAAGATTATTAATATTAAATTTATAAGCTAATGGAGCTGAATTTATATAACTATTTCCTAGAAAACTTTTTTCTTTATAATAAGAATCTTCATGATTTATTATATTTTTTTTACCTACTTGTGTTTCATTTAAAAATATTTCTTGACCAAGAATAGTAAAAATCATTCTAAACTGAACTTCATCATTTCTAATTCATGTAAACTTTTTTTCAAATTCATCATTTTCCATTTTAGATTGTTCTTTATTTTTTAATCTTTTTATAAAGTTTTTTTTACCATCATAATAGAATTCTAAATTACTACAACTTTCCATAAATACATAACTTGCCTTTTTGCTGTAAATGTCATGAGCAGGATGAGTATATTGAGCTGTAACATTTTCATGTCTAGTAACAGAGTTTCCATCAGAATCATATTCAGTATATGAAACAGAAGTTGAACCAGTATAAACTTTTTCAAAACTTTTATGTTTTTGATATGCAACATTAATAACAATTTTATTTTTATCAAAAATACCTCATGATGAGTTGTATGAATTTTTTTTATCTGATTCAGTAAATTTAAATAATGATAAATCTTGCATTTCTTTAATTAAATTATTCGATATTGGTCCAACATGATCATATTTTAAAATTTTATTAATAGATTTAGAAATACTAATTATGTCAATACTTTTAACTATTTTAGCATGAGCTAACAATTTTTTTTCAGTTGCATCTTTAATTATATTTTTTAGTTTATTCTTATTATCTTTTAGTACTTTTAATTTTTTATAAAGAACATATCCTGGATAGAAAAATAGTAAAAAAGCAAATGGTAATATAATTATTATTAATCAATATAAAAAACCATTATGTTCTTTTTTATAACCATCTAAGCTATTTAAATATTCTTTTTCAGAAGCTATATATTCGTCTTTTGAAAAATTATTTTTTCAATTTTCAATGAAAGCTGAAGCTTCACTTTTAATTTGAGGAATTAATTCACTTTCTCAAATTTTTTTATTTTCTTTACTCATTTTTTAATATATTAAAAATCTAATTTAACATCAACTTTAGATACAGCAGCAGCTGCAAATAAAGGAATTGCTTGATAACCTTTTTTTACAATAATTACATTTGTAGGGAATGTATATATAATTGAATTAAAAGCAGTTACATCAGCATTATATAATCTTCTACTAGCTGCAATTTCTTTTTCAATCATAGTTGATTCATTCATTAACTTACCAACAGAAGCATCAGCTCCTAAAGTTGGATAAGCTTCAAAAGCCATATTAAGTCCAGATTGAATTTTATCTAAACTTGCAACTTTAGAATTCATATCACCATTAGTATTTGCTATTCCTGATCTATATGCTGCTATATTTTCCAATGTTTCTTTATCAAATTTTACTTGTGATGATACTGCTTGAACTAATTTATTTAAAGTATCAAATCTTTTTTGTAATTGAATATCTATTCCTGATGCACTATCATTAATTTTAATTTGCATTCTATTTAATGTATTTGATTTAGTTACTTTTGTTATGAAAAATATTCCAAGAGTAAAAAAACAAATAATATAAAATAATACTTTTTCTCCCTTAGTAGCTGTTACTGGTCCTAAGTTATTATTAACACTTGTTTCATGTCCCTTTGAATCAGCTTGTTCTTGCCCTGTATATAGCATATCAATCCCCTATTTAATATATAATTATATTAATACCTATATTATTATATCATTAAAAAGAAAATAATTTTTGGCGATTATTTTATTAAAGTCTCTAGTTCTTTTTTAATACTATTGATATCCATATTTTGCTCTTTATCAAGCTCATTATTATTTCCAAAACCAACATCTTTTTTATAAGACATACTAATAATATTATTATTTGATTTTAATTTAAAAGCTCTAATCATAAAATCATCACTTAATGTGTTTTTATTATTAATTCTTTCATAGATTAAAATATTTTTATATTTTAATAGCACATAATCTATTTCAGATTCATCATATTTATTAATAAATATAGCATTTGCTAAATTAATTTGATATTGATTCATAATTTCATTATGAATTAAATCAAGATATGGACCATATGAAACAATTATTGTTTCTGATTCAAAGTTTTCAATAAATTCTCATTTATTATTTTGAATAATATAGTTTTCATTAAATGTTTTTTCATCAAATGGTTTTTTAGGAAAACGAATAATAAAAATTTCATTTTTATTATTCAAACTCAAATTTAATAATTGTTCATTTTGAACAAAATTTCTTCCAGAAACAATATTTGTATTATTAATTGTTTTCAAGAAACTAATATCATAAATACCATGATGTGAATCTCCTTCACTACCTGAAATATCACTTCTATCTAATAAAATAGTGATATTAAGTTTTAATCTTGAAACATCATGAATTAATTGATCATATGTTCTTTGTAAAAATGTTGAATAGAAAAATAAAATTGGTTTTTTGTTAACTAAACTTAAAGCACCAGCTTTAGCAACAGCATGTTCTTCACAAATCCCAACATCAAAATATCTTTGGGGATATTCATCATGAATTTTATAACAATCAGAACTAAAACCCATTGCTGGATTAATTACAAAAATATCCTTATCTTTTTTCATTAAATCAATAATATTATTTGTTAATTTCTTTGAAAAAGATTGATCTCTTGTTTTTGATGTTGAATGATATTTACCAATTTTATCAATTTCAGATAAATTATGACCTTTACCTTTAATAGTTTTAACATGGACACAAACCGGACTAGTTTTTGATATTTCCTTAGCATTATTAAATATCTTAATTAACTTATCAATATTATGACCATCTTCAATTCTTAAATATTCAAATCCTAAAGCATTAAAATAGTTTTTCATTTTATGTTCATCTTTAGCAATGATTGATAGATTTCCAACATTTTCAGAAATACTCATTTCATTATCATTTAAAACCATAATGATTTTATCTTTTCTAAAACCAATATCATTCATACTTTCATAACATAAACCATTATTCAAAGCGCCATCACCAACAACAGCAACAATATGATTAAGATTTGATTCAATTCTATATCCTTGACTTATTGCTAAAATATTCCCAGAATGACCTGGTGAATAATGATCATATTTCGATTCATCCATATTCATTAAACCAGCTAAACCATTATGATCTCTAATAGTTTTAATTCTATTAAACCTATTAGTAATCATTTTATGAACATATGTTTGATGTCCTGTATCATAAAGAATTTTATCTTTATCAATATTAAATGACTTTAAAAGAGCAATAGAAAGTTCAACTATACCTAAATTTGATGAAAGATGAATATCTTTTTCACTAGATAGATTGATTAGAAATGTTCTTATTTCATTACTTAAAATAATAATTTCATCAGGATTTAATTTATTAAAAACTTCAATTGTGAATTCATTATTTAAAATTTTCTTCATTTATTTTTCTTTCAAAACATTAACAAAATAAAAATAATTATCATTAAAATCTAATCCATAATTCATTTTCATTAATTCAACACATTTTTTTAATTTTTCATAGAAGAATATTTTTAAATCAACACTTTTTTCATATTGGTTTTGATCAAATTTTTTATCATAAAAAATTTTTATTTTTTCAATATTTTGATCTAAAAAAATCAGTTTTATTTGTTCATTTAAGATATATAAATAAAGATTTTTATCAAATTCTTCAATTTTTTTTATTCCTAAAATTAAAAATGAATAATATTCATGAATGGAATTAAGTCTATAATCATCTCAATTTTTAATTTCAAGTTTGAATTTCATTAGCTCTTTAAAAATATTTTCACTTTTTTGAAAACATAAATGAAGTTCTTCTTCAGTAAAACAAAAAACAAAGTTAGTTTTATCAAATTCTAAAATAAGTTGTTTTTGATAAATATACATAAAAATCATCTTTTCAATAAAAGGATTTGAAAGGTCGATATCCGATGCTATTTTTTTAATATTTTTTCTTAATAATTTTTTGTTCATTTTTATTGTATTTTTTTTCTATTTCATCTTTTAAAAAGTTTAATAATCCCTTAGTTTTGGAATATGACATTAATTCAGGTCCTATTAAGCTAATGTTATGGGTAATGTTATCTAAAATAACATTAGTATATGAAACATTAAGTCCAATATTATCTTCATTAATAAAAATATTTTTTAGTGAATAGGAAGGTTCATTTAAATTTTCCTTATATGTTGCTATTTGCTTCCAAATACTATTATCTTCAAGAATTTTAATGACTTTTTGAAATTTTTCAATATCAAAAATTTCTTTCTTATAAATTAAATGTTTTGAGTTTTTTAAATCAACATTATCCTTTGTTATTTTTTGAAACATATTTAAAAGAATACCTTGAATTACTAATTCACTCATTTTTATTTCTTTAGAAATAATTTTAACAATAATATCTATCTTATCAACTATTTCTTTAATAGGAGTTTCTATTAGTCTTTCATTTAAGATTCTAATACAAACAATTAAATCTTCAATATTATCATTACTAAGAGTGATTTCACTTTTAGAGATATTTCCACTTCCAGAAACAATAATTAAAACAGCTTTATTTTTATCTAGTTGAATCAAATCTACTTTTTTTAAAACATCATTATCAACTATTTTAGTAACTAAAATAGGTAAACTAACAATTTCTTTAATAATTTGCACAGATTCATTAATAATTTGGTCAACAGAAATATTTCTTTGATTAATAACTTTTCTAATTCGATCTAAGATTTTTATATCTATTTCTTTATTGATAATATTATTATCATAATATTTATAAGCTTTTGTAGTTGGTATTCTAGCTGCTGAAAGATAAAGTTTTTCTAATAGTCCATTTTTTTCTAGAACAACCATTTCATTTCTAATTGTTGCTGATGAACATTTCTTTTCTTTTCATGCATCAATAATATATTGGCTTGAAACAGCAGTACCAGAGATAGAAAATTCTTCAATAATCGTTTTTAATATTTTTTTCTGTCTATTAGTTAATTCCACTCATATACTCCAATTTTATAAAATTATAGTATAAAAAAAATCCATTTATCAAAATGAATAATTGGATTTTTTTAAACCATTCTTTTATATCATTCAACCACGTATGATTCATTGATATTTTCTGGTAATTCTTTTCTTTCAGGATATCTACTAAATTTTCCGATTAATTTATCTTTATCAACCTCAACAAATTTAGCAATTAACATTGCTTCAGTGCTAATTAATTTTTTTGATTTTTCTTTAACAGTAATTACTGCATTTAAATCAATAATTCTTGAAGGAATATCACATTTTTTATTATCAACTAAAATATGTCCATGATTAACTAATTGTCTTGCTGCTCTTCTAGTTGGAGCTAAACCCATTCTAAAAACAAGACTATCAAGTCTTGATTCAAGTACTTGAAGAAGATCAAGAGTTAGAACTCCACCTCTTTTTCTAGCTATTTGAAAAAGTCTTCTAAATTGTCTATCATTAAGACCATATAAAAACATTAGTTTTTGTTTTTCTTGTAATTGTTCACCATAACCAGAAAGTTTTCTTCTTCTAGTACCATGTTGCCCAGGAGGAGTTGTTCTTTTTTTACCTTTTGAAAATTCTTTATCATTTTCAAGTAAAGAAAAACCTAGTCTTCTTGATTTTTTATATATACTTCCAGTATATCTACTCATTTTTTTCCTTATATTTTAATAATTAAAATTCATACAATTTTTATTGTTTTTATTTAGGAATATATAATAAATAATTTCAGTTTACAGCAAACTTACTTTTAATACAAAATGTTAATATATTCATCTATCAAAAAAACAATAATGCTGCTATGACATATTTATTATATATGAATTTAATTTAGATTTGATTTTTTATTACTTCTTAATAATACTAATTAGTTTATTATCTCAAAGTCAAAAAATTCTAATAATAATTTGACATCTTTATTAATATTATTTTTTAAAATATTTTATGAATAAAAAATTAAAAATATAAGAGAAAATAATTAGCAATAAATTAGAATAAAATAATTTCGTATATAAATAAAAATATTTTTAAAAATTGATTATTTTTTAAAAATATTTTTTATATAATAAATAAGTAGATAAGGATATAAAAAATTATGTATACACTTACCCCCGGTATAATAACTCTTATTGCTTTATCAGGAGCTTTTATATTATTGTCGGCTCTTTTTTTTGGTTTATTCTTTTTAATAAATTTTAAAAATAAAAAAAATCTTAAAAGAGTCCAAGAACTTGTTAAGAGATTTAATGTTCTAAGTAATAATAAGATAGCTAAAAATTTACGTTGATTAATACCTTTAATAAACAGTACAAATAAATTAGAACCTTTGTCACATTTTTTTGTTTCATATAGAGATCATTATGCTAATGAAATTAAGAAATTAGAAGATGATATTAATGAATCTTTAAGTAGTTTTAATAATTATACTTTTTCAATATCTTCTAAATCAAACTCATTTACTGATAAGAAAATTGCTCAAATTGAAAAAAATATTCAAAAAATAGAAGAAATGAAAAAAAATTATAACAACCTTTTTATAAGAATTACAAAATTCAATGCTTCAACTAATTACATTGATTCAAAATTTATTAAAGTAAGTTCAAAATTTAATACGATATTAGAATTACCATCTTTAAAAATACCTTATAACTTAAATTCAGATGCTTCAATTCATAAGCAAATGCAAATAGCAATTTCATCTAACAATATAAAAATTAATTCAGTTAAGGAAAAATCTTCATTTGATAAATTTGAAAAGTTATCAAAACTTCAAATTATTAAAATTAATAATGCTTACAACCAAATTCATGGATTAGTTATTGGTAATTTAATTATTTCAGATGCTATTAAAGATCAACATACTTTATTGCAAAGAATTAAACTATCAAAAGAACGTTTATCAAGTTTTGAAATTCAAGAAATCAAAACAATCATGAAAAAGAGTAGATATACTATTACTGATTTAAAAAATAAAATGATATCTAATTCATCTTTTTCAAGAAATGAAACTGGCTTTTTGAATTTATATAATAGTCACAAAAATATTGTTAATGAGATTAATTATATTATTGATTCATCAGAATATCTTTATTCAAAAATTGATAATATTTCTAAAAATATTAATCATTTCATTCTTTCATTTAATGATATTAAAGAAAAATATAAAAGTATTTCTGTATATTTTACAAAAGTTCCAGATATTTTAAAATATGTAAAAATTAATACTAAAAAAATTGATACTTTAGTTAATAATATTAAAATTTGTCAAAGTAAAATTATTGAAAATCAATCAAAACCACAACAAAATATTGAAAACTTATTATTAATATTAAATGGTATTTTAGAATTCAATGATTTAAATAAAGATTTATCAACAAGAATTTCTGATTTTATTTCAGAATTCTCAAATTTAACTTTCTTATTTCAATCTATAAAAAACAAATTCTTTTTAATGAACAAATTTTGTAAGGAATATGACATTAATATTTCAACACTAGTATCAACAATTAATTCTTATGAAAGAAAAATGAATAAAATAGAAACTCAATTATTTGCAGATGTTTCTGAAAATTTATCAAAGATAAATGATATAAGTAAATACATTTCTGACTTAGAATATTTTGTTGAAAAATTCCATGATTATATAAAATCTAATATTCAATTATCTGCTTTATTGCATTGAACAAAATTATATGCAAATCGTTTCTTTGATGACACTAATGTTAAAGTATTAAAAGAAATTGAAAAAAATAGTCTTTTAAATAAAGAAAAAGCTATTTATGAATATATCGATTTTATTAAAAAATCTAATAAACTTAGAAAGTCATAAATAATGCCATTTAAAAAAAAAGTAAATAAAGATTTTTTTATTAAAGATAATAGAATCCATTTATCAAAAGAATTTTTTGATTCTAATAAACCTAAAAAAATAACAGGATCAAGACTTGCTACAGTTCTTGGTTTTGATTCTTATAGTTCACCTCTAAAAGCTTGAACTATTATGAATAACATTTATTTCGAAACAATGGATCCTATTTATTCTGAAGCTGGTAATATTATTGAACCAAAAATAAATGAATATGTATCAGAATTATTAGACACAAAATTTAAAGTGTATAATCCTTTCGAAATCAAGTGAGATGCTTTTTCTGAAAATAAAATTTTTGGTGGAATTCCTGATGGAGAACCAATTGATAATAATAATCAATTTCTTTATCCTGAAAAAAGAATGCTTGAAATTAAAACAACATCAATAGATTCCTTTTCATTCAAAAAAATAGGAAATAATTTTGTTTTACAAAAAGATAGTAAAGGAATGCCTATTGTTAAAACAGAAAATGGTAATTTAAAAAAATGATTTGATGATAAAGATCAAATCATAATTCCAAGACAATATTTAATGCAACTTAGTCTTTATTGTTATCTAAGAAATATTTCTAAGGGAGTATTTGCTATTGCTTTTTTAAATGTAGAAGATTATTTGTATCCTAAAAAAGTTGATATATCTAAAAGAAGAATTGAATTAGTAAATTTTGATTTAGAGTTAGAAGATTTTAAAAATACTTATATTACTAAAGCAACAAAGTGATATGAAGATTTTATTTTAACTGGTATCAGTCCAGAACTTTCTGAAGCTGATTTAAAATGATTTTATTCTGAAGTTGAAAATGAATAAAATTATCTATTTAAAATATGGTGAATTAACATTAAAAGGAAAAAATAGAAAATTTTTCCAATCACTATTGATTAAGAATTTGAAAAAAGCAATTATTGATTTTAAAGTTAAGATTATCGATAAATTTGATCATCTAATAATTGAAATTGAAAATAGTGAAGAGATTAATGAACTAATTACAATAATTACTAAAATTCCAGGTTTTGCTCATCTTTCTATTGGTTATGTCATTGATAAAGATATTGAAGTAATTAAAAAAACAGCCAATCAAATTATTGTTGATAATTTTGAAAAAACTTTTAAAATAGAATCAAAAAGATCTGATAAAAGTTTTTATCTAGATTCTATTCAAATCAAAAATATTGTTGCTGGTTTTATTCTTGAAAATAATGAAATAAAAGTTGATGTTAAAAACCCTGATATAAAAATTAATATTGAAATTAAAAAGAACTATGCAGTTGTTTTTTCTCAAAAAATTGAATGTACTAATGGTTTACCTATTAATAGTAGCGGTAGATGTTTATTATTACTTTCAGGTGGGATTGATTCACCAGTTGCTGCTCATTTATTAATGAAAAGAGGATTAGCTGTTGATTTTTTAACTTTTATAACACCTCCACATACATCAGAAGAAGCATTAAATAAAGTTATTGATTTAGCTAATATTATTAGTTTAGATAGAAAACTAATGAATTATAATTTGCATATTTGTGATTTTAGTAAAATTCAACATGAGATGAATCACGTTGAAAACAAATCATATAATATAGCTTTAATGAGAAGAAGTTTTTTTAGAATTGCTGAAAAATTAAAAGAAAAATATCACTATGATTTAATAGCAACAGGTGAAGCTATTGGACAAGTTGCTTCTCAAACAATTGAATCATTATTTTCATCTTCAAGTGTTATTGAAAATTCTCTTATTATTAGACCATTAATAACATATAATAAAAATGAAATTATTACTTTAGCTAAAAAAATTAATACTTATGAAACTTCAATATTACCATATGATGATTCATGTTCTTTATTTGCTCCAAAGCATCCTATTACAAAACCTAAAATAGAAGTTGTAAAAGAACTTGAAGATTCATTGAGTTTTTTAACAGATTTAGAAGAAAAAGCAATCGAAGATATTAAAGTTAGATAATTGGAGTAATATATTAAACATATGGATTTAATTAAAAAACACACTGATATTATAAAAAAAACATATGACACACTTATTAAATCAAAAAAAGTAAGTATTTTTGTTCATATTCATCCTGATTTTGATGCCCTAGGTTCAGCTAGTGCTATGAAAAGTTTTTTAATTTCAAAAGGAATTGATGCAAAAATTATAGGTTTAGATAGAATAAAAATCACTTCTTCAAATGAAATTTTTATGATGGATAATCAAACAATAATTAGTGATGAATTTATTGCTGACTCAGTTGGTGTAATTTTAGATACAGCTAATGAAGCAAGAGTATTAACTCAAAAACATACATTATGTAAGAGTACAATAAGAATTGACCATCATCCATTTATAGAAAAAATAGCAAAATATGAATGAGTAGATGATCAAATTAGTTCAACTAGTGAAATGGTTGGTTGATGAATTATTTCTAATAATAAGGGAATTTTAAGTTATGAAATAAGTAATTTTTTATATGCAGGAATTCTAACAGATACTGGAAGTTTAATGCAACTTAATACAACTTCATCAACTTTTGAATTAGTTAGAAAATTTTATGATTATGATTTTGATAAACAATACATTCAAGATAAAATTTATCTTCAAAATATTAGAAACATAAAAATTGAAGCTGAAATTTCACAAAATATTAAAGTTACTAAAAATAATGTCGGATATTTTATTTTTACAAAAAAGTTTATTACCAAAAATAATCTAGCTGATTTAAATAATAAAGCTTATTTATTATCAAAAATAGAGAATGTTGATATTTGAGCAACCTTTTATTTTGATGATGAAAGTAATGCTTGAAAAGCATCATTACGTTCTAGAAGATACCAAATAAATAATATCGCTAAAAAATATAATGGTGGTGGACATAAATTTGCAGCTGGTTGTAAATTAAACAATAAAAAAGAAATTAAACTTCTTTTAAATGATTTGGATTCTATTATTAGTTTTCAAGTTTAAAATAATGTTATTTTATGAAAATTCATATAATAACATTTTTTATTTTTTAATTATATAATTTAGGAATTAGGAATTTTATGTGAAATTATAGCGAAAATAATTATAAAAAAATCATTAAAGAAGTTTTAGTTACAGAAGAAGAAATCCAAAAAGGGATTAATCTTTCAGCTGAATGAATTAACACTAATTATAAAGATAAAAAACCAATCATTGTTGGTATTTTAAAAGGGTGTATCCCTTTTATTGGAGCTATCATTCCAAAATTAAAAATAACTCACACTTTAGATTTTATAACTATAAATTCTTTTATGGGTCAAACTAAAGCAGTAGGTGAACCACAACTTGTAACTGATATTAATTTCAATGTTGAAGATAAAGAAATTATTATAGTAGAAGATATTATTGACTCAGGTAAAACAATTAAATTGATTGTTGATTTGTTAAAACAATTAGGTGCTAAAGATGTTAAAATCATTGCCTTAATTAATAAAAAAGAAGGAAGAAAAATTAAATTAGAACCAGATTATTATTGTTTTTCTATCCCATTACATTTTATTATCGGTTTTGGGTTGGACTATAAAGGTTATTTTAGAAACTTGCCATTTATTGGAATTTTATCTGATGATTTTATAAATAATAATGATCTCTAAAAAATATTAGTAAGGATTAATAATGAATTTAATTAAGAAAAATCTATATCTAAAATTTGCAGCTGAAGAAAAAGCCGAAAAAGCAGAAAAAGAAAAAAAGAATGATGAAAAAAATCTTAATAAAAAAGAACAAACATCAAAAACAAAAAAACCAAATGAAGAAACAGATTTAAAATCTGATACACCTGAAACGAAAAAGAGAAAATTAATAAAAACTGGTATTAGTTTACTTTTTGTTTCAGCATTTTTATCAATTATTGGTGTATTTGTTTATCAAACACTTATTCCTGGTCCGAGAATTCTTGATGTAAAAACATTAATTGCAACATCAAGTGTTGACTCAAATGGTTCTAAATATTTTTATTTAAAAAATGGAAAACAAGAACCTTATGAAAAAATTATTTTAGATCAAGATGTTTATGTTGAAAGACAACCAGGATTAGCTAATCACTATTGAGCTTATGCTAATGATGGGTCTCTTAGATTTTCATTCATACAATCAAATGATCCTTTTGGTAATCCTATTTATCAAATTCCTGGAATTACAGGAAAAGAATCTAGAAAAAATATTTCTAATGGTTCATCAAATAGTGTTATTATTGAAAGAAATTTAGAAGGATATAATCCTAATTTTGAATTTCCTGTTGATCCTAATAATATTGAAAAATCATTACAAGAATATCTTTTTCCTCAAATTCAACAGTTCTTACCTGAAACAGCAAATAAAACAGACATAAAAATAACAAATGCAACAGTTACACCTACTGCTGCAAATAATTATACAGTTCCAATTACTTTTACAGTTTCTTCTTACTATAAAGAATTAACTAATCCAAAGGATTCTAAAACAACATTAGTAATTGTAAAAGAACCTAGTGCAGAAAATCCAATATTAACATTTACTGATGTTAAATTCACTTTTAAACCTCCTTTGACTCCATTATTAGTTTCACAAGAAACAAATAATGCAATTATTGATTCAAATTTAAATAGTGATCCATTTTATACAATAAGTGATGAAGCTAATTTTAATAGCATAGCAACAATAAATAGAGATCCGTTTGCTTATATTTCTAATTGATTAGGTCAAGCTAGCCAATTAGCTGTATTTCCACCAGCACCTTTTAATTGATTAAGTTTAGTTTCTTTACTACTACCTATTATTTTAATAGTAAGTATGTTTGCTATTTCATTTAAATTATTAAAATCTCAAACTGGTGAAGGTGGTGCTAATTCTATTTTTGGTATGGGTAAATCTTTAGCAAAAATTAGTAAATCAACAACATTGTTTTCAGATGTTGCTGGTATCAATGAAGAAAAATTTGAATTATCAGAAGTTGTTGACTATTTAAAAAATCCAGAAAAATATGTTGAAATGGGAGCTAGAACTCCAAAAGGTGTAATTTTATATGGACCACCTGGAACTGGAAAAACTTTATTAGCAAAAGCTGTTGCTGGTGAAGCTGGTGTACCATTTTTTGAAGCATCAGGTTCATCATTTGAAGATATGCTAGTTGGTGTTGGAGCAAAAAGAGTAAGAGATTTATTTAAAAATGCTCGTAAGGTAGCACCAAGTATTATCTTTATTGACGAAATAGATTCTGTAGCTTCTAAAAGAGGTAAAAATGATGTTGTTGGTGGAGGCGGTGGTATCGCTGACCAAACCATTAATCAATTATTAGCTGAAATGGATGGTTTTAATACTTCTACTGGTGTTATTGTTATTGCTGCTACAAATAGATTAGATGTTTTAGATGATGCTATTTTAAGACCCGGTAGATTTGATAGACACATTAGTGTTAATTTACCTGATATTAAAGAAAGAGAAGAAATTTTAAAAATCCATTCTCGAAATAAAAAAATAGGCAAGGCAGTTAGTTTAGCTGATATTGCTAGAAGAACACCAGGATTTAGTGGTGCTCAATTAGAAAATGTTATTAATGAAGCTACTTTATTAGCTGTTAGAGAAAATAAAAAAATAGTTTCTATGAATGACTTAGATGAAGCTATTGATAGAGTTATAGCAGGTCCTGCTAAAAAGACTAGAACTATTTCAGAAGAAGAAAATAGATTAGTAGCATATCATGAAGCTGGTCATGCATTAGTTGGTTTATATACAGATAATGCTGAAGTTGTTGAAAAAATAACAATCATTCCAAGAGGTAATGCTGCTGGTTATACTATGCAAACACCTAAAACAAAAGAAACAAATATCAAAACTAAAAAAGAGTTATTACAAATTATTAGAATGACACTTGGTGGTAGAGCTTCTGAAGAAGTTGTATATGGTGCTGATATGATTACTACTGGTGCTAGTAATGATTTCTATAAAGTAACAAGAACTGTTAAAATGATGGTTATGCAACTTGGTATGTATCCAGTTGGTTTAACTCAATTCATTCCTAGCGAAGGTACTCAAAATCAATTCATGAAAGATTTTTCAGAATCTAAATCAAAAGAAATAGATGATCAAATTGAAAAAATAATTCGTGAAGAATATGAAGAAGCTAAAAAAATTATTTCAGCAAATAGATTTGAGTTAGATTTAATAGTTGAAACTTTAATTTTATTAGAAACAATTATAAAAGATCAAATTGATTATATTCATAAATACCAAAAATTACCTCCAGAAGCAATTGAACAAAAACGTAAAAATGCTATGGATTCGATTATTTCTAAAAAATTAAAAGCAGAAGGCAATATTGGTAATGAAACAAAAGCAATAGAAGACCTTTTTGAAAATCCTGATGATTTCACTATTGAAATTGATGATAATGATTCAGAATCTGAAGATAAATAATAATAAAAAAAACGATAATTTAATTATCGTTTTTTTTATTATATGAATAAATTTAAAATGGCAGGGGTAACAGGACTCGAACCCACAACACACGGATTTGAAGTCCGTAGTTCTACCATTGAACTATACCCCTATTTATATTTATAGCAAATAGAATATAAATATATAAAATAAAACCTATTTTTGAATTTATATTTTGAGTATTAAATTATTCATCTCATGTTTATAAAAATATATTATTTTTATAAAATAATCTTAAGAAGTGATTATTATAATAATAAGATAGAAATATCTAAAATGAAATCATTCATTATTTCATTACTTTTATTAATGTTGAAATTATTCATGTTTCATCTAAATCATTATTTTTTTATGTTCTTATGGATAAATTTATAAGTAGATATTTTATATAAAATCAGAACAAATATTGTATTTTTTATATAGATTATTTAATAATGAATAAAGTGAAAATTTAACCCTTTTTTAAATATTAATAACTTATCTCTTCTAAAGAGAAATTTGAAGAATTGAATTCTATCTGAATCTATTATAAACACCAAGTAGTTTTAGAAGAAAATTTTAGTAAAAAAATCTATAAAAAGAAAGATATAGATTCATATATATCGTGTATTAAAAACATATATAATTCTCTAATTTCTATTTTAGATTTTAATATATTAATAGATAAAATATATTATTATAATGAAGAAATTGATGGAATATTAAATCCATTAGGACTTACAGGATAAGAATAAAACAATTTAATTTCCTAAATTTTCTATAAATAGAAAAAAATTCTTAAAAACTAATTTTTAAGAATTTTTCCTGACATTTTAAACGCTTTTACATGGATTCTAGAAAGTAATTTATTAGAACTATTTTTTGATTTTAGAATATGTTGAGCTTCAACTGTAGTTGCAATATTGTTTTTATCAAACTTATTTTCAACTTCTAATATACGAAAAGTAAAGTTTCTTTTATTTTTTATATATCAAGTATTAAAACCTTTATTAATAAACCTATTTTCACTATAAAGGTGAACTTCATTAATATTTTGATTATTCTTTTTTCAAGTATCATAAATGAATTCAATGTAGTTTTTTATATTATTTGTATAGTCAACAATTCAAGTAGAAATATCTCTATTGGTTGTTGATTCAACATTTGCAGATTTTTCTGAAAGTTGTTGAAATACTACTTTATCATCAGAATATTCAATATTTGATTGGTTTAATATTTTTCTAAATTGTTCTTTTTCTATTTTATTATGAGTCCTTGAAACAAGTTCATTAATTAAAAATTTATAACTGAAATCAGTATTTTTTTCAAAGTAGATTATTTTAGAATTTTTATAAATAGATATTAATAAAGAATCATTAGATAAGTCAAAATATAGCTTTGTATTATTGTTTTTACTAGCATCAATATCAAAATTAATACATTTAGGCATAAATTTATCAACATTAATATTTAAGTCAATAAAAGGATTTAAATAATCATTGTAGATTTTCTTATTCATTTTAATTAGTGATACTTTAATATTTAATCTATTATGAACTTTTAACTCTTCATTAATATTTTGGTAAATTTGTCCATTAATTTCATATTCAATATCATCTAATTTTAAAATAACTTCATCATCTGAATTAACTTTTTTTTGAATATATTCAGAATTTTTAATTTCTTTTTCTCATGAATCTCTATTAATATATTTTTTTGAAAGTGGGATATTTTCAATTAATTTTATTTCATGGTTTAATTTTGAATAACTCGTAATGATTGTAATATTAGCAATTTTAATATTAATAAATTTAGAAGCCTTTTCTATTTCATCTTTAATTACTTTTTCATATTTAATAGAATTAATAATCATGTCATTCTTAAATAGTTTTTTAGTATTAAAATGATGTGAATACAACATAATAAATTCATCTTTTCATTTTTTAAATAACTGTATTGTTGAATTTTTATTGCCTAATGTTAAGATAGTAAATATTTGGTCGTTTAGATTCATTTTTAGTTCCTTTATTTCTTAATTAAAATTCTTAATTTTGCTGATCTTGATCTTTTATTATTTTCGATTTCACCATCAGTAGGTAAAATAGCTTTTTTGTTAAATAATTCATATGGAATTATTTCATCCTTAATTGGTATTTCTTTTGGAATATTTGAAGTTGTTAAATCATTAAAAAGATGTTTTACTATTTTATCTTCTAAAGAATGAAATGTAATTATTCCAATTCTAGAATTATGATTCAATAAACTTATTGCATCACTAATTGCTTGCTTTAATAAATTAATTTCATCATTAACTTCAATTCTGATAGCTTGAAAATATTGTCTTGCTGGATGTTTTGTTTTATATAATAATTTAGGATTAATACTTTTTTTAATAATTTCTACTAATTCAAATGTTGTATCAATTGATTTTATTTCTCTTTTTTTAATAATTTCATTAGTAACAAAATAAGGTTTTTTAATTTCACCATATTTATAAAAAATTTGATTCAATTGTTTAGCATCATAATTATTAATTACATCAAAAGCTGAAAAAGAATTTTCAATATCCATTCTCATATCTAACTGACCGTTATTTTTATAGCTAAAGCCTCTTTTAGGATTATCCAATTGCGGACTTGAAACTCCTAAATCAAAAATAATTCCATCTATTTTAAAAATATTTCTTTCTTGTAGTTCTGAAATAATATTTTTAAAATTACTTTTAATTAGAATTACATTTTCGATTTTATTTTCACAAAGATATTTTCTAAAGTGATCAATTGCTTCAATATCTTGATCGAATACAATTAATTGACCATTCTTCTTTGAAATTTTTTCGAGAATTAATTTACTATGTCCGCCTCTTCCAAGAGTAGCATCTAAATAAATTCCTTCTTCTTTGATAACAACATTATTAACTAATTCATTTAATAGAACACTTTCATGAATATTATTCATCTTTATTAAAAAGATTTTTAATATTTAATTCAGCATCTTGTTGCTTTTCGTTGAAAATTGTAGGATTTCAAATTTCGATTTTGTGTTTTAAACCAATTATAAGTGTTTCATTTTTTATATTTGCTTTATTAGAAAGATTGTTAGGTATTAATATTCGGTTTGCACTATCAATATCAACCATCTGAGAATTAGCAAAAATTCAACGAGAAATGATTCTTTCTCTTTCGCTTGAAGAATCAATATTTGTAAATTTTTCAGTAAAAATATTAAATTCATCAAGAGTTCTAACTTCAAGACATCCATCAACACTTAATGTGATAACTACTGATGTATTTATATTAGCTCTAATTTTTGCTGGAATCATTAGACGATTCTTAGTATCTAGATTATGATTGAATTGACCAATTATCATACACTTTGTCCCACTTTCCAACATTTGTATATTATCACATATTTTAAAAAATGCAATAATTTGGAAAAATAAAGAGAAAAAAAAAGAAAAAGCGATTATTTAAAAATCGCTTTTTCTTTTTTTTTATACTTAATAAAAACTAATTATTTTTCAAGTTTAGATATTTTTTCTTTCAAGTCTTTAATTTCAAGAATAATTTCTCTTTTTTCAGTTTCTAATTTAAGAAGTTCAGCATCTGTTAAAATATTTGACATTTATAAATCCTTATATGTTAATAAAATAATTTTACTATTTTTTCTTTTCTTTTCAAAAAAAATATTAATCAGAATAACCATATCTCATAATAGAGAATAATGAAGTTTTTATTTATATCTTTAATAATAATGTTTTGATCAAAAAAATTAGTGATTTTTAAAATATTAACAATGAGTTCAAGTACAAAATTATTAATGATTACCATAAAAGGTAATCACATTGTTATAAATAAGAAAACAAATATTAATAAAATATAGTTACTAAAGATTCATGTTGAAAATATTGAAAGTAGATTAATTGAATTATTAATGGAAATAATAATGAAAAAATTAAAAATTATCAAAACAAAATTAATTAATAAAGTTTTAGTAATTTTATTTAATTTAAAAAAATCATTAATAATTGCAATTACAAAACAACTATTAAAACTTAATTGATAAACTATTGAAAAATGATCATTAATAAAAAACACTGAAAATATTAAAGCTACAATCGTTGTTTGTTTTAAATTTTGATATTTATCATGTTTAATGAACTCTTTAATAATAATAGTTAATAATGCTCTAATACAACCAACACCAAAATCAACATAATAACAGAGTAAAAGAATAAAAGGGAATTTTATTTTACTTAAAAATTTTATTTTATTTTTAAATATTTTATCAAATAAGAAACTAATGAAATTTAAATGTAATCCACTTAAAACAAATAAGTGTAAAATATTTAAATTAATAATGTTATTCATAATATCAGAGTCATAATTTTTAGTATTAAAAATTATGATATTAATTAATTCAAGATTATCACTACTATACAAATTTCCAATATAATCCATTGATATATTTTTAAATTTATCAAAATTATAATTTGTCTTTAAAAAAGATAATAACGATTTTAAATCATATTTGTCGTTTAAAAAAAAGTATATTATTAAAAACAAACTAATAATTATGCAAATAAATAATATTTTTCAATAGTTAATTCTCAAAAATATTAGAAAAATAATAATCATTACTATTGGAAGTATTAATAGTAAATTATTTATTTTAACTAATCATAAAAAAAGTGAAACTAATAAATAAGTTAAAAATAATAAAATTGTGGGAAAGTCAATTTTTTTAATCATAAAAATAAGTAGTATATTTCTTTCTTTTTATACTTTATTTTTCAATATATTGAATTATATTAATGTAATTTATTACTTTAAAAATATATTTTTTATCTCTATAATCTAACATTTATAGGTTTTTAAATATGATGGATAGGAATGAAAAATTAGAAAAATATCTAATTAATTGTATAGTTTTAAAATATAAAAAAATTCTTTATGAAGGAATAACAAAGCAAGAAAATTTTAAGAAAGATCAATTATCAATATTAAATATTTTTGATTATTTCTCTGAAAGAGAAAGATTATTTTTTGAATCAACTTTTATTGATAATAAAGGATGATATGATCTCTTTGTTTCAAGAAGAGGATATTTTAGAATTAAAAAAAAGATATCAAAAAAAATTCTTCATATTTTATATGAAGAATTATAAATTGATATTATTAATGATTTCAATATAAAGGTTTTCATCTAGTTTACCATTTGTTTCAATAGCATGTCTAACAACATGGTCAATATCAGCCCTTTGAATTGTTTTTATTTCTTTAAAATCAGTTCATTTTTTAGGTAATTTTAATAAATCTATGAATTGATTTATTTCATAAATTAATTCATCAATTGTTTGAACATTAAAAACTTCTCTTGCTAATGTTAGTGATTTTTCTTTAAATCACTCTTCTTTATTAGATCTTATTTTAATATACGTTGGTGTAACTAAAGCTAAACCAGCTCCATGAGCAACATCTCAAACAGCACTTATTCCATGTTCAATAGTATGAACTTCTCAATCACTACCAGAATTAAATGATGTTATTCCATTTAATGCCATTGAAGATGTTCATAAAATATTAGCTCTAGCATCATAATCATTAGGATTAATTGCAAGTTTTTTAGCATTATTAATTGTATTTCTAATGTTTGCAAAAATTATTTCTTTTGTTCAATCAAAAGTATTAGGTGAATAATATTGTTCTAATAGATGTGAAAAAATATCAAAAATTCCACAACTAGTTTGATACTCACTTAAGCTAAAAGTATAACTTGGGTCTTCTATTACAATAAAGGGAATAGCACTTTCAGTTGAAACTGCTCTTTTTTCTTTTAATTCTAAATTAGTAATAACACTACCAGCATTATTTTCACTACCAGTTCCTGCTAAAGTAATAATAGATATTAAATCAATAGCTGGATTTTTTGCTGCTTGGTTATTGATAACATAATCTCATGCATCAGTATAATTTTCATTAGTAGCTAAAATAGCAATAACTTTACTAGCATCAATAACACTACCACCACCAACAGCTATAATTAAATCAACATTATTTTCTCTAGCTTTTATTGAAGCTGTAAAAATATCATCATGTCTTGGGTTTGCTAAAATATTTGCATGTTCAATATAATTAATATTATTTGCTTTTAAAATTTCAGTTAATTTATCATAAATACCATTAGTTTTAATAGAGCCAGTTCCATATGTAATCATTACTTTTTGATATTTTTTTTTCTGAAAAACTTCATTTAAATTTTCAATTGCGTTTTTTCCAAAGTAGTATTTTGATTTTAGGTTAAATGAATTCAATTTATATTCTCATTTCAATCATAAATTTTAATTTATTTAATTTATAGTCTTTTATACAATAAATATCACAAAAATCATGTTTTAAAAATAAATTATTTTCAATTTTTTCATTTGGAAATTGTTCAGTTATTCAATCAATAAAAATCATATTTTCATCACTTAATAAATATTCATCTCTTTTTAGATCATTTTTTAAAAAATGATGAACATTAGCATCTTCACTAATAATTCAAGTGTAATCATTTATTTTCTGAATCATTTCAAAATCATCAGTTTCATCATTAATATTTCCAACAAGCACTTCTAAAATATTTTCTAATGTAATAAAACCAACAATAGTTTCATCTTCATTATCTTCTTTAATAACAATCATATGATTTTGAGAGATTTGCATTAATCTTAAAACAACATTTAAATTAGTGTTTTTTGAAACAGATGCAATCGGATGAAGAATCGTTTTGATATCAAAATTTTTATTTTTGTAATATTCTTTATTAAACTGTTTATAGTTTAAAATTCCAATACATTTATTATTAAGGTTAATCACAGGCAATCTTGTATAATCTGTAGAAAGAAATTTATCTAAAATATTTTTATTATTATTTTCATATTTAATATATTCCATATCTTTAATGTTAGTTAGAAGTTTTTCAACAGATGTATCATCAAATTCAATAGCATTTTTAACAAGATTAGCTTCTTGTGTTTCAAGAACACCTTCTCTTTTAACAATATCTATTAAGGCTGAAAGTTCATTTTCAGAAACAATTTTCTCTTTTTTATTTTTTGATAAGATGTTTAATAATTTTGTAATTGGAAAGAAAAAAATATAAAAACCATAAATTAAATAAATAGAGAATTGCATATATTTTAAATTATGATTTCGAGCAAATGATTTTGGCATATATTCACCAAAAATAAGGATGATGATTGTCATTAAAACAGTACCCATTACAAGTGAAAATGTTTCAATATCTCCAATATTAGAAGCAATGGCTATTTTTGTAAAGAATAAAGTTGATATTGTTGTAGCCGCAACATTTACTAATGTATTACCTATTAATATAGTTAATAATGTATCTTTATAATTATTTAATAATTTAAGGACAAGATTATGTGATTTTTTCGGTTTTTTATTCTTAATGTAATTATTTCATTGAAATTCAGTTGTTGTAGTAATAGCAGTTTCACTGCCTGAAAAAAATGTTGAACAAAGAATAAGAATTAGCAACGCTATTCCAAGACCAACAATTTCTAAAATTGATGTACTAGTTAAGTTTTTAATAATGCTATGTTCAGCGAGGTCCATTATATTCCTTGAAATAAAATTTATTAATTTTAATTATAATATATTTAATTATAATTAAAGAGTAAAAATATAGTTTATCCATTATATTTGAACTTAAGGATACATATGCAAAGAAAATTTAATGATCAAGAATTAATTAGAAGAAAAAAATTAACAGAATTACAAGATAATAATGAAGATCCTTATCAAATTGAAAAAATTAAAAGAACATTAACATTAAAAGATTTTGAAAATAAATATAACTCTTTTTCAAAAGCTGAATTACTTGAAAAAGAGTTAGATACTGAAATATTATGTGGAAGAGTTCTAAATATTAGACAAGGTTTTAGCATTATTAAGGATTTTTCATCTTCATTACAAATCTATATTAATAAGAAAAAATATCCAGAAGTTTTTTCAAAATATAGCAAACTTGATATTGGTGATATCATTACCGTTAATGGTATTGCTATGAAAACTAATACTGGTGAAATAACATTAGATGTTTCTTCTTTAAAAATCATTTCAAAATCATTAAAAGTTTTACCAGAAAAATTTCATGGTCTTGTTGATGAAGAGTTAAGAGCTAGACATAGATATGTTGATTTAATTGTCAATGAAAATTCTATGAATACATTTATTATGCGTTCAAAAATTGTTACTCTTATTCGAAATTATATGGATTCATTAGGTTATTTTGAAGTTGAAACACCAGTACTTCAACCTATATTAGGCGGTGCTAATGCTAGACCATTTACTACTCATCATAATACTCTAAATAGAGAATTTTATTTAAGAGTAGCAACTGAACTTCCTTTAAAAAAACTAATTGTTGGCGGATTTGAAAAAGTTTATGAAATTGGTAGACTTTTTAGAAATGAAGGAATGGATTCAACTCATAATCCTGAATTTACAACGATGGAGGCATATACTGCTTATATTGGTATGGAAGAAACAATGAAATTAGTTGAAGATATTATTCATTATGTTGCTGAAAAAATTAATATTGAAAAAGTTGATTATCAAAATCATGAAATTAATATTAAAGATAATTTTAAATCAATTCATATGGTAGATTTTATTAAACAAGAGACAGGTGTTGATTTTTGAAAAAAAATGACAGATAAAGATGCTGTTGAAATAGCTAAAAAACATGATGTTTTTTTAGAAAAACATCAAATGAATTATGGTCATGTTGTTAATTGTTTTTTTGAAAAATTTTGTGAAGAAAAATGTATTCAACCAACTTTTGTTTTTGGTCATCCAATTGAAATTTCTCCCTTAGCTAAAATTGATTATCTTGATAAAAGATTTACTAAAAGATTTGAACTTTTCATTGCTAAAAAAGAATATGCTAATGCTTATGCTGAATTAAATGATCCAATTGATCAATATAATAGATTTAATGAACAAGTAAAAGAAAAAGATCTTGGTAATATAGAAGCAAATGAAATTGATTGAGATTTTCTAGAAGCTTTAGAATATGGTTTACCACCAACTGGTGGTCTTGGACTTGGTATTGACCGATTGGTAATGTTATTTACAAATAATACTTCTATTAGAAATGTTTTATTGTTTCCTCATATGAAAGATGCTAAATAGAAATCTGATTATCTATATGTCTTCTCTAAGAATATGTGTATAAAAAAAACTAAAAATAATTTTTATTGATTTTTTAGTGTTATAAATATAATGTTAATTTATGTTTTAATAAAATAAAGGGGGTGATAATATATGTCAAGAACAATTGTTGTTGAAAATAATTTAGAAGATGCAATTAAGAAATTTAGAAGAATTGCAAATGAAACTAGAAGAGATGTTAAACCTCATCAATTTTATGTAAAACCTGGTCTTAGGGCAAGACTAAAATCAGAAGCTGTTAGAAAAAGAAAAAAATATTAATTTAATTATTAATATTTTTTTTTATTCATCTTAAGTAAAATAAAAAAAATATCATAAAAATTTTGATAATTAATGATTATATTTTCAATATAATTTTTTTAAAAATAATCATTTTCTTCGTAAGATAGAAAGCATTATTTTAATAGATAATATCTATACTAAGAACAGTATTTAAATGTTTAATCTAAAATAAAATTTTTAATTATTATTATTTTGAATAAATTATTAACAGATTTATTCGTCATTTAATACCTTAAAATAAGAAGTTTTTGAAGTAATTATTTTGTAATATTAATTTATTTGATGATACTAATTATAGAAAAATAAAATTACTATTATATAAATGAAATTTTAAGATAAAATAAAGATATGAGGTTGTAAAATGAAAAAAAATATTTTATCAAAAGTACTTACATTAGGAGTTGTTACTACTCCAATTTTAGTAGGAATAACTTTAATTAATACTTCAAATGTAGATTCAAAGCAAGATACGTCTATCCCATTATCTTCTAATGTAAAAAATAATGAAAAAAATTCAGTACTAAAAACTCCAAAAGTTCCTGAAAATGGTATTATTGATCCTACGTTTGTTTCTGAATTAATTACTTATAAAAAGAATACAATAACTAATTGAGATGGTTCTTTAGTTGAATCTGATTTTACTAATGCACTTGCTGTTGGTAGGGGTGCTTTTAAAAATAGAACAGAAGTTACTTCAATAACTTCACCATTATCAGTTCAATCAATTGGTGCTGATGCTTTTAGTGGTACTTCTAATTTAAAAACTATTTCTATATTAGGCGCACATTCTTTGGCTAGTGATTGTTTTGCTGGAATGACAGGTGTAGTTGAACGAGGAGTTAAAATGACATATAATGGTAATTATGTAACTTATGATAAAATTCCATCTTGAGGTATTGAACCAAAATATGTATACATTACACCACCAAATCCACCACCACTAGTTACTAATGGTATTATTACTAAAAAATTTGTTGAAGAATTAATTACATGAAAAACTGTAATTGCTAATGATTCGCTTGGTCCTTATGTTGGTTTTCTTGATAAATATGATTTTGAAGGAGCAACTACTATTGACACTGATGCTTTTGGAATTAGTAGTATTAAGTCAGTAGTATTACCTCAATCTGTTAAAACAATTAAGCCTTATGCTTTTAATGGAGCTTCTAATTTAACTACTATTTCTGCTCTGAGTGTAACAAATATTGAAAACAATGGTTTATCTAATAATAAATTTGCAGAAGGTGGAATTAAATTAACATATAGTGAAAATATAAAACCAGGTAATATCCCTAATTGAGGAACTGATTCTCGATTTGTTTCAATTGTTGGTTCTCCAGATAAACCAGCAAATACTAATATTATTACTAATGTTTTTATTAAGGAATTGACTCCTTATAAAATTTCTCAAACAAATGGTATTTGAGACGGTTCTTTTGTTGAATCTGATTTTGTTAGTGCAAATACTGTTGCTACTAATGCTTTTCAAAATAATACTCAAGTTACTTCAATAGAATTCCCAACAACAGTTAAAACAATTAATACTGAAGCTTTTAGTGGAGCTTCTAATTTAACAACTATTTCTGCACTAGGTGCAACTAGTGTTGCTGCTAATGCTTTTGCTGGAATGACAAATATATCTGATAATGGAATTAAATTATCATATAGTGAAAATATAATAATAGATAATATTGTTTTATGAGGAACTATTCCTGAAAAAGTTTTAATTTTAAATTTTCCTCCACCACTAACTCTTAATGGTATTATTACTAAAGAATTTATTGTGGAATTAACTGTTTATAAAAAATATATGGCAAATAAAAATCTTCGTGCTTGAAATGGATCTTTTGTTGAATCAGATTTTATTAATGCAACTATTGTTGCTACTAATGCTTTTCAAAATAATACTGAAGTTACTTCAATAGAATTCCCATTTACAGTTAAAACAATTAATACTAATGCTTTCACTGGTGCTTCTAATTTAAAAACTATTTCTGCACTTGGTGCAACTAGTGTTGCTGCTAATGCTTTTGCTGGAATAGAAGGAATAAATAATAAAGGAATAACATTACAATGATCAGAAGAAGATAATATACTTATAAATTTTGCTGAATATTGAGGTACTATTCCTATTAAAGTAGATATTATTACTTTAGAATTACCAAAAGTTCCAACTAATGGTAATATCAATGCTGAATTTATTGTTAAATTATCTCTGTATAAAAAAAGTCAAGCACCAAATGGTGTTTGAGATGGTTCTTTTATTGAATCTGATTTTACTGGTGCAATTAGTGTTGGTAGCGATGCTTTTAAAGATAATATTAGTATTACTTCAATCATTTTACCAATTACAGTTAAATCAATTGGCCGTAATGCTTTTAATGGTGCAACTAAATTAACTAATGTTTCTGCACCTGGTGTAACAAGTATTTTAGATAACGCTTTCTTGGGAACAACAAGTCTTTTAAAAATAGAATTATCATATACAAATTTTTTAAGAGATAGTTGAGTAAAATGAGGTTTAGAAATAACTCAATCTAATTTTGATAAAATAGAATGAATAAACCCACCATATGCTGAACCTAACTTTGAAGCTTTACCAAGTGATCCAAATGACCCAACTCGTAAAATAGTGGATGTTGCATTTATTCAAAATATTGTTTTATATGAAGATTTTAAACTAATTGATGGATTTTCTGGTGAAATAAATCCGATATATCTTCAAAATGTAACAATAGATGATGGTGCTTTTGAAATGAATCCTAGTATAGGCCCTAAAATCAAAAAAATTAATTTAGATACTTCGATTAAATTCTTAGGTAATGAACCGCTTAGAGGTTCTGATATTGAAACAATTAATATTTCAATTAATCATTATCCATCAACAGGAACATTAGGTCTTGAACAAAATAAATTTAATGGTTTATCATGAACAGATATTGATAAACTTCTAAATGGTGGAGAAGGTGTTTTTGACGCTCTAACTAATAAAAAATTATTTATTGCTAAATCATTAGATGAAGGTTTAACAAATATGGGGATTATTGAAGCTAAAAATCTTAATGGTTATACTTCTATTGCTGCTAATTCTTTTGGAGAAACTGTTGATGAAATTCATTTACCAGATAATTTTGATAGTATTACTACAGATCGTGAAGCATTTACTAGTGCTACAAATTTAAAAGAAATTTTTATACCAGCATCATCAAAAATTACACCAACTGAGTTTTTTGAAGATTACAATATTAAACCAGATGTTAATGTAAAAAGCGAAGGTATTCAACAAGCTCTTTCTGATGAATTACAAAATTCATTCATTGTTCTTGCTATTAGTTTTAGTGGTATTATAATTTTATTTATAAGTATTGTTTCTTTAATTTTTTATAGTAATAAAAGAAAAATAACTAAATTTGAAGAAATGAATTTACAATTAAAAAAAGAGAATGAAGAAAATGAAATTGAACCAATAAGTGATGAAATATCTGAATAATAAAAAAAAACTAGTTTTACTAGTTTTTTTTTATTGATATTGATATTAAAAATTAAGCTCAATATAAAAAATAATAGGTATCTATAAAAATTAGAGATGCTTAAAATAAGTGAAATAGACTAGTAATTAGAAATATCTTTTAGGTTGTGTCTATGATTTTTTATTTTTATTATCATATAATAAAACATATTAAAAGAATAAAATATGAGGATGTAAAATAATGAAAAAAAATACTTTATCAAAAATACTTACATTAGGGGTTGTTGTTGCTCCAATTTTAGTAGGAACTGCTTTAGTTACTACTTCTTCAAATATAACTTTAAATAATGATTCTTCAAAAAATAGATCTGTTGAACCAATAGTAAATATACTAACAAGACAAGATGCAATGGCACTTGTTTTTAAAAAATATACAGAAGGAATTCCTACTGGTGGATGAGATGGTAGTTTATTACCAAAAGATTTTTCTGGTATAACCGGTATTGGTGTTGATGCTTTTAATGGTAATAATCAAGTAACTTCAATCACTTTACCACCATCAGTTACATTAATCGAGGCTAATGCTTTTAGTGCAACAACTATTTTAACTACTATTTCTGCACTTGGTGTAACAACTATTGATGATAATGCTTTTGCTAGAACCGAAAATATTGGTCAAATTAATTTAAAATATAGTGAAAATATAAAACCAGGTAACGCTCTAAAATGAGGAACTACTGCTAATAAATTAAATTTTACAGGAGCTCCTGTAAAACCTACAATTCATACAGATGGTATTATTACTAAAGATTTTGTTAGCGCATTAATTCTTTATGAAAATTCTCAATTGCCAACAGGTACTTCTTGAGATGGTATTTTAAATGAAAATGATCTTACTGATGCAATTAGTATTGCTGAAGGTGCTTTTCAAGATAATACTGAAATTAAATCAATAACCTTACCAGATACAGTTACATCAATTGGTGCTAATGCTTTTAGTAGAGCAACTAATTTAACTACTATTTCTGCTCTTGGTGTAACAAGTATTGGGAATCAAGCTTTTGCTGGAACGACAAATATGTCTAATGGTGGAATCAAATTAAAATGGTCATCTAATATAAATGCTACTAAAGCTCAAACTTGAGGTACTACTCCTGAAAAATTATTAATTACTAATATTCCAAATAAACCAACAGTTAATGGAGGAATTATTGATGATGCTTTTGTTAATATATTAATTACTTATAAAAAGAACACTCATCCAACAGGTAATTGAGATGGTTCTTTACTTGAATCTGATTTTGAGAGTGCAACTACTGTTGCTCCTAATGCTTTTCAAGGTAATATTGAAATTAAATCAATAACTTTACCAGATACAGTTACATTGATTGGTGATAATGCTTTTAGTGGAGCAATTAATTTAACTACTATTTCTGCACTTGGTGCAACAAGTATTGGAGCTAATTCTTTTGGTGAAACTACTGGTATTGATGGAAATGGAAATAATAAAATTAATTTAACATATAGTGAAGATATAAAACTAGCTAATGCTGAAACTTGAGGAACTGCTCCTAATAAATTAAATATTATTAATACTCCAACTAATCCAATCGTTCCATTAAGTATTGATGCTAATTTTGTTAATAAGTTAATTACTTATAAAAAATCTATGTTACCAACAGGTGCTTCTTGAGACGGTGTTTTAGTTGATTCTGATTTTATTGGTGAAATTAGTCCAAATAGCGTTGCTGAAGGTGCTTTTCAAGGAAATACTGAAATTAAGTCAATAACTTTACCAAATACAATTCTGACGATTGGTTCTAATGCTTTTAGTGGAACTTCTAATATAACAACTATTTCTATTCTTGGTGCAACAAGTATTCATATTAATGCTTTTGCTGGAATGACAAATATGTCTAATGGTGGAATCAAATTAAAATGATCAAATGAGATAAATGCTACTAAAGCTCAAACTTGAGGTACTACTCCTGAAAAATTATCATTTACAGGAATTGAATCTATTCCATCAATTACTGATGGAATTATTGATGATGTTTTTGTTAATATATTAATTAAACATAAAATAAATACTGATCCATCAGGTAATTGAAATGGCATTTTAGTTGCTACTGACTTTGTTGGTGCTAATAGTATTGCTGATAGTGCTTTTCAAAATAGAAATGAAGTTACTTCAATAACTTTACCAAATACAGTTTTAAGAATTGGTCCTAACGCTTTTAATGGAGCAAGTGCTTTAACAACTATTTCTGCTCTTAATGCAACAAGTATTGGAAGTCAAGCTTTTGATGGAACAACTGGTATTACTGGAGTTGAAGATAGTAAAATTAATTTAACGTCTAGTTCAGAAATAAAAATAGGTAATGCTGGCAATTGAGGAATTGGTGATCCTAATAAATTAAATATTATTGATTCTCCAACTAATCCAACTGTTCCAACAGATATTGATGCTAATTTTGTTACTGAATTAATTAAATATAAAAAATCTCTATTAGCAACTGGTGATATTTGAGATGGTGTTTTAATTGCTACTGATTTTGCTAATGCAACTAGTATTACTCCTAATGCTTTTCAAGGTAATACTGAAATTAAATCAATAACTTTACCAGATACAGTTCTAGGAATTGGAGAAAATGCTTTTAATGGAATGACAAGTATTATTGATAATGGAATTAATTTAACATATAGTGAAAATATAAAACCAGGTAACGCTCAATTTTGAGGAACTGAACTTCATAAATTGAATATTATTGGTGCTCCAACTAACCCACAAGATACGAAAGTTGTTACTGCTGATTTTGTTAGTCAATTAATTAAATATAGAAAATCTATGTTAGAAGGTACTACTCCTTGAGATGGTATTTTAATTGCTACTGATTTTAAAACTGCAACTAGTATTGCTGATAGTGCTTTTCAAGATAATACTGAAATTAAATCAATAACTTTACCAAATACAGTTTTAAGAATTGGTGATAATGCTTTTAGTGGAGCAATTAATTTAACTACTATTTCTGCATTTGGTGCAACAAGTATTGGTACTAATGCTTTTGATGGAATGACTAGTATTACTGGAGTTGATAATAGTAAAATTAATTTAACATCTAGTTCAGAAATAAAAATAGGTAATGCTACTAATTGAGGAATTGCTGATCATAATAAATTAAATATTATTGATTCTCCAACTAATCCAACTGTTCCAACAGATATTGATGCTAATTTTGTTACTGAATTAATTAAATATAAAAAATCTCTATTAGCAACTGGTGATATTTGAGATGGTGTTTTAATTGCTACTGATTTTGCTAATGCAACTAGTATTACTCCTAATGCTTTTCAAGGTAATACTGAAATTAAATCAATAACTTTACCAGATACAGTTCTAGGAATTGGAGAAAATGCTTTTAATGGAATGACAAGTATTATTGATAATGGAATTAATTTAACATATAGTGAAAATATAAAACCAGGTAACGCTCAATTTTGAGGAACTGAACTTCATAAATTGAATATTATTGGTGCTCCAACTATTCCAGTAGCACCAAGAGATATTAATGCTGAATTTGTTACTGAATTAATTAAATATAAAAAATCTCTATTAGCAACTGGTGATATTTGAGATGGTGTTTTAATTGCTACTGATTTTACTAATGCAATTACTATTAATAGTAATGCTTTTCAAGATAATACTGAAATTAAATCAATAACTTTACCAAATACAGTTTTAAGAATTGGTGCTAACGCTTTTAATGGAGCAAGTTCTTTAACAACTATTTCTGCTCTTGGTGTTACAAGTATTGGAGCTAATGCTTTTGGTGAAACGACTGGTATTACTGGAATTGATAATAGTAAAATTAATTTAACATATAGTGAAGATATAAAACTAGGTAATGCTACTAATTGAGGAACTAGATCTGATAAATTGAATATTATTGATGCTCCAAATATTCCCAAGGTTCCAAAAATTATTACTGCTGATTTTGTTAGTCAATTAATTAAATATAAAAAATCTCTTGTAGCAACTAGTGCTTCTTGAGATGGTGTTTTAGTTGAAAGTGATTTTACTGGTGCAACTAGTATTGCTGAAGGCGCTTTTAAAAATAATATGGATATTAAATCAATAACTTTACCATTAACTATTGTAAAAATTGGTATTGATGCTTTTAGTAGATCATATAATTTAAAAACTATTTCTGCGCTTGGTGTAACAAGTATTGGAGCTAATGCTTTTAGTGGAATGACTAGTATTACTGGAACTGGAGATAGTAAAATTAATTTAACATATAGTGAAAATATAAAGATAGGTAATGCTGAAAATTGAGGAATTAATGATAATAATAAATTATTAATTACTAATGCTCCTTCTAATCCGACAGTTCCTACAGATGGTATTATTACTACTGCATTTATTACTGAATTAATTAAATATAAAAAATCTCTATTAGCAACTGGTGATATCTGAGATGGTATTTTAGCTGAAAGTGATTTTGTTAATGCAACTAGTGTTGATGAAGGTGCTTTTAGAAGCAATACTGAAATTAAATCAATAACTTTACCAAATACAGTTACATCAATTGGTGCTAATGCTTTTAGTGGAATGAATGGTATTACTGGAATTGATAATAGTAAAATTAATTTAACATATAGTGAAAATATAAAACCGGGTAATGCTCAATTTTGAGGAACTACATTTGATAAATTATCAATTACTAATACTCCTCCTAATCCAATAGTTCCAGAAATTATTACTAATGATTTTGTTAATGAATTAATCACTTATAAAAAAACTTTGTTAACAACTGATGTTTCTTGAGATGGTATCTTAGTTGCTACTGACTTTGTTGGTGCAACTAGTATTGCTGATGGTGCTTTTCAAAATAATACTGAAATTAAATCAATAACTTTACCAGATACAGTTCTAGGAATTGGCGCTGATGCTTTTAGTGGAATGACTGGTATTACTGGAATTGATAATAGTAAAATTAATTTAACATATAATACTCAAATAAAAACAACTAATATTGAAAATTGAGGAACTACTTCTGAAAAAGTTTCAATTGCTAATATACCAACAAATCCATTAAATCCTGTTAATGGTGTTATTACTCCAGAATTTGTTAATCAGTTAATTGGTTATAAAAACTCTCTAGTATTGGGTATTTGAGATGGTATTTTAGTTGAAGAGGATTTTGTTGGTGCAACTAGTGTTGCTCCTAATGCTTTTAAAGATATAGCAAATATAACTTCAGTAACTTTACCAAATACAGTTACATCAATTGGAGCTAATGCTTTTAGTGGAGCAATAGGTTTAACTAATGTTTCTGCTCTTGGTGCTACAAGTATTGGTGCTAATGCTTTTGCTGGAATGACAAATATATCTAATAATGGAATTAAATTAACAGGAAGCGAAGATATAGATTTAAAAGAATATAAACATTGAGGTCTTGATAGTGAAACAAGTTTAGATATAACACCTTTTAAAACAAATTCTAATGATTCATTAATTTGAACTCTTACTGGGATATCTATTATTTCTAATTTAATAATAATATCTTTATTTATTGGTGTGTTTTTATATTACAGAAAAAAAATAAACAAAGTAAATCCAGATAAATTGAAAGATGAAGAAGTATCTAATTCGTAAAAATATTAATAATTATTAATGAATTTATTTAAAGATAGAAAACAAATATAGAAATAAAAAAATAATATTATTTTAAATATTGAGAAAAGACAAAATAAGAATGAAAAAGAATTATAAAAAAAATATTTTATCAAAAGTGCTTATATTAGGAGTTATTACTACTCCAATTTTAATAGGAAGTACTTTAATCAATAACACTTCAAATATACTTTCAAGCAAAAGTACTTTAAAAATTATAAATAAAACTATTCCAACAGTTCCTGAAGATGGAATTATTACTGCTGCATTTGTTAATGAGTTAATTACTTATAAAAAATCTACGTTAGCACCTGGTGATATCTGAGATGGTATTTTAATTGCTGATGATTTTATTGGTGCAACTAGTGCTGGGAAAAATGCTTTTTCAGAAAATAGTGAAGTTACTTCAATAACTTTACCAGATAAAGTTTCAAAAATTGAAAGTTTAGCCTTTGCTAGAGCTTCTAATTTAACTAATATTTCTGCTCTTGGTGCAACAAGTATTGGAAGTCAAGCTTTTTTTGATACAAAAAAAATGTCTAATAAAGGAATTAAATTAACAGCAAGTGACAATATAACTGTTGATCAAGCTGTTACATGAGGTACAACTCCTGATAAGTTAGATATAATTCCTGCAGTTATTTTACCTCCAAAAATTCCTCAAGATGGTATTATTGATGAAGAATTTCTTAAAGAATTACTTATTTATAAAAAATATATAGCAGTTGATACTAGTACTCCTTGAAATGGTTCTTTACTTGAATCTGATTTTACAAATGCAACTAGTGTTGAAAACTATTCTTTCAGTACTCTTTTTGATAGAGGAGAAATAACTTCGATAACTTTACCAGAATCAGTTAGCTTAATTGGTAAGGGTTGTTTTAGTTATCTAGAAAATTTAACTACTATTTCTGCTCTTGGTGCAACAAGTATTGGTGCTGATGCTTTTAGTGGATTGATAAATATGTCTGATTCAGGAATTAAATTACGATATAGCACAAATATAAAAAAACCTAATGCTGATATTTGAAAAATTGAAGTAAATAAATTAGATATTATTAATACTCCTATAAAACCATTAATTAATGAAGGTATTATTACTTTTGAATTTGTTAATGAATTAATTGTTTATAAAAATTCTCTATTATCAACTCCTAATATTAATATGGAATTAAGTGGAGATGATTTTAATGGTGCAACTAGTGTTGCTGCTGGTGCTTTTCAAAATAATATTAAAGATAATAAAATAAGTATATTAAGTTTGCCAATTGAAGTTATATCAATTGGTGCTAATGCTTTTAATGGAGCAAGCAGTTTAAATTATATTTATGCAAAAGGTGCAACAAGTATTGGCGCTGGTGCTTTTGCTGGAACAACAGGTATATATAAACAAGGAATTAAATTAACAGAAAGTGCAAATATAAATGTTGCTCAAGCTGGTGTTTGAGGTACTGAAGCTGATAGATTAAGTATAACAACAGGACTTAAACCACCAACAATTCCTACAGATGGTATTATTACTAAAGATTTTGTTAATGAATTAATTTCCTATAAAAAATGATTACTATCAACAATATCTCATCCTTGAGATGGTATTTTAATTGAAGATGATTTTATTGGTACAAACAGTGTTGCTGCTGGTGCTTTTCAAAATAGAAATGAAATTACTTCAATCACTTTACCACCAACAGTTTTAACAATTGGTGCTAATGCTTTTAATGGAGCAACTAATTTAACTACTATTTCTGCTCTTGGTGCAACAAGTATTGGAACTAATGCTTTTGCTAGAACAAATAAAATGTCTAATGGCGGAATTAAATTAACAGAAAGTGCAAATATAAATGTTGACCAAGCTGGTGTTTGAGGTACTAAAGCTGAAAACTTGGATATAAAACCTGGAGTTATTACTCCTCCAAAAGTTCCTCAAGATGGTATTATTACTACTGCATTTGTTACTGAGTTAATTACTTATAAAAAAGATATAATAACTAATTGAGATGGTTCTATAATTGAAACTGATCTTGTTAATGCAAATAGTGTCGCTGCTGGAGCTTTTCAAAATAATACTGAAATTACATCAATAACTTTACCAACATCAGTTTTAACAATTGGTGATAATGCTTTTAGTCAAGCTTCTAATTTAACTACTATTTCTGCACTTGGTGCAACAAGTATTGGTACTAATGCTTTTGCTGGAGCAAATGCTATAATTTCATCAGGAATTAAATTAACAGGAAGCACAAATATAAATGTTGATCAAGCTGTTACATGAGGTACTACTCCTGATAAATTAGATATAACACCTGCAGTTATTACTCCTCCAAAAGTTCCTCAAGATGGTACTATCACTGCTGCATTTGTTACTGAGTTAATTACTTATAAAAAAGATATAATAACTAATTGAGATGGTTCTATACTTGAAACTGATCTTGTTAATGCAAATAGTGTTGCTGATGGAGCTTTTCAAAGTAATACTGAAATTAAATCAATAACTTTACCAACATCAGTTTTAACAATTGGTGATAATGCTTTTAATGGAGCGAGTGCTTTAACTACTATTTCTGCTCTTGGCGCAACAAGTATTGGAACTAATGCTTTTGTTGGAATGACAAATATGTCTATTGGTGGAATTAAATTAACAGAAAGTGCAAATATAAATGTTGATCAAGCTGTTACATGAGGTATTGAACCTGATAAATTAGATATAACACCAGCAGTTGTTACTCCTCCAACAGTTCCTACAGATGGTGCTATCACTACTGCATTTGTTTCTGAATTGATTACTTATAAAAAAGAAATAGCAACTGTTGCTAATCCTTGAGATGGTTCTTTACTTGAAACTGATTTTACTAATGCAATTAGTGTTGCTGATGCTTCTTTTCAAAATAATACTGAAATTAAATCAATAACTTTACCATCAACAGTTTTAACAATTGGTGATAATACTTTTAATGGAGCAATTAATTTAACTACTATTTCTGCACTTGGTGCAACAAGTATTGGTACTAATGCTTTTTTTGGAATGACAAATATGCCTATTGGTGGAATTAAATTAACAGAAAGTGCAAATATAAATGTTGCTCAAGCTGATAGATGAGGTATTGAATCTGATAAATTAAATATAGTACCTGAAATTATTCCTCCAAATCCTGATCCAGATAAACCTGGTGGTTTTTTTGATGATACTAATAATATTTATATTGTAGCTGGTGCTGGTGCTGGTTTACTTTTATTAATAGTTGGAATTGTTACTGGAGTTATAGTTCATCGTAAAAATGCAAATGGGTCTAATTCTGAAGAAAAAGAAGCTAAATTAAAAATAAAAGATGAAGCAAAAGATGAAGCAATTAAACGTTTAAAAATTGAACAAAGACTTAAAGATGCTAAAAAAAATAAATAGATAAAAATAAAATCTAAAAGGATATAAATAATTAAAAAAATATTTTATTAAAAGTACTTGTACTTGGAATTGTGATCACTCCAATTTTAGTAGTAATTAATTTAAATAATGATAGTAATTATAATGTAAATTTAAATGATAATACATTAACAATTTCAAATAAGAATGCTGCTGAATAGACCAATGGTTGGTGCAAATGGTATTATTACTCTTGATTTTGTTATTAAATTAGGATTTTTAAAAAATAAAATACCTAATTGAAATAGTTCTTTAGTTGAATCTAATTTTTTAAGGTGCAACTAGTATTGGTTTAAATGCTTTTTTAACTTTTCAATATTGATTTACTTCAATAATTTTTACCAAAAACAGTTACATCAATTAGCTGTGATGGTTTTAGTTATCAATCTTCATTAAATACTATTTATGGTATCGATGCAACGGATATTAGTGTTAATGATTTTCTAAACTTATCTGAATTAAACAATAATAATATTTGATATTGTTAATTATGCATTAAAAATATAACATATAAAAAAGTATTTTTATATGTTATATTAGATGTAATAAAAATAACAAAATCAGGTATAAAAATGAAAAAAAAACATTTATTAAAAGTTCTTACATTAGTAGCTATTGTTAGTCCGATTTTAATAGGTAGTACTTTAATTAATACTACAAATATAGTTTCAAAAAAAGATGATTCATTATCTTCTATTTTAAAAAATAATGAAAATCCATCACTAAAAGCCCCAATAATACCAGCTGGTATTATTACTCCTAATGTTGTTGATAAAATAATAGCCTTCAAACAACAAACTCCTAATTGAGATGGTTCTTTAGTTGGAACTGATTTTATAGGCGCAGTTATGGTATTTCAAGGTGCTTTTCAAAATAGAAATGAAATTACTTCAATCACTTTACCAACAACAGTTACATCAATTGGTGGTGATGCTTTTAATGGTGCTTCTAATTTAAAAACTATTTCTGCACTTGGTGCATGAAATATTGATTTTGATGCTTTTTCTGGAACACAATCTATAATTGAAAAAGGAATTAGACTATCATATAGTACTAATGTACAAGCTAAAGACATTATAAATTGAGGAACTCAACTAAAATATGTATATATTATCCCTTCAAATCCACCACCACTAGTTGCTAATGGTATTATTACTAAAGAATTTATTGATGAATTAAACATTTATAAAAAAACATGAGAAGATGCATTTGGTGAATATGATGGTTCTTTTTATGCATATGATTTTGAAGGAGCAACTACTGTTAATAATGATGCTTTTTCTAATCAACTTTTCCCAGCTACTTCAGTAGTATTTCCATTATCAGTTAAAACAATTAAAAGTTATGCCCTTAATGGTGCTAATCAATTAAAAAATATATCAGCTTTAGGTGTAACAAATATTGAAAACAATGGTTTATCTAATAATCAAGTTGTAGAAAATGGAATTAAATTAACATATAGTGAAAATATAAAACCAGGTAACATTCCTAATTGAGGAACTGATCCTCAATTTGTTTCGATTGCTGGTTCTCCAGAAAAACCAGCAAATACTAATATTATTACTAATGATTTTATTAAGGAATTGACTCCTTATAAAATATCTCAAGCAAATGGTATTTGAAATGGTTCTTTTGTTGAATCTGATTTTGTTAGTGCAACTACTGTTGCTACTAATGCTTTTCAAAACAATACTCAAGTTACTTCAATAGAATTCCCGTCAGCGGTTAAAACAATTAATACTAATGCTTTTAATGGTGCTTCTAATTTAAAAATTATTTCTGCACTTGGTGCAACAAGTATTGCAACTAATGCTTTTGCTGGAATAGGTGGAATAAATAATAAAGGAATTAAATTAAGATATAGTCAAAATATAATAATAGATAATATTGTTTCATGAGGGACTACTCCTGAAAAAGTTTCAATTGCTAATCTTCCACCACCAATAGCTCTTAATGGTATTATTACTAAAGAATTTATTGTGGAATTAACTGTTTATAAAAAATATATGGCAAATAGAAATCTTCGTGCTTGAGATGGATCTTTTGTTGAATCAGATTTTATTAGAGCAAATACAGTTGCTACTAATGCTTTTCAAAACAATAATGAAGTTACTTCAATCACTCTACCAATATCAGTTAAAAAAATTAATACTAATGCTTTTAGTGGTGCTTCTAATTTAAAAACTATTTCTGCACTTGGTGCAATAAGTGTTGATGCTAATGCTTTTGCTGGAATAGACGGAATAAATAATAAAGGAATTAGATTAACTTGATCAGAAAAAAATAATATACTTGTAAGTTTTGCTCAACATTGAGGAACTACTACTGACAAATTAGATATTATTCTCTTAGAACTTCCAAAAGTTCCTCAAAATGGTGATATTACTGCTGAATTTATTATTGAATTATCTAGATATAAAAGAAGTGTATCAATAGATGGTAATTGAGACGGTTCTTTTATTGAAGCTGATTTTGAGGGGGCAATTAGTGTTGGTAATGCTGCTTTTGAAAATAATCTTGTTTTAACTTCAATAGCTTTACCATCATCAGTTATAACAATTGCAACTAATGCTTTTAATGGAGCGAGTGCTTTAACTACTATTTCTGCACCTGGTGTAACAAGAATTTTAGATAATGCTTTCTTGGGAACAACAAGTCTTTTAAAAATAGAATTATCTTATGAAAAAATTCTAAGAGATAGTTGAGTGAATTGAGGTTTAGAAATAACTCAATCTAATTTTGATAAAATCGAATGAATAAATCCACCATATGCTGAACCTAACTTTGAAGCTTTACCAAGTGATCCAAATGATCCAACTCATAAAATAGTGAACGTTGCATTTATTCAAAATATTGTTTTATATGAAGATTTTAAACTAATTGATGGATTTTCTGGTGAAATAAATCCGATATATCTTCAAAATGTAACAATAGATGATGGTGCTTTTGAAATGAATCCTAGTATAGGCCCTAAAATCAAAAAAATTAATTTAGATACTTCGATTAAATTCTTAGGTAATGAACCGCTTAGAGGTTCTGATATTGAAACAATTAATATTTCAATTAATCATTATCCATCAACAGGAACATTAGGTCTTGAACAAAATAAATTTAATGGTTTATCATGAACAGATATTGATAAACTTCTAAATGGTGGAGAAGGTGTTTTTGACGCTCTAACTAATAAAAAATTATTTATTGCTAAATCATTAGATGAAGGTTTAACAAATATGGGGATTATTGAAGCTAAAAATCTTAATGGTTATACTTCTATTGCTGCTAATTCTTTTGGAGAAACTGTTGATGAAATTCATTTACCAGATAATTTTGATAGTATTACTACAGATCGTGAAGCATTTACTAGTGCTACAAATTTAAAAGAAATTTTTATACCAGCATCATCAAAAATTACACCAACTGAGTTTTTTGAAGATTACAATATTAAACCAGATGTTAATGTAAAAAGCGAAGGTATTCAACAAGCTCTTTCTGATGAATTACAAAATTCATTCATTGTTCTTGCTATTAGTTTTAGTGGTATTATAATTTTATTTATAAGTATTGTTTCTTTAATTTTTTATAGTAATAAAAGAAAAATAACTAAATTTGAAGAAATGAATTTACAATTAAAAAAAGAGAATGAAGAAAATGAAATTGAATCAATAAGTGATGAAATATCTAAATAATAAAAAAAACTAGTTTTACTAGTTTTTTTTATCTCTACATAGATAATTGTATTTTTCTAAGAAAGTTCAACTTCATAAAGATAGGTGATAACTAAAAATGATGCAATGGTGAAATATAGATTAAAAATCTAATAACGACATAATATTAAATAAAAATAATTAATAATTTTACTAACTTTATCTTTATAAATTTAATATAATTTTGAGAAATATTTTAAAAAATTTTAAGTATCAATTGTTTGTTTTGTTTTTTTATAAGTTTATAATATAAAAATAAATATAAAAAAAGGATATAAAATAATGAAAAAAAATATTTTATCAAAAATACTAACATTAGGAGCTGTTGCAACTCCAATTTTAGTGGGTACTACTTTAGTTACTACTTCTTCAAATATAAATTTAAATAAAAATACTTTAACAATTGCAAATAGAATTAGTAATGATACATTATCAGTTCCTGAAAATGGCATTATTGATCTTGTATTTGTTAGTAATCTAATTGAAACTAAAAAAATTGATACTTCTTGAGATGGTTCTTTAGTTGAAGCTGATTTTGAGAGTGCAATTAGTGTTGCTGATGGTGCTTTTTCAAGCCAAAGCGATGTAACATCATTAACTTTACCAAAATCTGTTAGATTAATTAATTCTAATGCTTTTAATGGAGCAAGTACTTTAACTACTATTTCTGCTCTTGGTGTAAGAAATATTGATGATGGTGCTTTTGCTGGAGCAAATGCTATAATTCCATCAGGAATTAAATTAACAGAAAGTGAAAATATTAAACCAACAGAAGCTAATGCTACTAAGTGAGGAACTCAATTAGACAAGTTAGATATAAAAACTCCAATTGCTCCAATAATGCCTGAAAACAATGTCATTAATTCTCAATTTGTTGATGATTTAATTACTTATAAAGTAGATACAATAGTTGATTGAGAAGGTGTTTTAATTATTGATGATTTTACAAATGCAGTTGGTGTTGCTAATAATGCTTTTAGAAATAAATCAACTTTAACTTCAATAACTTTACCAGATACAGTTCTAACAATTGGTTCTGATGCTTTTAGTGGAATGACTGGTATTACTGGACTTGAAGGCAGTAAAATTAATTTAACATATAGTGAAAATATAAAACCTGGTAATGCTCAGTTTTGAGGAATTGACGTTGCTAAATTGAATATTACTGGTTCTCCAGAAATGCCATTAATTCCTGAAGATGGCATTATCACTAGTAATTTTGTTAATCTATTAATTGAATTTAAAAATTCTCTATTACCAACAGGAAGTCCTTGAGATGGCGTTTTAGTTGATTCTTATTTTACAAATGCAATTAGTGTTGCTGATGCTGCTTTTCAAGGAAATATTGAAATTAAGTCAATAACTTTACCAACGTCAGTTTTAAAAATTGGTGATAATGCTTTTAGTGGAGCAACTAATTTAACCACTATCTCTGCACTTGGTGCAACAAGTATTGGTGCTGATGCTTTTGCTGGAACAACAGGTATAATTCCATCAGGAATTAAATTAACAGAAAGTGCAAATATAAATGTTGATCAAGCTGCTACATGAGGTATTGAACCTGATAAATTAGATATAACACCAGCAGTTGTTACTCCTCCAACAGTTCCTACAGATGGGATTATCACTACTGCATTTGTTACTGAATTAATTGCTTATAAAAATTCTCAAGCAACGGTTGAGAACCCTTGAGATGGTTCTATACTTGAAAATGATCTTGTTAATGCAATTAGTGTTGCTGATGCTGCTTTTCAAGGAAATATTGAAATTAAGTCAATAACTTTACCAACATCAGTTTTAAAAATTGGATTAGATGCTTTTAATGGAGCAGCTAATTTAACTACTATCTCTGCACTTGGTGCAACAGATATAGCTCCTAGAGCTTTTGCTGGAGAAAATGCTATAATTCCATCAGGAATTAAATTAACAGAAAGCACAAATATAGATGTTGATCAAGCTAGTGTTTGAGGTACTACTGCTGATAAATTAGATATAACACCAGCAGTTGTTACTCCTCCAACAGTTCCTGAAGATGGTATTATTACTGCTGCATTTATTACTGAATTAATTGCTTATAAAAATTCTCAAGCAACGGTTGAGAACCCTTGAGA
>CAMQYY010000007.1 GCA_947039515.1 uncultured Ureaplasma sp.
TCTTGAGAAACCATCTTCTCTTTTACGGAAGTCACCAGAACCACCAGAAGATCTATCATCTCTTCTTTCAAAAGGTTTTCTATCTCTTGAGAAACCATCTTCTCTTTTACGGAAGTCACCAGAACCACCAGAAGATCTACCTCTAGTATTTCTACTATCATAGTCTCTTTCTCTTCTTTTTGGTTGAAACTCAGTAAGAAGATCATCTGCTCTTGTATCATTTCATTCAGGATCTTTAATAACAGGAATTGGCATTTTGATTATTTTTTCAATTTCTTTTAGTGATTTCATCTCTGAACTTGCACATAAACTAATAGCTTTACCAGTTTTTCCAACTCTACCAGTTCTTCCAATTCTATGAACGTATGTTTCTTTTTCTTCAGGAAGGTTATAGTTAATAACTAAAGGTAAATCTGAAACATCAATTCCTCTAGCTAAAACATTAGTTGCAACAAGAATTTGAGTTTTATTTTCTTTGAATTTTTTTAATATTCTAGCTCTTGCATCTTGAGTTCTATCTGAATGTAAAGCATCAGCAATAATATTATTTGCTCTTAAAAAAGAATCTAAAACTTTTGCTTCTATTCTTGTTCTAACAAAAATAATACATTGCTCATTTTTATGGTCAGTTAAAAGTTTTAATAATAATTTTGCTTTATTATTTTTAGAAACCATATGAACTTCTTGTTGAACCATATCATTGATTTTAAATTTAGGTTCTACTTTAATAGTTTTATATTCACCATTAAATGTTTTATCAACTAACTTGATAACTTCCTTTGGCATTGTTGCTGAAAATAATAATGTTTGTTTTCTATTTTTTAAACCTCTATTTATTTTTTCAATGTCAGGTGCAAAACCCATATCTAACATTAAATCAGCTTCATCTAATACTAATGTAGTAATATTATTTAAATCTAAAACTTTTTTATCAAAAGCTAAATCCATTAATCTACCAGTATTAGCAAAAACAATATCAACACCATTTTCTATTTCTCTAATTTGTCTATTATAAGCATTACCACCAAAGATACAAACACCTTTGATTCCTGTTTTTCTACTATAACCAATAAAATTATCGAATATTTGAGTTACTAAATCTCTTGTAGGAGCAACAATAAGAACAGTTGGTATTCCATTTCTATCCTTATTTTTTAATATACCTTCTAATATTGGTAATAAAAAAGCAGCAGTTTTACCTGTACCAGTTTGTGCTAAGCCTAGAACATTACCACCTTCTAATAAGTACGGTATTGCGGCTTCTTGAATTTCTGTTAATTCAGTGTATCCAACCTCTTTAATATTTTCTAATAAAATATTATTTAGATTTAGTTGTTCAAATTTCATTTTTTTCCTATGTTTTATCTATTTTTGATAACAAAATATTATAACATTAAAATATTTTTAATATTATTTAAACTAATATATATGATTCTCATATTTATGTAACATTTCAAAAATATAATCATGTTTAATTAGAATAGTTTTAAAAGGTTTTAGTTTTATTTATTATAATAATAATATATGAAAATTTTAATTTTATCTGAAAATAGATACACAACTGCAAGTGGTGTTGAAAAATATAATAGATATTTATGCGAACTTTTTCATAATTTAAACCATGAAATATCATCATATTCTCTGAATTTAAATTGAGAAAGAGAAGATGTTTATCCTATCTTTAATTATGTTAAAGAATATAATACTGATCTTAATAAAACTAATAATCCTTTTTTAAAAAAGAAATATATTGATTCTCATATTTCTAAAATAATAGAAATATCAAAGAATTATGATTTAGTTATTAATACTTTGAATAATATTATGTGACCTAAAAAAATACCGAATATAAATAATTGATTATATATTCAACATTTTACTCCAGGTTTTTATGAACAAAAATTTTTGATTAATCCTTTGTTTGGTAAACTTATGAATGGATTAATGTATATAGGCGGAGTTAAAAATCCTTTTAAAATTTTTAATAATTTTGTAACTTTTTCTGAAAATGATAAAAAAGAATTAAAAATTAAAAATAACAAAAAAACTTTTTTTGCTCCATTAGCAGTATATACAATTGAAGAAATTGAGAATTTTAAAAAAAATATTGATTACGATAAGAAAAAGCAGGATTTTGTTTATCTTGGAAGAATTAATAATCATCAAAAAAATATTTGCTATATTCAAACTAAATTTAAAAACAAAGATATTTCTTATTACGGTAATGATAATATTTCTTTAATTAAAAATCAAAATCAATATAAAGGTTTATATAATTCTGATAATTTATCTAAAATTCTAGAGCCTTATAAATATGGATTAATGCTCTCTAAATATGAAGGATTTCCTTATGTTTTAATTGAAATGTTAAGTCATGGTATTCCATGTATTATTAAAATGGATTCTTTTGCTGCTTCTAATTTATTCGAAATATCAAAATTATTCACTATTAATAGCGAGTCAGAATTAGATTCTAAAATTAATAAAATTTTATCAATTGATAGTAAAGAATATAAAGAGATATCAAATGAATGTTTTGATTTTGCTATTAAAAACCTATCAATTGATAAATTTTTAGATAATTGAAAAATTATTGTAGATTTTTTTGAAAATCAAAAATTTTAATCATTAGTACTTCTATTTTGAATAAAATAATATTTATACCCATATTTTGAATATTTCATTTTAAGTTTTTCTAAGAAATAAAGACTAGGAATAATTATTAAACTTATTCCAAATGATATTCAAGAAATAGGTGCATTAAAACTAAGACTAAATTCTCATATAGCTGAGTACATTAAAACACCACTAATACTGTAACTAATTCATAAAAATAAATATGAAAAAAAAGAAATGATAATTCAAATAATACTTAAAGTTAAAACAGAACTTATTTTTTCTTTCATATTTATTTTTTTACTTATCAAAAAATAAATTTTATCAATAAATATAAACCCAATAAAACATCAATAAGGTAATATTTGATCAAAAAAAAGATGTCCGCTAAAACCAAAAATTAACATCAAAAAAGGTGTTAACAAATAAAAGATAAATTTGTAGTAAATAGATGGTATTATTCACAATCCTAAAGAAAAAACTAATAGTTGTATTTGAGGAGAAAAACCATTAATTAAATTGATATCTTTAAAAATAGCTTTAAAAACTAAAGTTAGAGATAATAATAATGCTGTTATAACAATATTAAAAATTATTTTATTATTATTCGACCTATCTATTGTATTTTTCATATAAATAAATTTTACTTTTTAAATATTTTTTTTTAAAAAAGTTATATAATAGTGAAGAGAATATAAAGGATTTGAAATGAGTGAAAAAACAACTATTGAATTAATTAAAGAATTAAGAAATGTAACACAGGCTCCTATGTCAGATTGTAAAAGTGCATTAGATGAATGTGGCAATGATATTGATAAAGCTATTCAATGATTACGTGAAAAAGGAATAGCAAAAGCAAATAAAAAAGCTGGTTCTATTGCTGCTGAAGGAATTGTTAAAGCAGGAATTTACAATGAAAGAGCAATTGTTATTGAAGTTAATTCACAAACAGATTTTGTTGCTAAAAATGATAAATTTATTAAACTAGTGGATGATATTTATAAAGGAATTGCTAGTCAAAATTCAGATGAAACTAATGTTAAAGATATCTTTATTAATGGAAATTCACTTGATAAAATAGGATTAGAATTATCTGGTTTATTAGGTGAAAAAATAGCATTTAGAAGAGCATCTGTTATTAAAAAATTAGAAAACCAAACATTAGGAACTTATAATCATTCAAATGATAGAATAGGTGTTATTATTTTAATAAATACACTAGTAGAAGCAGAAGTTGCAAAAAATATTGCTATGCATATTGCAGCATCAAGTCCTAAATTTATTGATATCAGTGAAGTTAATGATGAATGATTAAATAATGAAAGAACTATTATTGAAAAACAATTTGAAGATGAGATGAATGAAGTTTCAAATCCAAAAGAAAAAGAAAATAAAATTAATAGAAAAGACATTATAATTCAAGGTAGAATTGATAAATTATTAAATGAACTTTGTTTATTAAATCAACCATATATAAAAGATCCTTCACTTAAAGTGGGTGATTATTTAAAACAATTCACAGCAAAAGTTCTATTAATGCATAGATATGAATTAGGCGAAGGTATTGCAAAAAAAGAAGATAATTTTGCAGAAGAAGTAGCTTCACAAATGAATGCTAAATAGTTTAGTTAGTTATATGAATACAATGGTAAAATTTTATGAAAAATAAAACTATTTTATTAAAAATATCTGGTGCTTCTTTAGTTGCTAAAGATTCAATAATTTCAACTCAAAATATTAAAGAAATATCTTTAGAAATTAAAAAACTTACTAATTCAAATAATGTTGGTATTGTTTGTGGTGGTGGTAACATTTGACGTGGCGGAATAGGTAAAGATCTAGGCATGAATGGTAGTGTTTCAGATAATATTGGTATGTTAGCTACTATGATAAATTCATTAGTATTGGCTGAAAATTTGAATAACATAGATTGTGAAACAAAAGTATTTTCATCATTATCTTGCCCTAAGGTAATGAGTGATTTTACTCACCGTGATATTAATGAATGATTTTCTAAACCGAATAGAGTCGCAATTTTTGCTGGTGGAACAGGTTTACCATATTTTACAACCGATACTTGCGCTTCTTTAAGAGCTATTGAAATTAATGCAGATAAGGTTTTAATTGGTAAAAATGGTGTAGATGGTGTTTATTCATCAGACCCATCAATTGATCCAAAAGCAGAACATTATGAAAATCTTTCATATGATGAAATTATTAAAAAAGATTTAAAAGTAATGGATCAAACAGCAATAAGCTTATGCAAAGAAAATGATATTGAGTTAGTAATTTTTAATATTAATGATATTAGAAATATTTCAAAAGTTATTAATAATGAATGCAAATCAACAATTATTAAAAATAAAAAATAAGGATTCTTATGGAATGAAAAATATACGAAGATAAGTTTTTAGAAAAAGAAAGAATCATATTTCAATGATTTGAATTAGAACTTAAAAAATTAAGATCTAATAGAGTATCACCAAGTATTTTAAATGATTTAAAAATTAATATTTATGATTCATTTATGTCTATTAATGAATTAGCTAATATTTCTTCACCAGAGGCAAATGTTTTAATCATAAAACCATATGATATGTCAACAACTAAACAGATTTCAGCAAGTATTATTCTTAGTAATATTTCATCTAATCCTCAAGTTGATGCTGATAGAATAAGAATATCTTTCCCTCCTATGACTGAAGATATTAGAAAAACAGTTTGTAAGCAAGCTAAGAATTTATCTGAAGAAGCTAAAGTTAAAATTAGAAAAATAAGACAAGAAATTCAAGATTCTTTTAAAAAAGAACCCAATAATTCTGATGATGATAAAAAATATTTTAATAATGAGTTAGATAAAATCACTAAAAAAAGCAATACTAAAATTATGGATATTCTTTCAAATAAAGAAAAAGAAATTATGTCTATATAATATTAAGTATGCAGTTAGAAAAAAAAGAATTTTTAAAATTTAAAGTAGAAAAATTTAATAAACAATCAGCTAGTGCAAAAAAGAAATTTAAAACAAGATTATTTTCATCAATTTTAATTCTTTTGTATTTTGTTATTTTCTTTGTTCTTGCTGCCTTTTCAGATATCTATTGAAATTGATCTCCATTTAAAGATGATATCGTTGCTTTAAGAGTGTGTATTGGATTTTTTATAATTTGAATTATTCCATTGATTGTTCTAGTAGCCCGGGAAATTCAACATTTTTATTTTAAGAATAATAATTTTGCTTTTTGATTTATTTTATTTAATTTAACAATTAATATCTTTACTCCAACACTTTTTTATTTATTAAATACTTATAAATATATTGAGATTAATAGTAATTTATCGACATCATTTGTTGCTATTTTAATAAGTACATTATTTTTTAATATTTTATTAGTTTCTATTTATTTATTATCTCAAGGTATGTTATTTCTAAAAAAATGAATTATATTAGTATCAATTAGTGTTTTCGCCTCTTTCTTTTTTATAGGAATATTCTTCTTTGTTATTATGAAAGGTTGATTAACCTTGTTAATCGTATTTTGCTTAACCTCATTTGTTGATATTTTTGCTTATGTTGGCGGGTCATTATTTGGTAAGAAAAAAATGTCACCTTACATTTCACCTAATAAAACTATCGGTGGAGCTATTACTGGAATTGTTATTTCAACAATTACAATTATTATTATTTTTATTTCTTTAGCAGATACTAACTCATCCTTACATAACATTTTTGGAAATTTTCTTGGAATAATTTTTAAAGGTGATTTTGAAAATTCTGGTTTTGTTGATAATTTGGAATATGTTAATAAATTTTGATGATGAATTTCAGTAACATTACTTATTTTAGTTCTTGGAATAATTTCTCTTTTAGGCGATCTTTTATTTAGTTGAATTAAAAGAGAAAATAAGGTAAAAGATTATAGTAATTTAATTCCTGGTCATGGTGGAATTTTAGATCGATTTGATTCACACATGGTTGTGATTTCATTCTTTTTAATATTCACAATTTTTGTATCTATTACATCACAAACAGAAGTGTTATTGTCTTAAAAGGTTATATGAAAATAATAATTATAGGTTCAACTGGTAGTATTGGTAAGCAAACATTGGATATTTTAGATAGTTCATTTGAAGTATCAATCGTTTTTAATAATAATATTGATTTAGGTTATGAACAAATTAAAAAGTATAATATTAAATATTTTTATTCTCCTAATGTATTAGTTTCTTCTAAATTTAAATCTTTTGAAGAAATGATTGATTATATAAAACCTGATATGATTTTGAATGCTGTTCCAGGATTTGAGGGATTAAAATATTCATTTGCTACAGTTAATAAAAAAATCAATTTATTTTTAGCTAATAAAGAATCTTTAACAATAGCTGGTAAATTTTTAACAGAAATGGCTGATAAAAATAAAGTTAAAATTATTCCAATTGATTCTGAACACACTGCATTATATAAATTGATAAAAAACAATCCAGACAACATTAAGAAACTATATATTACTTGCTCTGGAAGCGTTACATATAATAAGAAAAAAGATGAATTAAAAAATCTTAAACCAAATGATATATTTCTCCATCCTAATTGAAAAATGGGTAAAAAAATATTGATTGATAGTGCTAGTTTAATGAATAAAGTTTTTGAATTAGTAGAGGCTCATTGATTATTTAAAAAGGATATCGAAGCTATTTTTCACCCTCAGTCATTGGTTCATGCCTTAGTTGAATACAATGATAATTCATTATATTGTCAAATTTCAAAACCAAATATGAAGCTCGCTATTGACTTAGCTCTAAATGATTTTTTAATTTCAAATATCCCTAAAATAGATGAACTAAAATTTGATAACTTAAAATTTGATTTTCAAAAAATAGATTATGAAAAATACCCTCAAATTTCATTTGCAAAAAGAATAATTGAAGATAAAAATAATTCATTAGGTTTAATTATTAATACAGCTAATGAAATTGCGATTGATCTTTTTTTGAAAGAAAAAATAAATATTTTAGATTTTTATCATTTTATTAACAGTTTTATTACTAAATATAAAAGTTTAAAAATAAATGAAATAGATGATATTTTTAAAATAAAAGAAAAAATAGAGAGGGATTATAAAAATGAACAAAATTATCAAGATTCTTAAATTAACTAATTTATATAGAGATGAATTTAATGATTTTTTATTAGATTCTATAATTGAAAAAAATACTTTTGAAGAAAGTACTAAAACTTTTTTTATTAATTTAAAATTAAATAAAATTGTTCCTTTCAAATATTTAGAAACCTTAAAGAGTTTTACTTGAGAAAATAATAAAGTTAATATAAATTTTATTTATAAAAATGAACCTAACAAAGAAGATATCAGTTCCTATATCACTAATTTAGTAAAAGATAGTACTAATAATCATTTTGCCAAAAAAATATTTTCTGATTCTAGATTTGAATATTTAAATAAAAATATTTACTTCAAAACACGATCAGAAAATGAAAAAAGTGAGCTTTTATTTTTAGAAGAAGAAATAAAATCAATTTTTGAAAAATACTTTTCATCATCTCTCAATACTTTTATTTTTGAGGATGATAAAGAATTTATTAATAAATGCATCGAAATGAAAAAAGAAGAAAAGAAAAGATTAACTAATGCTGAAGAAGCATTAGTTAAAAGAGTTCATAATGAACAAAATTTTGAAGAAAAAAAAATCAAAGAAAAAGCTAAAAAAATTTCCAATCTTTCACTTAGTGATGTGAATGTGACTATTATTGGTGAAATCTATGAAATTGTTAAAAAAGAAATAGCTAACAAAGGTTTAACTATTTACTCAATTTATATAAATGATCATACTTCAACATTTATTTTGAAATATTTTCATGCTGAGAATCCAAAATTTATTCCAAAATTTAATACAAGAGTAATACCTACTTTAAAAATTGGTGATTGAGTTAAAACTACTATTAAGGTTGAAACTGATAATTATGAGAAAGAACCATACGGTTCAATAAAAAATCTAATTAGAATAAATACACCAGAAGAATTTATAAGAATAGATACTGCAGAGAAAAAAAGAATTGAATTATGTTCTCATACAAAAATGTCTTCTTTTGATGGAATTATTGATGTTAATGAACTTATTGATACAGTTGAAAAATATGAACAACCAGCTATTGGTATCACTGATAGAAATAATATTCAAAGTTATCCACTTGTTCAAAAATATATTGCAAACAAGAATATTAAACCTATTTATGGAGTTGAAGTTGAAATTGTTGATGATGATGTTCCAATAGTAATTAATTCTCATAATCAAAAAATTATTGATTCAGTGTACATTATTTTTGATTTAGAAACAACAGGATTGTTCCCTGAATTTGATGATATTATTGAATTTGCAGCATCTAAATATCATATGGGTAAAGAAATTGATAAAATTCAATTTTTTATAAAACCTAAGAATAAATTATCAGAATTTACTAAAAAATTAACAAATATTAGTGATGATGATGTTAATAATGCAATTAACCCAAAGGATGCTCTTTTTAAAATAGCTTCATGAATAGAAGATTCTATCTTGATTGCTCATAATGGTATTGATTTTGATATGAGATTTTTGCAAAAAAAAGCTGAACAATATAATTTTCCTAAATTTAAAAATACAGTAATAGATTCAATGAAATTAGCAAGAGCGATTCACCCTGATTTTCTTTCTCATTCATTAGGAAGATTAGCAAAAAAATTAAAGGTTGAATATGATTCTTCAATTGCTCACCGTGCTGATTATGATGTTAAAGTACTATCAAGTGTTTGAACTTTGCTTTCAAACTCACTAATTAATCAAAATATTTTATATTTAGATGAAATTGATCAAAAATTAGATAAGAAAACTCTCTTAAAAAGAAATTTCAATGATTTTAATTACATATATGTTAAAAATGAAGAATCATTAAAAGAACTATATGAACTTATTTCTATTTCATATACTTCTGGTTTCCTATCAAAACCAACTTTAAAGAGAGAGCAAATAGATAAATTTAAAAATAATTTAATAGTTACTAATTCACCAATTGATGGAAGATTAATCAATATTGCTTTATCTGAAAGTGATGCAAATTTAAAAAAAGAGATAGAAAAATATGATTATATTTTTATTTCACCAATTTCAGCTTATAGTCACTGATTAAGTTCTAATATTATTACTGAAGAAAATCTAAAATCTACAATTATCAAAATTATTAATTTTGCAATTTCAAAAAATAAGAAAGTGATAGCAGTTAGTGATAACTACTATTTAAACCCAAGTGACAAGAAATACCGTGATGTTTATATTTATGCAAAAACATTAGGCGGCAAGAGACATAGATATTATTATAATTACAAAACGTCTGGAGACTCTTATTTAAGAACAACAGATGAAATGATTAATGAGTTTAATTTTTTAAATGACGAAAAATTAATTAATGAAATAGTTGTTGAAAATACTCACATTTTTGCTAATTCAATTAGTGATAATATCAAACCTATTAAAAATAAATTATATGTTCCAGAATTAGATAATGTTAATGAATTATTGAAAACAGAAGTTTGAAAAAATATTGAAATAAAATATGGTTCTAACCCAGATAAAATAATCATTGAAAGACTTGAAAAAGAACTTAATGCAATTATTAATAATGGCTATGCTGTTATTTATTGAATTTCACACTTATTAATAAAACAATCTATTCAAGATGAATATGTTGTTGGTTCAAGGGGATCAGTTGGTTCATCACTTGTCGCAACAATGTTAAATATTACTGATGTAAATCCTTTATCACCTCATTATGTTTGTTCTAATTGTAAGAAAACTGAATTTATTGATTATAAAGATGATGGTTTTGATCTTGAAACAAAAAAATGTAGTGAATGTAATTTTAATATGCATGGTGAAGGTCATAATATTCCTTTTGAAACTTTTCTAGGTTTCAAATTTGATAAAATACCTGATATTGATTTAAATTTTTCTGGTGAATATCAAAATAAAGCACATGATTTTTTGAAAAAACAATTTGGTGAAAAAAATACTTTTAGAGCTGGAACAATTAGTACAATTGCTGATAAAACATCATATGGGTATGTAAAAGCTTATTTTGAGGAGAAATATCCCGATATAGAATTCAAAAATAGTGAATCAATTCTATATAAAAATAAATGTCGTAATGTAAAAAGAACAACTGGACAACATCCAGGTGGTATTTTAGTTGTTCCGACAAAGAATTCAATATTTGAATTTACACCTTATAATTATCCAGCTGATGATGTAAATCAATCTTGATTTACGACTCATTTTGCCTTTGAACATATTCATGATAATTTATTAAAATTTGATATTTTAGGTCATGATAACCCAACTATTTTAAAAAAATTAAAGGATTTAACAAAAATAGACTCTAGAACAATACCTTATGATGATAAAAAAGTTTTAGAAGTTTTTAAAAGTTTAGAGTCTTTAAATGTAGATAAAAATGCAATTCCTGATGTTGAGATTGGAACTTTAACAATTCCAGAATTTGGTACTAGTTTTGTTAGAGAAATGTTAAAAGATACTCAACCTGAATCATTTTCTGATTTAATAAGAATTTCATGTTTAAGTCATGGAACAAATGTTTATTTAAATAATGCAAAAGATTTAATATCAAAAAATAATTTTAAATTATCTAATGTGATTGCAGGCCGTGATGATATTTTATTATATTTATTAAAAATGGAAGTAGAACCATCTTTTGCTTTTAAAATAATGGAAGATGTTAGAAAAGGTAAAGGTTTGACTGATGATTATATGTCTATTATGAGAAAACATAATGTGCCTGAATGATATATAGATTCATGTAAAAAGATAAAATATATGTTTCCAAAAGCTCATGCAACAGCTTATGTTATGCATGCTTGACAATTTGCTTGATTCAAAATATATTATCCATTAGAGTATTATGCTACTTTTTTATCTGTAAAAAGTGATGTTTTTGATATTCAAACTATTGCTATGGGAAAAAATGCTATTTTGGAAAAATTATATAAAATAAAAAATATGCTTAAAGATTCAACAAAAAAATATGAAGTTACTAAAAAAGAACAAGATTTATTAGTTCTTTTTCAAATAACTTTAGAAATGATAGATAGAGGAATAAATATTCTCCCACCAGATTTAAAATTATCACATGCAACTGATTACATAATTCATAATAAACAAATAATTGCTCCCTTTAATTCTATTGATGGATTGGGAGAGGCTGTTGCTAAATCAATTCAAGAAAATAGAGATATTCAAGAATTTAAATCTTTTAAGGATTTAAAAAGAAGAACAAAATTAAATCAAACTAGTATTGAAATCATGGCAGAACTGAATATGTTTAAAAATTTAGATAATGAAGATCAAATAAAATTATTTTAGGAAATTATGAAAAAGAAAATCATTAGAATTAAAAATAGATATATTGGTGGAGATTATCCTATATTAGTTCAATCAATGACAAATACAAAAACAAGTGATTTTGATGCAACAATTAAACAAATTAAAGAAATGATATTTCATGGTGTTGATTTAGTTAGAGTTTCAATATTTGATGATGATGATATTGTAGGACTAGAAAAATTAACTAACTCTTTAGATATTCCTATTATTGCCGATATTCATTTTAATTCTAATTATGCTATAAAAGCAATAAATGCTGGAGCTCATAAAATCAGATTGAATCCTGGAAATATAAAAAATGAAAAAGAAATAATTGAAATAATAAATTTAGCTAAATCAAAAAATATTCCAATTAGAATTGGTGTTAATTCAGGTTCTATTCCAGATGATTTATTAAAAGATAATCAAGTTACACCTGAGATAATGTTAAAAACTTTAGATAGATATCTTAAAATTTTTGAATCTAAAGAATTCGATAATATTGTCATTTCATTAAAATCACATGATTATTTAATAAATAAAAAAGTAAATGAAATAGCACATGAAAAATATATATATCCAATTCATGCAGGTGTCACTGAATCAGGACCAGTGATTTCTGGATTAATAAAATCTACATTAGGTTTAAGTAGTTTGATTGAAAAAAATATTATTAATACTATGAGAATATCTTTAACAGATGATCCAAAGTTAGAAGTTATTGCAGCTATAAAATTATTAAATATTTTAAATAAAAGAAATGACAGAGTTGATATAATTTCATGCCCAACATGTGGTAGACTACAAGCTGATTTATTTTCAATTGTTAATGAAATAGAAAAATATTGCTCAAGTCTTTTTTTCCCATTAACTATTTCAATACTTGGCTGTGTTGTTAATGGAATTGGAGAGGGAAAACAATCTGATATAGGAATAGCTTGTTCAAAAGAAAAGGCTATTTTATTTGAGAATGGTAAATTTTTAAAAAATGTTGATATTTCTGATGCTGTTAATCAATTAAAAGTGCTCATTGACAAAAAATATCTTTTATATAAACAAGCATTGTAATAAAAATTTAATATAATATTTTATATTAGGAGATAAAAATGACACCCCACATATCAGCAAAAAAAGGCGAAATAGCAAAAACAGTTTTAATGCCAGGAGATCCTTTAAGAGCAAAATTTATTGCAGAAAACTTTTTAGAAGATTACAAATTAGTTAATGAAATTAGAGGTATGTTGGCATATACTGGAAAATATAAAGGTAAAGACATAACAGTAATGGGACATGGTATGGGTAATCCATCAATAGGGATTTATTCATATGAATTATATAATTTTTATGATGTTGAAAATATCATAAGAGTAGGTTCATGCGGTTCATATCTAGATTCAATAAATGTTGGTGAAGTTATTGTAGCTAATCAAGCTACAAGTGACTCTACATTTGCTGATTCAATAAATGTAGATTTAATAAATAATAGTATTGATGCTAGTGAAGATTTATTAGAAACTTGTCTTAAAGTTTCTGAAGAATTAAAAATGAAAATCCATGTAGGAAAAGTAAATTCGTCAGATGTTTTCTATAGTGATAAAAATAATCCAAAATCAAAATTAATTGATGAAATCAAAAAAGGCAATATTTTAGCTGTTGAAATGGAAGCTTTTGCTTTATATGCTAATGCTACTAAATGTAATAAAAATGCACTTTGCATCTTAACAGTGAGTGATTCATTAGTAACTAATGAGGCATTATCAGCAGAGGATAGAAGAACGAGTTTTAAAAATATGATTATTTTAGGATTAGAAACAGCGATATATTTATAATATGAAAATAAAGAATATTTTTGCTTATCATCAATTAGATTCAAGAGGTTATCCTACTATTGGAGTTATTATTGAATCAGATGATAATTTGACAAATAAAGTTTTAATTCCTTCAGGAGCTTCAACTGGCAAAAAAGAAGCATTTGAATTGAGAGATAATGATAAAAAAAATTATTTTGGAAAATCTGTTTTAAAGGCCATTGATAATATTAACAACATTATTGCTCCAAAATTAATTGGCTTAAATTTCACAAACCAAGAGAATATTGATCAAATAATGATTAATTTAGATGGAACAAAAAATAAGTCAAAATTAGGTGCTAATGCTATTTTAGCTGTTTCTTTAGCAGTAGCTAAAATGGGAGCACAATATTTTGATGTTCCATTATATGAGTATATTGCAACACATTTATTGAAAACAAAGATAAATAAAAAACATTTTCCAATGCCAATGATTAATGTTTTAAATGGAGGAGCTCATTCTGATAATTCATTAGATTTTCAAGAATTTATGATTGTTCCTATCGGTGCTAGTTCGATTTCAGAGTCAATAAAAATGGGTTCAGAAGTATTTTATAGTTTAGGAAATATTTTAAAGAATTATAAAAAAGCAACTTCTAAAGGTGATGAAGGCGGTTATTCTCCTGATTTTGAAAGTATATATGAATTGTTTAAAATTTTAAATGAAGCAATTATTTCAGCAGGTTATAGACCTGAAATTGACATTGTGATTGGTATTGATGCTGCTGCAAGTGAATTTTATGAGGAAAATAATTTATATTTCTTCAAAAAAGCTTTCTTGAAGAATGTGCTTTCAAAAGAAGAATCAACAAAAACAAGTAAAGAATTATTAAATTATTATTTAGATATTAAAAATAAGTTTCCTATTAAATATATTGAAGACCCTTTTGATGAAGAAAATTGAGAATATTTTAAATTAATAACAGAAAATTCTAATATTGAAATTATTGGTGATGATTTATATTGTACAAATATTGATTTACTAGAAAGAGGAATTAAAGAAAAGTCTTCTAATGGAATTTTAATTAAATTAAATCAAATTGGAACACTTTCTGAAACTCTAAAATGCATAAGAAAAGCACAAAGTGCTAATATTAAAATAACTATTTCTCATAGATCTGGTGAGACTTGTGATTCAACTATAGCTGATTTAGCAATAGCTGTTGGAGCCGAAAAAATAAAAACAGGTTCATTTTCTAGAAGTGAGAGAGTTTCAAAGTATAATAGATTATTAGAAATAGAACAGAATTTTTTACATAATAAATTTATTTTTAAATAGTAAGGATTAATTAATGGAGAGAATTAAATATCTTAAAGAATTTGCATATAGACACATTCCTGCAAAAGATAAATCAAAAGGAACAATGTTTTTTATTCATGGTTTTGCTTCATCAAGTGAGTATCATTTGTTAGCAGCTAAACAATTTGATGAATATGATTATTATTCAATTGAATTACCAGGTAATGGATTTGCACCATATAATAGCAAGAAAATAACTTTCAATTATCTCGTTCAACACACTATTAATTTTATTGAAGAATTAGATTTAAAAGACATAATATTAATAGGTCATTCTATGGGTGGCGGGATTTCTGCTATTTTGGTATCTAAAATTAGAGAACGAATTAAAATGTTGATAACTGTTTGTCCAATGAATACTTCTTTTTCTCCAAAGGTATTAAATTTCGTAAACTTCTTTCCTAATAATAAATCTGATTTAGTAAAGTTAAAAAAAATAATTTTTGGTAAAGATACTATTATTTTTGAAGATAAAATAATTGAAAATGAATTACTTTTTTTGAAAAAAAATAAAAAGGATTTTTTTAAAGTTGCACTAAGTTTAGTTTCAATCATAACTTTTGCAAATTTATTAAAGGCAGAGAAAAAAATAGACATTCCTACACTTTTAATAGTTGGTAAACAAGATGGAATAATTTCCTATAAAACAGCTATAAGTACCTATAAAAAATATGTTGGAAATAGTTTTGTTATTTTTGAAAATTCAGGACATGTTCCATGTATAGAAGAAGTAGATAAATATTGTCATGAAGTTAAAAAATTTATAGAATATCAATCAAATAATTTTATTTTAGATGAAACTAAAAATACAAGTTTAATTGTTAATAATTTTTTAAAAAAAATTTCTAATTAAATTTTAGATTTTTTTATTTTGCAATTATAGTTGATCATTTTCTCGGATATTCGATATTTGTTTTTTTATTTTTCTTAATACAAATAATGTTATGTTCTTTTAAATTTTGAATTTTTTTTATATCAATAATTTCTGATTTTAATTCCTTTAAAATTCAATTTGCTTCTTTGATTTCATTTAAATAATTAGTTGATTTTGGTTCTATTAGAAATCCATCCACTTTTAAATAAGGAATAGAAATTTCAGAAAGTATTTTTAAATTAGCAACAGCTCTTGATGTAACATAATCGAATTTTTCTCGATTATTTCAACTTATTTCTTCAGCTCTTATATTTAAAAAATTTATATCATTTAAAAATAATATATCTTTTAATTTTTGCATAAACTTAATTTTCTTTAAATTAGATTCAATAATAGTTAATTTCATTTTTGGAAAAATAATCTTTAAAGCTATTCCAGGTATACCACTTCCACTACCAATGTCTAAAAGTTCTTTATTATCAAAATCAAAGTCAGTATAAGGTAATATAGAATTAAAAAAATATTCAAAGTATATTTTTTCATCACTAACAATATTACTCAAATTATAAAGCTGGTTCTCTTTTTGAATGTATTCTTTGTATTTTTCAAACAAGTCAAAATTTATTTCTCTATTAGGATACATTTTTGTAACTTCTTGAATAAAAATATTTCTGTCCATAATTAACTTCTTTCCAAAAATAATTTTATAGCAATAATATCTGACGAATTAATACCACTTATTCTTGATGCATGATCCAAATTAATGGGTTTTATTTTATTTAATTTATCTCTAGCTTCAAGTGAAATATTATCAATAATTTGATAATCATGAATAAAATTAAGTGAATATTTTTCAAGATTATTTAATTGATTTAGATATTCATTTTGTTTTTTAATATAACCTTCAAATTTGATTCTAATTTCTATTTTTTCCAATATATCATTAGATATTTCTTCTTGAGTTATATATTTATATATATTTCTTAATTTAACTTCAGGTCTTTTTAAATAATCATAAAATGTTTGATTTGTTTTTTTATTATCAAAACTTAATTCTTTTATCATTCCAATAGTTATATTTTTTGTTTTTTGAATAAAACTATCAATAAATGGTTTATTTTTATATTTATTATATTCATCTTTTGTGATCAGTTTTTCATTATAGGAAATTTCAATAAGTCTATCATCAACATTATCATTTCTCAAAGACAAACGATGCTCTGCCCTTGATGTTAATAATCTATATGGTTCAGTTATTCCCTTAGTTACAATATCATCTATCATAACCCCAATATAAGCTTCATTTCTCTTTAAATAAAAAATAGGTTCTTTTTTTGCTTTCCTATTGACATTAATTCCTGCTATTAATCCTTGAGCAGCAGCTTCTTCATATCCAGATGTGCCGTTGATTTGTCCGGCAAAAAAAAGATTTGATATTTCTTTAGATTCAAGACTTAATTTTAATTGCATAGGATCAATAGCATCATATTCAATAGCATAAGCATATTTATCAATAATACAATTTTCAAATCCTGGTAAACTTTTAATCATTTGGTCTTGAATAAAAGTAGGCATAGAGGTTGAAAATCCTCCTAAATATACAGTATCTAATGATCTTGATTCCGGTTCAACAAAAATTTGGTGGCGTAATTTATGAGAAAATTTGATAATTTTATCTTCTATTGATGGACAATATCTAGGTCCAGTACCTGATATAGCACCACCATACATTGCTGACTCTTTAATATTATCTTGAATAATTTTATGTATCTTTTCATTTGTATGAATAATATAGCAAGGCAACTGATTTTTAAAATCTAAAAAATCTTTGTTTTTTTTACTAAAAAAGTATCTTTCATTACTTCCTGGTTCAAGTGTCATATTTGAATAATCTATAGAATTTTTTTTAATTCTAGCAGGTGTTCCTGTTTTTAATCTTATTAAATCAATATTATTACTTTTTAACTCATTACTTAATGATTTATTTGTTTTTAATCCACTAGGACCTTCACTTATAGAGTTTAAACCTTTAAATGTTTCAGAGCTTAAATAAGTTCCAGCTGTAATAATTACATAGTTTGAATATATTTTTTTATTATTAATTTTTATACCTTTAATAATTTTATTTTCAATAATTAAACCTGTGCATTCATCAATAATAAGATCAATATTTTTATCTTCTTTTACTTTTTTAAGAAATCATTCATGATATTTTACAATATCAATTTGCGCTCTTAGAGCTCAAACACCTGGTCCTTTTGATGTATTTAACATTTTCATTTGCAATTGACAAGCATCAGCAGCTTCTGCTTGCATTCCGCCCAACCAATCTATTTCTTTAGTAACAATACCTTTGGCCGGCCCCCCAATACTAGGGCTACAAGGCATCATTCCAACGGATTTCTCACTCATTGTTAATAAACAAACCTTATAGTTTAGTTTAGATAAAATTAAACTAGATTCAAGTCCTGCATGACCAGCCCCTATAACAATTACATCGTAGTTCATATAGTCATAAATCCTAAAAAAGAGCTGAATAATAATGTTGTTGAAGTGATATCAGCAATAGTAGCCAATATAGGTGATGACATGCTTGCTGGATCCAAATTCAATTTGTTAGCTAAAATAGGTAAAATAGAACCTATCAATTTAGAAATAATAATGGAAATAAAAAGAGCTAATGATATTACTAGAGACATCAAAATATTAAAATTATAAAAATCTCATTTATTAGGGAAGATTGCAGTATCAATTGGTTCATTGAAAATTGCATAAAAAATAGCTAATCTTAAGAAATTAACAATAGCTAGAATAAAACCAATTATTACCCCTATATAAAATTCTTTTTTAATGGTTTTAAAATATTCTTTATTTGTGATTTCACCAAGTGCTAGAGACCTAATAATAGATGCTGATGCTTGTGCACCTGCATTACCAGCTGTACCAGTTATTACAGGTAAAATTGGAATCAATATAGCAGTAGTTAATCCTATAAAAAGACCATCAATGTGATTTTGAAATTGTTGAATAACAATTGAAGTAAATGTAGCTCCAATCATTAATGTTATTAATCAAAAAATTCTAGATTTAATAATTTCTCAAATTGTAGAATGAAAATATGGAGTTGATATTTGAGTAATTCCATACATTTTATAAATATCTTCAGTAACTTCTTCTTGCAATGCATCAATTACATCTTCATTTTTAATAAAACCCAATAATTTATTTTCATCATCACAAACTGGTAATGATTCTGGAGAATATTTTTCAAAAATAGAAATAGAATCTTCTATTGAATCTTTTGCATTAACACTAATAATATTAGTTATCATTAAATCTGATATTTGAGAATCAAAGTTATCAGTAAAAAATAAGTCATTCATTCTAATAGATCCAACAAGTTTTTTATCATCATCTATAACATAAAATTCTGTATTAATTTGAACATTTGATATTTCTTTTTTTATTACATCCATTGCATATTTAACAGTTCATGAGTTAAGTAATTTAATTAACTCAGTATTCATTAAACTACCATTTGTATCTGATTCAAATTGCATTAATTCATTAATTTTTCTTTTATTATATGAATCTAATGATGACAAAATTTTCTTTTCATATTCAGGATAACTCTCAATTATATAAAAAATTTCATCCGGAAAAATATTATTAATAATTACTTTTAGTTCAGGATTAGTAGATTCTTTAATAACTTCTTCTTGAACTTCGAATTTTAAAGACTCAAAAATCATATTTGAGTGTAACTCACTAGAAGCAACTAAAATAAAAATAAGATTATTGATTTCTTTAATATTATTTATCGCTTCAACTATTAAATTAAAAGGTTTTGCCTTAATAGTTTTATTTATTCTTTGAACATTCTTTATTTTTGCATTTTTTTCAAGCAATAATGTTAAATTATCAACATCCTTTTGAGGGATAATTTTTTTAATTCACATTTTGTTTAACCTTATTATTTTCTATTAATACATTTTTAATAAAATCAAGAGTATCATCCTTATATTGAGTTGATAATAATGTTAATTTACCTTTTTTAAAATATGAAATATTACCAGATGATTCACTTACAACAAAACAATGTGAATCTGTTTTTTCTGACAAACCATAAGCAGCCCTATGTCTTGCACCATATCCAACATTTAAAACTTGAGATGTAATTGGTAAATAACTAGAGACTGAAACAATTTCTGTATCTCTAACAATGATTGCACCATCATGAAGTGGCGAATGTTTATTAAACAACATTGAAACAACTAACTCAGGAGAAAAGCTAGCTAATATTTTATATCCTATATTAATATATTCTTCTAAACTATCTTTATTTTCAATAATAATTATTGCTCCAATTTTTGATTCTGATAGTCTTAATAAAGTTGAAGTTAATGATCTAACAAAGGATAAATTAGTATCATGATTTTTCTTCTTTCTCATTATCTTTTTTTTAATATCACTTTTCGAAATTAAAATAGATAAACCAAATAAGATTGCCATAAAAATGAAAATATTAAGAATTATTATTCCAGATAGTAAAGTCAGTTCCATTTTGCACCTTCTTATTTTTATATGTGTAAAAGCATTTAATAAATTTTAGTATAAATAAAAAAAAATACCTTTTTGATTTCACTTTATTTTACAATATTTCTTTCTTTTTGAAGTTGGCACTAAAATGACACCTTTTTTTCTTTAATTAATATAATAATTATTTCTTAGAAAGGAGTAATAAATGTCTGTTATAAAATATAAAAGTTTAATGCTAAATGAGAAATCAAAAATGCTATTAAATAAATTAAGAATTAGTGATGAGGAAATTCTTGAATGAGAACTTTTTTCAATATTAAAACCAATAGCTTATAAAACAGCTATTAATATATATCGTGATAAGTATTTTAATATTCCGCTCGATTATGAAGATTTTGAATCAACAATTTATATTTGTTATCAAAAAACATTGAGTGAATACCGATTAAATAAAATAGAACTTAATATTTTTCTTGTTTGTTTTTCAAAAAAAGTGACTCAAAGCATAAATAGATATTGTAATAAGTTTTTAACAAACTCACAAAAAACTTTAAACTATGTTATTGATGATGTTACCAATGGTAATTCTATTGAATACGAAAATGAAAAAAATGAAATCAATCAACTAAATTTACAGCTTGAAATTGAAAATTTATTAACTATATGTAAAAAAGATGAGTGAAAAGATATTATCATTTTAAGACTAAAAGGATATAAAGAACAAGAAATAGCAAAAATATTGAATTTGTCTATTAAAAAAATATCAAATGAATTCTTATCTATGAAAAAATTTTTAAAAGAAAATTATTTTTAATTTATGTTATTATAAATAATAAAGGTAACAAGTTACCTTTTTTTATTCTATTTTTTTCAATTAAAATAGTTAAAAATCACTAAGGTAGATAATAACTGAAATGAACAAAAACGTTATATTAATATGTGAAGATTGTCTTTCTCGAAATTATAATTATAAACGTAATAATTTAGTTTCAAATAGATTGATTTTAAATAAATTTTGCCAGAATTGTAATAAAAAAACAGTTCATAAGGAATCAAAATAAATGGATGATAATAAAAAAGCAAAACCAGATAAACAAAAGAAAATAAAACCTGAGAAATTAGAAAAAAAAAATCAGGAAAAACCCGATAAAACTATAAAAAAGCATGAATTAAAGAAAATTAAACAAGTTCGAGCTGAAATGGGAAATTTAATCAAAAATTATAATCTTGATCTTAAGTTGAATAAAAAAAATAAAATAGAATTAACTGAAGAAGAAGCTATTGAAAGAGCACAAAAATTTGAATATGAGTTGGAATTTTTACAAAAGGAATTAGATCATACAGAACTAGAGTACATTAAAAATTTTAATTCACCTTCTTTTAAAATTAAAAAGTGATTTTTTGGTATAGGAAAAGAATTTAAAAGAATCCATTGGTTAAATGTCAATGGAACATTTTATAATTTATTGATTGTTATTATTTTTATAATAGTATTATCATTATTATTTTTTGGGATAGCTTCACTAGCTTCATTATTAAATAGTTTATAAAGCTTAAGGAAAACAAATGAAAAAAAAACCACAAATAAACGAATATCAATGATTTATTATAACTGTAATAAGCAGTAATGAAGATTCTATTGTTAAAAATTTAAAAAGTAAAATTGAAGCTTTTAAATTATCAGAATTAATTCAAGATATCAAAATTATAAAAGATAGAAAAGTTGAAATTCTAGAAGAATATACCGAAGATACTTTGCCGTCTAATTATGGTAGAAATCTTAAAAATATTGTTTGAGAAGGCCCTGTTATTGATAAAAATGGTCATAAAAAATTTAGAAAAATTAAAGATTTCGAAGAAAACAGATTTCCAGGATATATTTTTATAAAAATGTTAATGACTAAAGAAGCTTGATTTGTTATTAGAAATACAAATCAAATAATGGGTATTTTAGGGTCATCTGGAAAAAATACGCCTCCAACACCAGTATCAGAAGATGAAATAGAAGCTATTTTAAATATTAAAACTGATTTAGAAGGTGTTATTGTTGATCAAGAAGATGGTTCACAAAATAAAATTATTTCAACTGAAGATAGTGTTATTTTTGAAAAAATACACATCAAATCACCATTTTTAATTAATCAAGTTGTTTATATTAAAAATGGTAATTTTGAAGGTGAAAAAGCTCAAGTAATTTCATTTAATGAAACAACAGGTAAAGCATTAGTTTCATATGATTTTTTAGGTAACCAACAAGAAGTTGAATTTGACTTTGCAGATTTAACATTAGAAGAACCTGCTTAAAATAAAGTATTTTTATTAGTCTAAAGAAATGTCTTTATCAGTTAATTTTGTTAATTTTGTTTCAAATCTATTTCTTCATTTTTTTATTAAAAATATTGTTAGTACAATTATCCCAATTGCTACAATAGGTCCAACTATTGTAAAAATATTTCAATAATTCAAATTAATATAATAATCATCACTATTTTTTTTATTATATTTAGTAACCTCAGTATTGATATGGTTCATCTCATTTATTTTTAAATCAATTAAATGAGAATTATTTTGAATTGATAATTCACCACTTGTTGATAATTCTTTTACTGGTATAAAAATTTTAATAATATTTTTTGATTGCAAATCATTTTTGTCAAAAATAGTCACATAATTGTTTTTCTCAATAATATCAAAATATTTAAAAAACATTTCATTAGGTGTAACCTTCTTTTCCTCAATATTATTTTCATTAATAAATGTTATTTCATCAACTAATTCAACATTATAAAAATTAGCATAATAGGATTCAATATACTTTCAAATCGGTGTTTCAAAAAAGTATTTAAAAAAAGTATTATATCTGTTGAGATCATTTAATCCATACTTAAAATCAATTGGCATATATAAATTTTCATTACTAATTTCAACTTCAACTTTTAAATCTTTAGTTAAGTAATTAATTTCTTCTTCTGATAATTCATTATAACCAATGCTATAAAGCACTTTTTTATATTCTTTTTGATAAAGAAAATAATCTTCAACTATTTTCTCACTTCTTGGAATTCAATTTTTTTGCTCTTTTAAATAATTGATAAATTTTTCAATTTGAACTAATATTGTTTCATCATTATTTATATTTATATTTAGTTCCTTAACAAGATTATTTTTACATTTAATTAAAAAATATCCATTATCATCTCAAATTCCACTAATTAGTCTATCTTTAGGTTCGAGTTCTATAATATTTAACGAATTAATATTAGCTTTTTCAAAAAAATTATTTTTAAAATTTTCAGTAAAATCACCATTTGTTCCATCGGAAAATTTTCATTTGTCAGTTTCACCAATTAAATAGAAATCACCATTTTCATTCTTTGGTATAAAATTAGGATATCCATTAATATTTATGTTGAATGATTGAAAAGCTTCATATGTTTTTCTATTATCAAAGTAGTTTAAAATATTTGTTGAATTTGAAATATCATATATTTCATTAAAGAGACTTTTTTTATTAGGTAAAATAAAATTGCTATTTAATAAATTTTTTATAGTATTTTTTTTATCTGGAATGAATTCTCCATATGGATACCCATTACCTATATTTTTACCAGTTCCAAGAGTTTCTGAAAGATATAAATCTGAATCAATTTGAATTCCAAAATTATTAATATTCAGAACATCAACATTATCAAAATTATTAGCTTCCTCTCTAATTGATAATGATATTTCCTTTTTTAATTCATTACTAATATCTGAATTTTCAATAGTATAAGAGCTATTAAAATATCCAGTTTTGTTATGATCGCCAATATATTTAAATTCAACTTTTTCAATACCAATTTTTAATAAATTGTTATCTTTGTTTATTAATAATAAATCATTTCAAATTTTAATAAAAGATTCACCATCTCATATATTATATTTAATAAATTTATCATTAATATTAAGTGTCAAATTAATTTGATTTTGTTTAAAAATAGCAAGAGTTATTTTATAAATTGTATCAATATCAAAAATAGTTAATTGTCTATCCAGTGATATTAATTTATTTTTATAAATATTTTCAATTAATTTGTTATATTCAGATTCATAATTACTAGTTGTTGGAATAAGTTCTGAATTATTGATATCAATCAGAGCATTATATCTTACTAAAGCCTCATTAGCAGATGCAAATTTTCAATTTTCAAAATCATTTTTAAGGCTAAGAATATTTTCTTTTTTAACAATTTGATTCAATCATTGGTCATTTTCTGAAGTATTAGCAATAATAAAATTATCAATCTTTTCTACAACTTGATAAACTTTACTAATTTCCCTTGCAATATGAAAAGAATCATTAAATTTAATTAGATTATCCATTTGATTATAATTATCTTTATTTCAAACTTTTCCATTATTATCAAAAGAAATTTTATTTAATTCGATAAATGTATTAAAGAAATTTTTATTTGTTATCTCACTAAATTCTATTTTCTTGTTTAAAGCCTGATGAACATAGCTTGGTGTTTGGTAATATCTAATTGTATAAGCAAAGTAATTATGTCATGGATAAAATGGATAATTTTGAGGTTTATATACATTTTGATCATTTAATATAAAATCATTATAATAACTTTTTCCATATCAATAATTTTTGCTACTAGCTAAATGTTCACCTTTCTTGCCTTCGATTCCGATGTCTACTAACTTATTATTTCATTTTGCTCCACTAGGATCAGCTCAATAAGGGTCAGGATCAGAGAAAAGTTGGCTAACCGGTTTATTTCAAACATTAAAATGAATATTCTTAGAATTTGTATCAAAAGTAGGAGTACTAACATCTTTGTATTGATAATCTTGATATCAAATCCTATGGTTTGCTCTAATACTTGAAAATATTCATAATTCTTTTATAGTTCTTACTGATAATTTAATTTTTGTTTCAATCTTATTATTCTTAATTCAATAATTAGAATTAATATCATTAATAATATTAATGTCACTCGTTGAATTGTTTTTAGTTTCAGATTCATTAATATTAACACCACTAAAATTTATAAAATTAGTAGTCATTATACCTGTTAAAAATAATGGTAGGAATCCTCAAATAAATTTTGTTTTTTTCATGTCATTCACCTATATTTTATAGATAGGCAAAAATTAATGAAAATACCTAATTTTTTTTTTTAAAGTAATATTAAGATATGAAAATAAAATTTAAAAAAATTAATAATGATATTATTGGTATTTCTGAACCAGCTATAGATGGCGATGTTGGTTATGATTTTTATACATCTGAAGCAAAAGTTTTAAAAGCGAAATCATCGAATATTTTTTCTACAGGGGTCATTATCGAACTGCCTAAAAATTATTGAATGAATATAGCGCCTAAATCAGGATTAGCGACTAAGCATGAAATTAATGTTCATGCCGGTGTTATTGATAATGGTTATCGTGGCGAAATAAAAATTATGTTATATAATCACTCTAATAATGATTATTTTTTTAATAAAAATGAAAAAATAGCTCAAGGAATCATTAGAAAGTCATATGTTTTTGAACTTGAAGAATCAAATGAATTATCTAATACTGTAAGAGATAAAGATGGTTTTGGTTCAACAGGTAAATAATGAAATACACTGTTCTTATTCCATGCTATAATGGAGAAAAATACATAGAAAGATGTTTAGATTCAGTTATCAATCAAGATTATAGAGAGCTTGAAATTATTATTTTAAATGATGGTTCAACTGATAATTCATTTAAAATATTAAATAAATATAAAGAAAAAGATGAACGAATTAAAATTATTTCAAGAGAAAATAAAGGTTTATCAGTTACTCGTAATGATTTGATTAAAGAAGTTAGCACCGATTATTTTTATTTTATTGATGCTGATGATTGAATTTCATTAGATACATTTTCTATTTTTAATTTAGAACTAAAAAATGCTAATTTTATTCCAGATATGATTATTAATTCTGCTTTTATTAATAAAAATAATACTCACAAATCTTTTTATATAACTGATAAAATAGATAAAAATACAACAAATGAATCTTATTTGATTAATAACACACCATATGCTTGAAACATTCTAATAAGAAAGGAATACTTGACAGAAAATAATTTTTCTTTTTGTCAAGAATATAATTACTTTGAAGATGCTGGTTCAGTTAGTTTTTGAATTTATAATACAAAAAATATTATCTTTTTAAACCATCCTAATTATTATTATTTTGTTGATAAAGAATCATTAAGTAGAGCTAATATTTCTTTTCAAAAAATATCAGCTGGAATTTCACAATTAGAAAATTTTTATAATTGCATTAATTCTTGGAATATTTCAATAAAAAATAACCAATGTATTAATGATCAATTAGCTTTTTATCATTCAGTAATGTTTTCACATATTCAATTTCAAATGAAGGCAAAAAAGAGTGAAAAAAAACTTTTGAAATCGAGACTTAAAAATTTAGAAAAAAATAATACACATTTAAAATTCCCTAAAAGATATTGAAAATTTTGATATTTTGTTTTATATAGAATGTATGGTTATTAAAATGGAAAAAATTTTTGAAAATAATTTTGCATACACCTTTAATAAAGCAAGTAAAAATAATGCTAAACCAATTCTATTTATTCACGGTTTTGCAACAAACAGTGATTATCATGATGTAGCAATTCCTTATTTAAATGAGTATAACTATTATGCTATTGAATTACCAATTCATAACACTACTTCAAAAAGAATAAATGATAAAATTAAATTTGAAAACCTTGTTAATTATATTATTGAATTTATTGAATACAAAAACTTTAACAATATTATTTTAATTGGTCATTCAATGGGTGGCGGACTTGTTACTTGTATTAATGCAAGAATTCCAGAAAGAATTTATAAGTCAATTCATATAACACCCTTTAACACTAGAATAACCTTTAATTCAATTAATATTTTTAAATTTTTTCCAAATAATTTGAATCAAGCATTTAAACACCAGTCAATTATTTATAGATATCCAAGAAATTTTTTCCCAAGTAATAATTGTGATAAATTAAAATATTCTTTAAAATATCAATTAGATAATAGAAAAGAATTTAGAAAATTATCAAAAAATTTGATGTTGCCTAGTACATACAATTTATTAAATAAATCCCAAAAATCATTAACAAGCAAATCATTTTTAATAACTGGTGAAAAAGATAAAATAATTAATTCTAAATCAACATTGAAACTTTATAAAAAATACATCCCAGTAATTAATTGTTATGAAATCAAAGATACTTCACATTTACCATTTATTGAAAAAACAAATGATTATATTAATATTATTAAAACAATTATAGAGAGTAATTAATATGTTAAAATTAACTTTATGAAAAATAAGATAATTACATTTCTTTCGCTTAAAGGTGGAGTTGGTAAAACTACATCAGTTGCTAATATATCAGCAGCATTGGCTAAGAATGGTAAAAAAATATTAATAATAGATACAGACCCAATTGGAAATTTGACAAGTAATCTTTGTTCTCAATCAACATCTCTATATATTCATCATATTTTAAAAAAGAAGGCCTCAATTAAGAGTGCAAAGATAAGCATATCAAATAATATTGATTTAATCCCATCATCAATTGATTTAAGTTTTTATATTATGGAATCTGATTTTGAAGAGAATTTAAAAAATTTTAGAGAAGCATTAGAAAAAATTGAGAAAAATTATGATTATATTTTAATTGATACTTCACCATCATGAGGATATTTAAATCAATTAATTTTAACAATAAGTAATAGAGTTATTATTCCTGTTAAATGTGATTATTTTTCACTTGAATCAATTTCATCAATTCTTAGAACTATTAGAATTGTTCAAAAAAAATATAATAAGGATTTAAATATAGCTGGAATTATTATTAATATGTTTGATAAAAGATTAACTAATCATGCTGAATCATTATTTCAAATTTCATCAATTTTTAAAGATTCTATTTATAATACTATTATCCCTCAAGATATTACAATATCAAAACTTCAATCTAAGAAAAAAACTATCATTGATAGTGAACCATGAAAACCAGCAGGAATTGCATACTTTGAATTAGCTAATGAGATAATTAGCAAATTCTTAGAGGAATAAGGAAAAAAAATGAAAAACTTTTTAGAAGATTTAAAATCTAGAGGAATCATTAATAATATTACTAATGAAAAAAAAGTAATTAAGGCTTTTGAACAAGGAAAAGGAATATATGTAGGATTTGATCCTAGTGCTGAATCTTTACATTTAGGTAATTATACGATGATTATGTTCTTGAAAAGATTATCAAGAAATAATATAAAAACTTATGCTTTAGTTGGTGGTGCTACTGGAATGATTGGTGACCCGTCTGGAAAATCTAATGAGAGAAATTTATTAGATGAAAAAAAAGTTGAAATTAATAAGCAATTTATTAAAAAACAATTAGAGAAATTTTCAGAATCTGAAAGCTTAGATAATTATGACCATTTTAAAGATATGAATTTTTTAACATTTTTAAGAACAGCTGGGAAGTTAATAAATGTTAATTACATGCTTGAAAAAGAATCGATAAATACAAGACTTGAAACAGGAATATCTTTTACGGAATTTGCTTATACTTTGATACAAGGTTATGATTTCTTATATTTATATGAAAATAAAGATATTTATCTTCAAGCTGGTGGAAGTGATCAATGAGGCAATATTACAACTGGTATTGAAATGATTAGAAAAAATTCTGATTTAGAAACACAAGCAGCAGGATTAACATTAAATTTATTATTAAAATCAGATGGTAATAAATTTGGTAAATCAGAAAAAGGAGCAATTTTTTTGGATGAAAAACTTACTTCTCCTTATGAAATGTATCAATTCCTAATTAACCAAAATGATACTGACGTTATTAAATTATTAAATTTTTTAACATTAATTCCAACAAGTGAAATTAAAGAAATTCAAAAAAAATCATTAGCAAATCCAAAAGAAAGAATTGCACAAAAAATTCTTGCCCAAGACATTGTTATTAATGTTCATGGAAAAGAAAAATACAATCAATCTCTTAAAATTTCTGATGTGCTATTTTCAGGTAATATTATTGATTTAACATCTGATGAAATTAATATGATTTTTAATACAATTCCATCAATTGAATTAACTAATAATAATTTTAATTTAAAGGAAGTATTAACATTATTAGAATTTTCAACTTCTAATAAAACTGCACGAGAATTAATAAAAAATAGTTCTATTGAAATAAATGGATATAAAATAGATGATGAAAATATGATTATTAATAATGAACATGTGATTGTGAGTAATTATACAATTTTTAAAAAAGGCAAAAAGAATTACAAATTAATAAAGTGAATTAGTGAATAATTATTAAAAATAAAAAGGTAGGGTTTTAAAATGGAATATAGAAAATTATTAACAAGTGAGAGTGTTGGAAAAGGTCACTCTGATAAAATTTGTGATCAAATTTCTGATCATATACTTGATGAATGTTTAAAGTCAGATGAAAATGCAAAAGTTGCATGTGAGGTTTTAGCATCAAATAGATTGATTGTTATTGCTGGAGAAATTACAACCAATACTTATATTGATGTTGTTAAAAAAGCATGAGAAATCATTATGCCTCTTGGATATAATGAAAATGATTTTACAATTATCTCAAATGTTAATAGTCAATCCGCAGATATTTCTCAATCAGTTTTTAAAAAATCTGGTGAAATTGGTGCTGGTGATCAAGGTATTACCTATGGTTTTGCTACAAATGAAAATAATTATTACATTCCAACAACACTTCTATTAGCACATAGGTTATTAGAAAGAGCTGAAAAATTAAGAGTAAGTAAAGAATTTAAATGAGCAAAAGCTGATATGAAATCACAAGTTACAATTGATTATACTGATGAAAATAATTTTAAGATTTTTAATGTTCTTTTATCTATTCAACATGATGAAAAGTATTCTCCTAAAGAGTTTGAAACTTATATTATTGAAAATATTATTGATCCTATTATTGAAGATTATGAGAGATGTGATGATTTTAAATATATCGTTAATCCATCTGGAAAATTCATAATTGGGGGTCCTATTGGTGATACTGGATTAACAGGTAGAAAAATAATTGTTGATACATATGGTGGAGTATCTAGACATGGTGGAGGTGCTTTCAGTGGTAAAGATGCTACAAAAGTAGATAGAACAGGTGCATATATGGCTAGATATGTTGCAAAAAACATTGTAGCTGCAGGGTTGGCTGATAAGTGTGAAATTCAATTATCATTCGGAATAGGTAAAACAAAACCAATTTCAATTTATCTAGAAACATTCAATACAAACCATATTCCTAATGAAAAAATTTATGAAGCCATTATTAATGAATTTGATTTCACAGTTGTTAATATGATTAAAAAATTAAATCTAAAATCTCCAATTTTCTCAGATTTATCAGTTTATGGTCACTTTGGTAGAGATAGTGAAAAATTTCATTGAGAAAAATTAGATAAATTAACTAATCTTCAAAAATATCTAAACTAATTTTTGAAATATATGAATATAAAAATATATAAAAATTTTAAATACCAAAATATTTTCTTAGAAAGATATTGATATTTATTTGAAAATGATAAAATAAAAATATGATTAATAATAGTGACAATCTACTAAATAATGAAAACATTGAAAATTTCAATAATAATAAAATAAATAAAGAACAATTTTTTACAAAAAAAAGAATAATAATCGGATTTTTTCTTTCTCTTTTTTCAATAACTTTTATTGCTTTAATATCAATTTTTGCTTTTAATATTAATTTCAATGATATCGGATATTTATTTGATTTAGGTATTGAAAATTGAGGGTTATCAATAGCAATAACTTTCTTTTTTTTGATTTTTCTTTTTACTTTTTATAGCATATGATCAAAAATATTTGTTCTTAGGAAAAGATTATATAGTATTAGTACAATTAGAATTAAATGATATGAGTGAATATCATTTGCTGCAATTTCAACATTTATAGCTGTAATAACTCCATTTGCCATTGGTTCTGAGCCATATAATATTTTTTGATTTAAATCAAAAGGAGTTGCAATATCTGATATATCAGCAATAGTAGCTTCTAATGGATTGTTAAACTCTCTTTCACAAATTTTAATTACATGACCATCATTTTTTATAATAGCTAGTGATTATTCTACTTTTAGTAGTAATTCATTTTGACAAGCTGCTTTTTGATTAGGATTTATTGGATTAATATTTGATTTATTGAGCTTTTTAATGTGAGGATTTTTAGGTTATAGCAGAAGAGTTCATTTTTGAGTTAATTACCTTCTTAATTTTTTTAAAATGAAAATGAAAATGAGTTATTTAACAAAAGATGAAATATATGAAAAATTTAGAACAAATGCTATTTTCAAAAAACAGTTTGTTGGATTATTTAAGGATTATAAAACAACAACATTAATTATCATTATAGGGTTATTTTGAAATATTTTTTTCTATTCAACATTATTATTATCTTTTCTTTTAATTCAAGATAAAAGTGTTCATATGGATTATTTCAATTTATTTAATTATGTAAATGTATCAACAACAGCAAATAATTGAGTGCCTATACCAGGTGGTGAAGGTACTTTACAAATGTTATTAACTTGATTTATTACTCCAGATATTAATGCATCTAATCCAAGCTTACCACCTGATATTGATTGAACAACATTCTCTAATAGTGGTATCTTTATTTGAAAATTTACAACATCTTATATACCTACTATGTGTTTTGCTATTTTTATTCCTATTGAAATAAAAATGCTTCATAATAGAAAATCATATATAAAAAATATTTTTAAATCAGAAAAAAAACACAATGATGATCTAATTTCTAATAATGTACCTGAAGATATTAACAATATACCAAATGAAAAAAATCTAATTCAAGAACAAGACCCATTTTCTAATACAAGTAATATTGCTGATTCCTCCGATAAATAAAAGTTATTTTTTACTTAATTTAAGGTATTTATATGGAAAAAGTTATCATAATAGTTGGGGCTACAGCTACAAAAAAATCTTATTTAGCTATGGAAATATCTAAAATATTTGACACTGAAATAATAAGTGCTGATGCTTTTCAAATATATAAAGAACTAAATATTGGAATAAATAAACCAAGTTCTCAAAATCTTAGCAGTGTTAAACATCATTTTGTTAATGAAAAAAATATTAATGATAATTGAAATATAAAAATTTTTCAAGAAATAGCTACAAAAAAAATATCTGAAATCATCAAAAAAAATAAAATTCCAATTATTTGTGGTGGGAGTAATTTATATATTGATGCATTGATTAAAGGTTATGATTTAAATGATAATATTTCTAGAAATGAAATAGATATTTTTGACAATAAAACGAATCAAGAACTTTTTGATTATATTTTTAAATATAATCAAAATCTATTAGAAAAAATTAACATTAATAATAGAAAAAGATTAATAAGAGCCTGTCAATTAATTTTTTCAAATAAATTACCATTAATTTCAAATAAGAACAATAATAATGAATATATTTATGATGTTTTAATTATTCACACAGTACGAAATAGAGAAAAACTGTATGAAGTTATTAATAATAGAACTGATATTATGATTCAAAATAATTGAAAGAAAGAAGTAGAAAATCTTTTTTTAAAATATCCTAATATCAAAGAATTAAACTCCTTTAGAGCAATAGGATATGATATTATTCTTGATGCAATTATTAGCAAAAAAAATATAGATATTGAAAAAATTAAACAAAAAACAAGAAATCTAGCAAAAAAACAATTAACTTGAATTAATAATAAAACAAAAGTTGATATAGATTTCAATATTGATGAAGACAGTATAGATTTAGTTATTAATAAAGTTAATGAATTTATTAAAAGGAAATAAAATGACGGAACATTTATATATCCATATCCCGTTTTGTAGCAACATTTGTTCATATTGTGATTTTCCTAGATTAAAAACAAATAATCAGGATTTAATTAAAAAGTATCTTGATAAACTAATATTAAATTTAAAATTAACAAGTGTTAAACACCAATATAAAACTATCTATATTGGTGGAGGAACTCCTAATTATTTAAATGAAATTGATTTAGATTATCTTTTGAGAAATTTAAAACAATACCTAAATAAAAATGAATATGAATTTACAATTGAATTAAATCCCGAACTTGTAACTAAAAAACAAGTTCTAATTTTAGCAAGAAATAAAATAAATAGAATATCAATAGGTGTTCAAACTTTTAATACAAGTATTTTAAAAAAAATGAACAGGAATCATAATAAAAATAATGTCATTGATGCAATTAATTTTTTGAAAAAATCTAATATAAATAATATTTCATTGGATTTTATTTATGGTTTTAATGACTTAAAAAATGATGATTTAGATGAAAGTTTTCATTTTATTTCAAAATATGAAATTAATCATGTTTCTTTTTATGCTTTAGAAGTAAAAACAAACTCTATTTTAAATAAGCAAAAATATAGAACTAATGAGGAATTAATTGAAGAACAATTAGTGTATATTGAAGATAATTTAAATGAATTAAAATATTTAAGATATGAAATATCAAATTGAACAACCAATTCAAAATATGAATCTGTGCATAATAAAGCTTATTGGTTGTCAAATGATTGGAAAGCAATAGGTTATGGTTCATCAGGGTTTGAAAATAGAAATGTGTATCAAAATTCAAATAATTTTGATTCAGAATATTTAACATTTGAAAAAATCACGATAAAAGATTATTATTTTCAAATTTTAATGATGGGCTTAAGATTAAATTCTGGTATTGATTTAAGTATTGAAAAAAATAAAAAAGCTTATGAAATGTATCAAAAAAAAATAACAAATTGTCAAATTAAAAACAACATGTTATTTTGTGATAATCCAAATTTATTAAATGATATTTTAATAAATTTACTTGATTAAAATTAATTTCTTCTTTATTTCAGCCAAATTATCATTACTACAAAGGATATATAGTTGATCTAATTTTTGTAATATAATATCCTTAAAATCAAATAATAGATTTTGTTGTCCAATATCATTTTTCTTTAATGCAACAACTTTATACTTAGAACTTGAAACAATTTTTTGTAAATCTTCAATTTTTATTCCGATAATATCAGGATTTTTAACAACAAATTTAATGAAAGCATAGTCAGTCCCTTTAGAAATAATTTCATATTCTTCATTCATAATTTGATCAACAACTTGAATAGCAGTATTATGCTCTGGAAAAACAATTGTTTTAGGTCCTAATGTCTTCATAACTCTTTTATGTACTTTATTCTGTACTTTAGCTACAATATTTTTAATACCTAAGTCTCTTAAGTTCACACAAGTCATGATAGAACCCTCTATATTACTCATACCAACAATAACATAATCAGCCTTTTTAATAGCTGTTGATGCTAAAGCTTCAAAATTAGTTGTATCCAAAACAAGAGCAGTATGGAAATCATGAATATTTTGAATACCATTCAATAATGATTCATTAATGTCAACAACAGTTACTTGAATACCATGTTCATGAAAACTCTGAGCCGCAGATAAACCAAACCTACCCATTCCTATAACAAAAACATTTTTAACCACGATATTACCTCTTTATATTGCAATTTTATCTTTATAATATACAATAATTAATTATATTATGAAACCAATAGATATGGGAAACAAGTTAAAAGATAAGTTTTCTAAAAAAAATATTAAGAATACATTTGGACGTAAAAATATAAAAGGTTTAATTTTCGGAACTTCTGTTACTAAAAAGATGTTTAGAATATATTTCCTCTTACTTTTAATTTTTGCTATTTTATTATATTTACCAATTTCTTTTCGAAGCTTTAGTCAAAACGGATTTATAGACTATTATGATAACTCATATCACTTTATCTATCAAAATCCAGATTTAACCTTTAATCCAGATTACACTTTTAATTTTTTCGATGCTTTGTTTATTTCCTTTAGTGCTTTTACTAATACAGGACTCTCTATTGGGCACCCTGTCCAAATATTTTCTGTTTTTGGTTCCATAGTTTTAATGTTTGCTATTCAATTAGGCGGATTTGGAATTATGTTCTTTGTTTTTATTTTTTGAAAAATGGTTAATAAGCTTGATAAATTATCTATTAATAATATGCTTTTAGCCCAATCAGAAAAAGGTAATACTAAAATAGGTGATACACCAAAAATGCTTGGTAGATCTACTCTTTGAATTTTAACAATTGAAATAGTATTTGCATTTATTTACTCTTTATGATTTTATACACAACCTGCTTTCTTGCAAGTAATGGGAGACAATGGATTTTTAACTAATAGTGCAGAAAGTAATCATTTTTATGGTAACTATGGTAATTCACTATTTGCAGGTTTCTTTCATTCAATATCATCAATTAATAATGCAGGTTTTGATATTATAGGTTCATCATCTTTAGCGCCATATCGTTACGGACCACACAATTTCTTTTTATTTTTAACATCTATTGAGTTCATTGTTGGTGGAATAGGTTTCCCTATTTTATACGATATAGTTAATAAGTTCAAAATGGAAAGAACCCATAAAATAAAAATTTTTAAAAGAACTTGAGGAGTAGGTCAAATTAAGTTTGATAAACTACATAAATTTTCTTTATTTACAAAAATATCAGTAAGTACTTATTTTATAGTATCGCTTATAGCAATACCATTAACATTATTATTTGAAATGACACCTGGATTTGGACCATCCTTATTTTGAACTTCCGAAATACAAGGTCTTAGTCAAAGTGATAAAATTATGCAATTAGTATTTCAAAGTTTTTCAACAAGATCAGCAGGTTTTTCTACTTTTAATCTAGAGCATTTAAATCCTGCAACAAAGTGACTATTTTCTGTATTAATGTTTATTGGTGGTTCACCTTCATCGACAGCTGGTGGTATTAGAACAACAACTTTATGTATTTGTTTAATTGGTATTATTTCAAAACTAAAAGGAAAAAGTGATATTGTTATATTTAAAAGAAGAATTACTGAATTAGACTCAATTAATTCATATGTAATATTATTTGTTGGATTTATAATAGTTGGTATCGGTGGATTTATTCTTTCATTTTCAACATTTAATACAGCATCGTCTGTTTTTACAAATGCAATCTTTTTATCATCATCAGCATTTGGAACAACTGGATTAAGTGTTATGAATATAGAACATATAGATCCTTTTGGTAAAATCTATTTGATGATATTAATGTTTATTGGTCAATTCAGTATTTCATCAACAATTCTTTCTTTCAATAGAAAAAAACTTAAATCTAATAGATTTAGATATTTAACTGAAAATGTTAAAATTGGATAAATTTAACTATGAAAAATTTTATAATCACAGCTAATGATAATATGAAGAGAATTGATAATTTTTTAATGAAATTGTTACCTCATTTATCTCGAAATGAAATATTTGCCTTATTAAGAAATAATAAAGTAAAAGTCAATGGAAAAAAAACCCAACATGATTATCGTTTATCTTTTAATGATTCAATTGATATTTATTTAAATGATGAATATTTTGAAACTAAAATAAATGATTTGTTTAAATTAACAAAAAATGATTTAAACATTATTTTTGAAGATAAAAATATCATTTTACTAAATAAACCTATAGGTTTGATCACTCATGAAGATAATAAAGAAAAAATTCACACTCTATTAAATAAATTAAAACTATATATGCTTGAATCAAAACAATGAAACCCTGAAATAGAGCAAACATTTGAACCTAGCTTATGTAATAGATTAGATAGAAACACTTCTGGCATTGTTATTGCAGCTAAAAATATTGAAGCCCTTAGAAACCTTAATGAAATCATTAAAAATAATGAAGTTAAAAAATTCTACTACTCTGTTGTTTATAATAAAATTCCCAAAAAGGAAGATACTTTATATGCATATCATCAAAAAGATGTTCATAAGAACATTGTAAAAATAGTTGATTCACCTCAAGTAGGATATAAAAAAATTATTACTAAATACAAAATAATCAAATCAACAGATAAATATAGCGTACTTGAAGTTGAACTCTTAACGGGTAGAACTCATCAAATAAGAGCTCATCTTTCATTTTTAAAACACCCTATTATTGGTGATAATAAATACTCAAATAAATATATTGATAAAGATAGTAGATTCAAAACACAATTATTAGTTTCTTATAAAATAATTTTTAAAACAACTAATGATTATTTTAAGTATTTAAATAATAAGGAATTTAAACTAAATAAAATTTGATTTTTAGATAAATTTTTATAGGATTATTATGCATCATAAAATACTTTCAGGTTCATATTTATCTGAAAAAATAAATCTAAATTCAAAAAAAACAATTAATAAGTTAATTAGTGAAAATAAGAGGATTCCTTCAATAGTATTCATTTTAACTAATCAAAATGAATCTAATAATATTTTCATTAGAAATAAAATGAAAATAGCAGAATTAATTGGAGTAAAGACCACTCTATTAATTTTTGAAGAAATAACAACTAAAAACTTGATTGATGAAATAAGCAAATTAAATAATGATTCATTGATAGATGGAATTCTATTACAATTACCACTAAATGATAACCTTGATCAACATCTTATTTTTAATGCAATCAATCCAAATAAGGATGTTGATTGTTTCAATAGACTTAATGTTGGTGATTTTTATCTAGATTCAAAATATAACAATTTAATATCTCCAACAATTAAAGGAGTCATAGAATTATTAAAATTTAATAAAATTAAAATTGAATCAAAAAATATTGTTATCATGAATAGATCAAATTTAATAGGAAAACCCCTTGCTAATTTACTTTTAAGAGAAAATGCAACGGTTACTATTTGTCATTCCAAAACAAAAAATTTAAAATCAATAACAAAAAATGCTGATATCCTGATAACAGCTATTTCTCAACCCAACTTTATTAATTCAAGTTTTGTCAAAAAGAATTCAATTTTAATTGATATTTCAGTAAATAAGTTTGAAAGTAAAATATGTGGTGATGTTGATTTTGATGATGTTATTAATATTGTAAAATATATAACCCCAGTACCAAGGGGAATAGGACCATTAACAATTGCTTTTCTATTCCAAAATTTATTAGATTTATATAAAAAAAATAATTAAAAATTAATTAATTTTTAATTATTTTTTCCTTCGATACCACATTACCATTTCTATCTTTTTCAGTAATTTCAATATCATTTTCAGATAAGCTTTTTATTTTATTAATAGCTTCTTCTTTTGTGTCAAAAACATATTCAATATTCTCACCAGATTCAGATAATCTTTTTATTTTTCACTTAGTTTTTATTTTCTGATCGCTATTTTTTATCTCAACATCATTAGATTCAACTTTTTTACTATTTTTAATATCATTAGATTCATTATTTACATAATTCATTTGGATAATTTCATTATTCTCGGTATTAATAGAATCATTTTTCTCTTCATGAGTATTATCTAAAATAGGAATAGATTTAGCCTCCTCTTTAGAAATATCATTAGATTCATTATTTACATAATTCATTTGGATAATTT